>CAVRHN010000011.1:0-284399 GCA_963721025.1 uncultured Alphaproteobacteria bacterium | reverse complement strand
AACCGCGAAGCCGCCGCCGGCGGCGCGGAATAGTCTCGCTGCGAAACAACAGCGGCAGGCGAGCGGCGGCATAAGCCGCCGCTCGTTTAATTCAATCGGCAATCGGTATTGGCTTCGCGGCACCGCCGTATTTCGGCTTAAAGACCAGCAGCAGCGGCAGCACCGCCAGCGTCGCGATCATCAACAACTTATAATCGTCGATATAGGCAATGATCTGCGCCTGCCGGGTGATGACGGCGTCGAGCGCAGCGCGCCCGGTGGCGGTCAGCGGATTCCAGAAATGGGCGACCGCCGGGTTGTCGAAGCCGCGGTTGACGGCAGTGACGTGCGCAACGATGTCGGCGTGATTGACCTGCGTGTTGCGGGTCAAGAGAGCGCTCACGATCGAAATGCCGATACTGGAGCCGATGTTGCGCGACAGATTGTAAAAGCCGGCGCCTTCGGCGCGCTGCTGGGGCGCTAGCGTGGCTAATGTCACGGTGCTCAGCGGCACGAACAGGAAGCCGAGCCCGGCGCCCTGGATGAATCCGACGCCGACGATGGTTTCCCGTGACACGTCCGGGGTCCAGCCGGTCATCGTGTAGAATGACCATGCCGTGACCGCAAGACCGAGGCCGAGCAACACCCGGGTGTCGATCCGACCAACCAGGCGTCCGACGACCAGCATTGAGATCATGGTGCCGATGCCGCGCGGCCCCATCACGATACCGGAGGTGGAGACCGGATAGTCCATGAGCTCCTGCAGGAACGGCGGCTGCAGCGCCATCGAGGCGTAGAGCGTGAGCCCGACGACCGCCATAAACAGCGTGCCGGTCGTGAAATTGCGATCGCGAAACAATGCCGGCCTGACAAAGGGCTTGTCCGCGGTGAAGGTGTGCACAAGGAACAAATAAAGCGCCGAGGCCATGACGATCGCCTCGATGATGATCTCGCTGGAACTGAACCAATCCTTGATTTCACCGCGATCGAGCAGAAGCTGAAGCGCGCCGACGGCGACGCTCAACGTGCCGAAGCCGAACCAATCCAGCTTGTCGCCGGCGTTGCGACGGGAGTCCGGCAGAAAAATGATCATGCCGAGGAGGGCAATAATGCCGATCGGCAGATTGATGTAAAAGACATAGCGCCAGCTGTAGTTCTCGGTCAGCCAGCCGCCGAGAACCGGGCCGAGCACCGGACCGACCATGACCCCGACCCCGAACAGCGCCATGGCAAAGCCCTGCCGCTCGCGCGGATAGGCGTCGAGCAAAACGGTTTGCGACAGCGGCACAAGCGCCGCGCCGAACGCGCCTTGCAGGACCCGGAACAGCACGATTTGCGTCAATGATTGCGCCGCGCCGCACAGCATCGAGACGACGGTGAAGCCGGCGACCGAGACCAGGAAGAGGCGCTTGATGCCGAAGCGGCCGGCGAGAAAGCCGGTCGGCGGCGTCATGATCGCGGCCGCCACGATATAGGACGTCAGCACCCAGTCGATCTCGTCCTGGCTCGCAGCGATGCTGCCCTGCATGTAGGGCAGCGCGACATTGGCGATGGTGGTGTCGAGCGCCTGCATCAGCGTGGCGAGGATGACGCAGACGGTGATGGCCGCGCGATTGCCGCCGTTTGCTGCCGCGGAGTCGGAAGCCATCACTTGCCTCGCGGGCCACCGCCGAACCAGGAGGTGAGGAAGTCCGGAAAGCCGCGCGCATGCCCGGTGTCGACATTGACCTCGGCGCTCATGCCGGCGCGCAACGGCGGCAGCGTCTTGTCGCTGGTGTCGATGCGAATGCGCATCGGCACGCGCTGCACGACTTTCACCCAATTGCCGCTGGTGTTCTGCGCCGGCAGCAGCGCGAACTCCTGCGCCGCCGCCGGGCTGAGGCTCTGAACAGTCGCGTGCCACACCGCGTTCGGATAGGCATCGACCGTCACCGTGGCCGGCTGCCCGGCGCGCACGTAGGTCAACTCCGTCTCTTTCGGTTGGGCGTCGACCCAGACGTGATCGGTGTCCACCAGAAAGAAGGCGGTCGCCGAGGCGGCGAGATATCGGCCGGGCGCGGTGGCGGGCACGTCGGTCACAATTCCCGAGAACGGCGCCTTGACCACGGTGTCGGCTAGCTGGCGCTGGGCTTCGTCGAGCTGCGCTTTCGCCTGCAGATATTGCGGCAGCTCGCTGGTCGGCGTATCGGCGTTGCCGCCGAGCCGGGCCAGCTGCACTTGCGCCTGCTCCCGCAAGGACTGCAGTTTGCTGGTGTCGGTTTGCAGCGTGTATTTCGCCTGGTCGTAGGTCGCTTGCGTGCCGGCGCCGTTGTGCAGCAGCATCTCTGCGCGGTTATAATTCGTTTGATCCAGATCGACCTGCGCCTGCTCGGCGGCGACGTCGCTCAGCATGCGCTTGTAGTCCTGCTTCATCGCATCGAGCGAAGACGCGACTTGCGCCAGGTTGGCTTTGGCATTGTCGACGGCGATCTGGAACTGCCGGGGATCGAGGCGATAGAGAATCTGTCCCGCCGTGACATACTGATTGTTGGCGACGTCGACTTCTTGCACGATGCCGGAGACGTCGGTCGAGATGCCGACTTTCTCGGCGTTGACATAGGCATCGTCGGTCGACATCACCTGACCGCCAGTGACATACCAATACGCTGCGGCGATGAGGACCAGCGGCAGCAGTGCAAACAACGTCCAGCGCAGCCGCTGGCGCCGCCTCAGCCGGCGCACCTTGTCGGCGGCGGGGGTCCGCTCCCGAGAGCGTTTTCCCGGGGCAATGGCCGGCGCGATCGGCGGCCTGGGAGTTTCCGGCGCTTCGTCACGCGCGGGCGGCACGGATTTGCGAAGGGCTTCAGCCATAGTGCCGTTCCCCCCGGGCGCCGTCGGCATCGCGCCGCGCAATCAACCGGCGCAAATTATCCTTCACGACGGCGAGCTGGGCAATCATTTGCTCGACGCTCTTGCGCTCGACGCCTGCGAGCGTGTTCGCCATCGTTTCTTCGCCGAGCACGCCGAGCCGCTCGAGCACCGGTCGCGCCGCCGCGGTCAGGAATAGCCGTTTGGCGCGGCGGTCCGCGGGATCCGGCCGCCGCTCGATGAGGCCGCTGTCGCAGAGCTTGTCGAGCAGCCGGGTCAGCGTGATCGGTTGCAAATCGAGGAGTTCGGCGAGTTCCGATTGGTGGAGACCCTGGCAGCGGTCGAGCCGCACCAGCACCGCCCACTGCGCGCGAGTCATGCCGAACTGCGCCGCCATGTGGTCTGCGTAGGTGCGCAGCAAACGCGCTACATCATTGAGCAAAAAAGCGAATTCTCGATTGGGCGAGAGCGGCGGCATGGGGCGGCCTTGCGGCGATTCTCCCTAACGGCACCCAACATAATATAAGGCAACTTATTATTTCTATAGGTTACCCCGCAGAGCTGCATTGCAAGAACATCATTCCCAACCACCGCGCGGTGGCGTTGGCTCAGGCGAGCCCCAGTTCGGCGAAGGCCGCCATATGGTGATCGGCCGCATCCTGCGCGAAGCAACAGAACACCACCCGGTCGATGCCCCGCGGCGACGCCGCCAGCTCCGAGGCGACGGTCCCGACGGCGATGCGCGCGGCACGATCCGGCGGAAATCGGTAAATGCCGGTCGAGATCGCCGGAAACCCGACCGATGCAAGCCGATGCGCCGCGGCAAGATCGAGCGCGGTGCGATAGCAGGATGCCAGCAAGTCCTCTTCGCCCTTGCCGCCGCCGCTCCAGACCGGCCCGACCGCGTGGATCACATGCTTCGCGCGCAGCCGGTAGCCACGCGTGATCTTTGCTCCCCCGGTCTCACAGCCGCCGAGGGTGCGGCACTCGGCGAGCAAGTCCGGACCGGCGGCGCGATGGATGGCGCCGTCGACGCCGCCGCCCCCGAGCAACGTACGGTTTGCCGCATTGACGATCGCGTCGAGCGCCAGCGTGGTGATATCGGCAACGCAAATCTCGAGCCGGGCGGTGCCGACTTCAGCGGCAAGCAGCGGTGCGACGTTCGCCATGGGTAGATTTTTTGGCTGGATTTTTCGTTTGCGCTGATCACGCCCATTCGGCCTGCGCTTCGGCCGCCAGATCCACGGTGCTGCGCACGCCGATATCGTCGAAATGCTCATCGAGGAAACGTCGAGCCGCCCGCTTGCCGCTGACTTGCAGCATTTGGAAGAAATCGTAGTCGGTCGACAACTTGCTGAAGGCATCGAAATTGGTGCCGAACCGGTCGAGCACGATACGATGGACGTTGACGCGGCGGTATTGGCCGGGGCCGGGGCCGCGCCGCAGCTGCCCCCGGTCGATCAGGCGGGCGACAAATTCGATGGCGCGGTATTCGGCCAGCAGCGATGAATTAAACGTGATTTCGTTGATGCGGTTCATGATTTCGCTGGCCGAGGTCGGCGTTGCCTGCCGCATCAGCGGATTGATCTGAACGACCAGCACATCTTCAGTCGTGGTCGCATGGAAAAACGGAAAGATCACCGGGTTGCCGAGATAGCCGCCGTCCCAATAGGGCACGCCGTCGATCTCGACGGCGCGGAACAGGAGCGGCAGACAGGCCGACGCCATCACCGCAGCGGCGGTAATCTTCTCGCGGGGAAAAATCCGCACCCGGCCGGTCTGCACATTGGTCGCCGAGATGAAGATCTGCAGGTCGGAAAACGCCCGCAGCGCCTCGAAATCCACGAAGCGCTCGATCAGGTCCTGCAGCGGATTAATGTTGAGCGGGTTGACGTCATACGGCGAAAAATAGCGCGACAAGCTGCCAAACCAGGCCTGCACCGGGGCGCCTTCCAGCGGCGTGAACGATAGAAGCCGTTCGATCACGGCGCTTTGCACGGTCGGCAGATTGCCGGCACTGCTGACCGCACGCCAAAAATCGGCGAGCCGCTTTTGCGCTTCGGTACGGCCGCCGCGCGCCAGACCGTCGGCCAGCATCACGGCGTTGACGGCGCCGGCGGAGGTGCCAGAAATCCCCTCGACGATCAGGCGCTCGTCGCTCAACAGGTGATCCAGAACGCCCCAGGTGAAGGCGCCGTGGGCACCGCCGCCTTGCAGCGCGAGATTGATGCGCTTGGTCGTTTGCGCGCCCGGCGCGTGCGCGGCTCGACCGGGCAGCAGCCTAGCGAGAAGATTTTTCATGACGATGCGCGTCTCACGATTGCGTGGCCGGGCTCATCGTCCCGCGGCAACGCTTCATGCCGCGGTCCAACCGCCGTCGATCGAAAGGTTGGCGCCGGTAATGGATCTCGCCGCATCGGAACAAAGATAGATGGCAAGCGCGGCGACTTCGTCGACAGTGACGAATTCCTTGGTCGGCTGCGCGGCCAGCAGCACGTCGCGCTTGACCTGTTCCTCGGTCAATCCGCGTGCCTTCATCGTGTCGGGAATCTGTTTCTCGACCAGCGGCGTCCACACATAGCCGGGACTGATGCAGTTGACCGTGATGCCGAAGGTCGCGAGTTCGAGCGCAACCGTCTTGGTGAGGCCGGCCAGCCCGTGCTTGGCGGAGACATAGGCGACCTTGAACGGCGAAGCCACCAGCGAGTGCGCGGACGCCGTATTGATGATGCGGCCCCATTTGCGCGACTTCATGCCCGGTATCGCGGTGCGGATGGTGTGGAACGATGAGGCCAGATTGATGGCAATGATCTGGTCCCACTTCTCGACCGGGAAATCCTCGACCGGCGCGACGTACTGAATTCCGGCATTGTTGACCAGCACGTCGAGCGAGCCGAAGGTCTGCTCGGTGGCATGCACCATGTCGACGATTTCCGACGGCTTGGTCATGTCGGCGGGCGAATAGAAGGCCCTGACGCCGAATTCCTTCTCGATGCCGAGCCGCTCCTTTTCGATCGCGGCTTGATCGCCGAAGCCGTTGATGGTGACGTTGGCGCCCTGGGCGGCCAGCGCCCGCGCGATGGCGAGGCCGATGCCAGACGTCGAGCCGGTGACGAGACCGGTCTTTCCTTTCAGCATGATGACCCCCAATTCAAGAGGCGCGCCTTACCGAAAAGCGCCCTTTCCTGCCTGACTTTGCGCGAGGTGCGGCAATCTGGGACGCTTTTTGCTGCGGCGCAACATTAAAATCCGGGGCGGCGTCACGTTTTCGCGATTGCCCGTCGAGCCGCTACAATGAGCCGTAACAGGCCCTCGTGCTTTGAACAAAGTGCCGCACGCGCCGACTGAGGAAAGATGATGCCGCAAATGATTTTCCCGGCACCCGACCACGATCATGGGCGTTGCGCCACCGCCGCCATCGCGCACGCCGAAGAGCTGTGCGCGGCGCGCGCGCAACGGCTGACGCCGATGCGCCGCCACGTGCTCGAGGCTTTGCTCGCCAGCCATCGGCCGCTCGGCGCCTATGAGATCATCGAGCGGTTGGCCGACCACGGCCGGCCGGCGCCCATTACGATTTATCGCGCGCTCGATTTCCTGCGCGATAACGGACTCGTCCACCGCATCGAGAGCCGCAACGCCTTTGTGGCTTGCGTCCACAGTCACGCCGACAACGACATTGTCGTGTTCCTGATCTGCGAGCGCTGCGGCGCGGTCGGCGAAGCGCCGGGCGGCGCCGTCGCGGAAGCGCTCAAGGCATCGTCCCGCGCGGTTGGTTTCGCCCCTAAAAGCCCGGTGATCGAAATCGCCGGCATTTGCGCGCATTGCCGCGAACGATGACAGTTGCTTTTCTGCCGTTATCAGGGCTTTTTGCGCCTGACCCGCCCGCCCCGCGTCCTTGAAATTGAACTGAACCTCTTTGTCTCATTCCCCACAATCCCGGCCGCTTGACGCGCTCGCCATAACGGTGACGGTTGCGCTGTGCCTGACCTGGGGCTTCAATCAGGTTGCGGTCAAGCTCGCCATTCACGATATCCCGCCGCTGATCCAGTCGGCGGTTCGCTCGGCGGTTGCCGCCGTTCTCGTCGCAGCCTGGGCAGAACTGCGCGGGACTGCCCTGTTCAGGCGCGACGGTACGTTGCCGGCGGGACTGCTGGCCGGCGTCTTTTTCGCGTTTGAGTTTTTGCTGATCTATCGCGGCCTCATTTGGACGACGGCGACGCGCGCCGTGCTGTTTATTTATCTCGCACCGTTCTTCGTGGTGATCGGGTCGCGTTGGCTGATCCCGGGAGATCATTTTCATCCGTCGCAATGGTTCGGCCTGTTGCTGTCGTTCGCCGGCATCGTCATCGCTTTCGGCCTGCCGACCCCGGCCGCCGATCCGCACCAGATGCTCGGCGACATCATGATGGTCGGCGCCGCGGCCGGATGGGCGGCAACAACCCTTGTCATCAAGGCGAGCCGGCTCAATCGCGTCAGCGCCGAGAAGACGATGCTCTATCAGCTCGTGGTTTCGGCGCCGCTTCTGGCGATCGGCGCCGTCGTCTTCGGCGAGCGCATCGACGCCATGCCCTCGGCGCTGGCGCTGGGCGCCCTGGCCTACCAGATCGTTTGGGTGGTCAGCGTCACTTACGTGATCTGGTTTGCGCTGGTTGTGCGCTATTCGGCCACCCGGCTGTCGGCATTTACCTTCCTGACCCCGCTTTTTGGCGTGGCGGCGGGCCACTTGGTCCTTAATGAGCCGCTGACCCCGCCTTTTGCGCTCGCGGTCGCCCTTGTCGCCCTGGGCTTGGTCCTCGTAAACCGGCCGCGGTGAGGCTATATCTCTGCCATTCCCAGGCCCCGGGCCAGGGGAACCGATCGCCGAAAGGACCGCGCTCTATGATGGAATTCTCCGGCCCCGCCGCAAGGCATCGAACCGTCGCCGTCAAGGTGGGTAACGTCACCGTCGGCGGCGGCGCGCCCGTGGTGGTGCAGTCGATGACCAACACCGACACCGCCGACGCGGAAGCGACCGCCCGGCAGGTGGCGGCGCTCGCCCGCGCCGGCTCGGAGCTGGTGCGCGTGACGGTCGACCGCGACGAGGCGGCGGCCGCGGTGCCGCATATCAAGGAGCGGCTCCTGCGCATGAATGTCGACGTGCCGATCGTCGGCGACTTCCATTATATCGGCCACAAACTCCTGGCCGACCATCCGGCCTGCGCCGAGGCGCTCGACAAATACCGCATCAATCCCGGCAATGTCGGCTTCAAGGAAAAGAAGGACCGGCAGTTCGCGGCAATCGTCGAAACCGCGATCCGCCACGACAAGCCGGTGCGCATCGGCGCCAACTGGGGCTCGCTCGACCAGGAACTGCTCACGCATCTGATGGACGACAACGCGAAATCCAACCATCCGGCCGACGCGCGCGACGTGACGCGCGAAGCCATGGTGCAATCGGCGCTGTTGTCCGCCGAGCGCGCCGAAGAGATCGGCCTGCCGCGATCGAAGATCATCATCTCGGCCAAGGTGTCGGCGGTGCAGGATCTGATCGGGGTGTACGGCGAGCTGGCGCGGCGTTGCAACTACGCGCTGCATCTCGGATTGACCGAGGCCGGCATGGGCTCCAAGGGCATCGTCGCCTCGTCCGCGGCGATGGGCGTGCTGCTGCAACAAGGCATCGGCGACACCATCCGCATCTCGCTCACGCCGGAGCCGAACGGCGACCGCACGCTGGAAGTGAAGGTCGCGCAAGAGCTTTTGCAGACGCTCGGAATGCGCACCTTCGTGCCGCTGGTCGCCGCCTGCCCCGGCTGCGGCCGCACCACCTCGACCACGTTCCAGGAGCTGGCGCAGAACATCCAGAAATTCATCCACGAGTCGATGCCGGAATGGAAGACGCGCTATCCGGGCGTCGAGGGCCTCAACGTTGCGGTGATGGGCTGCATCGTCAACGGCCCGGGCGAGAGCAAACACGCCGACATCGGCATCTCGCTGCCCGGCACCGGCGAGCAGCCGGCGGCGCCGGTGTTCATCGACGGCAAGAAAGCAATGACGCTGCGCGGTCCGACGGTCGTTTCTGATTTTCAGAAGATCGTCATCGATTACATCGAGCGGCGCTTCGGCTCCGGCGCCGGCGCCAGCGCCGGGCAGACCGCGGCGGAGTGATTTCACGTGTTGAAGAAAGTGCCTGATTGAGGTCCTACATTCCATCAATCAAACCTTATTGCGCGGCGGTCGTGAAGGATTCACAAATCAAAATCACTCAGCTTTGAAATCTTCGCATTAATTGGCCCGAACGCGGTTTGAATATTTACAATTACACCATCCGCGAAATTCGCAGGTACGATGAAATCAAGGGATACCGGCGTTGCGGTAGCAACATTGCCTGCGCCTGTGATTAGCGGCGTGCCTGGACTTACGACATACTCAACATGAAAAGCGATGCTTCCGTTTGTCGCTCGCTCAACGTGGCCGCTGTATCTCATACCCCCAACATCAACACCAATCATGGTCAACGATTTTATCGCGAACAACAGGACGCTATTGCCACCCCGTCCAGTAAGGTAGGCAACGTAAAAACCATCCATTTTAGATACCCTTTTCCTACGGCGGCGGCGGATATGGGTTGTTCGGACTCGCCTGCTGCATAGCGCTTACCGGAAGCGTCGACTGACCTTTTGACAGGCGGACCACGTAGTCCTGAATAGCCACAACTCGTTGATCACGATCGACCCAACCTTGTGGAGCGTATCCACCATGTAAAATCTCAATTTCTCCTTTTGAGATTCCGAGGTGGGCCGCGATCTTCACAAGTAAAATAGCCAATAGCTCACCGCGTCTATTTTGCCATGCTTCCACCTGTGCAGTCGCGGCTCCAGGTGGATTGGGAGAGTTGAGATGGGTGATATAGGCTGACCACGCTTCAATGACCGGCTTTACGCCATGGAACTCGACTTCGATGAGATTAATCGCCGCGACGTGTTCCTCTGATATTGCCATCCGCCGTGTTGCCATCAATGTGCGGTATACATGCATAAGTCTGCCACGCGCTTCTCGCCGGTGATCATTCCAGCGCGTGATAAAAACAGCTGCGACTGGCCCGACAACGGTTGCTAATACCACTGCCCACGTGTCGATATTCATGTTGCCGCATCCATCAAAGATATTAGCAAGCGTAGGGTGGGCAAAAGCGCGCAGCGCCGTGCCCACGTTGGCGTCGCCACAATCTGCAAGTCAGCCGTGGGCACGCTTCGCTTGCCCACGCTACGCTCGCTCAATGACCCCGCACCAACCGCTGCACCAGATCGTCGAGCTGCTCGAGACTGCGGTAGCGGATGGTGAGCGTGCCGCGATCGTCGTGATGATCGATGCTAACGACCAGGCCGGTCGCGTCGGAAACGCGCTTTTCGAAGGCCAGTACGTCGGCGGTCTTCGCCGTTGAACCGCGCGCCTTGCGGCCGCTTGTTTGTTGTTTCCCGCTCTTGTGCGCCCGCTCGCGCGCCATCGCTTCGACCTGGCGCACGTTGAGTTCGCGGGCAACGATCTCTTCCGCCAGCGCGTCGGCGTTCGGCTCGCCGACCAGCATGCGCGCATGCCCGGCGGTGAGCTTGCCGCTGTGAATGTAGGCCTTCACCGCTTCCGACAGCTTCAGCAGCCGCAACGTATTGGCGACGTAGCTGCGGCTCTTGCCGACGATTCTTGCGATCTCTTCCTGGCTGTTGGCGAACTCATCCATCAGCGCGCGATAACCTTCCGCCTCTTCGAGCGGATTAAGGTCGGCGCGCTGCACGTTCTCGATGATCGCGAGCTGCAACGCCTCGGCGTCGGTCGCTTCGATGACGATGACGGGAACCTCGTGCAGCCCGGCGCGTTGCGCCGCGCGCCAACGGCGTTCGCCGGCGACGATCTCGTAGCCGTCGGCGACACCGCGCACCGCGCGCACGACGATCGGCTGGATGATGCCGCGCTCGCGCAATGAGGCGGCGAGCTCGTCGAGTTCGCTATTGGGAAATTCGCGCCGCGGGTTGCGGGCATTCGGCCGCAGCGATCCGGTCGGCAGCCGCCGCTGGCCGCGCGGGCGGTCGACCGGGCTCTCGTCGCCGACATCGCCGATCAGTGCGGCAAGTCCGCGCCCCAGTCGCGACCGCGTCCCCTCCTCCGCCATCGCGGTTTCTCCCAAGCTTTCGGTCATGCGCGCTCCGTCTTTTTGGTCGTCACATTGTTCAGGCGACGCACAATTCTTTCTCGCGCTGGATAACCTCCGTGGCGAGGCGCAGATAGGCTTCGCTGCCGCTGCATTTGAGATCGTAGACCAGCACCGGCTTGCCGTAGGACGGCGCTTCCGACACCCGCACGTTGCGCGGGATGATCGTGTCGTAGACCTTGCGCCCCATGAACTCGCGCACATCGGCGACGACCTGGCCCGACAGGTTGTTGCGCGAATTGTACATCGTCAGCACGACGCCGTGGATCGTCAGCTCCGGATTGAGCTGCTCGCGCACCGTATCGACGGTCTTGAGGAGTTGCGACAGACCCTCCAGCGCGAAGAATTCGCATTGCAACGGCACCAAAATGGCGTGCGCGGCCGCCATGGCGTTGACCGTCAAGAGATTGAGCGACGGCGGGCAATCGACCAGCACGTAGGTGAAATTGGTCTGGCCGGGCGCCGGCGCTTTCAGCGCCGCCAGCGCGTTGCGCAGTCGGAACGCGCGGTCGCGCTCCTGACCGATCTCAAGCTCCAGTCCCGAGAGGTCGAGCGTCGAAGGCGCCAGATGCAGCCGCGGCACGGCGGTGGCGACGATCGCGTCGCGCAGCGGGGTCGCGCCGCACAGCACGTCGTAAGTGGAGTGAACCCGATTGCGCCGGTCGATGCCGAGGCCGGTCGAGGCGTTGCCTTGCGGATCGAGATCAATGACCAGAACGTCCTCGCCGATGGCCGCAAGCGCGGTGCCGAGGTTGATCGCCGTCGTGGTCTTGCCGACGCCGCCCTTCTGGTTGGCGACGGCGAGCACCCGAAGCGGCCTCGCCGCTGCCGGCGCTTCGCGGCGGAGTGCCGAAAGGGCCATAACCTCGGCGGAGGTCTCTAAAGATGACGCGTCACTCATCGCGGTCTCATCCACTTTTAACGGTTCATTTACCATGATCGGAATCGGTCCCTGTCGCGGATCGAAGCTTCGGTTCGAGGCCACGCACGATGACAATGTGAGCCTTCGGATCAGTCCGACTCGGCGACAGACTGGCTTGAATCTTCCAACATTTAGCGGCTTCGGTCAATTCGCCTGCCACATCTTGTCCCTTGGGAAAGAGACCCAGCGCTCCCTTTTTCAACAACGGGTAGGCCAAAGGAAGAAGCCTGGGGAACGGAGCGAGCGCCCTCGCCGTCACCACGTCGATCGGAACCGGGGCATTTTCGACGAAATCCTCAATTCGCGCCGCGTGAACAATGGCCGGGGCGCCGGTTACCCGCACCGCCTCGCGCAGGAAGGCCGCCTTCTTGCCATTGCTTTCGACCAAGTGCACGCGCGCGCCGGGGATATCTGCCAGCGCGCAGGCGATCGCCAAGCCCGGAAATCCCGCGCCGGAGCCGAGATCGGCCCAAATCCGGGCCTCCGGCGCCAGCGCGATGAGCTGCAGCGAATCGGCCACATGACGCGTCCAAAGCCCCGATTCGGTCGAGGACGCCACCAGGTTCATTCGCTGTTGCCACGCCAAGAGAGTGGCAACAAAGCGGTCGAGCCGACCAATTGTTTCACGTGAAACAGGCGTCAGCGCCAGCGCGCGATCGCGGTCGGCCGACAGGTCCGGCGGATCATGCGGCTCGCGGCGCCCGCCCCCGTTCATGCCGCGCCGCGGTTGATTTTGCGGTCTTTCCGGCGCATGTGCGCGACCAGCAAGGTCAGAGCCGCCGGCGTAATGCCGTCGATTCGGCTGGCGTGGCCGATAGTGCGCGGCCGATGCGCTTGCAGCTTGTGGCGGACCTCGTTGGACAGCCCCTGCAGCGTCGCATAGTCGATATCGTCCGCTAAAACGAGGCTTTCGTCGCGGCGATACGACTCGACGTCGGCCGCTTGCCGGCTGAGATAGACCTCGTATTTCGCGTCGATCTCGATTTGCTCGGCGATTTTTGGGTCGAGCTCGCCAAGGCTGGGCCAGATCCGCGCAAGGTCGCCGATGCCGATACCCGGATAGGACAAAAGCTCGAAGGCCGAGCGGCGATGGCCGTCCTTACGCAACGCGAGCCCATGCCGCGCGGCTTCGTTGGGCGTCACCGTCAGGGTCAGTGCCATCGATCGGGCCGCGTCGATCGCCGCCATTTTGGCCCGATGGGCGCGAGAGCGCTCGGGCCCGACGCAGCCGAGAGCGATGCCCCGATCGGTCAGCCGCTGATCGGCATTGTCGGCCCGCAGCGTCAGCCGGTACTCGGCGCGGGAAGTGAACATGCGATAGGGCTCGCTGACGCCGCGCGTCACCAGATCGTCCACCATGACGCCGAGGTAGCCTTCGGCGCGGTCGAACACGATCGGCGTTCCGCCCCCTGCCCGGGCGGCCGCGTTCAGTCCGGCGATCAGGCCCTGGGCGGCGGCTTCTTCATAGCCGGTCGTGCCGTTGATCTGGCCGGCCAGGAAAAGCCCCGACAGGCGTTTCGTCTCCAGCGAAGCATGCAGCTCGCGCGGATCGACGTGGTCGTATTCGATCGCGTAGCCGGGCCGCACGACGCGCGCATGCTCGAGCCCCGGGATAGAGGCGACCAGGGCATGCTGGACATCTTCGGGTAGCGAGGTCGAAATGCCGTTCGGATAGACCGTCGTATCGTCGAGGGCTTCCGGCTCGAGAAAAATCTGATGCCCGTCGCGCTCTCCGAAGCGCACGATCTTGTCTTCGATCGAGGGGCAATAGCGCGGGCCGCGGCTCTTGATCTGGCCGGAATACATCGGCGAGCGGTAGACGTTGTTGCGGATGATGGCGTGCGTCGCTGCGGTGGTGCGCGTAATGGCGCATTGGATTTGCGGGTTGGCGATGCGATCAGTCAGCGTGGAGAAGGGCTCCGGCGGCTCATCGCCAGGCTGCATCTCCAGCGCCGCCCAGTCGATTGTGGTGCCGTCGAGCCGCGGCGGCGTGCCGGTCTTCAGCCGCCCGAGCGCGAAACCGAGCCGCTCCAGCGTGCGCGAAAGACCCGCTGCCGGTGCCTCACCGACGCGTCCGGCCGGAATCTGCCGGTCGCCGATATGGATGAGCCCCCGCAGGAATGTGCCCGTGGTCAACACCACGGCGCCGGCGCCATAGGCGCGGCCATCGGCGAGCCGCACGCCGGTGACGCGATCGCTGGTCAGGAGATCCTCGACCTCGCCCTCGATCACCGTCACTTTCGCCTGGCGCCGGATCGCCGCCTGCATGGCGGCCGCGTAAAGCTTACGGTCGGCCTGGGCGCGCGGGCCGCGCACGGCAGGGCCCTTGCGGCGATTGAGCATGCGGAACTGGATGCCGGCGGCATCCGCCACGCGGCCCATGAGACCGTCGAGCGCGTCGATCTCGCGTACCAAATGCCCTTTGCCAAGCCCGCCAATCGAGGGATTGCAGGACATGGCGCCGACGGTCGAAAACCGCTGCGTGATCAGTGCCGTTCGCGCGCCCATGCGCGCGGCCACGGCCGCGGCCTCGCAGCCGGCATGGCCGCCGCCGACGACAATCATATCGAAGCTGGCGTCCATCGCTGGTCTCCGGGGAGCAGGCGCCTTTTAGCCAACGCCGCAATTGCGGTCAAAATCAAGAAATCGGCGCCCTGTTTCACGTGAAACATACGCCGCGGGGTGTTAACCAATCATTTACCAATGCAGAAATCGCGGAAAATAACGTCGAGGATGTCTTCAACATCCACCCGGCCCGTCAACCGGCCGAGCGTCGTCGCGGCCGCCCGCAGTTCCTCGGCGATCAGTTCTTCGCGCCCCGAGCCGCGCTCGCCTAGCGCCCGATCGAGCGCCGCGACGGTATCCTCCAGCGCCCGGCGGTGACGCGCGCGGGTCACCAGTGCGGGCTCCGTGGCCGAAAAATAACTCTGGGCGAAGGCCGCAAGCGCTCTGACGAGCGCGTCCGTTCCAGCCCCCGTGGTCGCCGAAATCGGGAACGTCACCGGCGATGAAAGACCGGATCTGGATTCACAGGTTTTCCACAGCTTATCCACTACCAGATCAATCTTGTTTGGAATCAACCAGGCATCTGATTGAAAATGACTTTTCTCACTGTCATCCATAGCTCCGCCAGCAGCCGATGCGTCAGTGACCCACAAGACAAGATCGGCGGCTGCGGCGCCCGCCCGCGCGCGGCGCACACCCTCCTGCTCCACTGGATCAGCGCTGTCGCGGATACCGGCGGTGTCCAATAGCGTCACCGGATAACCGCCAAGGTCGAAGTGCACCTCGATCACGTCCCGCGTGGTGCCCGGATAGGGCGACACGATCGCCGCCTCGCGCCGCGCCAGCCGATTCAGCAGCGTCGATTTCCCCGCGTTGGGCGGACCGGCGATGGCGACGACGAGGCCGTCCCGAAGCCGTTCGCCCCGGCCGCCATCGGCCAGCGCCGCCGCAATTTCGCTGCGTAATTGCTGCGCAGCATGGAGTGCAGCATCGACGAGATTTTCCGGCACGTCGGCTTCGTCGGAGAAGTCGATGCCCGCCTCGACCAGCGCCTGCGCCTCAATCAACGCCCGGCGCCACGCCTCGGCGCGGTCGCCGATCAACCCCTTGAGCTGGCGGAACGCCTGGCGGCGCTGCGCCGGCGTCTCTGCCGCGATCAGGTCGGCCAGCCCCTCCACCGCCGTGAGATCGAGCCGGCCATTCTCGAAAGCGCGGCGGGTGAACTCGCCGGGCTCGGCCAGCCGGCAGCCTTCGATCCGCCCGAGCGCTTCGAGCACGGCGGCGATGACCGCATGGCCGCCGTGAAGCTGCAGCTCGGCGGTGTCCTCGCCGGTCTCGCTGCGCGGCGCCGGAAACCAGAGCACCAGCGCTTCGTCGATGGCTTCGCCGGTCCCCGGATCGCGCACGCGCGCCAGCATCGCCTGCCGCGGCTCCGGCACCCGGCCGATGAGTTTTTCCAGAGCGGCGCGGGCGCGCGGCCCGGACACGCGCACCACCGCAATCGCCGCCGGCGGCCGGCCGGAGGAAAGGGCGAAGATGGTGTCGTCCGAGCGCATGCCGGACGTTCAAGCCAATCTCGATGGTTGCGTAAAGGGTATCCGGAGCCAATCAAGATTGTGATCGGGCCAGATCCGTTGTCATGCAGGTTTGTCAATCGCGTAATACAATTCCCTCATGAAAACCCTGACCATCCGGCTGCCCGATGTATTGATCGCGCAAATCGAGGGCGAATCGCGCAGACGAAAGCTTTCGAAATCAGACATCGTCCGCGAGCGCTTGACCGGCCCTGCCGCATCGTCTCGACCAGGCGCGGCAGCGCTCGATGCGATCGCCGATCTCATCGGCTCGGTCGACGGGCTTCCTTCCGACCTGGGCGCGAACAAGAAAAAATATCTGCGGGCGACCGGCTATGGCCGCAAACGTCCTCGTTGACGCAGGGTTCCTGGTTGGCCTGCTCAGCCGCCGCGAGGCAAACCATCGTTGGGCGGTTGCCCAAGCTGCTCGCCTGCCGCCGCCCTGGAAGACATGCGCGGCGGTTCTGTCGGAAGCCTTCCATGTCCTTGGTGTAGCGGGTAGTCCTGTGCTTGCAGCGCTGCTTCGTCGTGGCGCCGTGGTTTGCGCGTTCGATTTTGCTGAGAACACGGACGAAGTGCTCGCGCTCATGGAGAAATATGCAGATGTGCCGATGAGCTTTGCCGATGCCTGTCTCGCGCGTATGACGGAGATACTGGCGAACCCCGTTCTGCTTTCGCTTGACGCAGACTTTCGCATCTACCGACGGCATGGACGGCGAACCATCCCCTTGGCGATGCCAACCTAAAAGGCTGTCGTGCGTCAAATTGCCGGTCATAGTGTTATCTATAGATTAGCCCGCCCAGCAAAGCGGCTCTCATGACCGAGCCATCGTCTACGCCATCCGCCCCCGAAAATCGCCTCGCGCGCGAGACCAGCCCGTATCTGCTGCAGCACAAGCACAACCCGGTCGACTGGTGGGCGTGGGGCCCGCAGGCGCTGGCGGAAGCCAGGGGCAGCAACAAGCCGATCCTGCTTTCGGTCGGCTATGCGGCCTGCCACTGGTGCCACGTGATGGCGCACGAAAGTTTCGAGGACCACGCCACCGCGCGGGTGATGAACGAGCTGTTCGTCAACATCAAGGTCGATCGCGAAGAACGGCCCGACATCGACCAGATTTACATGGCGGCGCTGCATCATCTCGGCGAGCAGGGCGGCTGGCCGCTCACCATGTTCCTGACACCCGACGGCGAGCCGATCTGGGGCGGCACCTATTTTCCCAATTCATCGCGTTACGGCAAACCGGCTTTCGTCGACGTGCTGCGCGAGATCGCGCGGCTGTTCCGCGAGGAGCCGCAGAAGATCGAGCGCAACCGCGCCGCGCTGATGGAGCGGCTCGCCGCCACTGCACGCGCAGCAGGCACTGTCACCATCGGCACCGCCGAACTCGACAATGCCGCGCGCCAGCTCGGCGGCATCATCGATCCGGTGAACGGCGGCACCCGCGGCGCGCCGAAATTTCCGCAAGCGGCTTTGTTCGAGCTCCTGTGGCGCGCCGGATTGCGCAGCGGCGAACAGCGTTATTTTGCCGTCGTCGAGACCACGCTCGACCACATTTGTGAGGGCGGCATTTTTGACCATCTCGGCGGCGGCTTTTCCCGCTACTCGGTCGACGAGCGCTGGCTCACGCCGCATTTCGAGAAAATGCTGTACGACAACGCCCAGCTCCTCGAGCTGCTGGCGATTGCATACCTGCGCTGCGGCAAGCCGCTCTACCGGCAGCGCGCCCGCGAGACCGTCGCCTGGCTCACACGCGAAATGACGACAGCCGAGGGCGCGTTCTCAGCCTCGCTCGATGCGGATTCCGAAGGCGAGGAGGGTAAGTTCTACGTCTGGTCCTTCGACGACGTGATCCGGCAGCTCGGCATCGAACACGGCGAATTTTTCGCGCGCCATTACGATGTGACGCCGCAAGGAAATTTCGAAGGCCACAACATCCTTAACCGGCTCAAGCCGCAGCCGCGCGGCGATGAGGACGAAGCGCGGCTTCTCGCGCTGCGCGCCAAGCTTTTCGCAGCGCGCGAGGCGCGGGTGCGCCCCGGCCTCGACGACAAGGTGCTCGCCGACTGGAACGGACTGATGATCGCGGCGCTCGCCGATGCGAGCCTGATGCTCCGTGAACCGTCATGGCTCGATATGGCCGAGCGCGCTTTCGCCTTCATCGCAGGCGCCATGACCCGCGGCGATAGGCTCGGCCATTCATGGCGTGACGGCCAGCTCAAGTTTCCCGGCTTGGCGTCTGATTTCGCGGCGATGATCCGCGCCGCGGTCGCGCTCTTCGAGGCGACCGGCCGGCAAGATTACCTCGATCAGGCGCTCGCCTGGCAGCACGCGCTCGATCGTAACTACGCCAACGCCGAGACCGGGACTTACTATCTCACCGCCGCCGACGTCGAGGGCCTGGTGATTCGCCCCGCGGCGACGGCCGATGAGGCAACGCCGAACCACAACGCGATCGCCGCGCAGAATCTCATCCGGCTGGCGCTGCTCGCTGGCGACGACGGCTGGCGCGAGAAGGCCGACCGGCTGATCGCGGCGATTGCACCGCTAGCCGTCGAGAATGTCTACATGCATCTGGCGCTGTTCAACGCCATCGACCTGCGGCTGCGCGCCGCCGAGATCGTGGTGACCGGGCAGGGCGAGCGCGCGATGGCACTGCTCGCCGCGGCTCGCGCGCTGCCGCCGCTCGACCGCATCGTGCTTCACGCCCGCGCGGCCGAGGTTTTGCCGCCCTCGCATGCGGCGCGAGAAAAGGTGCGTGCCGCGCGTGAGACCCAAGCCTTCGTCTGCGTGGGGGAGACCTGCTCGCTGCCGGTGACCGATCCGGCCGGCCTCATTCGCGCCATTGAGACGGTGCGACATACTTGACGCTGTGGTCCGTTTGGCGGCGATTTGTGGTTTATGGACCGTTCGGAGCACCAGCAAGGGAGATCGAACGATGCGATTCGGAATAGCTTTGGTCGCTGCCCTGACCGTCATGACCGCGACCGCCGCAAATGCCGAAGACTGGTGCGGCTATGCCGCGCGCGCAAAGTCCGTCGTCGAATGCGGCTATTCGACCGCCGCGGAATGCGAGAGCGTCATCGGCAAGGGCGGTATGTGCTTCGTCGATCCTGACTATGCGGCGAATATCAGGCACGCCGCGCCAGCGACGCCGGCGCATGCCGGCAAGTCCGGGTGAGGCTAGGTATTCATCGAGTCGAAGAACTCGGCGTTGTTCTTGGTGTTGCGCAGCTTGTCGAGCAGGAAGTCGATGGCATCCATGGTGCCCATCGGATTGAGGATGCGGCGCAGCACGTACATTTTCTTCAGCTGATCCGGCGGCACCAGGAGTTCTTCCTTGCGCGTGCCCGAGCGGGTGATGTCCATCGCCGGGAAGGTGCGCTTGTCGGCCACCTTGCGGTCGAGAATAAGCTCGGAATTGCCGGTGCCCTTGAATTCCTCGAAGATCACCTCGTCCATGCGGCTGCCGGTGTCGATCAATGCGGTGGCGATGATGGTCAGCGAGCCGCCTTCCTCGATGTTGCGCGCGGCGCCGAAGAAGCGCTTCGGCCGCTGTAGCGCGTTGGCGTCGACGCCGCCGGTGAGCACCTTACCCGATGACGGCACCACGGTGTTGTAGGCGCGGCCGAGCCGGGTGATCGAATCGAGCAGGATGACGACATCGCGGCCGTGCTCGACCAGGCGTTTGGCCTTCTCGATCACCATCTCGGCGACCTGGACATGGCGCACCGCCGGCTCGTCGAAGGTCGAGGAGATTACCTCGCCCTTCACCGAGCGCTGCATGTCGGTCACTTCTTCCGGCCGTTCGTCGATCAAGAGCACGATCAGATAGCACTCCGGATGATTGTGCGTGATCGAGTGCGCGATATTTTGTAGGAGCACCGTCTTGCCGGTGCGCGGCGGCGATACGATCAACGCGCGCTGGCCCTTGCCGACCGGGGCGACGATGTCGATGACGCGAGCAGAGAGATCCTTTTTGGTCGGATCTTCGAACTCCATCTTCAGCCACTCATCGGGATAGAGCGGCGTCAGATTGTCGAAGTTGACCTTGTGGCGCGCCTTCTCCGGATCCTCGAAGTTGAGCGAATTGACCTTGAGCAAAGCGAAGTAACGTTCGCCTTCCTTCGGGCTGCGGATGTGGCCGTCGATGGTGTCGCCGGTGCGCAGGCCGAAGCGGCGGATTTGCGACGGCGAGACGTAAATATCGTCTGGTCCGGGCAGGTAGTTGGCCTCCGGCGAGCGTAGAAAGCCGAAGCCGTCCGGCAGCACCTCGACGACGCCTTCACCGACGATATCGGTTTCACGGACAGAGAGCTGCTTGAGGATGCCGAACATCAGCTCCTGCTTGCGCATCGTTGAGGCGTTCTCGACCTCAAGTTCTTCCGCGAAGGAGACGAGTTCCGCCGGAGTCTTGGTTTTTAGTTCTTGGAGTTTCATTTCCCGCATACAGATGTCCTATGGAAATGGGCCAGCGCCGGGTAGGGTCGCAGGGTCGCTGGCGGAGAAAAAGAGTCGCAGGTCTTGGGTTGCGAGGAGCTTTGGGGGCCCCGGTCCCGATGCACCAGTCGGCTCCAATCCACTGGAGCCAGAACTCAAATGCATCCGCCTACGTTCGGTGGGATGTGCTAAACATAAGAAAAGACCGGCCTTGAGGCAAGTCCCATGACCGATTGTGTACTGACAACGCCTTAACTCAGAACGGTTTCAGCACCACAAGGATGACGATGAAGATCATCAGCACCGTCGGTACCTCATTGATTATCCTATAGAATGTTTCTGAATGCTGGTTTCGGTCGGCGCCGAAATCTTTCACCCAGCGGGCAAATAGCCCGTGCAACGCCGATAGGATGACGACGAGGGCAAGCTTCGCCTGCAGCCACCCCGAAGCGAACCAGCCGTAGTGCGAATCGCGTCCGTACCAGGCGAGCCAGAGCCCGAACAGCCAGGTCGCGATCATCGCCGGATTGATGATGGCGCGTAACAGCCTGCGCTCCATCACCTTAAAGGTTTCCGATTGGATCGAGCCCGTCGCCGCAGAGCAGTGATACACAAACAGCCGCGGCAGATAGAGCATTCCCGCCATCCAGGCGATCACCGCAATGATGTGGAACGCCTTGATCCATGCGTAGCTGTTCACCGTCGTTCTCCCTCCGCCGAACCCCGGCACTCTCAGGCGTGGACCGGCTTGCCGCGGACTCGCGCCACGAGCCGCTCGACGTGAGCGATCGGCGTGTCCGGCAGGACTCCGTGACCCAAATTGAAGATGAACGGCCCGGGCGAAAATGCCTGGAGGATGGCATCGATCGAGCGGTCAAGCGCCGCGCCGCCGACCAACAGCGCCAGCGGATCGAGGTTACCTTGGACCGGCCGCTGCGTCTGGATGCGGTCTCGCACGAAGCCAAGCTCGGCCGTCCAATCTATTCCCACCGCGTTGACCGCGACGGCTTGCAGATAGCGTTCGAGCTCGGTTCCGGCGCCGCGCGGAAAACCGATGATGGGTGCTGCGGGAACGCGCTCGCGCACTTTTGCAATAATCCGCGCGCACGGCTCGATGCACCAGTTGCGGAATTCGCCGGCCGGCAACACTCCCGCCCAGGTATCGAAAATCTGTACGGCATCGACTCCGGCGGCAAATTGTCGGAGTAAATAGCTCGCCGAGGCCTCGACCAGAATGTCGATCAATTCCGCAAAAGCATCGGGAAACCGATAGGCAAACAGCCGCGCGGGAAGCTGGTCGGTCGTTCCAACTCCCGCGATCATGTATGTCGCCAAAGTCCACGGCGCCCCGCAGAAACCCAAGAATGCAACCGTTGGCGGCAAGGTCTGCTTGACCCGGGTAATCGCCTCGTAGACCGGCTCCAGCCGGGCGTGGTCGATTTCTCGACGAAGACTATTCAGCGCAATGGGATCCTTCAGCGCATCGAGCCGCGGCCCTTCGCCGTCTTCGAAAGTGACATGTTGGCCGAGCGCATGCGGCACCACTAGGATATCCGAGAACAGGATCGCCGCATCGAATTCGAAGCGTCGGATCGGTTGCAGCGTGATCTCTGCCGCGCGGTGAGCATCGAAGCACAGATCGAGGAAACCCGCCGCTTTCTCCCGAATCGCGCGATATTCCGAAAGGTAACGTCCGGCCTGCCGCATCAGCCAGATCGGCGGAATAGGCTCATGCTCGCCTGCAAGCACACGAAGAAGGGGTTTGATCGCTAGACTTCCCGACACGGCCTCATCCTAAATTAAATCAATCTAATAGACTCTGTTGTAGTACTTGGACGGTTGATTAAACTCATACATTTATGCGCGCGCGTCATCCACCGGCTGTTCACATATTCCCGCTGAACGGCTCTCGTTGGGGTTCGTCAAAGTTTGACGTTTATATTGCCTTTCCGGTCATCTTTGGGTGCTTTGTGCCGGTGCTATCCACATTTCACCAGAGCTCACCATGAGGGGTAACTTTCACCAGCCGGACGGCACTCATGTGGATCATTTCGCTACTTTGCTGCCTATTGTTCTTGCGCGATGGCCGAAGCCATGGCCTTGTCCCCGCTGACCGACAAGTTATTCAGTCCGCTCATGACGCTCACGGCCGGCTACTTCCACTTACATTTAGTCTCCGATTCGACCGGAGAGACCCTTATTACAGTCTCGCGCGCCGCAGCGGCGCAATATACGAAGGTAATACCGGTCGAGCATGTGCATCCCCTGGTGCGCACGCCCAAGCAGCTTGACCGAGTCCTGGCTGAAATCGAGGAGACGCCCGGCATCGTGCTTTACACGCTGTTGCAGGAAAACTTGGTCGATGGCCTGGAGCAGAAATGCCGTGACCTCGGTCTACCCTGCCTGTCGATTCTCGGACCAGTCCTCCACCTGTTCCAATCTTATCTGGGCGCCGAATCGACGCACAAGGTGGGCGCTCAGCATACGCTGAACGCCGAATACTTTCGCCGCATCAATGCGCTCAACTACACCATGATGCATGACGACGGCCAGCAGACCGACGACCTTGAAGAGGCCGACGTGTTGCTGATCGGCGTATCGCGGACGTCGAAAACGCCGACCTCGATTTATCTCGCCAACCGCGGCGTGAAGACGGCGAACGTGCCGTTGGTGTCCGGGGTGTCGTTGCCGCCCGGCATCGAGCGCCTCAAGCGTCCGCTGGTCGTCGGCCTGTACGCGACGCCCGAGCGTATCGTGCAAATTCGGCAAAACCGGCTCCTGGGGCTGAAGGCGTACCGCGACGATGACAAGTATATCGACTTGCAATCCGTAGCGGAGGAGGTTGCCGCCTCGCGCCGGCTCTGCGCGAGACATAACTGGCCGGTGATCGACGTATCGCGGCGGTCGATCGAGGAAACCGCGGCGGCAGTGCTTGCCCTTCTGGCCGAGCGCCGCCGAAACATGGCTGTATGACCCATGCTGCTCTGGCTTGCCTCCGATCCGCTCGTGCTGGCATCGCGGAGCGCCGTCCGCCGGACGCTGCTGGAAGCTGCCGGTGTGCCGGTCGAGGTGCATCCCGCCGACATCGACGAGCGCGGCGTAGAAACAGGCGTGCCGCCGCAAGCGACGGCCGCCGTCGCTGCGCTCTTGGCGCGGCAAAAGGCGTTGGCTGTCGCGGGATTGCACCCAGCCCGGCTGGTGCTCGGCGCCGATCAGGTACTGGCACTCGACGCCAAACTGTTTACCAAGCCCGCCGATCGCGCAGCCGCGCGCGCGCAGCTTCGCGCACTGTCGGGGCGCAGCCATGAGCTTCATTCGGCCATTGCGTTCGTGCGGGACGCGACGGTGGTGTTCGAGCACGTCGGCACGGTGCGGCTGACCATGCGCGCGTTCTCCGATCGGTTCCTCGATGCCTATCTCGAGGCCGCCGGCAGCGCGGCGACGGCAAGCGTCGGTGCCTATCAGATCGAAGGCTTGGGCATTCAGCTCTTCGAGCGCGTCGAGGGCGACTATTTCACCGTCCTGGGCTTGCCGCTTCTGACCGCCCTTGATTTCCTGCGGCGCAACGGGTGCCTCATCCCATGAGCGGCGAACGTCCCTTCGTTCTCTGTCTGACCGGTTCGCTCGGCATGGGCAAATCGAGAACCGCGAGCTTCTTCGCCGAGGCCGGCGTACCGGTTCACGATTCCGATGCCGTCGTGCATGCGCTTTACGAAGGCGAGGCCGTGCCGCTGATCGAGCAGGCCTTTCCCGGCGCCACCAGCGGCCGCAAGGTCGACCGCGCCAAGCTCGCGGCTATGGTGCTTGGCGACGATGCGGCGTTTGCCCGGCTCGAAGCTCTTGTGCATCCCCTGGTCGCCGCCGCGCGGGAAAAATTCCTGGCCGAAGCGCAATCCCGCGGTGCGCCGGTGGTCGTGCTCGATATTCCGCTGCTGTTTGAGACGGGCGCCGTGCGCGGCTGCGACGCGGTGGTTGTGGTCTCGGCGCCGCCGGAGGTGCAACGCCGCCGTGCCTTCGAACGGCCCGGCATGACCGATGAAAAACTCATGGCGATCCTTGCCAAGCAAATGCCAGATGCGGAAAAACGCCGACGCGCCGACTTTGTCGTGGATAGCTCGCAGTCGTTCGACCACGCCCGCACTCAGGTGCGAGACATCCTGCGGGTTGTGGCTAATATGCGCCGGCGGGCCGCTGATTCGTGATCGGCGGCGGCAGCCGGCGGCGGCCTAGAGCATGACCCGGAAAAGTGGAAGCCGGTTTTCCGAAAAGATCATGTTCCACTAAGAGCTTTCATGCGTGAGATTGTGCTCGATACCGAGACCACGGGTCTCGATCCTCTGGACGGCCATCGCCTGGTCGAAATCGGCTGCGTCGAGCTGGTGAATCGCATACCCTCCGGCCAGACGTTTCATGCTTATTTCAATCCGCAACGCAGCATGCCGGCGGAGGCGTTCGCGGTCCACGGCCTCAGCGACGACTTCCTCAAAGACAAGCTTTTTTTCGCCGAGGTGGTGGACGACCTGATCGTCTTTCTTGGCGATGCGCCGCTAGTCATCCACAACGCCGCGTTCGACATCGGATTTATCAATGCCGAGCTCGAGCGCGCCGGCCGGCCGCTGATCCCACGCGAACGAACGGTCGACACCCTCTTGATCGCGCGGCGCAAGCATCCCGGCGCCTCAAACCGTCTCGATGACCTTTGCACGCGCTATGCCATCGACAATTCGCATCGCACCAAGCATGGCGCGCTGCTTGACGCCGAGCTCCTTGCCGAAATCTACGTCGAGCTGATTGGCGCGCGCCAGGCGCAACTCGTGCTATCCCAGACGACGATGCCGGGCCGGCTGGCCGGCGAACCGATCATCATTCGCGAGCGGCTGGTGCCGCTTGCCGCGGCGGTGACGGCCGAAGAACGCGCGGCGCATCGAGCGTTCATCGCCACCCTCGGCGACAACGCCATTTGGCGCGACTACGTCAGTTTGGATTGACCGCTTGCGGTGGTGGCGATGGTTGTGCCGCCGCAAGCCGTTGGCGGTAGAGACCGACAAAATCGATCGGATCGAGCAAGAGCGGCGGAAAGCCGCCGTTGCGCACCGCCGTCGCGACAATCTCGCGAGCGAAGGGAAAGAGCAGCCGCGGGCACTCGATCAGGACGATGGGCTGCAGGCTCTCCGCCGGCACGTTCTGAATGCGGAAGACGCCGGCGAAGATGAGCTCGAAGCCGAATAGCAGCATGCCCTGGGTTTCCGCCTTGCCCTCGAGGCGGAGCGTCACCTCGACATCCGTGGTGCTGCCGCTCATGGGCGCGGCATCGACGTTGACCTGGATGTTGATGGACGGCTGCTGTCCCGTCGGTGCCATCGATCGGGGAGCGTTCGGATTTTCGAACGACAAGTCCTTTACGTATTGGGCGAGGACCCCGATCTGAGGCATCGCCGGCTGCGGCTGAGGACCGCCGTTCGTGGCTGACATGCTCGTCTCCGGCCCGCGGGGGCGTTAAAGTCTGGCTAACACAGCCAAAGCGAGCGAACAATGGCGGCGGCCCGGCGAGCGCCGAAGCCTGCCGGCGGGTCGGTTTTCTGCCTAAACTGTGTCATTGATTGTGGCATAGGCCGGCCCCTGCAGCGTCGTTCGGCATCTCGGGGGCGGTACCGGCGGTACGATGTTGGCGCGGCGGCAGCGATCGTTTAAACTGAGCTTCGGCGTGCGTATTGGACAGCGGCCACTGGATGGTTCCCCGCGCGTGCCTACATAGAGCGGGGAACTTGGCGCGTCCCGCGGATTCGACACTTTGAACCGCCCCAGGGATCTACCGTCCCGCCATTCGCGACGCCGAGAGACATGAGACGTGTTCGATATTTACACCATCATCTTCCTGGCACTCGCAGTATTCATTTTCCTGCGGCTGCGCAGCGTGTTGGGGCAACGCACCGGCCGCGAGCGGCCGCCCTACGACCCTTATGCGACCCGCGATGCGGTGCGCAGCCCGGCGAGCGACAAGGTTGTGGCCCTGCCGCCGCGTCCGGCTGAGGCGGCAGCAGCGCGGCCGGTCGAGGCCGCCCCGCCGCCGCCCGCGGATCGCTGGAAGGGCATCGCCGAGGCCGGCTCGACCGTAGCGACAGGGCTCG
Source organism: uncultured Alphaproteobacteria bacterium (assembly GCA_963721025.1). GTDB lineage: Bacteria > Pseudomonadota > Alphaproteobacteria > Rhizobiales > Xanthobacteraceae > BOG-931. The sequence goes on along the minus strand of CAVRHN010000011.1, from coordinate 257,824 downwards.
ATGCCATCGCGGCGGCGGATTCGGGCTTCGATGCCAAGCATTTCATCACCGGCGCGCGCACCGCCTACGAAATGATCGTGACCGCCTTCGCCGAAGGCGATCGCCGCCAATTGCGCAGCTTGCTGTCGCGCGAGGTCTTCGATGGTTTTGACGCCGCGATCAGCGAACGTGAAGGCCGCGGCGAGACTGCCGAGACGCGCTTCGTTTCGATCGACGGTGCCACCATCACCGGCGCCGAATTGCGCGGCCGCACCGCCCAGATCACCATCCGCTTCGTGTCCAAGCTCGTTTCCGCGACCCGCGACCGATCGGGAAACGTGGTCGACGGCAACGCCGAGAAGGTTACCGACGTCACCGACGTATGGACGTTCGCGCGCGATATCTCCTCGCGCGACCCCAATTGGAAGGTCGCCGCGACCGAAGCCGGGCAGTGAGGCCCAAGTGAGGGCCAAGTGAGGCCGATGGCGGCGCAATGGCGGGCCTTACTCATCATCGTGTTGGTCGGCCTTGCCGGCATGCCGACGGCGGCCCGCAGCGCCGGGCGTGAGCCGATCAAATTTCCGGATACGCAATACGAACCGGTTGACTGGACCGACCTCGACGGCTGGGCGAACGACGATCACGCCACGGCCTTTGCCGCCTTCCTCGCCAGCTGTCGCGCGCTGAACGGCAATCGGCAGCCTGCCGGCGAGCATGCGCCGATCACCGATGCGCTCAAGACCGTCTGCAAACGTGCTTTTGCAGCCGTGCCGCTCGAGGAGGATGGCGCGCGGAAATTCTTCGAGGATAATTTCCGGCCGCTGCGCATCAGCAAGCTCGGCGATACCGACGGCTTTCTCACCGGATATTACGAGCCGGTCATCGACGGTTCGCGCGTGCCGACCCGCGAGTTCACCGCGCCGCTTTACCGCCGGCCGCCCAATTTGGTCGTATCAGGCCGGCGCAAGCTCGGCGATTTGTTTCCCAGCAAGGGCGTCAAAGCGGGCCGGCGGGTCGGCCGGCGTAAGATCGTGCCGTATTACGATCGGGCCGAGATCGAGGATGGCGCGCTCGACGGCTGGCATCTGGAAATCTGCTGGCTGCGCAGCCAGCTCGATGTGCTGTTCGCGCAGATCCAAGGCTCGGCCCGGATCAGGCTGGAAGACGGCTCCATTTTGCGCGTCAATTACGATTCGCATAATGGCTGGCCCTACACGCCGGTCGGCCGCGTGCTGGTCGACCGCAAAATCTTTACCAGGGACGAGCTATCCATGCAGCGCATCCGCGACTGGATGGAGGCCAATCCGGACGCGGCCAAGGACGTGCGGCGGCAGAACAAGTCCTATGTGTTTTTCCGCATCACCGATCTCGCCACCGAGGACGAAGCGGTCGGCGCCGAGGGCGTGCCTTTGGTACCTGGCCGCTCGATCGCCGTTGATCGTTCGTTGCATGCGTATGGCACGCCGTTCTTCATCACAGCCGAGCTGCCGATCGCCAACGGCAAGGCGGGGACGAAATTCCGCCGGCTGGTCTTCGCGCAGGATACCGGCTCGGCCATCGTCGGCCCGGCGCGGGCCGATATTTATTTTGGCGCCGGTGACGAAGCCGCGCGAATCGCCGGTCGCATCCGTAATTCCGGACAGTTCGTGATGCTGTTGCCGCGCGAGCTCGATCCCGTCGAGGCTGGGCGCAATGAGCCGCTGCCGCCGGAGCGCCCGGGTAATTTCGCGCAGTTCAGCGTCGGCAGCATGATCGATCCCACCGCGGAAGACGTGCCGCTGCCGGAGGCAAAGCCCGCAGTGGCGCCGGAGCCGAAAGCGAAATCGTGGCGAAGCCGATGACCAGGCGCCGTCCATTGAGCGAGGAAGAACACGCATTATGGACCGGCGTCGTGCGCTCGATCACGCCGCTGCGCCGCGCACAGGAATCTCAACCACCCTCCACCGGCGACAGCGCCGGCGGCGAAACTGCGCCTGTACGACGCGTCGCGCGGCAGGAGGCGACGGCGGAAAAGAAAGCGCCGCCGCTGGCGCCGCTTGGCCGGCGTCTTAAGCAGCGCGTTGCGCGCGGCCGCGACCCGATCGACGCCCGCCTCGATCTGCACGGCATGACCCAGAGAGAGGCGCACGCGGCCCTGTTACGCTTCCTGCGCAAAGCCCAGGCGGACGGCGCCCGCATGGCGCTTGTCGTCACCGGGAAGGGAAACCGAAAAGCCGAGCACCATTCCGATGCCGAACGCGGCGTGCTCCGGCGCCAGGTGCCGATGTGGCTTTCGCTGCCGGAGTTTCGCGCCCTTGTCGTTGGCTTCGAAGACGCTCACGTCGGTCACGGCGGGGAAGGAGCGCTTTACGTCCGCTTGCGGCGACCGCGGTAGCGCGGCATTAACCCCAATCATCGAAATGTCAGACGGAGCGCAAGAAATGTTCAATTTCGTCTGGCAACACGGTCTCCTTGATCGGAGTACCGTCAGTCATGTCCGAAATCGCCGATATGCAGTCGAAGCCCATCGCCATGCGAGGCAACTCCTCCGACAAGCAGGCCCTCGCCCAGGTTGAGAAGTGGATGGCGATGATTCGCGAGATCAGCCGCGAGCGGCAGGCCGGGACAAAACTCTCCGGTTGAGCAAACCTACTACAAAATAAATCGGCTCAAATCGGCGTTCTTGGCGAGATCACCGACGTGCTTTTGCACGTAGGCCGCGTCGATCTTGACCGTCTCGCCCGAGCGGTCGGGTGCCGCGAAGGAGACCTCGTCGAGCACGCGCTCCATCACCGTCTGCAGCCGCCGCGCGCCGATATTTTCCACGCTCGAATTCACCGCCACGGCGAGGTCGGCGACGGCGTCGATGGCATCCTCGGAGAATTCCAGCGTCACGCCTTCGGTCGCCATCAGCGCGATATATTGCTTGATCAGCGAGGCCTCGGGCTCGGTCAGGATGCGCCGCATGTCGTCGCGCGTCAGCGGTTTCAATTCGACGCGGATCGGCAGCCGGCCCTGCAGTTCGGGCAACAGGTCCGAGGGCTTGGAGATGTGGAACGCACCCGAGGCGATGAACAGGATATGATCGGTCTTCACCGAGCCGTGCTTGGTCGCCACCGTGGTGCCTTCGATCAGCGGCAACAAGTCGCGCTGTACGCCCTCGCGTGAAACGTCGGCGCCGATGCGACCATCGCGCGCGCAGATCTTGTCGATCTCGTCGAGAAAGACGATGCCGTTGTTCTCCACCGTCTTGATGGCTTCCTGGGTGAGCTGGTCGGTGTCGAGCAGCTTGTCGGATTCCTCATTGACCAGGATTTCGTAGGACTCGCGGACATTGACGCGGCGCGTCTTGGTGCGGCCGCCGCCGAGCTTGCCGAAAATATCGCCGATCGAAATGGCGCCGACTTGGGCGCCGGGCATGCCGGGAATTTCGAACAACGGCATGCCGCCGGAAGACTGCACTTCGATCTCGATTTCCTTGTCGTTGAGCTCGCCGTTGCGCAACTTGCGGCGGAACGCCTCCTTGGTCGAAGCACTGGCATTGGCGCCGACCAGCGCATCGAGAACGCGGTCTTCGGCGGCCTGCTGCGCTCGCGCCTGGACGTCCTTGCGTTTGCGGTCGCGCGTCAACGTCAGCGCTACCTCGACGAGGTCGCGCACGATCTGCTCGACGTCGCGGCCGACATAGCCGACCTCGGTGAATTTCGTTGCCTCGACCTTGAGGAACGGCGCGGCGGCGAGCTTGGCCAGCCGCCGGGAAATTTCCGTCTTGCCGACGCCGGTTGGCCCGATCATCAAAATATTCTTCGGCAGCACTTCCTCGCGCAGCCGTTCGTCGAGCTGCAGCCGGCGCCAGCGGTTGCGCAGCGCGATGGCGACCGCGCGCTTGGCGTCGCCCTGGCCGACGATGAAGCGATCGAGCTCGGAGACGATTTCGCGGGAGAAAAGTCGCTCATGTAGCCTTTCGGGCCGTGCCGGGAAAGCGCTTCACGTCTTCAACGTTTCGACGGTCACGTTCCTGTTGGTGTAGACGCAGATGTCGGCGGCGATGTCGAGGGCGCGACGGACGATGGCCTCGGCGTCGAGCGGTCCGTCGACGAGCGCGCGCGCGGCGGCCAGCGCGTAATTGCCGCCCGAGCCGATGCCGACGATGCCGGCCTCGGGTTCGAGCACATCGCCGGTGCCGGTGAGCACCAGCGATACGTCTTTGTCGGCGACGATCATCATGGCTTCGAGCCGGCGCAGGTAGCGGTCGGTGCGCCAGTCCTTGGCCAACTCGACGGCGGCGCGCATCAGCTGGCCGCGATATTGCTCGAGCTTGGCTTCCAGCCGCTCGAACAGGGTAAAGGCGTCGGCGGTGGCGCCGGCAAAGCCGCCGATCACCTCGCCGCCGCCAAGCCGACGCACCTTGCGCGCATTGGCTTTGATGATGGTCTGGCCGATCGAGACCTGGCCGTCGCCGCCGACGGCGACGAGACCACCCTTGCGGACGGTCAGGATGGTGGTGCCGCGCCAAAGGCCGGATTGGCCGGGTTCAGGGAAAGACATGCGCTGGAAAGCCTTGGTTCAAGCCATGATTTAGGAGTTGGCGGGCGGCAATGCAATTGTCGGCCGCGAGCCATTGGCGCCGCGCGCTAAGCCCTGATAAAAGCGCGGCGCGGAGAACATCATGCGCAAGGCGTCGGTCAAACGCACCACCAAGGAAACCGACATCGAGGTCGCCGTCGATCTCGACGGCAACGGCCGCGCGTCGGTCGCGACCGGCATCGGGTTCCTCGATCACATGCTTGACCTGTTGGCGCGGCATTCCCGCCTCGACATCGCAGTCAAGGCCAAAGGCGACTTGCACATCGACCATCACCACACCACCGAGGACGTCGGTATCGCGCTCGGCCAGGCGGTGCGGCAGGCGCTTGGCGAGATGAAGGGCATCACCCGCTATGCCGACGTGCACGTGCCCATGGACGAGGCGCTGACGCGGGTGGCGATCGACATTTCCGGCCGGCCCTTCCTGGTGTTCAACGTCGAGTTCGTGCGCGACAAGGTGGGAGCATTCGACACCGAGCTGGTGCAGGAATGGTTCCAGGCCTTCGCTATGAACGCCGCGGTGACGCTGCACGTCGCCACGCTCTATGGCAGCAACGACCATCATATTGCCGAATTGTGCTTCAAAGGTCTGGCGCGCGCGTTGCGGGCGGCGGTCGCCGTCGATCCGCGCGCCGGCAACGAGGTGCCTTCGACCAAGGGCACGCTCGGCAATTGACCCGCTGTTGCCGCGAGGCTTGATGACAGCATTGGAATAACGCCATGGCCGTTTACACCGTGCATCAGCCGCCGCTGCGCGCCACGGAAGCCGCGTCCGATCCGGAGCGGTTTACCTTCGTGCGCGACGGGTTCTCGGTATGGGCGTTCCTGCTGTCGGCGCTCTGGATGCTCTGGCACCGGATGTGGCTGGTACTGGCGATCTACGTGGCGGTGACGGTGGGCCTCGAAACGGTCCTGCGTTACGCCAGTATCGGCAGCCTCATTCTCAGCCTTGTCGGCCTGCTGATATCGCTCTTAGTCGGCATCGAGGCGGCCACACTGCGGCGCTTCACGTTGGCGCGCCGCGGCTGGAAGAACGTCGGTGTCGTCAGCGCCTATGATCTCGAAGACGCCGAGCGGCGCTTTTTCGACGGCTGGGTTCGGGCGTCTGCGGCCAAGGGCATCGAGCCCTCTACGCGGAATTTGCCGCCAGCGCCGCCGGCTCCCCCGGCGCCGCTGCCGCGCATGCCGCAGTCCCCCCACGTCATCGGCCTCTTTCCCGAGCCGGGGGCCAACCCGTGAGCGTCGCTATCGTCGATTACGGCTCCGGCAACCTGCACTCGGCGGCCAAGGCGTTCGAACGCGCGGCGCAGGATGCCGGCTTGCAGCAGCCGATCCTGGTGACGAATGATCCCGGCGTCGTGGCCTCGACCGACCGGGTGGTGCTGCCCGGCGTCGGCGCCTTCGCCGACTGCCGGCGCGGTCTCGACGCCGTCGCCGGTATGGTCGCGGCGCTCGAGGAAGCGGTGCGCCGCAAAGGCCGGCCGTTCTTCGGCATCTGCGTCGGCATGCAGTTGCTGGCCGAACGCGGCCGCGAATACGAGGTGACGCCGGGGCTAGGCTGGATTGCCGGCGAGGTCGATCGTATTGCGCCGAACGATCCGAACCTGAAAATTCCACATATGGGCTGGAACACGCTCAACATTGCGCGCCCGCACCCGCTGCTCGACGGCCTGACCCTCGGTCCGCAGGGCCGGCACGCCTATTTCGTCCACTCCTACGAGCTCAAAGTGGCGGATCGCGCCGACCTTGTGGCGGAAACCGATTACGGCGGTCCCGTCACCGCGATCGTGGCGCGCGACAACATTGTCGGCACGCAATTCCATCCCGAGAAAAGTCAGCGGCTCGGTCTGGCCCTGATCGCGAATTTCTTGAAGTGGAAGCCGTGATCCTCTTTCCCGCGATCGATCTGAAGAACGGCGAAGCCGTGCGCCTCGAACAGGGCGACATGGCGCGCGCGACGATCTTTCATCGCGACCCGGCCGAGCAGGCGCGCGCCTTCGCGGCGCAGGGCTTTGAATACCTCCATATCGTCGATCTCGACGGCGCCTTCGCCGGCAAACCGATGAACGCTGCGGCGGTCGAGCGCATCCTCGCCGCGGTGAAAACTCCGGTGCAGCTCGGCGGCGGCATCCGCGACCGCGCGACCATCGACGCGTGGCTCGATAAGGGCGTCAGACGCGTCATCATCGGAACGGCTGCCGTGCGCGACCCGGCGCTGGTAAAAGCTGCGGCGAAGGCGTTTCCCGGCCGCATCGCCGTCGGGCTCGATGCGCGCGACGGCGCCGTCGCGGTCGAAGGCTGGGCTGAGACCTCGAAACTTTCCGTGCTCGACATCGCGCGGCGGTTCGAAGACGCCGGTGTCGCCGCGATCATCTACACCGACATCGCGCGCGACGGCATGCTCCGCGGGCTGAACCTCGACGCTACCATCGCGCTGGCGGAAGCGGTGTCGATCCCGGTCATTGCTTCGGGCGGGCTCGCTTCGATCGACGACGTGCGGGCATTGCTGACACCTCGCGCGCAAAAACTCGAAGGCGCCGTGGTCGGGCGCGCGCTCTACGACGGCCGGCTCGATGCGGCGGCGGCGCTGCAGCTCGTTCATGCGGCGCGGGCGGGCTAAATGTTCAAGGTCCGCGTCATCCCCTGCCTCGACGTCAAGGACGGCCGCGTGGTCAAGGGCGTCAATTTTGTCAATTTGCGCGACGCCGGCGATCCGGTCGAGGCGGCGATCGCCTACGACCAAGCCGGCGCCGATGAGCTCACTTTCCTCGACATCACCGCGAGTCACGAGGATCGCGGCATCATGCTCGACGTCGTGCGGCGCACCGCGGAAGCCTGCTTCATGCCGCTGACGGTCGGCGGCGGCGTGCGTACGGTCGACGATATTCGGGCACTGTTGTCTTCCGGCGCCGACAAGGTGTCGATCAATACGGCTGCGGTCGCGCGCCGCGGCTTCGTCAAGGAGGCGGCGGAAAAGTTCGGCGACCAGTGCATCGTGGTCGCGATCGACGCCAAAAAGGTGTCGAAGCCGCCCGAGGCGAACCGCTGGGAGATCTTTACCCATGGCGGGCGCCATCCGACGGGAATCGACGCCATCGCCTATGCGCGCGAGGTGGTCGCGCTCGGCGCCGGAGAAATCCTTCTCACCTCCATGGACCGCGACGGCACGCGGCAAGGCTTTGACATTCCGCTGACGCGGGCCGTCGCGGACAGCGTCTCAGTCCCGGTCATCGCCTCCGGCGGCGTCGGTAATCTCGATCATCTGGTCGAAGGTATTCGCGACGGTCACGCCAGTGCCGTGCTGGCCGCCTCGATCTTTCATTTCGGCGAGTATTCGGTGCGCGCCGCCAAGGAATATATGGCCCGCGCCGGCCTGCCGGTGCGGCTCGATCCCTGATCGCCGAGCCTCAAGGCGCGGGTTTCGCCGCGCCGGGCGTATCCTTGCCGGGAGGTATCCAGTGATACGAGGAACTGGCACGACTTCGATGCATGCGGCCTCTCCCCGCCTCGATGAAGAGATGCTAAGGAGGCGCGCCATGGCGCAATACACCCTCCAGGACCTCGAAAAACGCGTGCAGGCGCGCGCGCAGGCGGCTGCCGGCACGTCCTACACGCGCGAGCTGATCGACAAGGGCGTGGCCCATTGCGCGAAAAAGCTCGGCGAGGAAGCGGTCGAAGTCGCCATCGCCGCCGTCGCCGAAGACCGCGGCCGCGTGGTCGCGGAAGCGGCCGATCTTCTCTATCATCTCGTCGTCGTGCTGCATGCGCGCGGCATCGCGCTGGCCGAAGTCGAAGCGGCGCTTGGGGACCGCACGCGCCAGTCGGGCCTCGACGAGAAGGCGACGCGCAAGGGCGGGTAAGCGACACCAGGGGCGATCCGCATGGAGCAACGCACCGAACCGGACGTCTCGCCGTATCGCGTGTTCTCGCGGGCGGAATGGGCGAATTTGCGCGAGGACACGCCGATGACGCTCGAGCCGGCCGAAGTGGCGCGGCTGCGCTCGGTGCACGACCGGCTGGACATGTCGGAGGTCGAGGAAATCTACCTGCCGCTATCGCGGCTGCTTTCGCTTTATGTGGCGGCGACGCAGCGGCTGTTTCGCGCCCAGCAGGGCTTTCTTGGCACCGAGGACGCCAAGATGCCCTACATCATCGGGGTCGGCGGCTCGGTCGCCGCAGGCAAATCGACCACCGCGCGCGTGTTGCAGGCGCTGCTTGCGCGCTGGCCGAATGTGCCCAAGGTCGACCTCATCACCACCGACGGCTTCCTCTTCCCCAATGCCGTGCTCGAGCGCGAAGGGCTGATGGAGAAGAAAGGCTTTCCGGAAAGCTACGACCTGCCGGCGCTGCTGCACTTTCTGTCCGACATCAAGGCCGGGCGCCGGCCGGTGCGGGCGCCGGTCTACTCGCATCTGATCTACGACGTCATCCCGAACCAGTGGATCGAGATCGACCGGCCGGAAATTCTCATCGTCGAGGGGCTCAACGTCTTGCAGACCGGCCGCCTGCCCAAGGACGGCAAGGCCATACCGTTCGTTTCCGATTTCTTTGATTTCTCGGTCTATCTCGACGCCGACGAGGCCGTGCTGCTGTCCTGGTACGTCAACCGCTTTCTCGCTTTGCGCGGCACTTCTTTCGCCGATCCAAAATCGTATTTTCACCGCTACGCGCGATTGACGGACACCGAGGCGGCTGCCACCGCCACGTCGATCTGGAACCGCATCAATCTTGTCAATCTGCGCGAGAACATCCTGCCGACGCGCCAGCGCGCCGATCTGATCCTGAAAAAGGGCGAAAGTCACGAGGTCGAGGAAGTGGCGCTGCGCAGGCTTTGACGCCAGCGCTCGACTTCGGCAAGCTCGGCTTCCGGCCGCTCGCTGATGACCTTACCGCGGCCGAGATAGATTGTTCCGGCTTCGCCGTCGATCGACAGCCAATCGCCTTCTTTGATCGCGGCCCCGGCAAGCCGCGCGCAATGACCGGTGACGTCGACGGCGAGCTCGGCGCAGCCGACGACGCACGGTTTTCCCATCTGCCGCGCCACCAGCGCCGCATGCGCGGTGCGCCCGCCGATCGCCGTCACGATGCCGGCGGACACGGCAAAGCCGGCGACATCGGCGGTCGTCGTATCGGGTCGGACAAGAATGACCGGATCCCCGCTTGCCGCCAGGCGAGCCGCACTGTCCGGATCGAACGCCGCGCGCCCCACCGCAACGCCGGCCGATGCTCCGACGCCGCGCCCAACCGGCTCGGCAGCGGCGACCAGCCGCGTGGTGACGAGCGAGCGTTGATCCAAACCGTTCAGGCGCTGCAAAGCTTCCGCCGGCGCGATCCGGCCTTCCTTCACGAAGTCGATCGCCAATCGCAGCGCCGCTTGCGGCGTGCGCTTCGCCGCGCGCGTCTGCAGGATCCACAACTTGCCGTTCTCGATGGTGAATTCGACGTCCTGCATGTCGCCGAAATCCTGTTCGAGCCGCCGCAGCGCTTCGCGCAATTGCGCGGCGATCTCGGGAAGCGAACGGGCGATGGCCACTTCGGTCTCGGGATTGTGCCCGCCGGACACCACGTCTTCGCCTTGGGATTCGAACAGCACCTCGATGATCGGCCTGTCCAGCCCGGTCGAAGGATCGCGTGAAAACGCCACGCCCGCGCCCGACGTTACTCCGGCATTGCCGAACACCATGGCCTGGACCGTGACCGCCGTGCCCTGCAAATGCTCGAGATGTTCGAGCTTGCGATAGGTGCGGGCGCGGTCGCTCAGCCACGAGCGAAGCACCGCCTGTGCCGCCGTCTTGAGTTGCTCCATGGGATCTTCGCTGAGCACGTGGCCGTCGCGCTCGATGACTTGCTCGTAAGCGGCCGCAAGGCGTTCGAGGGCTTCGCAATCGAGCGCGCGCTCGCCGCCGACCCCCTCAGCGGCGACGAGTTGGTTGCGCTTGGCCACGAACGCGGCCGGGTCGACGCCGAGGACGACGCTGCCATAGCTTTCGAGAAAGCGGCGGCGGCAGTCGCCGGCAAAGCGCGGGTGACCGGTCATGCGCACCAGGCCGCGAACCGCAGCGGAGGTGCAGCCGACATTGAGCACGGTATCCAACATTCCCGGCATCGACCGCGCCGCACCGGAGCGCACCGACACCAAAAGCGGGCGGCGCTGGCCGGCAAACCTTTTGCCGGTGGCGTTCTCGAGAAATTCGACGCCTTCGGTGAGCCCATCCGACAGGTCTTGCATTGCAGCGGCGTCGCCGCTGAGGCTTGCCGCACCAAGGCCGATCGGCAGCACGAATGCCGGCGGCACCTGGAGGCCAAGCGCCGCTACGCGCGCCAGGTTGGCGGCCTTGCCGCCGACCAACTCGGCGGAATATTGCTCGGCAGCTCCGTCACCGATCCGCGCAATCTGCATGGTCCGGCGCTCCAACATTTGGTCTATGCCGAAAGATCGGCGAGCACGTGCTCGCGCAGAAGGTGGCCGAACGCCGCCATTCGGTCTGTCGAGCGTTCAAGAGCACGCGCCAGTTCGAGAACGGACAGTGCCATTTTCAGGTTGAAGTCGCCGGTCAGGATTCGCGCCGTGGCCATGCGCTCCGCCGCATCGGCTCTGTGCTCGATATCAATCAATCGGCCGACCGCCGCGAGCGCATCTTCGGTGTCGACGCGATGGCCGTCGGGAACCTCGGCCGCGGCGGCAACACCGACGGCGGCGGCCTCGGTGCCCGAGACCGTTGCCGCGCAAAGCTCGGCCAACGGCTCGAGCAGCTCGGCGGCAACCTCGCCGGGGACAAGCGAAGCGACAAAGGCCGCCTGCTCCAGTTCGTCGATTGCGTTCTCCATTTGATTGATGAGACGTTCGATGCTGCGATTGGCGTCGAGCCGGGCAATCTCGCTGCGCGCCTCGATGGCGATGCGGTCGGCTTTTTCCTCGATACGCCGCGACCGCTCGGTCAACACCGCGCAGTCGAAGGGCCGGCGCGCCTGCCGTTCGGCGACGAACGAAGCGATGTCGGCGGCGATCTGGCGCGCCAAGCCGGCCTGCCGGATCATGACGGCCAGCAGCGTTCGATCGACCCGCTGCAAATGCGCAGCCAGGGCGGCTTCGATACGGTCGCGCGCCAGCCGCACCGAGCTTCCCTGCAGCAGCGCCTCGGCCGAGACGCGCAGCACCGTCTTGAGAAAATCCGCAGCCGCGTCGCGCCCAAGCGCCTGGTCGAGCCGCTCGCCAAATCCTATTCGTGACGGCGCCGCGTGATGCACAGCCGACGCCACCAGTTCGGCGCCGCCAAGTTGCAGGAAACCGCGGTGACCGACGCGATGGCGTGCCGCCCATTCGAGGATGCGGATCGCATCGGCATTGGATACCCACTCGCGCAGCACCTTGCGGGCCTTGTTCCAGTCGATCAGGAAGACCAGCGACGCACCGACCGTTTCGAGAAACGCATCGCGACGAACGCTGCTGTCGAACGGATAGCGGCCGGTGACCAGATAGAAGGCGCCGTTATCGGGCAAGCCAGCCGCGCTTTTGCGCTCGAGCCCGCTCCATTGCACCGGGACATTGCGGAACAGTGCGGTGAAGAATTTGGCGCGCGGCAGATGCACGTCCGTATAGATGACGGTGGCAACGTCGGGTTCGACGATGATGACCACGACATGCGCGTCGGTCTCGCCGATATCGTTCTGAATCGTCAGCCGGCCGCCGGCCCGCGTCGCCGTCGTCGCCAGTCCGGGATGGCCGAACCTGAGCTTTTCCGTAGTCTCGACCCCGCGCATGAACGCTTCGACTGCCGGCCGATCTGTGGGCAGCAACGCCGAAACATGCGCGCCCGCCAGCACTTCTTCCGCATGCGCGGCTGCGAGCCGGTTGAGCGCTTTGTGCAAATCCATGACCAGGCGGTGCAAGCTGTCGCCGCCGCCTTCGGACAAGCTGGTCAGACTGGCGACTTCCGCGAGCTCGACATCGTCGGAAGAACCGAAAGACACCGACGCTTGGATCGCCGCGAGGCGCTCGGCGGCGCGGTCTCCCTGTTCCGGGTCCCCGGCTTTGACAGCGCGGATCATGGTTGCCACGTCGTCCCAGATCGCGGCTCCCAGGCTGCCGAGACTGGGCGCCGAAAGTCGTTCGCCGGCCGCGATAGCTGCCCGATTAACCAGCGTTTCCAATTGCATGGCATCGATGCCGGCGGCCCGGCATTCGCCCGACAGATCGAAGGGGGCGCCCAGGGGCTCTCGCGCGTGCTGCGCGGCTGCCTGCAAGACGCTCAACCGGGTTTTCAGCCGATCGTTTGCCGCCAATCCGTCGGCAATGAGGGACGGCAACAGCAAATCGAATTGTCCCAATTGCTCAATAATTTCCGATTTCATTGGCCGCGCCCGCGCCCGTTTGCGGCCAAAACAGAGCATATTCAGGCGACGGCGTTATTGAGGCAGATCATTCACCGGACTGTCACAAAATCGGCTTTTGCAGCCCGGAAATCCGCGGGGCGGCGAAACAACCGCGGACTTACGCCGCGAGCGCGGCGTCATCGGCGCCGGCGAGCGCGGCGGCCAGGTGTTCGCGGTCGAGCGGCTTGACCAGGAAGCCGTCCATCCCGGCGGCGAGACAGGCCTCGCGGTCCTCGGCGGAGGCATTGGCGGTGAGCGCCAGGATCGCCGTTCGCTGCGCGTTGTCCTCGGCTTCCAGGATGCGGATCCGGCGGGTCGCTTCGAGGCCGTCCATGCCCGGCATGTGCAGGTCCATGAGCACGCGGTCGTAAGGCGTGCCGGCGGCGCGAGCGGCAAGCCAGGATTCGACAACCGCGGCGCCGCTCGCAGCGATGGTCGGATGATGGCCGAGCTTCACCAAGAGCGCGCGCGCCAACAGCGCGTTGATTTCATTGTCCTCGGCCACGAGGACCGAAAGCCCGCCATCGGCATCGGCGGCGCTCGGCGCTTCCGTGCTCTCGGTCGCGGTGCCGACATCGAAGGCGTCGTCGGTCGAAAAGCGGGCGGCGAGCGAAGCGGCACGCACCGGCTTGATGAGATAGCCGGTGAAGCCGGCCTCCTTGAGCGCGGCAAGCTCGCTGCGCATCGCCGGCGTGATCAGCACCAGCCGCCGCGGGATCGCGGCGAAGAGCCGCGCCAACGCCGCGCTCGCCGGCGTGCCGAGCGCGTGATCGATGATCGCGGCGCTCCACAACTGCTCCGGCAGCAGCGCCGCCGCCACCTGATCGTCGGGTACGATTTTCGTGCGCGCGCCCCAGCGTCGCAGCCGGCGCGCGATCAAGGAGGCTTCGATCGCCGCCGGCGCGACGATCAGAATATCGTTGCCGGCAAGATGCGGCACGGCAAGCGCGGGCGCCTCGGCATCGCCGGCCCGCGGCAGCGGAACGATGACGCGGAAGGTTGAGCCTTGGCCGCCAGCGCTGTCGACCGCGATCGAGCCGCCCATGCGCTCGACGATACGTTTCGATATGGTGAGACCGAGCCCGGTGCCGCCGAATTTTCGGGTCGAGCCGCCGTCGGCCTGCTCGAATTCGAGGAAGATGCGCGCCTGGTCTGCGGACGAGATGCCGATGCCGGTATCGTGCACCGCGATGGCGATGCCGTCCGGCGCTTTGCTTGGCTCGACGACGATCGACACGCCGCCGCGTTCGGTGAATTTGATGGCATTGCCGGCGAGATTGAAGAGCACTTGGCGCAACCGCGCCGAATCGCCGACGACCTGCGCCGGCAGCCGCTCATCCACATAGCAGCAGATTTCCAGTCCCTTGGCCTGGGCGCGAGGCCCGAGCAGCTCGATCGCCTCCTCGACGAAGGCCGCGAGCGGAAACGGTCGTGCCGCGAGATCGAGCCGGCCGGCCTCGATCTTGGAGAAATCGAGAACCTCTTCGATCAGCGACAGCAGCGTTTCCCCGGAGGTTCTCACGGCCTTGAGGTATGTCGCCTGCTCGGCGGTGAGCGGCGTGTCACCGAGCAGATCGGCCATGCCGAGAATGCCGTTCAGCGGCGTGCGTATCTCATGCGACACCATGGTGAGAAAGCGCGACTTGGCGCGGTTTGCCGCCTCGGCCTGATCGCGCGCTTCGGCCAGCGCCTGCTCGGCGAGCGCGCGGTCGGTCACGTCGCGGCCGACGCTCTGCATTTCGCTGCCGCCATCGGCGCGCACGGTGACTTCGCGCCAGGCGATCCAGCGCGCGCCATCGGGCGCGGCGATTTTTTGGTCGTGTACCTGCGTGCCGTCGGCAAGACGGCGAGGCTCGCCCTGCTCTTCGACCGGAAGCGTAAACGGAGTTGCAACAAGGTCCTCGCGCGCGCTGCCGGCCAGCGCGCAGAACGCGTCGTTGGCGTAAGTGATCGCGCCGGCGCCGTCGCGACGCACGATCACGTCGCCCTGCGCCTCGAAGAAGCTGGAGGTACGCTCCTGCGCTTCGCGTATTTCCCAGTTGCGATCCGCCGCCTCGTCGAGCCGAGCCTCGATATCGCGCAGCTCCGTCTTCATCTGGCGGATGCGGGACATCAGGATTCCGATGGCCCCGCACGCCGCGCCGAACAGCGCCGCGACGCCGATGGCGAACATTTGCGGATCGTAGTGGGCCTCGGGGGAGGTTGCTCCCGCGAGGAAGCCGAAGGCGACCCCAAACGCCATCGAGGTAATGACCACGCCGCGGATGATGAGGGAAAGGAGGCGGCGGCTGAGGATGGCGGGCTTTCGGAGAGTAGCGAGTGGCCGCATGGTCCCTGTCCCGCGCTCGGCGCGCTCGCGGCGAGCTGCGTCGGTATGCATTGTTATCGATGCAGTGACGCGAATTTTGGCCTATGAACCCTTGCATATCCCTTGCCGTCAGGCAGAACGATTGGAGCAAGGGTTGATGCTTTGTTAACATTGCCGCGGAGTAGAACATGATCCGGAAAAGTAGAGGCCGGTTTTCCGAAAAGATCGTGCTCCGCCTAATCGATGAAAAGTCATCGAAATTCGATGGCGCGGCCGGAGAGAACGAATGGATAAGGTCGTGAATTCGAAGCGCACGCGGGCAAGCTCGTCTGCGCCCGCGCGGCCGACGCGCGAGGAGGCGGAGAACGCCGTGCGCACGCTCATCCGTTGGGCCGGCGACGATCCGGACCGGGAAGGGCTTCTGGCCACGCCGGCGCGCGTCGTGCGCGCCTACGAGGAATGGTTCGCCGGCTACAAGGATAATCCGCGCGACTATCTCAAGCGGACGTTCGAGGAGACCGGCGGCTACGACGAAGTGGTGGTGCTGCGCGACATCCGCTTCGAGTCGCATTGCGAGCATCACATGGCGCCGGTCATCGGCCGCGTGCATATCGGCTATCTGCCGCGCAACCGCGTGGTCGGGATTTCGAAATTGGCGCGGCTGGTCGACGTTTATGCAAAGCGGCTGCAGATCCAGGAGAAAATGACCGCCGAGATCGCAGCTTGTCTCGATGCCGTGCTCAAGCCGCATGGCGTCGCCGTGGTCACCGAGGCGACGCACCAATGCATGACTACCCGCGGCGTGCACAAGACCGGCGTCACCATGGTGACAAGCCGCATGCTCGGCGTGTTTCGCGACCATGCCGAGACGCGCCAGGAATTTCTGGCCGCAATCGGCATTCGCGGCGCGGGGAGCGTCGCCAACGGGGCGGGGTAAAGGTTTAAGCCGCGCGCCTGATCTCGTCGGCGAGCGCGCGGTAGGACAGCGCTTCGGCGAGGTGCACGCGGCCGACTTTGTCGGCGCCGTCGAGATCGGCGAGCGTGCGCGCCACGCGCAAGACGCGATGATAGCCGCGGGCCGAAAGCCGCATCGCATCGGCGGCTTCGCGCAACAGCGACAGCCCGCTGCCGTCCGGCCGTGCCACGTCCTCGAGCACGGCGCCGGACACCGTCGCGTTGCTGCGGATGTGCGGTAGCCCGATAGCTGCATAGCGCGCGGCCTGCCGCTCGCGGGCCAAGGCAACGCGCTCAGCGACTTCACGGCTGCCTTCGGTCGGCGGCGGCAGGATGAGGTCGGCGGCGGTCACCGCCGGCACCTCGATGTGCAGGTCGATGCGGTCGAGCAGCGGGCCGGAAATGCGCGCCTGGTAATCCGCGCTACAGCGCGCGTTGAGTCCGCGGCGGCAGGCATAGCCGGGCTCGGCGGCGCGCCCGCAGCGGCATGGATACATTGCCGCCACAAGCATGAAGCGCGCCGGATAGGTGACGCGATGATTGGCGCGCGCGATCGCGACCTCGCCGGTTTCCAACGGCTGGCGCAGCGAGTTCGAGCGCTTGCGGCTGAAATTCGGGGAGCTCGTCGAGGAAGAGAACGCCATGATGCGCGAGCGAGATCTCGCCCGGTCGCGCATGCAGACCGCCGCCGACCAGCGCCGGCATGCTGGTGGAGTGGTGCGGCGCCCGGAACGGACGCCGGTTGGTCAGCGCGCCGCCCTCGATCTCGCCGGCGACGGAGGCGACCATCGAGACTTCTAGGAGCTCCGGCATTATGTAGCATTCACACCAAGCCTTTTTCACGCTAAACGCGCAGAATTGCGCCGCACAATTGACTCGAAGGCCAGATAACCGATATTTGAAGCCCCATGGCCGGGGCTGAAGCCAAAACCGTTAAGTTTATGGAGGAATTGCCGGATTCGTGCCCGCCAGCGGGCGCCGGACCTTTTGCCTATGAAGCCGTTTACCGGTTCGTCAATTCTAACCCTGCAACGGACGAAGATTTTGCATCACATAAGGCCATGGAGGCAAAAACAGGCAAGGGGCGACCTAAGAGTGTCACGCCATGCTTTTGGGCGGCAACATCACTGTGGCTCGACCGGGATTTTGCCTTTGAGACTTTGCCTAAGTTGCGCGGCAAGTTCACGTTGCTGGCAAAAATCAAGATTACAAAAGAATGTGGCGTGAGCATATTGAAGCGATCTCACATAAGTTTCTGGCGTTACGCTACGTTCAAGCCTTCGGTCCACGGTTACGAAAGTCTGTAATCATGGTTGACCCGAAACAGCGCTGGAAAGAGAGTAGCGGAAAGTACGTTTCGACGCTCGTTTATGTGGACGAGCCACAAGTCGTGATGCTCGACCATGGTGACGACGCCAAGATCATCGGCGTGGCTATAGAGAAAGAAGGTTACGACTACCCGTTCCTTGGGGCCGAAATATCGTTTTCTCAGTGGCAGCGATACATTCGCGGATTCGTGGACCTGCGCTACCTATTTTTGCTTCCACGGTGGAAGCGATGGTACCTCTTTGATCTCGCCGATCAGGATGACCACGATAGGATTCCCCTTGAGAGGGCGGACAAGGCGGATTTTAAGAACGAGAAATACTTGCCGTCCCATGGCTTCTGGGCGCGCGCCCATACGGAAGAAGACCCTATTTTCGAGGCATCGACCGAAACTGTGTCTCAGCGATTTCTTATCGACGGCACATGGGACCCGCCCGACATTTCTCTGTTCTTTGCACGGATAAATGACTTGTATTCGTTCTTTCTTGGGATCGGAAAATTTCTCTCGACGGATACCACTCATGAGCAAAAGCGCGCCTTGATCGGCGCTTTTACGGAGAACACGCTTCACAGTGGATTTAACTATGTGAATTTCTATGGTGACTTGAAGGGTCTTGTCGGATTCGGTGAACGTCTGGCAATGCCCGCGATAGTCAAGCAATCGCCTGGATACGTGAACGTTGAAGGCAAGGCTACCACATTGAAGGAAGTAGCCGACGCTCTCGCTAATTTTGACAAGACACAAGAGGACCTTAAGTCCGAATACAAGATGTTGTACGGCTTCTTGCAGAAGTCGAAATTGCTCAAGAAAGTAAATGCAGACAGATTGGAGAAGAATGACGCAATTTCCAAATACATTCGAGAACACAATCAAACATTCGCAAAAGCACTTGGTGTGGACCTGAAGCCCATTGACAGATTGACGGGACACAACGCCCTTTCGACTGCAAAGATTTTGCTTTCTTATCATCGTAGGCTTGAGCGTTATCATCTGTTCTTTGTAGAGGGGCGCGTCAAAGCGAGCGATGCTCCGCCGCCTCGCGTTGCCAATAGCCCTTCCATTGACGCGACACCGGATGCTTAAGTGCCGCGTCGGCTATCGCCAAATAGAGCTCACCATTGCTCTCTCGCCGGTAATCCTCTCGCCAACTCATTTCGGCGGCATACGATCCGAGATACGGACCGGCAATATGATGGTGAGTTCCGATTTCCGCACGCCGGAGGCGGCTGAAAAAACTCTCTGCCTGATTGGTACAAGCATCGCCGTTTGAATAGGCCACTGTATGGTTGACGCGCCGCGTGAGATAGCGCGCGTGCAAAGTATCCCAACATGAAGCTTCGTCCGCGTACACGATGCTACCGGCCTTCACGCGCTCTTGTATCATTGGCAGCGATAATTCTTCCGAGCGGCAAACATAGGGGATCGAAACGCCGTCCCGCTCTCGCATGATGACGACGCAACGTCGCTTGCCGGACTGATTGACCCAGAGGCGACGGTCGCGACGGTTTTCTCGGTTGTTTGCGGGCTTCACATATCCGCCGAAATACGCGCCGTCGATTTCAACGTCGCCGGACACCTTGCGGTCTTTCATTTCGCTGGCGAGAGCTTCGCGAAGCTTGTGGCTGAGAACGAAAGCCGTCTTGTATTGCACGTCGAGATCGCGACTTAGCTGCAATGCGCTATGGCCCTTGGCACCGTTGACGAAGATTGCGATGGCAAGGAGGTAGTCTCGGATCGCAAGCTTGCGGCTGGCGAAGATCGTCCCGGACGTGACGCTGAATTGATGCGAGCAAGACTTGCATTTCCAGAGCTTCCGCGTCCGATAGCTGTAGAGGGCGGCGCAACGGCATTTTGGACAGTACGGCGCTCCGCCGTTGTCGGACCAGCGGACCAGCTTGAACGTCTCGAATGCTTCCTCATCCGACATGCGCGCGACCGTCGCCAAGGAGAGCGATCGGGCGGTGGCAGATAAGAGGAAATGCTGTGACATATCGTGTCTATGAGATCTAGCTCTCACATATGATATACATGGATTGAGTATTGTCAATAGGAAAATATCGAATATGATATGGTCCGCTCATAGCCGATAGGAGCGGAACGCATGGCTAAAAGGGCTGCATTGGATTGGGCCGATAGGGTCAAACGATACCTAAAGGCCGAATTGAAGCGGGCAGACGTGACCTATGAGGAATTGGCCACCAGGCTGCAAAAGCTCGGGCTAGACGAGAGTGAGGCGTCGGTCGCCAACAAGCTTAGCCGGGGCACGTTCCCGGCGACGTTCTTGTGTGCTGCCGCCAAGGCAATCGGAATTGAGGAAATCAGGCTTAAGGAGCTTTGAATGTATATCGAACTCGCGACAAGCGACCCCGACCTCGTAGCTCGGTTGCTGCAAGAGCAAATTGCGGATGGAAAGGCGGTTCGCGTCACCCTCAGTAAATCGGGCAACCTTCACCGCCTCTCCTTGTCACATCTGCCTGAGGAGGCAGTCGAGGCAGTTGAGATCAGTTGAAGTTCTCATGCCTCCCGATGTGATGGGCGGCATGAACCAAGCGGAAGCGAGGATGGTTTCCGCAATGATTGCAGGGCGGAAAGTGCTCCCCAACCACGGCGGTAACCTCATGCTCCTCGTAGTGGACGGTATCATGCACCACCTTGTAGATTCCGGACGTTGGAACCTCCTCGCCCGGCTTGTAGATCAGCTTCTTGATGTCAGCGATTGTAGCCATAGCTTCTCCTTCCCCTTTCAGGGCTTTGGAAAGCCGAGCTTGACCGCTGGCGCGAATTTCGATTCAATGAGTCGTCAACACGTCAGCGCCCCGCGCCCGGCTAGGGAATGCGGGGACTGGAACTTAGAAGCCGCTTTTGGCCTGCCAGCCGGGGCGGCTTCGCCATTCCAGCGCGCACCAATCATGCGGTTACTGATTGGTTAACGTCAAGACTTAGTACGAAATTCTGAATCAACCACTAAATGCGGGTATTGTGGGGAAGACTCGCATCCGCCGCCGCTAAGTAACGGAACTTACCGGCAAATCTCCCAAAGCATGTACTGCCCCGGCCCCTGTTTCGATTGCACCACGCCTTTGTCGCGCTGTAGACGGAGCGCCGTCGCAACGCGACTTCGCATGACCCGTAAAAGCCGCTGGTCGTCCCGGTTAAGCGCCCGCTCTGTGAGTAGCTGGTAGGCAATATCGCGCGCTGTGAGCGGCTCTGAGGCTTGGCGAAGGATGCTGAGGCATATCCGGGTCATCTCGCCCCGGTTGCTCCAGTCCTTCGGTGGCCGGAACGCCTTGGGCTTGATGGCCTCGACTTTGAAATCAGGCTCAAATTGCAGGATCGTGGCATCAAGGTTCTCTAAATCGAGCACCATCCGCCGCAGGGCTTCATGAGCCTTCTCGATATCGCCCGCGAGTTGGGCGCGGCGCTTAATCAGCCCGGAAACGACAAAGGCGTTCATTTTGGGCCGCGTTTGAATCGATAGCGGCTTTTATCGCCGGTCATGCGGGACCAAGAGGCTTTGAATGTTCTCGCTAGGTCGGGCGCGCCGGGCATGTCGCAAAACTGGAGCTCTACGGCATCCCCGCTAACGTTCACGACAGTGACCTCGCGCCAAGGCGCGTTTGTATTGTCGCGCACTTCCCAGATTTGAAATGGCTTCACGTCCATAGTTGGCGACCTATCCGGCTTCTCGGCGGCCAGTTTAGCATTGCCGGCAGGGTAGACCGACAGCTTAGAAGGTGAGTTTGCTACCTAATGCCGAGGAGCTCGGCCGGCGCCAGCGGCGGCAGAATCGACGGCAGGCGCGCGGCTAGCATCGACTTGCCGGCACCGGGCGGTCCGACCATGAGCAGGTTGTGGCCGCCGGCCGCCGCCACTTCGAGGGCGCGCTTGGCGCTTTCCTGGCCCTTGATATCGGCGAGATCGAGTTCGCCGCCCTTGACCTCGAGGATTTTCGGCTGCGGCCGCGACAGCACCTGGGTGCCCTTGAAGTGGTTGGCGAGCTGAACGAGCGAAGACGCTGCGATGATCTCGATCTCCGGGCTCGCCCAGGCCGCTTCCGGCCCGCACGTCGCCGGGCAGATCAATCCCTCCTCGCGGGCATTGGCGCCGATGGCGGCGGGCAGCACGCCGGCGACCGGCGCAATCGATCCGTCGAGGCCGAGTTCGCCCAAAACCGCAAACCCCGCCACCGCGTCGTGCGGAATGGCGCCGATTGCCGCCATCAGCCCGAGCGCGATCGGCAGGTCGTAATGACTGCCTTCCTTGGGTAGATCGGCGGGGGCGAGGTTGATGGTGATGCGGCGGGCCGGCAGCGCCAGTCCCGATGCGATCATGGCCGAGCGCACGCGTTCGCGGGCTTCGGAGACCGCCTTGTCGGGCAGGCCGACGATGGTGAAGGCCGGCAGGCCGGGCGCGACTTGCACCTGAACATCGACGGGTCTGACCTCGATGCCCTCAAACGCCACCGTAGAGACGCGCTGGACCATGTCGGACCCCGCCCTCAGCACAGAGTAGCGGAACCAGCGGGCCCGGGCGATTATATCTCTTGCAAACCAGCCGCCAGCAATGGTAGGCACGGTTGCAATGGATTCATTTACTCGCATTGCTCTAATCGTCGCTTTGGTTGCGGCTCCGTCCACGCTCTGGACCGCCTTCACTCGCTATTCCGAGTGGGCGGCTAAAATGCGGGGCAGCAAAACCATACAGGTCGTCGCGCTTGTAAGCGTTGGCGCCCTCATTGCTCTGGATGCAGTAGACCGCCTCGGAATCCTGTGGCCATCACCGTCACAGGTGGCAGAGGCCCGACAAAAAGCAGAAACCCTGGCTGCAACCGAAGCCCAAACGATAGATAACCTGCGGGGTGAGCTTAAGGATGCCATTGCGCGAAACGAGAAGAACGTTGCCGCAACTGGTTCCTTAGGTGACGGGACCGCCCAACACCCCTATGTCGATCCTCGGCTTTGCCCGCCGGGTAGCGCCATAATTGCGGACAATTATGCTGAAGGCGGCGGTGGATTTCTCAGTGCACCCGCCGGAATTAAACTTTGCTATGTGGGAAATGAAACGCACAACATGCGTGGCCCAGATATAGAACTACGACGGCGCTAGCACGTTAGGACTATTTGGTTGCCTTTTTCGGCTCTTGCGGATGCGGCTTTGCCTTAGCGACCGTCCGTAGTGCCTCTTTGAACCGATCCTCGTTGTCATCGCAGCCGAGTTCGCGCGCTGCCTTGCGGAAGGCGGCGGTCTGCTCTTTGTCGTCAGGTTGCGTCTTGATCTTCTTCGACATACTGAAGGATCACATCGCCATTTGGCTCGATTGTAAAGATGACCACTAGGGGCGGCGTAAATTCTAAGGCCCTAGTGCGAGTATATCGGAAGCTCACCCAATCGTTTTGGAAAAACTCAAACCCGTAAGGATGGCGATAGAGAGCCTCAATGATCGGTTCCAGTGCTTCATCGACTACCCGATGACCGCCGAGATTTCTAACTGCCTCTTTGAAGGATTCAGATTCAACGATCTGGCGCATCTAGGCAGAGTGCAAATTAAGTTTTCTCGCTTGTTCTGCTAGTCTCTGAAGGGTTGTTTTTGGTAGTGGTTTATCCTCAAAATATGCCGCTTCATAAGGAATGGCGTCGCCGATATTCCGCGTCTTCCATGCTGTGCCGTGAGATTTGTCGCTGCTCTCCATGCCGGTCATGTTCCAGTAATGGTGCAGCGATTCATCCAGATATTCGATGTCCTCTGGGCTGAACAAACGCAAAACCGGATCAGCTTTGGTAATAGGACGGTGCTCGGCTTTGTCTCCCGGAACGATGTGCTCTTCTTCAACTAGCAAACCTTCGCGCAGCAGATCATTCATGATCGGCCACATTTCGATGAGAGCTGGCCCCCATTCCAATTTTTGATATGTGCGTCCTGTCACAGGCTGACCGCGTTCGTAGAAAGATTTGAAGTCGGCCCGCCAGAGAATTTTATTGAGCTTTATACGACCGAAGAGGGCCATTGGTTGGCCCTTCTGCGCGACATACAAAATCGCTTCCTTCAAACGACGTTGACCGCCGGAAAGATCGACTTTGTACGTAACATTGACGCGCGGTTGTGCAGCCACAGTGCGTTCTCGTTCTGCCCCGGCCGCTTTTTCCAAAGACAGTTTAGCGAATCAGCGCGTCGAATCCTCCCAAAACGGACTCGTCAAGGCAATAATTAAATCGAATAATAGGGGGGATATTTATTCGGGAAAAATCAGCGTGTCCGAGTCCGATCCCTCCACACCGTCAGTCCCACAAAAGCGCAAGCGAGGGCGTCCAAAAACGCCGGAAGACGCTGAAAAGACACTCGAAATCAAAATTCCTCGCCACCATTATGACTACCTGCACTTTCTCGCGGAGAAGAGGCGGGCCTTCGGAATCACGGCGACGGCAGCCGCCGAATACTTGCTTATCCGCGAGTTGGACGCCCTTTTCCGCGCCGACTACCACGCCAAGGAAATCCCGGAAGAGTGAGTTGTCGCCAGCGACAGTGCCGCTCTGCACTTACTCAGGCACGATAAGTCAACCGCTTGCCGACGATGCCTTGCAGCGCCTTGGCCGTCCGCGCCGTGTCGTCAATCCCAAGGCGCACGCGATTTGAATAGCGAAAATCAAACTCCGCTAGATAACGGTGTAGGTGCTTCTCCGAACAATGCTGGTAAACGCCTTTCATTCCGCGTTTGAAGATCGAGTAGTAGCCCTCGACGGTATTGGTATGGATATCGCCGGGGAGCCAGTATTGGCCCCGCTCATGCGCCACGCGGCCGTGAAAAGCAAATTCCTTCCCGACCGCTTTGTAGTGCAACGCGCGGTCGGTCATGAGATCGGTTTCGCGGCGGATGTTCTCGCGAACGATCGGCACGATGTCGGCGATTGAGTGTCCGTCGGTATGGAATGAACGGGCGGAGCCGCCGCGCTCGACCAGCGTCACAACCATGTTTTTGTTGTGATAGCCGGTTTCGTCAACGCCTAGGCTTTTCTGGCGACCGATGTAGGTTTCGTCCACCTCGACGATCCCGCCAAGACCGCCCATAGGGGCCAGCGAACCGTCCCGCATGGCCTCACGGATGCGATGCGAGAGGAACCAAGCCGCCTTGTAGGTGATCCCCAGGACGCGGTGCAGCTGGTGCGAAGAACAGCCCTTTTTCGAACAGCAAAGCAGGTAGACCGCCTGGAGCATCTTATTGAGCGGGATGCGACCGTGCTCAAACACGGTCCCGACTTTGACCGTGAATTGTTTGCGGCATTCCTTTTCGTTGCACTTCCATAGCCCGGTCCGGGCTTGGCGCTTGCCATCCTTTGCCCCGCCGTTGGTGTGCAGTTTGGTGGCCTTTCCGATGGTCCCGCAATGCGGGCAAACCGCCCCATCCGGCCAAAGGGTCGCTTCGAGGTATTCAAAGGCCGCCGCTTCGCTGTGGAAGGCCAATTTCGACAGTTTTGAGAGGGTAGGCATGGCTGATCTCCAATAAAATCAGCCTACTACATATCCGCGTGGTTTGCAAGAGATATAATCGCCCGGGCCCGTCAAGAACATTTAGTGAACATTTGCAGGGCGGCGAGATTTTCAACGAAACGCCGCCGCGCGGAGTTCATGCCGGGCAGCCTCGAGGATTTCATCGGAAAGCGCCTGATCGTCCACCGCGCGCGCGAGCGAGAGCGCGCCGACCATGGTAGCTATCGCGGCGACGGCCTTCCGCCGCTTGGCGGATTTGGAGAATCCCGGCAATGCGTCGGTCAGGATATCGATGAGCGGCCGCAATCCTGCGGCGAAGGCTTGGCGCACGGCGCTGCCGCTCCGGGCGGCATCCGTACTCAGCGCAGCGAACGCGCAACCGTGGCCCGGATCATCGCGATGCCGGCCCGAGAGGTAATTCTCAACGAGGGCCGCATAGGGTTTGTCTGGCGCCTCAGCGACGACGCGCTGCCAGTTTGCCGCCGCCTGCGCCGTCGTCCGTCGGCTTGCTTCCGCCACCAAGTCGTCTTTCGAGGCGAAGTGACCATAGAAGCCCCCGTGGGTCAGATCGGCGGCCTTCATCAAGTCGGCAACGCCGCCGCCGCCGAAACCCTTGGCGCGGAACAAGGTCCCTGCGGCGTCGAGGATGCGTTCGCGCGTTTCGGCAGCTTTTTGGCGGCTTACCCTCATCGCAAAGCCCGTAATGCGCCGGATCAGGCGTTTTACAGTTCATATGATGATCGTCATCAATACTGAATATATAGATGACAATCATCATCTAACGTATCCGAGCGGGATCAGAATGTCCACCGCCCTCGCCAGGGTTCTCGCCCGCCGCAACGTCCATTACGGCTAGGTCGTCGTAGCCGCCACCTTTCTCGCCATGCTGGTGACCGCCGGCGCGATGGGCGCGCCCGGCGTGCTGATCGTGCCCCTCGAACGCGAGTTCGGCTGGGACAACGCGCAGATTTCGACGGCGCTGGCGCTTCGCCTGCTGCTGTTCGGCTTGTTCGGCCCGTTTGCTGCTGCCTTCATGAATCGTTTCGGCGTGCGCCGCGTCACCATCAGCGCGCTGACCTTGATCGCGGCGGGTCTTCTGGCATCACTGGCGATGACGCAAGTGTGGCAGCTCGTGCTGTTATGGGGCGTCGTGGTCGGCATCGGCACCGGTCTCACCGCCATCGTTCTTGCGGCGACGGTCGCCGCGCGCTGGTTCACCAAACACCGCGGCTTGGTCGTCGGCCTGCTGTCGGCGAGCTCGGCGACCGGACAGCTCGTATTCCTGCCGCTGATCGCGGAATTGACCGGGCGTTTCGGCTGGCGCCTAGCGCTGATTTTCGTCTGCGGCCTGCTGGCGCTCGCCGCGATTGTCGCGTTGCTGTTGATGCGCGACCGGCCGAGCGATCTCGATCTGCCGCCCTACGGCGAAACCGCGGTGATACCGCCGCCCGCCGCCGGCACGGGCCTCGTCTCGTTGCTGGCGAGCCCGTTCGCTGTTCTTAGCGACGTGGTGCGCGTGCCGCTGTTCTGGGTGCTGTTCGCGACGTTCTTTATTTGCGGCGCCAGCACCAACGGCCTCATCCAGACCCATTTCATCACGCTTTGCGGCGACTATGGGCTGGCGGCGGTGGGCGCGGCCAGCGTGCTCGCCATGATGGGCGTCTTCGATTTCGTCGGCACGATTGGCTCCGGCTGGCTCTCCGACCGCTTCGACAATCGCTGGCTCTTGTTCTGGTATTATGGGCTGCGCGGGCTTTCGCTGCTCTATCTGCCCTTCACGGACTTCACCTTCTATGGGCTTTCGCTGTTTGCCGTGTTCTACGGCCTCGACTGGATCGCGACCGTTCCTCCGACCGTGAAGCTGACCGCCGACCGTTTCGGCCGCGAACGCGCCGGCGTGGTCTTCGCCTGGATTTTTGCCGGCCACCAGATTGGCGCGGCCAGCGCCGCCTTCGGCGCCGGCTTTTCGCGCACCGAATTTGCCAGCTATCTGCCGGCTTTCTTCGTCGCCGGCGCGCTGTGCATTGTCGCCGCGGCGCTGGTGCTGACCATCGCCAAGCCGTCCGCCGCAGGTTTCGGCTCGGCCGTGCCGCTGCCGGCGCGCGGCTGAACCTTTCCGCAGCCGGCGGCGTCATGCGCGCGAATGGGCATCCAGTAACCGGTAATGGGTGAAATATCGTACAACGCCCATCCCGGCGATGGATTGCCGCTCATTCGGTCGATGAAATTTTATGAGAAGCTTTATCGGGCGAAATAGACGCGTGGACTTGCTGTCGGCCGCTATCGCGACACTGGCGTTGCTGCCGACGCACAGTCATGCCCAGACCGCGGTGCCGCCGAGCGGCGCGATCTGGACCGTGCCCGAGGTTGGCGCGTTGCCTGACGACGATTATGGCCGCCTGGTCCGGCGTGGCCGCGATCTCGTCGCGGCGACCTACGCCCATATCGGGCCGGAAGTCACCGATTCGGCGAAGCGCTACGCCGGCAATAATCTTGCCTGCGGCGACTGCCACCTCGAGGCTGGGACCAAAAAATTCGGGCTGCCGATCTTCGGCCTCTATGACGAATTCCCCAAATACAGCGCGCGGGCGGGCGCCGAGATCACGATCGAGGAGCGCGTCAACTCCTGCATGGCGCGCAGCATGAACGGCCGCGCCATGCCCGGCGATGCGCCGGAAATGCGGGCCTTGGTTGCTTACATCAAGTTCCTGTCGACCGGCGTGCCGCCGGGACAGCGGATTCCCGGACTCGGCGCCGGAAAAATCCCCGAACTCGATCGCGCCGCCAATCCGGTGCGCGGCCGCGCGGTCTATGTCGCGCAGTGCCAAGGGTGCCACAACACGAATGGGTCGGGCATTCGCCGTAGCCTGCCGACGACCGATCTCGGCTACGTCGTTCCACCGTTGTGGGGTCCAGATTCGTTCAACAACGGTGCCGGCATGAACCGTCTCATCACGGCGGCAAATTTCATTCATTCCAACATGCCGCAAGGAGCGGATTACTTGAACCCAGTGCTGTCAGCCGTCGATGCGTGGGATGTCGCTGCCTTTGTGGTGTCGCAGCCGCGGCCGAACAAACAAGGACTTGAAAAGGATTTTCCCGACCTCACGCTGAAACCGGTGGACGCGCCGTACGGTCCGTATCTCGACGACTTTCCTGCCCGGCAGCACAAATACGGCCCGTTCGCGCCGATCCGCGCGGCTTTGGCACGACTGAAAGGCGAGGGTCGTCCCAGCGCAAGTCCGCCGCGTTAGCGGCCCGCGCGCTTTCCTTCGATCTTGTCCCAGATCAGCGCCGCTGATTCTTTATTGCGCGGATGGTGGTCGAGGAGGCGATGTTGATTTCAGTGAAGGTGCCTTGATAGGTCGATTTGGAGCGAGCGACTGCGGCGATCGATCTCATGATGCGGGAGGCGGGCTCAGTTCGTAATAGTCGGTACCGCTCACTTCGCCTGCAACCCGTTGCACTGTGCCGCTGCCAATGAGTTGGTTCAGTATCGCGCTTACGGTCTGTCTGCTGAGTTTTGTC
Source organism: uncultured Alphaproteobacteria bacterium (assembly GCA_963721025.1). GTDB lineage: Bacteria > Pseudomonadota > Alphaproteobacteria > Rhizobiales > Xanthobacteraceae > BOG-931. The sequence continues at coordinate 229,306 of CAVRHN010000011.1, read as the reverse complement.
TCTAGCGCGATTCCACCCAAAGTCCTGCGGCCGAGACTGTATTTAGGATTTTTCAAAGCCTCCAAGATCTTTTGTTTCTCCGGGTCGGCAGTGCTCACCTGTACCGCCGCGGCGATGGCCATGGTGAAGCGTCTTTTTCCTGCCGCATCGTCGGCTGGATTGAGGGAACGCTCACCCGCTGCCTCCGCTTTGTTCAGCGCTTCATTTGCAGTACCTGATGTGATGTTCACTTTATCTTCAACTTCATCCACTCGCGCCAGAAGCTTCTTGGAGACCGTTTCCAGAAACGTCTGGGCGTAAATCGCCGCAACAAGGCAAACGGCGAATAAGATGAACCAGTCCTCCGCCTTAAGGTCCGTGGACAATACGCTGCCGAGGAGTTCGCTCTTCGTCAAACTCAGAAATAAGGGAACGCTGAAGCTGGCAGCAATGCTGAGGAGAAAATAGTAGCCCTTGCTCTTCGGTAAGGGCTCGTCGGCCTTGCGCGCTTGCAGGCAATTGACGCCGCCACCCAAAATGCCGGCGACGAGCATCATAATGATCGCGCAAATAATGACCCAGGTCAGAAACATGACTGTCCCCCCTAGCCTCAGCGCGACTTTCCACCTCTTAGCACAGGTTGCAGAAAAATCAACCTATAATTGTCGCTTCTCTTCGATCTTGTTCCAGATCAGCGCCGCGATGTCGGGGCCGCCGAGATTTTTGATCACGCGGATGCCGGTCGGCGAGGTGACGTTGATCTCGGTGAGGAAGCCGTCGATCACGTCGATGCCGACAAACAGCAAACCGCGCTCGCGCAGCGACGGCCCGAGCCGTGCGCAGATTTCGCGTTCCCGCGCAGTGAGGTCGGTCGCCTTGGGCACGCCGCCGCGCACCATGTTGGAACGCAGGTCGTCCGGCGCCGGCACGCGGTTGACCGCGCCGGCGAACTCGCCGTCGACCAGGATGATGCGCTTGTCGCCGTCCTTCACCGCCGGCAGGAATTTTTGCACCACCCACGGCTCGCGAAACATGTTGGCGAACAAATCATAGAGCGAACCGAAATTGAGATCGTCGCCGGCTAGCCGGAAAACCGCCTGGCCGCCGAGCCCGTAAAGCGGTTTCATGACGATGTCGTCATGCTCGGCGCGGAACGCCTTGATGGCGTCGAGGTCGCGGGTGATCAGCGTCGGCGGCATCAGCTCGGGAAATTCGGTGACGAAAACCTTTTCCGGCGCGTTGCGCACGTGGCTCGGATCGTTGACCACCAGCGTCTTCGGGTGGATGCGATCGAGCATGTGCGTGGTGGAGATGTAGGCGAGATCGAACGGCGGATCCTGGCGCAGCAGCACCACATCGAAGGAGGCGAGGTCGACGGTCTCGGGCTCACCGAGGGTGAAATGGTCGCCGGGTTTGTCGCGCACCTTTACCGGCCGCACCGCGGCGGAAACTTTGCCGTCGCGCAGAAGGAGCCGGTCGGGCGTGTAATAGAACAAAGGATAGCCGCGCTGTTGCGCTTCCAAGAGCAGCGCGAATGTCGAATCGCCGCGGATGTTGATCCGCTCGATGGGGTCCATTTGCACGGCGACGTTCAGGCGCATGATGGCAATGGGGGTTGGGGCGCGATGCGGCGTCAACCTCTACGCAATTTTGGCGCCGGCCGCTACGGCTGGGGAATCCTCAGCGGCTCGTATCGAAGGCGTTGGCTATATGTTGCGGCATCCTGCCGGGCGCCACCAGCATGACGTCGAAGCGGATGTCGCGTTGTGTGTCGTCAGGATGGTGGGCGAGCCACAGCTCCGCCGCGGCGACGATGCGGCGCTTGGTCCGCTCGGTCACCGCTTCGGCGGCCTCCTCGGCGCGGTCGCGCGCCTTGACCTCGACAAAAACCAGGGCGCGACGGCGGCGCGCGACGATGTCGATCTCGCCGAACGGGGTTTTCCATCGCCGGGCTGCGATCCGGTAGCCCTTGGCGATCAGAAACATGGCGGCGCGGCTTTCCGCGGACAGGCCGAGCCGGAACGCCGCGACGCGCTCGCGCCGCGGCCGCTCCCGCGGTTCGACCGGTTCAGCGCGGCGCGCCATGGTCCGTTTCCTGGTGCGTCTCCCGGCCTCCCTCCTTCGCCAGCGCGAGAGCGCGCTGGTAGAGGTCGCGGCGCGGCAGCCCGGTCGCCTCCGCCACTTCGCCCACGGCATCCTTCAGCGACACGCGGGCGAGCGCTTGCCGCAAGAGCAAATCCGTGTCGTCGGCGCTCGGCCGCGCGAGCGCTTGCGGTGGCGCGATGACCAGGACCATTTCGCCGCGAAGCTCGCTCGCGGCAGCGCTTTGCGCCAGCGTTGCAAGATCGCCGCGGCGGATTTCCTCATGGAGCTTGGTCAGCTCGCGGCAGAGCGCCGCCTCGCGGCGGCCCAACCCGGCTGCGAGGTCGGCAAGCGTCGCGGCGATCCGCGGCCCGGTTTCGAACAACACGAGGGTCGACGGAATGCGGGCGAGTTCGGCGATGCGGGCGCGCCGCGCGGCCTGTTTCGCCGGCAGGAAGCCGCCAAAGAAAAACTGATCGGTCGGCAGGCCGGCGACGGCGAGTGCCGCGAGCAGCGCCGAGGGACCGGGTAGCGCGGTGACCGTGTGCCCGCCTTCCTGGGCGGCGCGCACCAGCTTGAAGCCCGGATCGGAGATCAGCGGGGTGCCGGCGTCCGAGACGAGAGCGATTGCGGCGCCTTCGGCGAGCCGGCGCAGCAGTTTGGGGCGCGCCGTCGCCGCATTGTAGTCGTGGTAGGGTGTGAGCGGGGTCGCAATGGCGTAGCGATCGAGCAGCTTGCGGGTGACGCGCGTATCCTCGCAGGCGATCAGGTCGGCGCCGGCGAGCGTCGCCAGCGCGCGCAACGTGATGTCGCTGAGATTCCCGATCGGGGTAGCTACGATATGCAGTCCAGGGGCGATCTTGCCGACATCGATGGGGTGGCTGCCAAGGACGTAGCGCCGCTCTGCGCGATCATCTCGGCCGGCCGGCCTCGGCTGCGCTTTGCTCATCGGCGCTACCCTAGCGCCGGCCGGTCCGGCCGTCATGTCCAAGGCCAATTCCTTATCCTTTTTATTCGGTTAACCATTCGCCGCCAGAATGACAGAATAGCGTCGCCCTATGGCAGAGGCGTTTAGGCCTGCCGGGAGGAGAGCCGTATTGTCCGCGGAATTGCCGGTTCAGGGGTCGGCCACGATGCCGACACGGCGCCGCTCGCTGGCGGGCCTGATGGCAGCGACAAGCGCGCTATTGGCGGGCTGTTCGGGGAGTTCCAACTATTTCTCCTCGATGCCGTATTTCTCCTCGACGCCGCAGCCGGGCGCACCGCCGCAGCCGGGAGCAACGCTCGGTGCCGGCCAAGTCAAGGTTGGTCTCATTCTGCCGCTGTCGGCCGGCGGCAATGCCGGCCTTGCCGGCCAGGCGATGCGCAACGCCGCCGAAATGGCGCTCGCGGAATTCAATTCGCCGAATATCCAACTGTTAGTGAAAGACGACGGTGGCACCGCCGACACGGCGCGGCAGGGCGCGCAACAGGCGCTCGACGAGGGCGCCGAGATCATTCTCGGGCCGTTGTTCGCACAATCGGTCAGCATCGCGGGTCAAGTCGCGCGGGCCCGCAACATTCCGGTGATCGCCTTCTCAACAGATACCAATGTCGCCACGCGCGGCGTCTATTTGCTGAGCTTTTTGCCGGAGTCGGATGTGCGGCGCATCGTGCAATATGCCGCGTCGACCGGGAAGCGCTCGTACGCGGCGCTTATTCCCGACAATCCCTATGGCACGGTGGTCGAAGCGGCGTTCAAGCAGGACGTCGCGCGCCACGGCGGCCGGGTTGTCGCGCTCGAACGCTATGCGCACGACAAGGCGGCCATGGCGGGTCCGGCCAGGAGCATCGCCCAGGCGGCGGTCCGCGTCGATGCCATTTTCATCCCGGACGGCGGCGACGCGGTGCCGGAGGTGGTCCAGGCGCTGGTGGCGAACGGCGTGAACAGCAAAAAAATTCAGCTTCTCGGCACCGGGCTGTGGGACGATCCGCGCATCTTTTCCACGCCGGCGCTCGACGGCGGCTGGTACGCGGCGCCCGATCCGGCCGGCTTCCGCGCTTTCGCGGCCCGCTACCGCGCCCGCTTTAAGCAGGAGCCGGTGCGCACCGCGACGCTCGCCTATGATGCGGTCGCGCTCGTCGCGGCGCTGGTGAAGACACAAGGGCCGCAGCAATTCTCGCCGGAGGTCTTGACCAATCCGTCGGGATTTTCCGGCATCGATGGGCTGTTCCGCTTCCGCCCCGACGGCACCAACGAACGCGGGCTCGCGGTGATGCGGGTGACGCGGGCGGGAGCGCAGGTCATTTCGCCCGCGCCGAAGAGCTTCGGCGCTTCGGGAATTTAGAGCATGATCCCAAAAAGTGGAATCCGGTTTTCGGAAAAGATCATGCTCAAACAAAAATAGAGCTTTCCTTCACGCCGCCAGATCGGCCACCACGGCATCAAGCACGGGGAAGCCCGGCATGCTGACGCGGAGGCGTCCGTCAGGCGTCGTCTCCACAAGCCCATGCTCGCGCAGCGCCGCGATCCGCGCCGGATCGAGCGTGCGGCCGGCCAGCGCCGCAAAACGCGCCGGATCGATGCCTTCGGCGAGCCGCAGTCCCATGAGCAGGAACTCGTCCGCTATTTCCTCGCGTGTGAGCACGTCGTCTGTGACAACGCCATGCCCGTCGCTTTCGACGCGGGTGAGCCACGCTTCGGGACGTTTTTCGGTGGCGACGGCATGCCGCGAGCCGTCGATATCGAACCGGCCGATGTTTAGCCGACCATGGGCGCCCGGTCCGACGCCGGCATATTCCTGCGCGCGCCAGTAGATGAGATTGTGCCGGCTTTCGCCCCCGGGGCGCGCGTGATTGGAAATCTCATAGGCCGGCAGGCCGTGCGCCGCGCAAATCTCCTGCGTGGTGTCGTAAAGGGCCCGCGCGGTGTCCTCGTCGGGAATTTTGAGCTTGCCCGCCGCATGCAGCGCAGCGAATGGCGTGTCCGCCTCGACGGTCAACTGATAGAGCGAAAGATGCTCGCCGGCTTCGCCGAGCGCGTGCTTAAGCTCGCGCGCCCAGTCCCGCGGCGTCTGCTGCGGCCGCGCATAGATCAGATCGAACGAGTAGCGATCGAAAACGGCGCGTGCGACGGCGACGGCGTCGAGCGCCTCGCGCGCCGAATGCCGGCGGCCGAGCTCGGCGAGCGCACGATCGTCAAGCGCCTGCACGCCGAGCGATACGCGGTTGACGCCGGCCGCGCGATAGCCGCGGAAGCGCTCGGCCTCGACGCTGGTCGGGTTGGCTTCGAGGGTGACTTCGGCGTCGGCGGCGACGCTCCAGTGCCGCGCGATCGCTTCGAGCACGGCCGCGACCGTCGCCGGCTGCATCAGCGACGGCGTGCCGCCGCCAAAGAAGATCGTGGACACGGTACGGCCCGGCACCCGCGCGGCGGTCGCGGCGATCTCGGCGGAGAAGGCGCGCACGAAGCGCGCCTCGTCGATAACGGCGTGGCGGACGTGGCTGTTGAAGTCGCAATAGGGGCATTTCGACAGGCAGAACGGCCAGTGCACATAAACGCCGAAAGCCGTCGGTTCATTGGCCGTCAAGACACGCCTCCGCCAGTTTGAGAAAGGCGCGGGCACGGTGCGACAGTCCCTTTCCGCGTGGGGGTAAGCCGTGTTTTTCCTCACTCTGCATCTCACCGAAAGTGCGCGTGTGGCCGTCGGGCAGGAACATCGGATCGTAACCAAAGCCCTGATCGCCCCGCGGCGGCCAAACCAGGGTGCCGGTGACGCGGCCCTCGAATTGCTCCACGTGACCGTCCGGCCAGGCCACGCACAGCGCGGAGACGAAATGCGCCTTGCGCCGCTCCGGCGTCGTCGCGCCGCGTTCGCGGAGCTTTTCCTCGATCGCCGCCATAGCCCGGGCAAAAACCCGCTCGGGCCCGGCCCAGCGCGCCGAATGGATCCCCGGCGCACCGCCGAGCGCATCGACCACCAGGCCGGAATCGTCGGCAAAGGCCGGCAGGCCGGTCGCCTTGGCCGCCGCTTCCGCCTTTATGCGCGCGTTTTCATGAAAGGTCATTCCGCTCTCGTCCGGCTCTTTCAGTCCGAGCTCACCAGCCGATGTGGCGTCGACGCCGTAGGGTGCAAGGAGGCCGCGCATCTCGGCAAGCTTGCCCCGATTATGCGTGGCGATGACGAGGCGGCCGCGAATCGGACGATGGACGGCGGGCGACGGACGATCCTCGCGAATTTTCGGCGATGCGTCTTCAGCCAATCTGTCCTCGGTCTTTATCCGTCTGCCGATCCTCACATCACCGCCATCTTCTGCAGATCGATGAGCTTGCCCACCCCCTTGCGTGCCAGCGCCAACAGCGTGGTGAGTTGCTCCTCGGAGAACGGGATTTTTTCCGCGGTCGCCTGCACCTCGACGATATGGCCGGAGCCGGTGAGGACGAAATTGGCGTCGGTCTCGGCTTGCGAATCTTCCGCATAATCGAGGTCGAGCACCGCGACGCCCGAGCAGACGCCGCAGGAGATCGCCGCGATGTGGTCGCGCAAGACCTCCTGCTCGATCATCTGCCGCGTTTTCATCCAGGCGAGACAGTCGTAGAGCGCGATCCAGGCCCCGGTGATGGAGGCGGTGCGGGTGCCGCCGTCGGCCTGGATCACGTCGCAGTCGATGGTGATCTGCCGCTCGCCGAGTGCTTTCAGATCGGCGACCGAGCGCAGGCTGCGCCCGATCAGGCGCTGGATTTCGACGGTGCGGCCATTTTGCTTGCCCATCGCCGCCTCGCGGCGCGTGCGTTCGAGCGTGGCGCGCGGCAGCATGCCGTATTCGGCCGTGATCCAGCCCCGCGCTTGGCCCTTGAGCCAGGGCGGCAAGCGGTCCTCGAGCGTCGCCGTAACCAGCACGTGGGTATCGCCGAACCTGACGAAACACGAGCCTTCCGCGAATTTCACCACCCCGCGCTCGAGCGAGACGGGGCGTAATTCGTCGGGCTGTCGGCGGCTCGGCCGCATGCGGTCTCTCCTTTATGCGGCGCGCCACGGCGCGCGCTGATTGGCTCAGTCTTGTAGGGGTGTGAAATGAGACCGACAAGGGCGCCGGCGTTCGCCACCGGCCAGAGCTTCGATTGCCCTCGGCGGCTTCTTGCCGATACGCTTGCGCTTGAAAGAAGGGGCCCAAGCGGGCAAGTCTGCCGCAAGCACCGGAGTTAACCTTGCCGAGCCCTGACCTGCCGCTTGCCGCGACCCAACTGAGCCTGGCTCAGCTCAACGAGCGTTCGCGTGAGATTTTTCGCCTGATTGTCGAAAGCTATCTGGCGACCGGCGAGCCGGTCGGCTCGCGCAACCTCTCCCGCATCCTGCCGATGACGTTATCGCCGGCGTCGGTGCGCAACGTGATGTCGGATCTCGAACAACTCGGTCTCGTTTACGCGCCGCATACCTCCGCCGGGCGGCTGCCGACCGAAACGGGCTTGCGCTTTTTCGTCGATGCCCTGATGCAGATCGGCGATCTCACTGAGCGCGACCGCAAGGCGATCGAGGCGCAGGTCGCGGGTTCGGGCCAGTCGAAGTCGCTCGAGGCGGTGCTGACGGAAGCCTCCGGGCTCCTCTCGGGCTTAAGCCGCGCCGCCGGCGTCGTCTTGACCGCGAAGTCGAACCAGCGGCTCAAGCATATCGAATTCGTCCGGCTCGAGCCCGAGCGCGCGCTCGTGGTCCTCGTTACCGAGGACGGTCAAGTCGAAAACCGCGTCCTCAATATCCCGGTCGGCCTGCCGACATCGGCGCTGATCGAGGCTGCCAATTTCCTCAACGCGCGCATCCGCGGCCGCACCCTTGCCGAGGTCCGGGCGGAAACCGAGCAGCGGCTGAAAGAAGGTCAGGCCGAGCTCGACCAGCTCACGCAAAAGATCATTGCCGCCGGGCTCGCCAGCTGGTCCGGCGGCGAGAGCGAGGAGCGCAAGCTGATCGTGCGTGGCCAGGCGCATCTCTTGGAAGACCTCAAAGCGCTCGCCGACCTGGAACGCGTGCGCTTATTGTTCGACGACCTGGAAACCCGCCGCGAAGTCATCGATTTGCTGGGCCGGGCCGAGCAAGCCGAGGGCGTGCGCATTTTCATCGGCTCGGAGAACAAGCTGTTCTCGCTGTCCGGCTCATCGACCATCGTGGCGCCCTATCACGACGCCTCCGGTCATATTGTCGGCGTGCTGGGCGTGATCGGCCCGACCCGGCTGAACTACGCCCGCATCGTGCCGATGGTGGATTATACCGCCAAGGTGGTGAGCAAGCTGCTGGCGGGCTGACGGCCGCGACACCGCCTTCGCCGCCGTCGTCATCGGAACCCTGCTCTGGCCGGCGGTATCCTGCGCTTGATTTTTGCCGTCCGAACCCTGATATGCCGGGCACTAGATTTTGAGCATGATCTTTTCCGAAAACCGGGTCCTACTTTTCGGGATCATGCTCTAGATGATGGGTATGGACATGACGGATCAGACCGCTCGTGCTGAGGACGCGGCGGACCCGCCGGAGGCTGCTTCCTCGACAAATCGGCCGGCCGCGACAGAGGCCGATCCGGCGGCGCTTGCGGCCGAGCTCAAGGACAGGCTTTTACGCACGCTGGCCGAGATGGAAAATCTCCGCAAGCGCACCGCTCGCGAAGTTTCCGATGCGCGCCTTTACGGGGTCACGTCGCTTGCGCGCGACATGCTCGGCGTGGCCGACAATATGCGCCGGGCGCTCGATGCGGTTTCGCCGGAGCTGCGCACCAGCGCCGAGCCCGGCGTGAAGGCGCTGATCGACGGCGTCGAGCTGACCGAGCGCGAGCTGTTGAAGGCACTGGAAAAGAACGGCGTGCGCCAGTTTACCCCACGCGGCGAGAAATTCGATCCCAATGTCCATCAGGCCATGTTCGAAGTGCCCGACGCCTCGGTGCCGGCCGGCAATGTCGTCGAGGTCGTGCAACCCGGTTACATGCTCGGCGAGCGGGTCTTGCGGCCGGCCATGGTCGGCGTGTCGAAGGGCGGCCCCAAATCCGCGCCGGTGGCGCGGACCACCAACGACAACTAGAACGTGATCCGGAAACGTGGAGGCCGGTCTTCCGAAAAGATCATGCTCGACCAAAGATATTCATAGCGTTAATCGATTCAATCTGAAGCGATTGCGCTCGAAAGCCGCGCTGCGGCTCACTTCGGTTCGATGCTGTCGCGGATCGCGCGCAGCCGTGCCAGAGCGCCGATCCAATCATTGGCCCGCGCCACGCCGGTTATTTGCAGGAAGCCGCCGCTGCCGAAGCGCAGCCACTGCACCACCATGACGTCGTCGCCGGTACTGGCGTCCTTGGCTTCCGCCATGGTCTGATATCCGGGCTGGCCGCCAAGCCGCAGCGGCTCGGACATTGTGACGTGGACGGCGCTGACTCCCGCGATTTCGTTAAAGGACAACCGGGCGAAGTTGGCGCGGTCATCCGGTTCCGTGGGCCCGCCCGGCATGGCGGCGATCAGCAAACGCGCGTCGATGCGTCGTGCCGACGGCTCCTTCGCAGAGTCCTTGGCGCTTTCGCTGTGTGCGTCGCTCAAGATGACGGCGCGGCCCGGCAGCACCCTGTCGATTTTAAAGCCGGCGAGGTCGCCGACGGCAAACGGCAACAGGCTGAGTTCTTCCGCCTGCGGTACTGTGGCACGTATCGCCAGCGTTGCCAGCGCCGCGCGGACGACACGATCCGGATAGACGTTCTCCCGCTCCGGGACCTGGACGGTGACCAGCACGGTAAGGTCGCCAGCCGATGCCACCAAGAGCCACTTGCGGTAACGCGCCTTGTCCACGACTTGCCGGCCGGTAAAGAGAAAGCCTTTACCGCCGCTGAGCTGCATCGGCTCGCGTTTGTCCAAGCTGATGCCTTGCTTTCTCAGCGCCTCGGCGCTCATCGTCTTTTCGATCTGCGAATAGGCTGCGGCGGGCAAGGCGGCGATCAGGATCGCGGCGTCCTTGTCCGCGTCCGCGAAGCCGACGAACGTATCGCTCGTCACCATGCCGGCAGGCGGCACCAGCCCGATGCGGGATCCGGGCGGGAAGATCGGGTCGGCCGCGCGGACCGGCATCGCCAGGACCGTAAGCGCGAATACCGTGGCAAATCCGACGCAAGCTTTGCGAACACGGGAATCGCTATAGCGCACCATGCAGAGCCTCTGCTGCCTGTCGCGGTCGCGGCTTTTCGCCCGCGCTCCGCGTGACTCGGCGCAAGGTCAGATTGATCCGTCCCCCTTCCGGGAGCAAGCTTGACGTGCCTGAATAGATTCGATCGACGCCATGGAAGGCAAGCCGGGCGCCGCCGGCGAGGACCAGCCCGTCGCCCGAGCTGAGGCGGAAAGTGCGGGTGGGCTCGCCGCGCTTGCGCCCGCCGACACGGAACAGGCAGCAATCGCCAAGCGAAATGGAGACCACCGGCGCAGCGAAATCCTCCTCGTCGCGATCCTGATGCAGACCCATTTTCGCCGCCGCGCCATAGAAGTTGATCAGGCAGGCCTCCGGCGGGTCCGGATAGCGGGCCAGCTCGTCCCATATCGTCAGAAGCGCAGCCGGAATCGGCGGCCAGGGCCGCCCGGTCTCGGGGTGCGTCGGCTGATACCGGTAGCCGCTCTGATCGGATACCCAACCGAGCGGCCCGCAGTTCGACATGCGGACCGTAAACGGCCGTCCCGATTTCGGCATGCGCGGCGTATAGGGCGGCGCCGCGGCGCAAATAGCGCGCACCGCGGCGAGCAAGTCCACCTGTCCGTTGCGGTCGAGATGTCCCGGGAAGAGGCGAAGCCCCGGCAAGCTCGTCGGTAAGGTCATGCGCATGCCGTCATCCCGTTATCAGCACGCCCCGGCAAGTGTCGTCGCTCGCGGCGGTCGTCCTGTCTTGCGGCTCGATCACGCCCTCCTATATGAGCCAAGGGAAATCGCCCGGAAATAGCGCCGGGCGAGGGTGAGAACTGCACGGGGGTTGGACCAGGGGCGCCTTTTGGGCCCGTCGACCTGCCGATCAAGAGAGGATTAACACCATGGCCAAGGTCATCGGTATCGATCTCGGGACCACGAATTCCTGCGTCGCCGTCATGGAAGGCAAGACGCCGAAGGTCATCGAGAACGCGGAGGGAATGCGCACGACGCCGTCCATCGTCGCTTTTACGGACGAGGGCGAGCGGCTGGTCGGCCAGCCGGCCAAGCGCCAGGCGGTCACCAATCCCGAGCGCACGATTTTTGCAGTCAAGCGCCTGATCGGCCGTCGCTACGACGACCCGATGGTGGAGAAGGATAAGAAGCTCGTTCCCTACAAGATCGTCCGCGCCTCGAACGGCGACGCCTGGGTCGAGATCGAGGGCAAGAGCTATTCGCCGTCGCAGATTTCCGCCTTCATTTTGCAGAAGATGAAAGAGACCGCCGAGGCCTATCTCGGCAGCAAGGTCGAGCAGGCGGTCATCACCGTTCCGGCCTATTTCAACGACGCCCAGCGGCAGGCCACGAAGGACGCCGGCAAGATCGCCGGCCTCGAGGTCTTGCGTATCATCAACGAGCCGACGGCCGCCGCGCTCGCCTACGGGCTCGACAAAAGCAAGACCGGCATGATCGCGGTCTATGACCTCGGCGGCGGCACCTTCGACATTTCGATACTCGAAATCGGCGACGGCGTGTTCGAGGTGAAGTCGACCAACGGCGACACGTTCCTCGGCGGCGAGGATTTCGACATGCGGCTGGTCAACTATCTGGCCGACGAGTTCCAGAAAGAGCAGGGCATCGATCTGCGCCGCGACAAGCTCGCGCTGCAGCGGCTCAAGGAGTTGGCGGAAAAGGCAAAGATCGAGCTGTCGTCGACGACGCAAACCGAGATCAATCTGCCGTTCATCACGGCGGATGCATCGGGGCCGAAGCATCTGACGATGAAGCTCACCCGCGCCAAGTTCGAGGCGCTGGTGGATGATCTGATACAGAAGACGATCGAGCCGTGCCGGCAGGCGCTCAAGGACGCCGGCCTTTCCGCGGCCGAGATCCACGAAGTGGTTCTGGTCGGCGGCATGACACGCATGCCGAAGGTGCAGGAGATCGTCAAGCAATTGTTCGGCAAGGAGCCGCACAAGGGCGTCAATCCAGACGAGGTGGTGGCGGTCGGCGCCGCGATTCAGGCCGGTGTGCTGCAGGGCGACGTCAAGGACGTGTTGCTGCTCGACGTGACGCCGCTGTCGCTCGGCATCGAGACGCTGGGCGGCGTGTTCACCCGGCTGATCGATCGCAACACCACGATCCCGACCAAGAAGAGCCAGGTCTTCTCCACCGCCGAGGACGGCCAGACCGCGGTGACGATCCGCGTGTTTCAAGGCGAGCGCGAGATGGCGGCCGACAACAAGTTGCTCGGCCAATTCGATCTCATCGGCATTCCGCCGTCGCCGCGCGGCGTGCCGCAGATCGAGGTCACCTTCGACATCGACGCCAACGGCATCGTCAATGTTCAGGCCAGGGACAAGGGCACCGGCAAGGAGCAGCAGATCCGCATCCAAGCGTCGGGCGGCTTGAGCGAGGCCGACATCCAGAAGATGGTCAAGGATGCCGAAGCGCACGCCGAAGAGGACAAGAAGCGCAAGGCGCAGGTCGAGGCGAAGAATCACGCCGAGGCGCTGGTCCATTCGACCGAGAAAATGCTCACGGAGCATGGCGCCAAGGTCGGCGACGCCGACCGGCGCGTGATCGAAAACGCCATCGCCGACCTCAAGGAAGCCCTGAAGGGCGACGATGCGGAGGCGATCACGGCGAAGACCAATGCGCTGGCGCAGGCTTCCATGAAGCTCGGCGAGGCGATGTACAAGCAGTCCGCCGAGCAACCGGCCGGCGGCGCCGAAACGGCCGAAGCCAAGAAGGACGACGTCGTCGATGCCGAATTCACCGAAGTCGACGACGACAAGAAGAACAAGAAATCGGCTTGATCCGGCGAGGCGTCTAATGCCCTTGCGACGTGTCAAAATTGCACTCCCGGAGACAAAACGGGGGTGCACGTTTTTGACTGGCTTTTTGACTTGGCAACTTTCGTCCGGCACTACTCCGAGCTGGACTGATTGGACGTCATCGGGTGGGGAGTGATGGCCAAGCGCTGCTTCTATGACGTGCTCGCGATCGAGCGCACCGCAAGTGACGGCGACATCAAAGCCGCATTTCGCAAACAGGCGATGCAGTGGCATCCGGATCGTAATCCCGGGGACAACGACGCCGAACATCGCTTCAAGGAGATCAACGAGGCCTACGAGGTTCTCAAGGACGCCGACAAGCGCGCGGCCTATGATCGTTTCGGCCACGCCGCCTTCGAGCACGGCGGCATGGGCGCCGCAGCGCATGGCTTCGGCTCCGACTTCGCCACCACTTTCTCCGACATATTCGACGATCTGTTCGGCATGGGCGGCCGCCGCGGACGCGGCTCCGGACGCGAGCGCGGCGCCGATCTGCGCTACAACATGGAGGTCTCGCTGCAGGAAGCCTATGCGGGCAAGACGGCGCAAATCCGCATCCCCACCTCGGTCACCTGCGAGGCCTGCTCCGGCACCGGCGCCAAAGCCGGCACCAAGCCGAAGGCTTGTCCGATGTGCGGCGGCCAGGGCAGGGTCCGCCAGGCGCAAGGCTTTTTCACCTTGGAGCGCACTTGCCCGAACTGCCAAGGCCGCGGCCAAGTGATCGACAGTCCGTGCGCGTCATGCGCGGGCTCCGGCCGCGTCACGCGCGAGCGGACGTTGTCGGTGAACATTCCGCCCGGGGTCGAGGATGGCACCCGCATCCGGCTCGCCAGCGAGGGTGAGGCGGGGGTGCGCGGCGGGCCGCCGGGCGATCTCTACATATTCCTGTCGATCGGCACGCACCTGTTCTTTCAGCGCGACGGCGCCGATCTGCACTGCCGCGTCCCCATTTCCATGGTGACCGCGGCGGTCGGCGGAGAGTTCGAGGTGCCGACGATCGATGGCGGCAAAACGCGCGTGAAAGTCCCCGCCGGCACACAATCCGGCCGGCGTTTCCGCCTGCAGAGCAAGGGAATGCCGGTGCTGCGCGCACGGCAGAGCGGCGACATGTATGTGCAGGTTGTCGTCGAGACGCCGCAGAATCTCACCAAGCGGCAGCGCGAGTTGCTGGCCGAATTCGACCGCCTGTCGTCGACGGAAACACAGCCCGAATCCTCGGGATTCTTTGGCAAGGTCAAGGATTTCCTCGACGGCTTCGGCGCCAGCCGCGCCAATTCCGCCTAAACCCCCAATCGGCTCGCTTCGGCGGTGGCTGGCCTTCGCGCCTTGAATGTTCTAGAAAGGCAACCTTCGTCGCGTGATTGCCATGCCACTTGCCACCCTGCGCAAATTTGAACAGACATTCGAGCGCCAGCTCCGGCTCCTCGAACTCCGCAAGACCCTTATCGAGCGCAACATCGGACGCCAAATCCGGCTGTTCGAGCAAAAGAGCGACGGTATCGGCAAGAAGATCGAAGAGAAAATTCGGCAATTCGAGCGCAAGCGCGGCATCCGGCTCGACGACGAGGTGCGCTTCCTGCGCTCTTGGTTCGAACGGCCGCTGACCATCGGTGCGGTGACGCCCTCCGGCAAGATTCTCGCGCGCACCATGGCGCGCTATGTCGATCCGCACAGCGATGGCCCGGTTGTCGAATTGGGACCGGGGACCGGACCGGTGACCGAAGCGCTGGTCGAGGCCGGCGTCGCGCCGTCCCGCCTGGTGCTGGTCGAATTCAATCCGACGTTCTGCCGAATTCTGCGCGCGCGCTACCCCGAAGCTACGTTGGTGCAGGGCGACGCCTACAGCCTGCGCCGCCTCCTGGAAACGCTGCTGCTGCAGCCGGCCGCCGCGGTCGTCTCCGGCCTGCCGCTGGTCACCAAGCCGATCAAGATGCGGTTGCGGCTTATTCGCGACGCCTTCGACCTCATGCTGCCCGGCGCACCCTTCGTCCAGTTCACCTATTCGGTGGCTTCGCCCTTGCCGCGGCGGCTCGGCGGCTTCTCGGCGGAAGCCTCCGAACGCATTTGGATGAACCTGCCACCCGCGCGCGTGTGGGTGTACCGGCGGTCGGACGACGAAGGACGGACGACAGGCGCCAGATAGGTTATGCTGCAATCCGTCGTCCGTGGTCGCTCATCCATCATCCGACAATGGCTCCGCCGAAAATCCTGGTTATGGCCGGCTCGCTGCGCTCCGGCTCGTACAATACGCGGCTCGCCGCGCTTGCCGCCAAGGAGCTGGCGCTTGCCGAGGTCGATGTGACCCGCATCTCGCTGGCCGATTATCCGCTGCCGCTGTTCGACGCCGACTTCGGCGGTGTGCCGCGCCATGCCGCGCAGTTGCGGCGCATGCTGGAGGCGCATCAGGGCGTGTTCATCGCCAGCCCCGAATACAGCGCCTCGGTGACGCCGCTTCTCAAGAACGCCATCGACTGGATCTCCCGCGTGCGCGATCCGGGGGAGCCGGCTTACGCCGCCTTCAAGCGCCGCGTGTTCGCCATCGGCGCGGCCTCGCCCGGCGCCGCCGGCGGCCTTCGGTCGCTCATGGCCTTGCGGCAAATTCTGGAACTCGGCTGCGGCGCGCTGGTAATTCCGGAACAAATCGCCGTGGCGCGTCCGGACCAGGCGTTCGACGAACGGGACAATCTCAAGGATGAAGGTCTTGCCGCCGCGCTGAAAGCGCTCGTCCGCCGCCTCATCGAGTTGGCGAGCGTGATGCCGCGCGGCACGGCGTGAGGGGATACGGCCATGTTGATGCAGCCGCGCGAGCGCCTGATCGTCGCGCTTGACCTGTCTTCGGTCGAGGCGGCGCAGGCCGTGGTGGCGCGGCTCGGCGACGCCGTGTCGTTCTACAAGATCGGCTATCAGCTCGCCTTCGCCGGCGGGCTTGAATACGCGCGGACGCTGACCGGCGCCGGCAAGCGGGTCTTTCTCGATCTCAAGCTCCATGACATCGGCAACACGGTGAGGGAGGGCGTCAAAAGCGTGGCCCGGCTCGGCGCCACTTTCCTCACCGTTCATGCCTATCCGCAGACCATGAAGGCCGCCGTCGAAGCGCGTGAGGGATCGCTCCGAATCCTCGCCGTCACGGTGCTCACGTCCTACGACGATGCCGACCTCGCGGCGGCCGGCTACGACTTCACCGTGCCGGAGCTCGTCGCCGAGCGGGCGGCGCAGGCGCGCGATATCGGCGTCGACGGTTTGGTGTGTTCCGCCGAAGAGGCGGCCAATCTGCGTCCGATGGTCGGGCCGAAGATGGCGCTGGTGACGCCTGGCATTCGGCCGGCCGGTGCCGCAGCGGGGGACCAGAAACGCATCGCGACGCCGGCTTTGGCCATTAAAGCGGGGGCCGATTATCTCGTGGTCGGCCGGCCGATCGTCGCCGCGGCCGATCCCCGCGCGGCGGCGCAGGCGATCGTTGCGGAAATTGCCGACGAAGCGGCGAGGGAGACATGACATGGCCAAGGGATACTGGATCGCGCGCATCGACGTGCACAACGACGAGGGCTACAAGGCTTATGCCGCGGCCAACCCGGCGATCTTCAAGAAATTCGGCGGCCGCTTCGTCGTGCGCGCGGGCAAGTTTGAAGCGGTGGAAGGAGCGAACCGCACACGCAACGTGGTTATCGAGTTTCCCGATTACGCTTCGGCGCTGGCCTGCTACCGTTCGCCCGAATATCAGGAAAACATCAAGCGGCGGCTGCCGCACTCGTTCGGCGATCTGCTGATCATCGAGGGCTACGACGGGCCGCAGCCGTAGATCCACTCTTCCCGCTTGCGGGGAGAGGTTAAGGCGGCGCCGTGTTGCCGCTCTCGCACCGCCCCGCTATACCCCGCGGCAAGCGAAGACGAGCCACAAAGACGAGCGCCATGGCTGCTGCAAATTCCGACATGCGGTTGGTGGTCGCCGGCGCCGGCGGACGCATGGGGCGCACGCTGATCCACGCCATTGCGACGACCAAGGGCGTCACGCTGGCCGGGGCGGTCGAAGCGGCGGATTCGGCCGTCATCGGCCGTGACGCCGGCGAGCTCGCCGGGCTGGGGCCGAACGGCGTCAAGGTTGTCAGCGATGTCGCGCCGCTCTTGAAAAACGCCGACGGATTGATCGAATTCACGATTCCGGCGGCGACGCTCCTCTTGGCGGAGCTGACCGCCGCCGCCGGCATTGTCCACGTCATCGGCACCACCGGCCATTCGACCGAAGAGGAGGCGGCGATCGCCAAGGCGGCCGGCCGGGCGCCGATCGTCAAATCCGGCAATATGAGCCTCGGCGTCAATCTGCTCGCCGCCTTGGTCAAGCGCGTGGCGCAGACACTCGACGAGAACTACGACATCGAAATCCTGGAAATGCACCACAACAAGAAGATCGATGCGCCGTCCGGCACCGCGCTGATGCTTGGCCGCGCGGCGGCCGCCGGCCGCGGCATCAATCTCGCCGCCCATTCGGTGCGTGGCCGCGACGGATTGACCGGCGCGCGCCGTGCGATCGATATCGGCTTCGCATCGCTGCGCGGCGGCACGGTCGTCGGCGACCACACCGTGATTTTCGCCGGGCCCGCCGAGCGTCTCGAACTTACCCACCGCGCCGAGGACCGCATGATCTTTGCCCGCGGCGCGTTGCATGCGGCGCTGTGGGCGCGCGGCCAGAAGCCCGGGCTCTATTTGATGGTGGATGTGCTGGGGCTTCGAGATATTTGAAAGCCCGCGGGCGGAGTAAAAGGACGACGAATGGGTGAACGAATTCTCGTGCTGGTACGGCACGGTCAGAGCGAGTGGAATCTGAAAAACCTGTTTACCGGTTGGCGTGACGTCGGCCTCACCGAGAACGGCGTCGGCGAAGCGCGCGCCGCGGGGCGCAAGCTCAAGGCGCAGCATATCCGCTTCGATGTCGCCTTCACCTCGGCGCTTATTCGCGCGCAGCATTCGCTCGATCTCATGCTCGAGGAGATCGGCCAAACCAACATTCCGGTGTTCAAGGATCAGGCGCTCAACGAGCGGCATTACGGCGATCTCGTCGGCCTCAACAAGGACGACGCGCGCGGCAAATGGGGCGCCGAGCAGGTGCACGCCTGGCGACGCTCCTACGACGTGGCTCCGCCCGGCGGCGAGAGCCTCAAGGACACCGCGGCGCGGGTGCTGCCCTATTACATCCAGGAAATCCTGCCGCGCGTGCTGCGCGGCGACAACGTGCTCGTTTCCGCTCACGGCAATTCGCTGCGCGCGCTGGTGATGGTGCTGGAGCGGCTGTCGCCGCAAGAAATTGTCGCGCGCGAGATCGCGACCGGCGTGCCGTTGATCTACCGGCTCAATGCCGATTCGACGGTGGCCGAGCGGAAGGATTTGGCGGCGTAGGCGATCGTTACCCGCCGGCGCCGACCCGGCCCGCTTCCCAGCCGAGCATGGCGTGCTTGCGGGTGGTGCCCCAGTGATAGCCGGTGAGTTGGCCGGCCTTGCCGATGACGCGATGGCACGGCACCACGAAGGCGACCGGGTTCTTACCGACGGCGGCGCCGACGGCGCGGGCGGCTGAAGGCGCGCGGACCTTGCTGGCGATGCCGGAATAGCTGGCGACGCTGCCCATGGGGATTTTCAACAGCGCCTGCCAGACGCGGACCTCCCAATCGGTGCCGATGAGCACGACGCGCAGCGGCTCTTGCGGTCGCCATTGCGCCGGATCGAAAATGCGCCGCGCGATCGGCGCCGTGCGCGCCGCGTCGGCGACGTAATGGGCCTTGGGCCAGCGGCTGCGCATATCGGCGAGCGCCGCGGCTTCCTCGCCGGCATCGGCGAAGGCGAGCCCGGCCAGCCCGCGCTCGGTCGCCATGACGAGCGCCGTGCCGAATGGCGACGGATGCAGGCCGAAGCGGATGGTCAAGCCTTCGCCACCCGACTTCCATTCGCCCGGCGACATTGCTTCGTGGGTGACAAACAAGTCGTGCAGCCGGCCGGGACCGGAGAGGCCGACCTCGTAGCTGGCGTCAAGAACGCTCGCCGAATTGCGCAGCAATTGCCGTGCGCCGTCGAGCGTCAGCGCCTGCAGAAAAGCCTTCGGCGTCAGCCCGGCCCAGCGGCGGAACAAGTGGTGCAGCTCGGTCGGCGTAACGCCCGCGGCTTCGGCGATGGCCTCGATCTCGGGCTGCTCGCGCCAATGGCTGCGGATGTGGCCGATGGCGCGGCGCACCACTTCGTAATCGCTGGCGGCGGCGGCGAGCGGCGTCTGGTCCGGGATGCGGTCGGGCGACAGCATGGGTGCCTCCATCGTTCTGCTCCGCATTTCTTGGAGCATGATCTTTTTCCGAAAACCGGTTTCCACTTTTCGGGATCATGCTTTAGGCCGCCGCGACCGCTCAAACCACCCGATTTCTGCCAGCAATCACCTCTCCCCACTGGGGAGAGGTGAATATGCCCTACTCCAGCACCGTGCGCGTCGGACCGCGCTTGGCCTCGCCTAGCGCGGTCGAGAGAGCGCGCGCAAAGCTTGCTTTCTCGTCCGGCCCCAGAAAGGCGGCGATCGGCAGCCGCCGGCCGTGCGACACCAGAAACAGCCGTTCGATGCCGAATTCCTCGTGCACGATGCGGTCGAGCCGCACCCACAGCGGGTTGAGCGCCCACTCCCGCACCCGGCCGAGATGGCTGACCTTGCGGACCGTCAGTTCGCAGGCGGTGACCGTCACCACCTCATAGGCTCGCGCAGCGCGGAAATTGGCCCGGAACGCCCAGTAGATCAGGAGGACGTCGAGGCCGAAGAAGCCGAATACCGGCCAGGCGCCGATGACCAGGAATAATATTCCGGAAACGAAGCTGACGGCGCCGATACACAGCATCAGCAGCAGAAAGCCGGTGCTGCCTAGCGAGCGGTGCGGCGTGATCACGGCCGAAAAGATTTCCGGCTCGGCGAAAGTCTCGTGGTCGCTGTTGTCGTCGTGCATGTTGTCGTCGTTCATGGCGCTGACTATACGGGAAACATGGCGCGAAAGACCACTCGGCAAAGCCTCAAGGCGGCCCGCAAGGGCAAGGCGGCGCGCCTCAAGGGCGGCGAGGCGCCGCGCACGGCCGCTGCCGAGGCCGCCCACGGCGAACCGCCGCAATGGACAACGGCCGAGGTCGCCGAGGCGTTCCGCCGCTTCGCCGCCGCCAATCCGACCCCGCGCAGCGAATTGCAGCATATCAACCCCTTCACGCTCCTGGTGGCCGTGGTGCTGTCGGCGCAGGCGACCGACGCCGGGGTCAACAAGGCGACGCCGGCTTTATTCAAGCTCGCCGACACGCCGGAGAAGATGGTCAAGCTTGGCGAAGCGCGCGTGCGCGAGCTGATCAAGACCATCGGGCTTTATCGCACCAAGGCGAGGAACGTGATCGCGCTGTCGCGGCAGCTCGTCGCCGAGCATGGCGGCAAGGTACCGCACGACCGTGCGGCGCTCGAAGCGCTGCCGGGCGTCGGGCGCAAGACCGCGAACGTCGTGCTCAATATCGCCTTCGGCGAGCCGACCATCGCCGTCGACACCCACATCTTCCGCGTCGGCAACCGCACTGGCCTGGCCGTCGGCAAGACACCGCTCGACGTCGAGATGAAGCTGATGCAAGTCGTGCCCGAGCGTTATCGCCTGCACGCCCACCACTGGCTCATCCTGCACGGCCGCTACGTTTGCCTCGCCCGCCGCCCGTTGTGCGAAAAATGCCTGATCGCCGATCTCTGCAAATGGCCGGGGAAGACGACCAACATGCCGTCATCCTGAGGTGCGCGCCGCAAGATCGAGCACAAAACGCCTCATATGCGATCCCATGTCCAGCTCGCGGAAACCGAGTTCGGCGCACATTTGCAGCATGGTCGTATTTTCCGCCAATACATCGCCATACACGCGCCGCAGGCCTTTTTCTTTGGCGTAATTGATGACGTGCCGCATCAGCAGCCAGCCGAGCCCGTGACCCTTGAGGCGCGAGCGGACCAGAATCGCGAATTCCGCGGTTTCTTCGTCGAGCTCGTCCTTCAAACGCACGAGCCCGAGCATGCGGCCGGTGTCTTCATCGAGCGCGACGAAAACCATTTCGTGCCTGTAGTCGAGATGGCCGAGCTTATCGCTCTCCGCGGCGCTGAGCTCGGCAATGCGCGCGAAAAACTGAAGCCGCAAATCCTCGGCGCTGACATCGGCTAGAAAATCCGGATATAGCGCCTTGTCTTCAGGCCGCGCTTGGCGGATCAGCACGCGCTCGCCGCTGCGAATCGTTTCGCGCCATTCGCTCAAGCCAAAATCGCCTTGGTCCGGCATCGCGCGACGAGTGCCCCTCCCGCTGGCCTTAGTAATTGAGTTTTATGCCCATTGAAACACGGCAGCCGCAGGGAACTGGGCACCGGGGGTGTGGGACTGGATTGCTTCGTCGCCCCGTTGGGGCTCCTCGCAATGACGATGCTGATTGAGCCGCTAGGCCCGCGTCGGCCAATGCCGCTCGCGGAACCAGCGGCGGTAATCGGTCATCTTGGCGCGCTGCGCCGCCGGCGCATGCCGCTTGCAGGTCGACGCCTCGGCGCTCCCCGCCGGGGCGCCCCAGCGCAGCTCGACGCAGTCGTTGAGGTTGTAGCCCATCTCGAATTCGACGGCGCGGTCGACCACGTCCTTGAGCGACAGCGTCCACGCCGAGCCGTCGCTGCGCATATAGGTGAACTTGCGCGCGGCCAGCTCCGAGGCGAGCGCGCGCTGCATTTCGGCCTGCACGGCGGCGACGCTCCTGCCGAACGGCATGGCGTAGCGTTGCGGCTGCCGCGCCACCTTATCCGGATAGAAGCGCACCACGTCGATGGCGATCAGCAGGCGGAAATCGCGCGCCGGCGTCGCAAAATCCTCCCAGGCGCCGGTGGTGGCGAAGATCGCCGGGCCGTCCGGCATGCCGGCGTCGCCGCCGTGCCCGTTCTGGTACTTGCGCCCGTTCTCGACCGAGCCCACGCGTGTCTTCACCTGCTCTTCCAGCGAGTTGATCGCCGCCTTCATGGCGCGGAACGGATCGAGCGGCTGCGGCGACATCACGTCGTCCATGCGGTCGTAAAAGTCTTCGACCGAAAGCTGCGACTGTTGCAGCGAAAAATCGCCGTATTGCGGATCCTTGGCGATTTCGGCATTGCTCAGCCGCCGCAGGCCGCCGCCCGCCTCGCGCACGATCGGCCGGAAGCGCTTGAAGCCGGGGCTGCCGAGCGCCGGCTCGTGCGCGAACAGGAAATTGCCGCGCCAGAACCGCTTGCGTGCCACCGTGCCGTCGGGCTCGCCGTCGACGGCGAGGAAGACGCCCGCCGAGCCGCCCGACTGCGGCACCCGCCGCACCAGCATCATCACGTGACCGTACGGGTCGGCGTAGACGGTTCCCGGGCGCAGCGCCGCCTGCGTCAGCGGCACGGTATAAAAATCGGTGCGGTCGTCGTTCGCCGCCACCCGCACGGCGCCGGACTGCACGGCGTCGGCGACCACCCGCAGATATTCGGCGAACGAGGCCGCCGGCCTTGCCGCGTCGGGGCTTTGATTGGTGAACCAGCCGTAGCACTTGGGCGGCTTGCCGCCGCCGCCGCGCGAGCATTTCGAATAACCGAACGGCAGTCCCATCTTGTAGGCGAAATAGGCGCGCAGGAAATAGACGAGGTCGGCGCAATCGGGGCTGATGACGATCTTCGCTTGGTCTTCGCCGCGGCCCAGATAATTGAACAGCACATTGCGCGATTGGTCGTGCAGCACCTCGCGCAGCGTCGGCCACGACGGCTCGCTGTCGAGCGGCGCGTCGAACAGCTTCTCGATCCATGCCGAAAACAGATTTTCGCTGGCGCGGTTCCAGCTATTGCGCAGCGGCCAGACGCCGCCCGCGGCCGCGGGCGGCGGCGGCGCGGTGTCGGCGACGACGATGTCGCGGGTGATCGGGCTGCAGCCGGCCGCCGCGAGGCTGGCGCGCCAGGTTCCCGCCGCCGGCGACGGCATCTCGGCGAACCAGACATAGGGCGGCCCGCCCTGCCGGCCGCCCGATTTGACGGCGACGCGGCCTTCGGGCGTGATCAGCGACAGCTCGCCGTCGAGCGGCTTCTCGGCGGCGACGATGACGCGCAGCGGCGCGCCGGTCCACGGCGCTATCGGCGCGGTCAAGACCGCGACATTGGCGGCGTCTTCGCAAGAGCCGAACAGGCCCGCGGCGCGCGCGTCCGCGGCCGAGAACAGCAAAAATGTCGCCGCGATCGGCAACAAGGCCGCCGTGACGGCAGGAACAAACCGGCGCGCTGAAAACCATGCTGGAAACAAAGGAACCCTCCGCCCGTGACCGCAATTTGGACCCTAGTACCAAAGCCTTGGCTGAATCATGGCAGGGTTCGGGGGGCGGGTGGGCGCAATTAGCCGGAGGCGGGTCGATCCAACGAATTGGCGCCAAGCGCGGCCCAACGAGAGGCCCCGGCGTAACCCGCCGCTGCGGCGAGGCGGAGGGCGGATTTACGCTTGGCTATTCCGTCCAATGCGCTTGATGTGGAAGATTCTCTTTGCCAGAGCCCGTTTGATCCCTCATCGCTCGGAAACCCTGAACTTATATGAGTCCCATTCATCGCCGGGGGCTTATTGATGGACGTTTTCCAACACTACAAGCCGATCCGAAATAAAATTTCCCTGCTAGCCGTGGAGGATGCGCTCAGCGTGATCTGGGCGTATTGCCAATACTTACAACTTCCCGAATTTCAGTTTCCGAACGAAATCGAGATTAGTCCCGAATATCTCAAGCTCGACGTCCCGCAAGCGTGGATTGCGGAATGGGACCTCGAACTTCTCGCTAAGGAAGTGATTCTTAATGGCAACGCAGTTGCCATTAAGGGCCGGACACTCCGCGCGTGGAAGACGCTCAGCGAACTAATCAATTCACTCAAAGCCTTCGAGAGCAAAATCTATCAGAGCTTTGGCCAATCGCAGGACGTACTCGTCGAGCTAAACCGAATTATCCACCGCCAATTCATTTGGCAGTCGAACGCGCCGAATTCTGC
The DNA here is from genome assembly GCA_963721025.1 of uncultured Alphaproteobacteria bacterium. Classification (GTDB taxonomy): domain Bacteria; phylum Pseudomonadota; class Alphaproteobacteria; order Rhizobiales; family Xanthobacteraceae; genus BOG-931. The sequence continues at coordinate 205,268 of CAVRHN010000011.1, read as the reverse complement.
ATCGACCATTCGCTACTACAAGATATTTGACCGACCGGCGATCAACAAAATTTGTCAGGACCAGATCGGCCTCAGTCTCTGGCAACTTTACATGTGCGGGATCGCCTGCATGGGCGTTCTCTTAACGCATTCGCGTCCCCGCTTATTCGGATGGCGTACAACGGCAGAGAATCTTACATCTGCCCGCTTATGACGTTGCTGTACTGGAGATTCACTGGCGGCCTCTATTACGACTTCATCAGCCTCCCAGAGTTCGGCAATGAATTCGGCGAAGGCTTCCAGAACTACGTCGGCGAAGCAATCGAACGCGCTTGTCCCGATCCGCTCCAACGTATTTCTGAGCAAGAGTATAACGTCGGCAAGGCGAGGAAGCGGACGGTCGATTGGATCGTTGCCGACGAGGATTCGGCACTGTTCGTGGAGTGTAAGTCGAAACGTATGTCGTGGGACGCGAAGACAGCGCTGACCAATCTAAGTCCGCTGGAAGCCGATATTGATAGCATGGCGTCCGCGATCGTGCAGGTTTACAAAACGCTGAGCGACTATATCGCAAATGCGTATCCCAAATTCCCCGCAAAGGAAGGCCGACAGATTTTCCCGGTAATCGTAACGATAGAGAACTGGCGAATGTTCGGCCCGGTGATGATGAACAAGCTGACCTCGTCGGTGACTGCGAAGCTCGATGGCGCAGGCCTATCATCCAACATCGTTAAAGAAAGCCCGTACTCAGTTTGGGGGATCGAGGACTTGGAAGTCGGCTTGCAGATCATGGCCGCTAATGACATCGGCAGCTTCATGGAGGGTAAATTAAACGACGCCGAAATGAACCATTGGGACTGGCATGGATACATGGTCAAACGGTATCCCACGGCCTTTCCGGCGAAGAAGCTTTTTGAAGCCGATTACGACGAAATGTTCTCTGCTCTGTATGCGGCGCAGCAAGCGTAGTCCGGACGAGCGAAGTGACATCCGGGGTCTATATTCCCTCCAGTCGTCCCGCATATTGCTGCGCTCATGCGGGCTCCTTGCTGAAGGGATAGGGACACAGTGGCCAGTATTTCGGATGGATTGGAAACGCTGCGTAGAGTGATTGATTTAGGCGAGATTGCCTCGCTGATCGAGCACACCGCGCGGTGGGTTTCGCCGGATACCTTCAAACTATTGCCGCTCTGGTTTCCTGAGCACGCGCGCAGAGGCTCCTTTTACAAAGGCAATTGGTCGGCGCCTCAGATGAATAAGAACCGCGAAACTGGCAACTCGGTTCATAAAGCCGAAGGAAATAGATACGCCAACGAGGCCCTGACACTGGCGTTAGGTCTACGAAAGAAGCTGCGGCCCAATTGGTCCTGCTGTCACATTTGGGGCGTTGATGATTCCAGCTATCAGCTCTCCAATGTGGTCGTCATGGACCGTCGGTTTTTCTCCTGCGTTGGTAACATGGTCTTGCTGCCGACGCCCCTCAAGGCTTTTACAGACACGATGCCCGAGATCAAGGCGATGCTACGTATTTGTGCGCGCAATCTCTATAACTGGCAGTGCGACCACGAAAGCGTGCGCGAAATCAATGCTGCGCTCGATTCGTGGACAGATTGGCAATCGTATCCAAAGAGCTGGCCAACAAAACGGAATGAGAAGCTTCCTTTGGGCGTGGCGCCGTTAACGCCGGCCATTCAGGTTTCCGCCGAAAGACGCAAGGCCGCGATCCGCCGCGATCTCGAATTCGCGGGCGAACACTACCCGCGCGATGCGGTGAGGGAAGCTCTCGACTATTGGAAGATCATGCTTTAGCTGGCGTCAAGCGCCAGGAACCCCCTCACCCGCGCGCTTCGCGCGCGACCTCTCCCCACTGGGGAGAGGTGTTTTGCCGTCGCTGCTGTAGTGACTTACTCTTGACATCCGTCCCTATTATCGTTACATCATTGCGAAGGCGATTATCCGGGACTTGACTAAACCCGTCGCCTGACTTGCGACCCGGATATTTGCCTCACGATGAGTGAGGTAACGGAAAATGGAAGATCTACTTTGTCGGCTGATTTGTGGGCGGGGCTGGTTCCGGCTTGCACACAGATACTCTCAACTGGATCACCTGCCCCGTGGGTTTGGGGCAATCACTTTCTGCGCAATTGCCCTCATTGCACAATGCGTGTGGCAACCGAATGCTTTTGCGATCATCGGAAAAAATAGCTCGCTCAACATCCCAGCAAAATCGGGTCACATGTTGTACGCTGGTCAATGTGTCGTTGTAGGTCGCCCATCCCCACAAGTAGAATTTAGTAAGTTCATCATTCCTGTTGAACTGGGCCAGACAGTCGCCATTCTTTGTAAGAAAGGTGACATTAGAGACGGCCTTTGGTCCCAAAACAATGGGGACATGTGGCCCCGGGAACAAATCGCCAAAGCTAAAACCTCTTGGCAGGGGAATATCAGAGAGGTGCAGGTTGAAGCCTGCTGTCATATTTACCGTCTCGGAATTTCCAGTGTTCTCCCATTCAGGAATGAAATCGAAGGCGTTATCAATTCTTTTTTCGACTCTGATGTCACGCAAAGATACGTAAGCCCGGGTTTGCCGCTTTTCTGTATCGTCGGCAGTCCACCATTGATTATAAGTGAATTTTGCCGCGCACGAAGTGGCTATAGCGGTTACGAGCAACAACCAAAAATACGGATCAGTCCAATGTTTTTTGGTTGCATTGGAATTGCCTTTTTGACCATCGGTCTCTGGCATGGCTATTTTGCCGCTTGGCGTCGCGGTCCCTTGTATCGTGTGTCCTGTATCGGATTATTTATTGCTGGATGGCTCATTTTAGCTTTTTGCGATGTTGTTGCTGATTTTGCTGAGAACGCCGCCGGTTTCTTCGGTTTTTATGGCGTCTCAGCAACGCGCTACAGCGGCACCAAATATGTCCACGTTCTCTCGATTGTTGTACCGAAACTGAAACTCGGCGACGTACAGCGGCATGTATTTGGCGCTGACCTTATGATAGGTGCCGACAACACCGCGCTTCACCAGCGACCAAAAACCCTCAATTGTGTTGGTGTGGATCGCGCCGACAACGTATTGGTTTTTGCTGTGGTCAACCATTTCATGAGGGAGCGTAGCAGGCAAATCGACGTAGCCGGGCCAAGCATCCGTAGCCAGCAGGCTAACCTTGTTGGAAATGGCTTCCCTGACAAACTTGGCTACGCTTGTGCCATCAACGCTTTTCAGAACGCGAGCGACGACTTTGCCCTTGCGTTGGACTGCGCCGATAACGCCGATCTTACCGGAGCCAGAGCCGCCCCCTACCGCCGCTACGCTTATCCCAGTGTTTATTTTTGTCTTTCCCGCCGATGTAGGTTTCGTCCACTTCAACGATACCGCCCAACTTGTCGGGGCGGTGTTCACTGAGGCCAGCCCGGATGCGGTTGCACATGTAGAGCGCGGTTTCGTAAGAGCCGAAACCCATGACGCGCTTAACCTGCAATGCGCTAACGCCCTTCTTGCTGGTCAGCATCACGTGGATGACCCGGAACCAGTCGCGGAGCGGCTTATTCGTATTCTCGAAGATCGTCCCCACGAGCAAGGAGAAGCGATAGCCGCCCTTCTCAGCGCATTTGGAGCACTGCCAGTGGAAAGGGCGGTTGGTGACGGGGTACACGTCCATATTGCCACAACGCGGGCACTGGACGCCTTCCGGCCAGCGGCGGGCTTGCAGGTATATTTTGCAGGCTTCCTCGGTCGGGAACAGGGTTTCAAACTGCTTTATAGTCAACTGGGTAACGGCTTTAACGCGGGCCATCGGGGCCTCCTTCGGTCAATGGAGGCAATATAAACCAATGGCTAAAATTAGTCAAGTCACGGATAATCGCCATTGCGAATCTTGCCCACCTAAGGACGTCGGCTGGGTGACATCGGCCGATGGGGCAGGAGCGGTTCCCGCGGGCAGGGGCTCGTCACCTCCGCTCCCGGGCGGCTTGGGCATCATCCTGCCGGCACTAGGACCGGCGCGTGAGGTGCTTCACTGGACTGGGACAGGCGCGGGTAACGCCCGTGGAGCGGCGTGCGCTCCTCGCCCGGAAGGGCGGTCAAAGGATCGCACGCTCCGGCCGCGTCCCAGGAGGCGATTATCCGGGGCTTGACAGAAGCGACAAACCCGTATAATATATAGGGTTTAAGGGGTAGCCGCCGTGAAAAAACATCCTAAGCCGGTCCACCAAATGACCGAGGCCCAATTCGAGGACATGTTTCCTATCGGTGACGACGATGCCCCCAAAGCCTATCTGGCGCGCCGTAGGTGGCCCGATGGCGTCCACTGCCCCCGGTGCGGAAATCCCAAGGTGTACGATCTGCGGTCGCGCAAATGGCATTGGCAGTGCGAGCAATGCGCCCCGGATGGCTATCGGTTTTCCGTAATCGCCGGGACGATCTTCGAGAACACCAACAAGCCGCTTCGCCAGTGGTTCAAGGTCGTTCATTTGATGATGACTAGCAAAAAGGGCATTAGCTCGCTGCAAATTCAGCGGCAGATGGGCTTTGGCTCTTATGAAACCGCGCTGAATATGACCCACAAAATCCGCGCGGCGATGATGGAGCCGGAGACGAAATTGGGCGGCATTGTCGAGGTTGATGAGACTTGGGTGGGCGGCAAGGATCACAACCGGCATTGGAACAAACGCCACCACGGCAAAGGCGGCGGCGCGGGTACTGGCAAAGTTCCTGTCATCGGTGCCGTGCAACGGAAGGGCAATGTTATCGCCCGAGTGCTTGAGCACGTAAACAAGCCGAGCGTTGAAGGATTTGTCCGCGAGGCCGTGTCGCACAGAGTCAGTTTGCTGGCGACGGACGAACACCAAGTGTACAGCGGCTTGAAAGAATATCCGCGTCAATCCGTGCATCATAAAAGAGAGCAATATGTTGTCGGCGCAGTTCACACGAACACGATCGAAGGATTCTGGTCGATCTTCAAGCGTGGCGTTGTCGGCACGTTCCACAAAGTCAGTGCAAAATATCTTCCGCTGTACGTCGCGGAGTTTCAGTTCCGCTACAACAATCGCGCCAATACGGACATCTTCGGTGCGGTCATAGGCGGATGTTGATTGCATCGCTTCGTTTGATCGCACAGACGTTGGCAACGACGTTGTTTACAGAATCGAACGAACTGGCGGTCGCAAGCCTCTGAATTTGTTTTATAGCGATGCTTACGAATTTGGGCTGGCGGAATATCTTGGGCGTCCGTCCTTGATTAAGAGCGGCGATATTATTTTGCTGACTCCGGCGGCCCAATGCACCGGTGACGCATGGATACGATCTGGCGAGGACTGCGTTCTCATCGCGCATTTTAGAGAATTTATGGGTGCGCTCAACTGGAGCGACGTTTTTAAGTACAAGCCTAAGCCTAAGTGATTTCTTCATGCTTGGTATCCGCGACAAACGCGTCATATCCTGCTTTTTCATGTGCGCAGAAAAATTTGACATGCAGATCGTGGTCAAAGGTTTGTTTGAATTGGCCCACGATCTTGGCTTTGATGTTTCTAACCGCCCTGCCTATTTTGGCATCCGAAACCGGCTTAAATCGCACGATTACATCTATGTCCGAGGTCCTGAAATGATCGTGCACTATGGACCCGAATAGGGTGAGGTGCTGAACATGAAGCTTTCGATCGGACAGTTTCTCGATTAGCCATTTGGACGCGATCTTTTTTAGATCGGCATCTTCGAGCGCGGCGATGCTCTTAGGCGCCACGCGACCAAAATTCGGATCGCGGAAAGCGCGGTAATAAACAGCGCATACCAAGCTCAGCACCGCCGCCGCCAAGGCACTCGGAATCCATAGAACAGGCGGAATGCCGTAAATGAGGGCAATGATGGCGACCCCAATCATTGGCAGCACCGGCGCGGCAATGCTCCATGCCGATGGGAACAGCCAAGCCAAGACAGAAACGTCGCCGGTCCGACGCCATGCAAACCCGAGAATTTGGGCAAGCTTTTCGAGCATTGCCGCCTCCTATTGGAGCCCCAGCAATCCCCAATAAAGTGACATTCTACTTCTGTCAAGAGGCAGACAATCGCCTCCCAGGAAGCATGGCCTGACGCTGAGCCTTTGGGACGAGAGTCCCCTTGGCGAGAGCCGCGAGTGGAACGCCGGCAGGCGAGCTGCTTCCCGAGAGGGAGGCAGAGCCGCACCGCTGGGTGCGGAGGATAAGGATCAGCGTCTACCGGCGTTCCGCTTCCTTTTTTTTGTAGCCCGGATTGAACAAAGTGAAACACGGGGACGATCGGGAAGCTTGAAAGGTCCATCCCGGGTTTCGCGTTGCTCAACCCGGGCTACGTGCGCAGAGCATGATCGAGCCAAAACCGGCCCCACCGCCGGCTTTTTTAGGCGTGACGCGATGGTGCTCAGCGGGCCGTTGACTGTCTCTTGCGCATGATCTTGTCCGAAAACCGGTAGCCACTTTTCGGGATCATGCGGTTGTACAGCATGCCTCGGGCGCGCATCGCGCCGCGAGAACGGGATTTTTTTCGTCATTGCCGGGCTTGACCCGGCAATCCATGCGGTTCGTGGGCTTGCTCAGTATGCTCCGCGCGTTTTCGGTTGCCGGACTTCGGCATGGACCACCGGGTCAAGCCCGGTGGTGACGAGGGAGAGGGCGCCGGCCTATCCGCGAATCTGAGCCTTGCGGTGACGCCCCCTCACCCCAACCCTCTCCCCGCGTGCGGGGAGAGGGAATCCCGAGAATGTTTTGCGTCTTCGCATAGTATGATGGACCGGAGGGGGGAGGGCTCGTATGCCGGAGCGCAGTGTCAAGGAAGACGACCCGCTGGAGGATTTTGCCGCGCGCGACATCACGCTCGATGGCGCGACCAAGCGGGTCTATATCGGCGGCCGCGGGCCCGCCGTCATCGTCATGGCCGAAATGCCGGGCATCAGCCCGCATGTGGCGCGTTTTGCCCGCTGGGTTCGCGATGCGGGCTTCACGGTCTACATGCCCTCGCTGTTCGGCCGCGACGGCGCCGTGCCGACCGCCGAGGAAGGCGCCGCCGTCTTCCAGCGGGCGTGCATCAGCGCCGAATTCCGCGTGCTCGCCGCCAACCAGTCGAGTCCGGTGACGCAATGGCTCCGCGCTTTGGCGCGGCTGGCGCATCAGGAATGCGGCGGCCCCGGCGTCGGCGCGATCGGCATGTGCTTCACCGGGAATTTCGCGCTGACGATGATGCTGGAGCCGTCGATGCTGGCGCCGGTTCTCTCGCAGCCCTCGCTGCCGCTGAAAGAGCCCGCCGGCCTCGAGATTGCGCCGCTAGACCTCAAGGCGGTCCGCGACCGACTGGAGCGGGAGGATTTGACGGTGCTGGCCTATCGCTTCGCGGGCGACCAGATTTGCAAAGCCGAGCGCTTCGCCGCCTATGCCGCAGCCCTCGGCGATCGCTTCGTGCCGCGCGTCCTTCCCGACAGCGCCGCCAACACCGACGTCGCGCCTTTTTTCGCCCGCTATGTCGCCTATCCCCATAGCGTGGTGACTCAGCACCTGATCGACGAGGCCGGCCAGCCGACCATCGCCGCCCGTGACGAAATCCTCGCGTTCTTTAAAAGCCGTCTGCTCCCGCCGAAGCAAGCGTAGCGGGCGCCCGCTGCGGCGTGAGCACCGACCTGTTGCTGTAGGTCAAAACAGAAAATAGCGCTGTGTCATCGGCAGCGTTTCCGCCGGCGCGCAGGTGAGGAGTTCGCCGTCGGCGCGCACCTCGTAGGTCTCCGGATCGACTTCGATGAGCGGCGTGGCGTCGTTGTGGATCATGCTCTTCTTGGAGAGCTTCCGCGTGTTCTGCACGGCGTAAAGCTCTTTCTGGATGCCGAGTTTCTTGCCGAGCCCCGCCTTCACCGCGTCCTTCGAGGCAAACACTACGGAGGACGCGGTGCGGGCGCGGCCGAAGGCGCCGAACATCGGCCGGTAATGGATCGGCTGCGGCGTCGGAATGGAGGCGTTCGGATCGCCCATCGGGGCGGCGACGATCGTGCCGCCCTTGATGATGCAGTCGGGCTTGACGCCGAAAAAGGCCGGCGACCACAGCACGAGATCGGCCAGCTTGCCCTTCTCCACCGAGCCGATCAGTTTCGACACGCCGTGGGCGATCGCCGGATTGATGGTGTATTTGGCGACGTAGCGCTTGACCCGCGCATTGTCGTTGTCGCCCTTCTCCTGCTTCAATCGACCGCGCTGCTTCTTCATCTTGTCGGCGGTCTGCCAGGTGCGGATGATGACCTCGCCGATGCGGCCCATGGCTTGGCTATCCGACGACATCATCGAGAGCGCGCCGATGTCGTGCAAAATATCCTCCGCCGCGATCGTCTCCTTGCGGATGCGGCTTTCGGCGAAGGCGAGATCTTCGGCGATCGACGGATCGAGATGGTGACACACCATCAGCATGTCGAGATGCTCGTCGATGGTGTTTTTGGTGTAGGGCCGCGTCGGGTTGGTCGAGGACGGCAGCACGTTTTTCAGTCCTGCCACCTTGATGATATCGGGGGCGTGGCCGCCGCCGGCGCCTTCGGTGTGGAAGGCGTGGATGGTGCGGCCCTTGAACGCCTTGATGGTGTCCTCGACGAAGCCGGATTCGTTGAGCGTGTCGGTGTGGATCATCACCTGCACGTCGTAGTCGTCGGCGACCGCGAGGCAGCAGTCGATCGCCGCCGGCGTCGTGCCCCAGTCCTCGTGCAGCTTGAGCGCGCAGGCGCCGGCCTTGATCATTTCCTCCAGCGCCGCCGGGCGCGAGGCGTTACCCTTGCCGGCAAAGCCGAGATTGATCGGAAAACCGTCGGCCGCCTGGATCATGCGGGCGATGTGCCAGGGCCCGGGGGTGCAGGTGGTGGCGAAGGTTCCGTGCGCCGGGCCGGTGCCGCCGCCGAGCATCGAAGTCACGCCCGACATCAGCGCCTCGTCGACCTGCTGCGGGCAGATGAAATGGATGTGGGTGTCGAAGCCGCCGGCGGTGAGGATTTTGCCTTCGCCGGCGATCACCTCGGTGCCCGGTCCGATGACGATGGTCACGCCGGGCTGGATATCCGGATTGCCGGCCTTGCCGATGGCGAAAATTTTGCCGTCCTTGAGGCCGACGTCGGCTTTGACGATGCCCCAATGGTCGACAATGAGCGCATTGGTGATGACGGTGTCGACCGCGCCCTGCTTGTTGGTGACCTGGCTCTGCCCCATGCCGTCGCGGATCACCTTGCCGCCGCCGAACTTCACTTCCTCGCCGTAGCTGCAAAAATCCTTCTCGACCTCGATGATGAGATCGGTGTCGGCCAGCCGCACGCGGTCACCCGTGGTCGGGCCGAACATGTCGGCGTAAACCGCACGGCTTATTTTCGCTGGCATCGCGTCCTCCAGTTCCTGACTAGTGAAACATGATCTGTTCGGAAAACCGGCTTCCACTTTTCCGGATCATGTTTTAATCCCCAGTGTTATCCCCACGGCATCGCACGGGCGCCGCGCCGCCTGCTTTAACTTGCCTCGCGCCTGCGCTGCGTTATCATCCTCACCAGATCGCTCGCGTTTGGCTTCGCCGGATGAGAGAGATCGCCAAGGTCAGATCGGCCTGGTGCTGAAGCCGCTACCAGCATCGCATCAAGCGCTGAGCTGATCCTGGTCCCAGCCGCGGTAGCAGCGCTGAGAACGTGACGGGCGGGCTTGCGCAAGCTCGCTCGTCATGATTTTTGCGGCCGCGTTTTTTCCAGCTTTCCCATGACCTCCTGGCGGAAACCGTAAACCGTGCGCGTGCCGGCGAGCGCCACCAATTTGACCTCGCGCGTCTGGCCCGGCTCGAAGCGCACCGCGGTGCCGGCGGGAATGTCGAGGCGCATGCCGCGGGCTTTTTTGCGCTCGAATTTCAGCGCCGGATTGGTCTCGAAGAAATGATAATGCGAACCGACCTGAATCGGCCGGTCGCCGCTGTTCGAGACGGTAAGCGTCACGCTCTTGCGGCCCTTGTTGAGCTCGATCTCGCCGTCCTTGATGAAATATTCGCCGGGGATCATCTGCGCCTCATCGTATCGGCTCGTGCACGGTGACGAGCTTGGTACCGTCCGGAAACGTCGCCTCGACCTGAATCTCCGGGATCATCTCGGCGATGCCGTGCATCACCTGCGCCCGCGTCAGCACATGGGCGCCTTCCGCCATCAGTTCGGCGACCGAGCGGCCGTCGCGCGCGCCTTCGAGAATGAAATCGGAAATCAGCGCCACGGCCTCCGGGTGATTGAGCTTGACGCCGCGATCGAGCCGGCGCCGCGCCACCATCGCCGCCATGGCGATCAAGAGCTTGTCCTTCTCGCGCGGAGTAAGATGCATGAGCCCCTCTAGTTCATCCACAGCCGCGGCAGCGGCCCGGCGCGAAGCGCCGTCAATACGGCAATAAGGTCGCGGCGCAGCGCCGCACCGTCGGGTGCGACGAGGCGCGCGACCGCGAGCCCGTTCCACGCCGACACGCCGACTTCGCCGGCGAAGTCTTTCTCCATCGCGCGCACTGCTGCAACGCTAGCGTCATCGCCGGGGACTTTGAGCACGCTGGCCACGGCGACGCTTTCGGCTGCGATCGCGCGCTGCGCCAGCCTTTGCGCGATCGCGCCGTCGAGGCGCAGCGTCTCGGCGAAAATAAGCGCGCCGCCGACGCGCACGCGCCAGCGGTCGAATAAGTGTCCTTGCAGCACCGCTTCGCCCATGGCCAAACGGCCGAAGACGATGGCTTCAGCCAATACGAGACTGGCATCGCGGCCCAAGTCGATGTCGATGGCGCGGCGGAGCCGCACTTGATCGAATAGAATGGTCTCCTGCGGCAGCCAGGCCAGCGCGCCGCCGGGGCCGACGTCGGCTTTCAGGCCAACCTGCGTATCCGGCCCGAGCGAGCGATAGATTTTTTCCGCGGCCGCGGTGGTCACGGTCAGCCGCGCACCGGCGCCCACACTCATTTCGATGTCGAAGCGGTCGCCGCCGGTCATTCCGCCGGCGGTGTTGACGATGACGGCATCGAGCGTGGCCCTAGTCGCTGCGTTCGGGAACCGCACCCGCAACGAGCCTGCCTCATGCACCCGCGCACGGCGGCTCTCGCCGGCAGCGGCCGCTACCGCGAGCGCGACGCGCCCGACCGCGCGATTGGCGGCGAAGACTTCATCGTCTGCCGAGTCTGCCGGCCCGTCCGCAAGCAAGTTTCATCCCCCGCAACGATAATTATTCAGCAAAATCAAATCGCCATGGCCCGCCGCAGCGCGGCCTCGTCAAGGTCGTCGCGGTTGCAGGCATAGACGATGGCGCCGCGCTCCATGACGGCGAAATGGTCGCCGAGTTCACGGGCAAAGTCGAGATATTGCTCGACCAGCACGATGGCGATCTGGCCGAGCGAGCGCAAATAGGCGATGGCGCGGCCGATATCCTTGATGATCGAAGGCTGAATGCCTTCCGTCGGCTCGTCGAGCAGCAGGAGCCGCGGCCGCATCACCAGCGCGCGGCCGATGGCAAGCTGCTGCTGCTGGCCGCCCGAAAGGTCGCCGCCGCGCCGCCGCAGCATGTCCCGCAACACGGGAAACAGCGAGAACACGTCGTCCGGCACGCTGCGGTCGTCACGCTTGAGCGGCGCGAAGCCGGTCCTTAAGTTTTCCTCGACGGTCAATAGCGGGAAGATTTCGCGGCCTTGCGGCACGTAGGAAATACCGCGCCGCGCCCGCTCCGGCGGCCGCAGCGCAGTGATGTCTTCGCCCTCCCAGGTAATGGTACCGCGGCTCACCGGATGCTGGCCGGCCAGCGCGTCGAGCAGGCTCGTCTTGCCGACGCCGTTGCGGCCGAGCACGCAAGTCACCTTGCCGGGCTCCGCCTTCAGCGACACGGCGCGCAAGGTTTGCGCGGCGCCGTAGTGCAGATCGATCGCGTTGACCTCGAGCATCAGGATATCCCTTGACGCATGATCTTTTCCGAAAACCGCCGTCCACTTTTCGGGATCATGCGTTAGCGCCCCAAATACACTTCCACCACCCGCTCGTTTGCCGAGACCTGGTCGATCGTGCCCTCGGCCAGCACCGAGCCCTCATGCAGGCAGGTGACTTTGACGCCGAGGTCGCGCACGAAAGCCATGTCGTGTTCGACGACGACAACCGTGCGCTCGCGGTTGATCTCTTTGAGCAGCTCCGCCGTCTGGTGTGTTTCCACGTCGGTCATGCCGGCGACCGGCTCGTCGACCAACAACAGCTTCGGTTCCTGCGCCAGCAGCATGCCGATCTCGAGCCATTGCCGCTGGCCGTGCGACAGGCTGCCGGCCAGGCGGTCGCGCACCGCCGTCAAGCGGATGATCTCCAACAGGCTGTCGATGCGGCGGCGCTCTTCCGGACTTTCCTGCCACCACAGCGCGGCGCGGGCGCGGCGGTCCGACTTGAGCGCAAGCTCGAGGTTGTCGGCGACGGTCTGGCTCTGGAACACCGTCGGCTTCTGGAACTTGCGGCCGATGCCCAGCTCGGCAATCTCGGCCTCGTCGAGCCGCGTCAGATCGTACGAACCGTCGAACATGACGTCGCCGAGGTCCGGCCGCGTCTTGCCGGTCACCACGTCCATCATCGTCGTCTTGCCGGCGCCGTTCGGGCCGATGATGGCGCGCATCTCACCGGGCTCGATGGCAAAGGAAAGATTGTTGAGCGCCTTGAATCCGTCGAACGAGACGGTGACGCCGTTGAGATACAATAGTGCGCTGGTCAGCGCTTCCATGGTCGGACCTCATTCCGCCGGCAGCGGCTCCGTTACGCCGTCCTCGGCGGCAGCCGACGACCGGTCCCGCCGCAACGCGGTCCAATGCCGCAGCGTGCCGACGACGCCGCGCGGCAACAGCAGCGTCACCAGAATGAACAGGGCGCCCAGCATAAACAGCCAATAGGGCGCCAGGAATCCCGAGGTAAAATACGTTTTGGCGTAATTGACCAGCACGGCCCCGATCACCGCGCCGGTGAGTGTGCCGCGGCCGCCGACCGCGACCCAAATCACGGCTTCAATGGAATTGGCGGGAGCGAACTCGCTCGGATTGATGATGCCGACCTGCGGCACGTACAGCGCTCCAGCGACGCCGGCCATGCAGGCGGACAGCGTGAACACGAACAGTTTATAGGATTCCACGCGGTAGCCGAGGAAGCGCGTCCGTGCTTCGGCATCGCGAATGGCGATCAACACCTTGCCGAATTTCGAGGTGATGATGCTGCGACACAATACAAAGCCGATTATGATCGCGACGCAGGAAATTGCAAACAAGGCGTTGCGCGTCGTTTCCGCCTGTACGTTGAAGCCGAGGATATCCTTGAAGTCGGTCAGGCCGTTATTGCCGCCAAAACCGAAATTATTGCGGAAGAAGCCGAGCATGAGCGCGAAAGTAAGCGCCTGCGTGATGATCGACAGATAGACGCCGGTCACGCGGCTTCTAAACGCAAACCACCCGAAAACGAAAGCCAGCGCGCCCGGCACCAGCAGCACCATGAGCGCCGCATAGGGGAAGAACTGGAAGCCGTACCAATAGATCGGCAACTGCTTCCAGTTCAGGAACACCATGAAATCCGGCAGGATCGGATCGGCATAGACGCCGCGCGTGCCGATCTGCCGCATGAGGTACATGCCCATGGCGTAGCCGCCGAGCGCAAAGAAGGCGCCGTGGCCGAGCGAGAGGATGCCGCAGTATCCCCAGATCAGGTCGATGGAAAGCGCCAGCAACGCAAAGCAGGCGTATTTGCCGAACAACGCAACCAGATAAGTCGGTATGTGGAACGCGGAAGTTTCCGGCACCGCCAAGTTGAGGACCGGCACGGCAATCGCGACCGCGGCGATGACGATCAGGAACAGCGTCGCGCCACGGTCCAGCGAACGGATCAGGATGTGCGGGGTCATGCTTCGATTGCCCTGCCCTTAAGCGCGAACATACCTCGCGGCCGCTTTTGAATGAACAGGATGATGAGCACGAGTATCGCAATCTTGGCGAGCACGGCGCCGGCGTAGGGCTCGAGGAACTTGTTGGCGATACCCAACACGAATGAGCCGACCAGCGTGCCCCAAAGATTGCCCACGCCGCCGAACACGACAACCATGAAGCTGTCGATGATGTAGCCCTGACCGAGATTGGGGCTGACGTTGTCGATCTGCGACAGCGCCACGCCGGCCATGCCGGCGATGCCGGAGCCGAGCCCGAACGTCAGCGCGTCGACGCGGCTGGTACGGATGCCCATCGATGCCGCCATCGGGCGGTTCTGCGTCACCGCGCGCATCTCAAGGCCGAAGCGGGTGTAGCGCAGCAGCGCCAGCAACGCGACGAACACGGCGAGCGCGAAGCAGATGATCCACAGCCGGTTGTAGGTAATGGTGATGCCGCCGACGTCGAACGCACCGCTCATCCACGACGGATTGCCGACGTCACGGTTGTTCGGACCGAATGCCGAGCGCACCGCTTGTTGCAAGATCAGCGAAAGGCCCCAGGTGGCGAGCAACGTCTCCAGCGGCCTGCCGTAAAGGAAGCGGATAATAGTGCGCTCGATGACAACACCGACACAGCCGGCGACCAAAAAGGACAGCGGGATGGCGATGACGAGCGAATAATCGAACAAGCCGGGATTGTACGCCCTTATTATCTCTTGCACGACGAAGGTGACGTAGGCGCCGAGCATGACCATCTCGCCGTGCGCCATGTTGATGACGCCCATCACCCCGAAAGTGATGGCAAGCCCGATGGCGGCGAGCAGCAATACCGACCCGAGCGAAATACCGTACCAGGCGTTCTGCACGACATCCCACAGCGCGAGCCGGTTCTTGACGGCGCCGATCGCCGCGGTCGCGGCTTTCATGACCGCCGGCGAAGTATCTGCGGGCAGGCTGGAGAGCAGGCTCAGCGAGTCCTGATCGGCGCGCTGACGAATGATGTCGATCGCCGCAAGCTTGGCCTCATCGCTCGCCTTGTCGCTCGACAGCATGATCGCCGCGCGCGCTTCCAGCATCGCCCGCTTGACCCGTGGATCCGACTCCTTGGCGAGCGCCGCTTCGAGTGCCGGCAGCGCACTCACCCTGCGCGACTTGAACACGGATTGCGCGGCGTCGTAGCGCGCGCCCGGGTCGCTGGCGAGCAGCGTCAGCCCGCCAAGCGCGGCATCGACGGCGCCCCGCACTCGATTGTTGAGGCGGACATTATCCACATCGGCCGGCGCCTCGCCGCTGATCGGCTTGCCGGTGGCGGCGTCGGCCAGCTTGCCGGAAGCATCTTTGACGTAGACCGCCTTCTTTTCGGCGCTGAACATCAACTGCCCGTCTTGCAGGGCGCGAATGATTGTTAGCGCGCGCGGGCTGCCGCTGGCGGCGACTTCGTTAACGCCGGCGAGGGTTTGTTCGAAATCATCGGCGGTGAAATGCGCGATCGCCTCGTCGAGACCGGCGGCGCGCGCGGCGGTGCCGCCGAGCGCCATGCTGACGGCCAATAGGAGAACGAAGAGGCAAGCGCGGCCGATGCGCATCGTTAGGTTCCCGGGCGGAAGCCTAATCCGCTTTGACGAGCGAAGACTAGGCCTTAGTTTTTGTTGGGGCATGATCTTATCCGAAAACCGGCAGTTACTTTTCGGGATCATGCTCTGAAATGCGGGAAGGCGATACGCCGCCTTCCCGCTAGTTCGCCATTGCGACGTCGTTGTTACGAGGCGCCGCCGCACACCTTCGTCACCGTGTTATAGTGGCCGCACTTGTATTTCACCCAGTCGGCTATGATATCCTTGTCGGCAGGCAGGTAGGGCGACCAAGCCTCGCCCGGAATCAAGTTTTTGGTCTTCCATACCACGTCGAACTGGCCGTCGGCCCTGATCTCGCCGATGAACACCGGCTTGGTGATGTGGTGGTTCGGCAACAATGTCGAGATGCCGCCGGTCAGGTTCGCCTGCTTGGTGCCGGGCAGCGCCGCGATCACCTTATCGGGGTCGGTACTCTTCACCTTCTCGACCGCCTTCACCCACATATTGAAGCCGATGTAGTGCGCTTCCATCGGGTCGTTGGTGGTCCGCTTCGGGTTCTTGATGAACGTGTGCCATTCTTTGATGAACGCCTCGTTCGCCGGCGTTTTGATCGACTCGAAGTAGTTCCAGGCGGCGAGGTGGCCGAGCAGCGGCTTGGTGTCGAGACCGGCGAGTTCCTCTTCGCCGACCGAGAACGCCACAACCGGAATATCGGTTGCCTTGATGCCCTGGTTGCCGAGCTCCTTATAGAAGGGAACGTTGGCGTCGCCGTTGATGGTGGAGACCACCGCGGTCTTCTTGCCGGCCGAGCCGAACGCTTTGATCTTCGACACTTCCGTTTGCCAGTCGGAGAAACCGAACGGCGTGTAGTTGATCATGATGTCCTCGGGCTTCACCTTAAGCACGTCCTTGAGGTAAGCTTCGAGAATCTTGTTGGTGGTGCGCGGATAGACGTAGTCGGTGCCTTCCAGCACCCAGCGTTTCACATTGCCGCCTTCCGGGCCTGCCAGATATTCGACGGCCGGAATAGCCTGCTGGTTCGGCGCGGCGCCGGTGTAGAACACGTTGCGCTCGCTCTCTTCGCCTTCGTACTGCACCGGATAGAACAGGATGCTGTTGAGCTCCTTGAACACCGGCAGCACGGATTTGCGCGACACCGACGTCCAGCAGCCGAACACGACCGCGACCTTGTCCTTGCTGATCAGCTCGCGGGCCTTTTCCGCGAACAGCGGCCAGTTGGAGGCGGGATCGACCACGACAGGCTCGAGCTTCTTGCCGAGCAAGCCGCCTTTCTTGTTTTGCTCGGCGATGAGCATGAGCACCACGTCCTTCAGCGTCGTCTCGCTGATGGCCATGGTGCCGGAAAGCGAATGGAGAATGCCGACCTTGATCGTATCCTCGGCGCGGGCGGGCAGCGCCGCCGTGAGGCCAAGGGCAAGAGCAGCCGCGGCCGCAAGCCAGCGGCGGCTTGGCGGTCGTTCGGCGACCGCGCTAGTGGATTTGAGCATCGCGTTGTCCTCTGTTTGACGCGCGACCGGCCCGGCGCCGTCCCGCGGCCGCCAAATCGCAAGGAGCGTGCCAACAGCTGACGGAGGCTAATGACCTGAAATTGCATGGTAATTCTTGTAAGCGGGACGCATCGCTGATGCGCGATGCGCCCATTTTGCGTCCGATCCCTGCCTGCGGACGCCTATTTTCTAGGCGATCACATGAAAATCGGAAAAAATCTATGATGAAAGATTAGGCAGATATCCGGGACGCATTACTTGACGTGAACCCCGGTGATGCGTCGATTAAGCGGCGCGCCATGGCTCCTTTCATCAACCAACGACAATTCACGATCGAATGGGGTCACTGCGATCCGGCCGGCATCGTTTTCAATGGCCGGTTCTTCGAATTCTTCGACTGGGGTACTTGGTCGCTGTTCGAGGCGGCGCTGGGCGTCAAAGCCCACGACTTGGCCGCCGCCTTCGGCATCATCGGCATTCCGCTGGTCGACGCCCGCGCCCGTTTCCTCGCCCCGGCGCGGTTCGGCGATGTCGTCGAGCTGACGTCGCAGGTCAGCGAGTTCCGCCGGTCGAGCTTCGATATCGAGCACCGGCTGGTTGTGCGCGGCACGCTCGCGGTCGAAGGTCGCGAGACCCGGGTTTGGGCAACGCACGATACGGCCGACCCGTCCCTGATCAGGCCACAGCCCATTCCGGACGAAGTGGTTGCCCGCTTCCAGGGGCCGTGAAGACGGCGGCGCGATGCGGCGCCGTTTCAGGTTTGCCGACCCACCGCGCCACGGAAGCTCAGAATAGTCCTGAGAACGCCCAGTACAGAGTGCCGGAAATCACCATGGCGGCCGGCAATGTCAGCACCCAGGCCAGCGCGATATTGCGTACGGTCGAAAGTTGCCGCCGAGATCGGGCCCTTTGCGGGCCGCCGGTTCGATCGAACCGGGTAAGGCAAAGTCGCTCATGAGGGCCCCCGTTTACTCAAAGAGCCCCAACTCTGCGCATGCTCTGTGACACGTAAATGAAAAGTTAACGGAGCATCGCGCCGATGGCGCTGTTTCCGGTTTCCTCGAAACGATGCGCAATTGCGCTGCGGATTTGGCATCAACTGGCCCGGCGCCGCGTTAAACATAACACGCGGACACTTTGCGGAAATTTGCATTCACGCTTGATCCGGCAAAGGACATCGTGACTACTTCGTCGCCGCACTTCGAAAGGGTGGACGTTGCTCGCGCAGTCGCAGTCAAGAATTCCCGGCTCCGGTCTCGCAGTGGTGATCCGCGTGTTCGAGGGCGGCGGCGCGCAACGCGACATGGTGCTGCTGTGCAACGCGCTGGCCGCCAAGGGCGTCCGCCCGACCATTTTGACGTTGGACGGCGACGGGCCGCTGCGTGCTTTGCTCGATCCTCTCATCCCCGTGATCGAGGTGCCGGGACGAAAGCTGCGGTATGCCGTTCCCGCCCTGCGCCGCGCCATTCGCGCCCTGGCGCCGGCCATCGTTGTCAGCTCGGAAGCCACCCTCAATCTCTGCATGCTGATTGCCGTGCGCACGCTGCCGCGGCACAGCCGGCCGAAGCTCGTGCTGCGCGAAGTCAGCAGCCCATCGATCGCGCAATATCGCGACCCTTATCGCCAGAACCGCATCGCGTACCGCATGCTGCGCCACCTCTACCGGCATGCCGACCGCATCATCGCACTCTCCGACGGCGCGCGCCGCGAACTGATGCAGAGCTTCTCGGTTCCTGAAACAATGATTTCGGTCATGCGCCTCAATGCCGTGGTTCCTGCGGCGATGGTGCGGCGGCTGGCGCAATGGGACGGCGAATCCGGCCGCGAGCGCGATCTCATCGTCTGCGTTGGACGCCTCTCGCCGGAGAAGGACCAGCGCACGCTGTTGCGGGCGATGAGCTTGATGCCGCCGCGACGGCCTTGGCGTCTCGCGATCGTCGGTGACGGTCCGGAGCGCGCCGCGCTCGAGGCGTTCGCGCGCAATAACGGCCTTGCCGGCAGGATAGTCTTCGCCGGTTACGACGCCGACCCGTTCGCCTGGATGATGCGGGCGCGCGTCGCGGTCTTGTCCTCGATCTACGAAGGCTTGCCCTGCGTAGTCATGGAGGCGCTGGCTTGCGGGACTCCGGTTGTATGTACCGATTGTTCATCCGGGGCGCGGGAGATTTTGCAGGATGGCCGCTACGGCACTCTCACTCCTGTGGGCGATCCCGCGGCGATGGCGGCTGCCATCGCCGCCGCCTTGGATCAGGTTCCGGACCGGCCGGCGCTGATGGCGCGCGGCCTTCGGTACACCGCCGCCGCCGCCGCCGAGCGATTCCTCGAGATCGTGGCCGATCTGCAACCGACGCCGCTCGATGCGAGCAGGCCGCGCAGCGCGGCGCGCGCGTTCTGAGGTCAGCGATGCTTGCAAATCTTCGCGACGGCATTCTGCGCAAGGCGGCGCGGCATCATCGCTCGAAACCGTTCGTCATGCGCAACAGCGCGCCGCTGGTGAGCTTCACGTTCGACGACGTTCCCGACTCCGCCTACACGAACGGTGCGGCAATTCTCGACGATCACGGAATCCGCGGCACGTTCTACATCGCCAGCGGCACTTGCGGCAGCATGGATACCCATTGGCGCGTGATCGATCGCGATCAGGTCCGCGCGCTCCACCGGGGCGGCCACGAGATTGGCTGCCACACATTCGCGCACATCTGCGTCGATCAGGTTGGCGCGCGCGCGTTGCAGGAAGAATGCCGGCAAAACCGCGAGCGCTTGCAGGAGTGGTGTCCGGGTCTGGAGCTGACCAATTTCTGCTACCCGTACGGCCGCGCCTCGCTGCCGCGCAAGCTGGAACTGCAGAAGCGCTTCGACAGCTGCCGCGGCATCTATGAAGGCGTCAATGCCGGGACCATCGATCTCGGCATGCTCAGGGTGATCGACCTTTACGATCGGACACTGACGCGCGATAAGGTACAACGCATCCTGCGCGAGACCGCCGACCGCAACGGCTGGCTTATTTTCTGTACCCACGATGTCGCGCAGCCGCCGAGCTGGATCGGCTGCTCGCCGCAATTGCTGCGCGCGACGGTGCAGGCGGTGCAAACGGCCGGTATGCGATGCCTGTCGATCCGACAGGCGCTCACGGCGATCGGCTACGCGCCGGAAGCCCAACGATCCGGCGTCAGGGTCGACGAAGTGAGCGCGACGCCATGAAAATGCGCAGGATCTTGGGCGACTCGACCAGGTATCTGCGGCAAAGTCGCCCGGGCTCCTGCGCCAAGCGATAAGCCCATTCCAGACTGAGCTTCTGCACCCAGTGCGGCGCGCGAACGCGCGTGCCGGTCAGAAAATCGATCGCTGCTCCGACGCAGAGCGCGATGCCCGAGCTGCGCCCAAGCTCCTCGATCTGCCGCGCGATCAGTTCCTGCGCCGGGCAGCCGACGCACAACAACAAAATGTCCCAGGGTTGATCCATGCAGGCGCGCGCCACCGCAAGCCGCAGTGCGGCGTCGCGCGCCAAGCCGGCCGGTGCAGGCATGATATCGAGCGTCAGGCTGGGATAGGCGGCGCGCAGCGCCGCCGCTGCGGTACGCGGAGGTCCGACGACGAGGAGCCGTCGCCGGCCGCGGCCGGTGTCGTCGACGTTCAACGCCGACAGCAGTGCCGGGACCAGGTCGCTGCCGGTGACGAGAGGCAGCGTGCGGTCTTCGAGTCTTGCCAGGGCGCGCAGGATTCGACTGTCACACAGCGACAACCAGGCGCCGCGATAGATCGGCAGCAAGCGCGCCGGGTCATCGTGGGCAGCGACGACGTGATAGGCGTTCGGCGTGACCAGATAGCGAAACGGCGCGCCGTCGCGCTTAACGATGAGCCGAACCACCTGCTGCTGCGACAACAGACAAAACCGCAATCCTAGAAATTCGACATGGGGAGGTTGCGGCCGGACAACAGCCGCGCCATCCAATCGCACCGTGTCACTGAGCGCTGTCATGGGCCTAGCGCACCGCGATGCCTTCGCCGACGGCTTCGGCCGGGATCGCGCTCAACAGGCCGAAGCGGCGGATCGCAAAGCTGCCGAACACGGCGAAGACGAGAGCATTGAAGATGAGCGGCACGGCGCTGACGGGGAAAAGCTCGGTTATGATATGCGCCCCGAACACGAACAGAATCGCCAGCGCCGGCATGACGCCCAGCGCGGTGAGATCGATCGGTAGCCTGTAGCGGCGGCGGCCGAGCGCGATGAAGGCCAGGCAAGCAACGATATTCGCAACCATCAGGGCGATGGCGGCGCCGTGCGCGCCGTAGGACGGAATCAGCAGAACCGAGAGGATCGTTGAAACGACGAGGAACAGCAGCGCGACCACGAGATCGAGATAGCTCGCCTTGGTGAAATAGATCACCTGCGCGAAATAGAAGCTGCGTATGGTCATGAAGGCGAAGGCAACGGCGAAGATCGGAATGAGTCCGCTGGTGGGCGCAATGAATTCCGGCTTGAGCACCATGCGGAGCACGAGATCGCCGAACACGATGAAGAACGCCGCACCGAAAGCGGCAACGGCGAGGCAGGCATTGAACGCCTTCTGCAACGCGCCGTTAGCCAATTTGAGATTGCCGTCGTTGGCGTGCTGCTTCGCCACGGTGATCAGCGACAGGGCAATCGCGTCGCCAAGCACGCTGAAACTCTGGCGCAGCACGTCGGCGACGACGCCATAGGGGCCGAGCGTCGCCGGGCCGAGATAATGGGCGAGCAAAAGCCGGTCGATGCTCTGGGCGACCGCTGTGACCCCGAACGACAGCAGCAGCGGCCAGCCGTAGCTGATAATGTGCAGCGCGGCGGCGTGCGAAGAGTGTGATAAGCGGATCTTGAAAAACGGCGCGAGAACGGGCGTTGCGGCAATGACATGCGCGACGGCGATGGCCATGGCAAGTCCTTGCGCGCCGCCGCCAAGCGCCAGGCTGGCGCTGCCCAACGTTACCGTGAGGAAGGCCCGCAGGATCATGGCCAACGCGGCGCTGCGTGCATTGAGCAGCGTGCGGGCCACTTCAAAGGCGGCCTCGTACACGGCCATGCCGCATACCAGCGCAAAGACCGCGCCAAGGAACTTCAGATCGAACGCGCCTGAGGCGCCCAACGTCGCCAGCACCAGCGCGACGATTGCCAGCCCGGCGCCGAGCAGCCGCACCAGCGATGCCACATATTCGTCGAAGCGATGCAGATCGTAAACGCCGAAATAGGCAAAGCGCATCCATTGCGCGCCAAAGCCGTAAACGATCAGCGACCAGGCGAAGATCAGCACGTAATGACCGTACTCCGCCGGACCGGCTATGCGCGAAAAGATGGCGACAGCCAGCAGATTACCGGCAGCCGACGCTGCGCGTGCGCTCAGATAGAGCAGGCCCGCCGTGTTAAGCATTCCGCGTGATAAGTCATTGCTGAGGCGAAAAGAAGTGGCCGCAAAAGCTTTCACTGAGTATCGTTAAGTGCTCTCCGGTCATCAGCGAATTTGGAGCAACAGCAAGCACGATCTCATGCGTATCCTGCAAATTCTTCACGACCAGGAGCGCGGCGGCGTTCAGACACTTGCCGGCATGATCGAAGCGGGATTGTTGCAACAACGCTTCGTGTTCGAAACTGCGTATCTGTATCCGCGCCCCGGTCTGCCGTTGTCGGCGAAGCTCGCCTGCGTCGTCCGCATGGCGCGTCGCATCCGGCGCGGCGACTTCGACGCGGTGATCGCTTATCAGTCGACGGCATCCATCCTCGCCGGCGCCGTCGGCCGGCTTGGCGGTTGTCGGTTGCGCATCGTCCACCAGACGTGCACGCCGGCCGAGACGGCGCCGCTGATCCGGCTGATGGACAAGCTGGTTGGCCGGCTCGGTCTCTATACCGCCAACGTCATCAACAGCCGCGCCACCTGGGCCGAGTTCGCCGGCTATCCGGCATCCTATCGGCGCTCGATGCTTCTGATCGAGCACGGACTCGACGCTCCCGCGCCGACCTTGCCGCGCGAGCAGGCGCGCCGCGCTTTCGCACTGCCCACATCGCATCCCCTGCTGCTGAATGTCGGCCGGCTCACGGCGCAGAAGAATCAGGATGTCCTGATCCGGGCGCTGGCGCGGCTGCCGCAAGCGCATCTCGTACTTGCCGGAGGCGGCCTGAAGGACGCTTCATTGCGGGCGCTTGCCGCCACCCTCGGCGTCAGCGACCGGCTGCATGTGCTCGGGCCGTTGCCGGCTGCCGATATCGCCAATCTCTACGCCGCCGCCGATCTGTTCGTGTTTCCGTCGACCTGGGAAACATTCGGGCTGGCTGCCGTCGAAGCCGCCATGGTCGGCATGCCGATGGTGGTTGCGGACCTGCCGGTGCTGCGCGAGGTGTTGCGTGTGGACGGGTCGGAGCCGGTCGCGTTCGTCGCGCCGCACGACGTCGAGGGTTGGATTGGCGCCATCGGTGCAACGCTTGCGACATTGCCGTCGCCGCAAATCGCGGTGACGTTCGCCCGCGCCATACGCCGTAAATATTCGATGCAGCGGATGATCGAACAGTATCGAAGCCTGCTGGAAGAGCAAGGCTGGCGCGGCCGCAACAAGCCGTCGTTTTCGGGTCTGCCAACCACAGTAACGGAGGTGCGCCCGTGACATCGGCTCTGCGGCTGACTGCCGTGGCGATCGGCGCCTGCGCTTTGCTGGCCGGATCGGCGGTTGCCGACGCCTCCGAACCTGTGTTCAAGCGCGGCGCGACGCTCGTCGAGTTTTTTCAGTTTCCCGCGACGACCGATGAAGGCCCGGCAAAGCACTACGCCGACCCGGCCTATCCGCGCGCGCTCGCCGCACTCAAGCTGTTCGACTTTGGCGAGCTGCATCGGATTGGTTTCGATCACATGCGCGTTCCGCTCGATGTCGGCCCGCTCATGCAGGGCGACGAGCGACAGCGCCGGGCAATCCTTGACGATCTCATCACCGTCATTGCCGAAATCAACCGCCACGGCCTTGGCGTGGTGGTGCCGTTATTTCCGCCGTCGCTGCATCACGAGCTGCCGGAAAAATATCTCGATGGCCTCGGAGGCCCGAAATTCGGCGCCTACGCGGCGATCGTCGACCGCGTCGCCGCGGCGCTGGCGTCTGTCAATGGCGGGCGCGTCGCGCTCGAACCGATGAACGAGCCGCAAACAAAGTGCCGCATCCTATTTGGAACCGACTGGACCGCCTACCAGCAGGTCCTGATCGAGCGCATCCGCCGCGTGGCGCCGAATCTGCCGCTGTTCCTGGCCGGCGGTTGCTGGACGGATATCGAAGGCGTCGTTCTGCTCGACAGCGACCTGCTGCGCGACTGCCGAAATTTCGTGAGCGTGCATTTCTATCATCCGTTCCTGTTCACGCACCAGGGCTCTTGGTGGACGTTGCCTTATCTCGCAGGCACGATCGGTGTGCCTTATCCCGCATCGGCCGGCGCGATGGAGGAGACGCTGTCGCTGACGCGCGACCGCTTCAAGACAGTGGCGTTGCCGGCCAATGCCGACCGCGTCGCCAGTGAGCAGAAGGCGGAGAGGGAAATTCGCCAGTATTTCGCCGAGCGCAGTGGGCCGGCGCAGATCGGCGATGCCATGAACAAGCTGGCAGACTGGCAGCGGCGCGAGCAGGTTAGTTCCGATCGGATCGTCTTCACCGAGTTCGGCGCCATAAAACAGACGATCGACGGCGTCGAAATCGATCGCGCTTCCCGCGAGCGCTGGCTGCACGACGCGTCATCGGCGATCGAAAGCCATGGCTGGGGCTGGACCGCCTTTGTGCTGCGCGACGATCCGTTCGGTCTCTACGTGCGCGAAAGCGACCGTTATCCGGATCCGCGGCTGCTGCGCGCGCTCGGTCTCGGCGTGCCCGCGGATACGCCCAAGGCTAACGGGCGGGCGGCGGATTGAGCAGCGCACGCGGCCCAGCCTTTCCCTCGCTTCGGGGACGAGATGGAGCAAGCCTCACGGCGTTGCGCGCGTGACCAACAGATAACGAAGGCCGAACGCGGCGGTCATGACGAGGTACCACGGGGCCACCTGCTCGAACATGGAACTCTCGAAGCAGGCCCCATAGGCGCCGTAAATGCACACCCGCAAAAACAGCATCTGCAGCGGCCTGACATGCAGCTCGGGCTGCTGTCGGTAAAAGTCGAGGATCGGCAGGATGACGATCCAGAGAAGGACAAGGGCTAGCCCGGGGATGCCGATCGTGAGCGCCAGATTGAAATAAGCATTGTGTGCATCGGTTGTGGCGTTCACCCAGGTCGAATTCTCGGTTAGCCCATATTCGACCTGCGGGGTGCCCCAAAATGCGGAAAAGCCGTAACCCGTGATTGGACGCTGCGCCACGGCCTGCAGCGCGAACTGCCAGACATCGGTGCGTCCCGTGAAGGTCGGGTCGGGCATGATCAATTCGTTCAGCTTATGAACAGGCGCGAAATAGACCGAGCCGACCGAAAACAGGTTGAAAACAGCCAGGATTGCGATCACCAGGCCGATCCCCACGGCCGGCCGGCGGCTGCGTGCAATGACGGCAGAGACGATTAAAACGAGCGGCAGCAGGCCGATAGCCGCCTTCGATTGCGCGAAAATCAGGAAGATCGCGGCCAGCGCGACAATGAGCGCGCCAAGCAGCCGCGAGCGCATGCGCGCCACGAACAGCCCGATGAAGATGAACTGGTCCATTATTGCTCCCGCCTCGTTCTTGTGGGGGAGCACCCCGCGCCAGCTGCCGGCGTTTTGCGGCTCGAGGAAGTCCGTCGGCTGATGAATCGAGAGTTGCGGCGCGAGCAGAACGCCCAGATAGCACGCGGCGAGGACGATGAGCGCGAGCGCTGCCATCAGATCGCTGAAGTGACGAACATTTTTCGGCAGCAGCAGCACCATCGCGCAAATGCTCATGACCACGAGCGTAAAGGCCAAGCGCCGTGCGGACAGCGCCGGCTCCCACGACGTGACGACGCAGAGCGCGCACCATGCGAGCATGGCCAGCAGAGCCGGCCGCAACAGCAGCGTCAGGCGGCTTGGTTGGCGGCAGGCCGTCCATGCCGCCAGCAGGAGAAAAATGAGCGAAAAGCCTATCTGGTTGACGCGATCGCCGCCGGCACTCGCCGGCGCCGGCTCGGCCAGGCTGGGAAACGGATGAAACGAGATCCAGAACGACAGAAACACCGCAATGAAGAGCAGGCTGCGGACGAGCGTATCGGCATCGATCGCCGCGCCGACTGTGGGAGTTTCCGCCGGGAGCAGACCGAGCTTCGCCACCACGACCTTCCTTGCCTGCACTCGGTTAGACGTCGCCACCGCCGCCGGGCCGTTCACGCCGCCTCGGCTCCGGTCAGAACCGCTCCGCGGATTTTCCGCGCGTCACGACCGAGGCGCGCGATGAATTGTTCGATGGCAGCTCTGTTTTGCTCGTCGGCCCTGGCGACCAGCAAGATGTGGTCGACAAGGCCGGCAAAGAAGCAGGCGCTCGGATCGCCGCTCAAGTCGATCGCGGCAACGATCACCATGTCGAAGCGTTTGGTCTGGTCGAATGCCTGTTTGACATCCGCTTCACTGATCGGCCGGTCGCGTCGGCTGTTCGGCGAAACAAACGACGCCAGATTGAGGTTGGTTTCCCGATCGCGGGTGATCACGTCGGACAGCCTTCGCCGTCCGCTGGCGACATCGACGAGCCCCGCTTGGTTTTGATCGGCATCGATTGCCGACAATGTTCGGCGCTGGAGATCCGCGTCGATCAGCAGCACGCGTTGTGTCGCGGCCGCCACCGCGGCAATGGCGAGCGCGACCGCCGCGGTGTCGTCCTCATCGTCGGCGGCGACGACAAGAATCGTGGGATTGCCGCGGGTTTTGTGGTTGGTCCGCACCGCCTCGAGGACTTTGCGGATTCCCGTCGCAAAACGCGAACTCGGATCCTCCGCGGCGTTTAAACCGAACGAGGTGTCGACGTTCGGCAACACTGCAAGCACCGGGATAGCCGATGACGACGCGGCGGTCGGCCAGAATTGCCTGGCGGCGTCGGCCAATTTGCGGCGGCTGCCGCCGGTCGCGCCGCCGCGAGGCGATGCTTCGTCGGGGGCGTCCCGCATGATGACGATACCGGTGCCGGCGCCGACCCCGAAAAGCAGGGCGGCCACGGCGAGCAGCAGGTTCGACGGCGGGAAACCGCGGTACGGCGGCGGGTCGGCGCGCGAGATCACGCGGATGTTCTTGGTGTCGAGCCGCTCCTGCTCACCGGTCTCGCGGGCGCGCACCAGAAACGACTGGTAGACGGCACGGCTGGCCTGCACGTCGCGCTCGAGTTCGCGCAGGGTCACCATAGCCTCGTTGGTGGTGACCGCGTTGCGCTTGAGAGCTTCAAGATTGGCGGCGAGCAGCGCCTCGTTGTCGCGTGCGCTCTGGTACTCGCTGCGCGCCGACAGCGCGATGCGATGGACTTCGTCCTCGATCATCTTGTGCAGCCGCGCCGCCTCGGCCTGGATTTCGATCACCGCCGGATGGCGTTCGCCGAGCGAGGTCATCTGCTCGGCCTCGCGACGCATGACCTCGGCGTATTGGCTGCGCAGTGCGGTGACGGTCTGCGATTGCACCGCCTCCGGGAAGGCGCCGGTCTCGTCTTTGGTCAATTGCAGGCGCTCGACCTGGTCGAGACGCGCTTTTGCCGCCGCCGTGCGGGCGCGCGCGAGGGCGAGTTGATTGTTCATTTCGGAAAGTTGCTGTTCGTTGACCAGCAGTCCGCCGGCGCCGAGGATGTTGTGGCCGGCCTTGAAGGTCTCAACCCGATCCTCAGCCTCGCGCACCCGATCCTTGAGCTCGTTGAGACGCGCGGACAACGATTGCGAGATCTGACGGGCGGCATTGAACCTGACGTCCGTTTGTTCCGCCAGATAGGCCCGCGCAATCGCGTTAGCGATGCGCGCCGCTTTGGCCGGATCTTTGCTGGTGACACTGACGTCGACGACGTAGGTGCGTTCGGCGCGTTTCACATGCAGCTTGCGCTTGAGCGCGTTGAGGGCGCTCAAGGCAGGATCGATATGGCGGGCGCCGCCGAGCCCGAAAGCGGCCATCAATCCGCGCAGGGCTGACGGGCGGCCGACAAACTCAGGATCGCGGTCGAGCGATTCCGCGCTGACCACGCGGCGCAGCACGCTGTCGGAACTGAGCACCCGAACCTGACTCTCAACCTGCAATACGGCCGCGTCGTTCGGCTGATAAGACGGATTAGGAGCGTTGCCCACCGCATACAAATCCGTCGGGTCAATGAGAATCTGCGTGTCCGCCGTGAATCGATGCGGCACGACGAGTACGACCAGCACCGCTATGAGCAGCGAAGCCGCCGTCGTCCACAAAATCGTTGCCTTGCCACGCCAGATGACGGACCAGATGCGGTGCAACTCGATCTTGGCGATGGGACCGGGTGCGACGGTGACGTCACCCGTACCGGCGAGGGCCGATTGGATTTGGCGCGGCGCTTCGAACATTCAACCCGACTCTCTTAACCACAGCAGCGCAGCTGGCGCCTGGGTGGCGCCAAGCACGCCGTCATCGGCGCGTCCCCCCAAGGCAACTCAAGGGCAGGCGGCTTGGCGTGTCCAGGCGACCCCGCACGGTTAATCAATTCATAAGGGGTTAGGGTTAAGGAGCCGTGTATGCCGCATTCTCGCCGGGCCAGCCGGGCGACTGCGGCGTGCCAATCAGGTGCGGTTACCGCGGAAGAGGCGGAACAGGGCCCCGACTGCGACGAGCAGCACGACGGCCGGAATCCAGATCAGAACCGCGCCGACCACGGCGAGCAGGATCACGGCGACAAGGACGCCGAGAATCAACATGAGTAGCGCGATACCGAACGGCCCGAGCCGTGCGACGTAGATGCGATGCGTCTCGTCCGCTGCGGTTGAGAAGAACGGGTGCCAAGTCTGCTGCTGCCAAGTCTGCTGGCGCCAAGTCTGCCGATGCCCGTCGGAGCGGTGTGGGGTCCGGTCCGGCGGAATGATTTCCGGCTCTACGCGGGGCCGTTCCGGCTTGTTTGAATCTTCAACCATGACGTGAGCGCTCGGTGGCTTATCTCGATCGACCAACCGTATGTAAGGTTGGCGCACGCGCCCACAAGCGGCGGGCCGCCGCCCTCAGGCGCGTTGGGTGCGTGCGTGATGATCGTGGAGGAATTTAGCGAGTTGCTCGCGCAGGCTTTCATCGCGCTCGCTTTGGTGGCCGAGAACGACAGCCCGTTCGAACAAGGATTGCTGAAGCTCTTGCGGCAAATCGCTCCAAAGGTCCGCGGCTGCGGTGCCGAGGACAAGAAGGTAACGCTCGGCTTTGTTGTCGCCCGCGACGTTATCCGACGTTCCACCCATGAAAAAACCTGACCGGCGCGCACGCCGCAATACTGGACCCGGTCTCCGCCGTTGACGGTCGGCCACCGGTAGCAGAACGGCGG
Source organism: uncultured Alphaproteobacteria bacterium (assembly GCA_963721025.1). Classification (GTDB taxonomy): domain Bacteria; phylum Pseudomonadota; class Alphaproteobacteria; order Rhizobiales; family Xanthobacteraceae; genus BOG-931. The sequence continues at coordinate 175,852 of CAVRHN010000011.1, read as the reverse complement.
AGTGAGGTCCAGGTTCCGGCTCGCGCCGAGACAGGCCCTGCTGACGGATCATGACGGCGCGCCGGGTGCGTGCTAGCGTCCGAGCATGAGCGCCAGCGGTTTCGGCACGGGTCGCAGCGGCATCATCGGCATCGTCGTTGCGGCCGGCATTGGCGGCGGCGCGCTTGCGCAGGATGCACCGGTCCTGAGCGATGCCGCCAGCGCCATGATCGGCGCCTGGGAATTCTCCAATGCCGATCACGACAAAATTTGCCGTTTCACGTTCCGCGCCGATGCCGTGGCCGACGGCTATAAGCTCGACATCGACAAGAACTGCGCAAATCTGTTTCCTTCGACCAAGGACATAGCCGCCTGGGCGGTCGACGCCTACGGCGCTTTGCGTCTGCTTGACGGTCGCGGCCATGCGGTGATCGAACTGACCGAGGCCGAGACCGGCATCTTTGACGGCTTCCAACCCGGTGAAGGCCGCTATGTTCTGCAAAGCGCGGCTGCAGCGCCGGTGCGCTCCGCCGAGGACATGGTCGGCGATTGGGCGGTCGCGCGCGGGACGGGAAAGCCGATCTGCACGCTGACGCTGGCGAAAAATGCGGCCGGTGCCGAGGGTTTGGCGCTGAAGCTCAAGCCCGGCTGTGATCCCCTGGTCACCCGGTTCGGCCCGATCTCCTGGCGCATCGATCAGGGCGAATTGGTGCTGCTGTCGGGGCGCGGCCAAGTGTGGCGCTTCGAAGAGAACGACGCCAATACTTGGCTGCGCGTGCCGGAAAGCCCCGACCCGGTTCTCTTGGTGCGCCAGTGAGCGACGGCCAGTGCGCGGCAATACCAATCCAAGGATGAGTCAATGAGCGAAGCCGCTGCCGCCTTTCGCGCCAAGCAAGTCGGATATCTTCCCGGGCATTTGCGGCTCGATTGGATCGATCTGCACCGGGGATTTGCTCATGGCCGATTCGAGATCGGCAAGGAGCATTTGGCCCCGAACGGCTATCTTCACGCCGCGGCCGTGATTGGGCTGGCGGACACCGCTTGCGGCTACGGTTGCGCGGTGTCGCTTCCCGAAGGCGCCGCGAATTTCACGACGGCGGAACTCAAGGCCAATTTCATCGGCACCGCACGCGAAGGCGGGATTGTCTGCGAGGCGCGCTTGTTGCACGCCGGGCGAACCACGCAAGTGTGGGATGCCGACGTGAAAAGCGAGGCCTCCGGCAAGACCATTGCGCTGTTCCGCTGCACCCAGATTGTGCTCTACAAAGCCGGCGGTGAATAAACGGCGGCCAAGCAGTGGCGTCTCAATTTCGCGCGGTTGTCGCAGCGGCGTCTCGTTGTGGGACACGTCCGCCTACCTGTTGCGCCGACTCATGCGCAGGCCGTCGCGCCGAAAGGATTCTGAAAAAGTTGGTTAACTGCCGAAACTGCGAGCTGATAACGGCGATCGCAAAAGCGCGGTTCGAGAGCAACGACTCGATTCCCGGCGGCCCGGCCCGGATGTTGCACTGGCCTGCTGGCCATGTTGCATTTTTTTCCCACCGAAGTTTGGAGCCATACGCCGAAACCGAGATCGGTTTTTCGCTATTTTTCCTACCAGCGCATTGGCGCGTTTACCGCAATATCCGATTTCACCTTGACCGTGGCGGCGAGCATCGCCACCGGGGTCGTTTATCATTTTCTGGCGTTTGACATCTGGGGCGACGTCGACGCGTTTGTCGTCATCGGCTGCTATTCCGGATTGACTTTTGTTCTGCTGTCCAAGTTGCTTGGACTCTATCAGCCAAATGCGCTGCTGTCGGCCGGCGATCAAATCCGCGGCATTATCGCTGCCTGGGGCGCAGCCGTGCTGTTTATGACTTCACTGCTGTTCTTGCTGAAGAGTGGCGCCAGCTATTCCCGCGGCGCAACGATCAGCTTCGGTTTTGTCGGCGTCGCGGTCATCGTCGCTTCCCGTTACATCACCGCATTCAATCTGCGCCGGGCGCTGGCAAACGGAACGCTCGGTGGGCAGCGCGTCATTGTCATCGGCGACCCGGAAGAGCTTGCGGTCAAATCCGAGGCGCATTTGCTGCGAACCTATGGAGCGCGGGAGATCGACCGCTTCGAGCTTTCACCAGCATCGGGTCCCACTCTTGCAAACCTCGCGCATGATATTGAAGTCATCGATACTGGAATGATGGCGGCACGGGCCAAGGATGCGGAGCAGGTGCTGCTCGCGCTGCGCTGGGTCGATACATCGCGCACCGATTTTATCTGCGACCGACTGCGGGCGCTTCCGCTTCCGGTTTTTCTCCTGCCGGATCGCTCCGTCAGCTCGATCCTGTCGCGATCGAGCTGGGAGCTTCCCGTCCTCACCCCAATCGAAATCCAGCGCGCGCCGTTGTCGCGGCAGGATTTGATCGTCAAGCGGCTCTTCGATGTCATGTTCGCCGGCCTGGCATTGGCGATATTTTCACCTCTGCTTTTGCTGACTGCCGCGGCGATTAAGCTGGACTCCTCCGGCCCGGTCATTTTTCGCCAACGCCGCCGCGGCTTCAACGGCCGCGAGTTCGCGATTTATAAATTCCGCACGATGACAGTTCTGGAAGATGGCGACACGGTGCGGCAGGCGCAACGCGATGACCCCCGGGTCACTTGGCTCGGCCGGCTGTTGCGCGCCAGCAGCATTGACGAGCTGCCGCAGCTCATCAACGTTCTGACCGGTGAAATGTCTATGGTCGGGCCGCGGCCGCACGCCCTCGTTCACGACGATGAATACGGCAAGCTCATCGACAATTATATATTCCGTCATCACGTCAAGCCGGGCATCACCGGTTGGGCGCAGATTCGCGGATTCCGCGGCGAGACCGCCGACGTTGCCCTGATGGAAAAGCGCATTCAACTCGATCTTTGGTACATCAACAATTGGAGCTTGTGGCTGGACCTGCGGATTATCGCGCGCACTTGCGTCGAGGTGTTGCGCCGGGAGAATGCGTACTGAGCTGAGGTGTCCGGCGCGGCGATTTGCGAAGCTGGCAGGGCGGCCGCGGGCTCACGACTTGGCGTCTTGTCGCTCGGTGACGCGCAGCCGGCGAACCGTCAATTCATCGACGTCCAGCGCGCCGATGCGCGCCTTCTTGACGGCCAGGCGGCCGATCGCAATTTGGCCGATTGCCAGCGCCCCCACAGCGACCGCACCGACCGCCGCCGCTCCGAGCAGCAGCGCCAATAGGCCGGTCAGGGGCATGACTTTGCGGGGGCTCGTGATGTCGCGCGCCATTGGCGGCCTCCATTTCATCACACCAGCTTCAGCCCCTTGAGGCTGGCATGGCCTTCCTTGCCGACGATGATGTGATCGTGCACGGAAATGCCGAGCGGGCTCGCCACGGCGATGATCTGTTGCGTCATCTGGATGTCGGCCCGCGATGGCGTCGGATCGCCGGACGGATGGTTGTGCACCAGGATGATGGCGGTCGCCGACAGCTCCAGCGCCCGCTTGACCACCTCGCGCGGATAGACCGGGGTGTGATCGACGGTGCCGACCTGCTGCAATTCGTCGGCGATGAGCTGGTTGCGCTTGTCGAGGAACAGCACGCGGAATTGCTCGCGATCGGCGAAGGCCTGCGCGCTGCGGCAATAATCCAGCACCGCCGACCAGATGAAAGCACCGGCCGCTTTTTCACCTCGCCGCGCAACAGCCGGCTTGCCGCCGCCTGCACGGTCTTGAGCTCGGTAATGCCGGCGTCGCCCAAGCCTTTCACCTCGGCGAGCCGCGCGACCGGCGCCGAGATCGCCTCCGCGAACGAGCCGAAGGTCGTGATCAGCGTTTTGGCAAGCGGCTTGACGTCGCGCCGGGGCAGGGCGCGGAACAGCACCAGTTCGAGCAGCTCGTAGTCGGAGAGGGCATCGGCCCCGGCTTCGCGAAAGCGCTCACGCAGGCGTTCGCGATGGCCGTAATAATGCGGTGGGGCCTCGGCGAGGCCGCGTTCGCTCTCGCGCTTTTTTTCCAACATTGGAATTTGCATGCCACTCAACGGCCGCCCGGCGCCTTGCCGCCGCGAACGGCACTCCAAGGAAGACCGGATTGCGGTATTTTGCAATCGGATTGCGACAGCCCGCTCCAGCCGCGGCGCGCCAGGGTCGGGCCGCTTGGGTGGGCAGAGCATGGAGACCACGATGGATAAGACCGGCAGCTACGCCTACCTTCCTCTCGAACGGGTCGTATTCGGCCGTCCGGCGGCCGAGGCGGTGGTGGAGGAGGCGGCGCGGATCCGCGCCACGCGGGTCTTCATCGTCGCGTCGAAGACCCTGGCGACAAAAACGCCGGTGGTGCGAACGATCGCCGCAGCGCTTGGCCGGCACTATGTCGGCCTTTTCGACGGCTGCGTGCAGCACAGCCCGCGCGCCAGCGTTATCGCAGCGGCCCGCGCGGTGCGGGCGGCGGCACCGGATCTCATCCTCACGGTGGGAGGCGGCACCGCGATCGATACCGTCAAGGTCCTGCAAATCTGCCTCGCCCACGATGTTGACTCGGCCGCAGCGCTAGACGGCCTGCACGTCTCGATCGGTCCGGACGGCAAGCGGCAGGTGCCGGATATCCGGCCTTCGCCGGTGCGCCAGGTCGCGGTGCCGACCACGCTATCCGGCGCCGAGTTTTCGAATCTCGCCGGGGTGACCGATGAGCGCATCCGGCAAAAGCATTCGTTCACCGGGCCGGATGTCGGCGCCCGCGCCGTGATTCTCGATCCGGAGGTGACGGTGCACACGCCGCAGTGGCTGTGGCTGTCGACCGGCGTGCGCGGCGTCGATCATGCCGTGGAAACGCTGTGCTCGATCGACGCGCATCCCTATTGCGACGGGCTCGCCTTGCACGCGCTGCGGCTTTTTGCGCAAGCGCTGCCGCGTCCCGCCGATCTCGGCGCACGTCTCACCTGCCAACAGGCGTCCTGGTTGGCCGGTTCGTCGATCGCACGGGTCAACTACGGTGCGAGCCATGGCATCGGTCATGCGTTGGGCGCCTTCGCGGATGTCCCGCATGGCCACACTTCATGCGTCATGCTGCCGCACGTGATGCGCTACAATGAGGCCGCGACGAAAGAGAAGCAGACGCTCATCGCCGCGGCCATAGGCCGGCCCGGCGTTCCGGCCGCCGATGCAGTCGCCGAATTGATCGCGGCGCTCGGGCAGCCGACGACGCTCCGCGGCGTCGGCGTCAAACGCGAGCAATTACCGAAGATCGCCGAAGCCGCGATGCATAATCTGTGGGTGCGGACCAACCCGCGACCGATCCGTTCGGCCGACGACGTGATGGGACTTCTCGAGGCCGCTTGGTGAGGCCGGCTCACACCGGGTAGGGCGGACGGGTGAATCCTCGGGGCGAGAGGGTGAACACCTCGACGCCGGTCTCGGTGACGCCGACGGAATGCTCGAATTGCGCCGACAGCGAGCGGTCGCGGGTCACCGCCGTCCAGCCGTCGGACAGCACTTTCACATGCGGACGGCCGAGATTGATCATCGGCTCGACCGTGAAGAACATCCCGGGCTTGAGCACAATGCCCTCGCCCGGCCGGCCGACGTGCACGATGTTCGGTTCGTCGTGGAACAGCTGGCCGAGGCCATGGCCGCAAAAATCGCGCACCACGCTCATGTGCTGGGCCTCGACGTAGGTTTGGATCGCATGGCCGATATCGCCGGTGGTGGCGCCGGGCTTGATCACGGCAATGCCGCGCATCATGGCCTCGTAGGTGACTTCGATCAGCCGCTCGGCGCGCCGCGGGATTTCGCCGACCGCGTACATGCGGCTTGAATCGCCGTGCCAGCCATCGAAGATCAGCGTCACATCGACATTGACGATGTCGCCGTCGCGCAGCGGCTTCGGCCCGGGAATGCCGTGGCAGACCACGTGATTGACCGACGTGCAGGTCGCCTTGCGGTAGCCGCGGTACATCAGCGTCGCCGGCAGGGCGCCGCGGTCCAGGCCGAACTGGTAGACTAGCCGATCGATGCGCTCGGTGGCGACGCCGGGCTTGATCTCGGCGGCCAGCATGTCGAGGCACTCGGCCGCCAGTGCGCCCGCCTTGCGCATACCGTCGAAAGCGGCGGGGCCGTAAATCTTGATCTGTCCGGTTTTGCGGAGCGGCGCGCAGGTGGCGTCGACATAGGTCATGGTGTTGGAGCGTGGGCGGCGATGAAAGCGGCCGAAAGCCGCCGATAGACCAACAATGTAAGCATGCGTGCGGCCAACGCAAGCAATCCGCCGCGGGCGCGTCGGGTTAGGGCTCGACGATGGGAACCGGCGCCGCGATCTCGATCCCGCTCAGATTGATGGCGCAGCGCCAAGCCAGCATCTCGACGCCGCGCGCCCGCGCTCGCTCTAACTCGACGGCATAGGCCGGATCGATGTCGCCGGCGACGGCGAAGCGATCGGCCGATGGAATCTGAATGACGAACAGCAGCACGGCGCGCGCGCCCCTCGCTCGTACGGCGGCAAGCTCGCGCAGATGTTTGGCGCCGCGATCGGTCACGCTGTCCGGGAATTCGGCGAGCCGCGGCTTGCGCATGAGATGGACGTTCTTGACCTCCAAATAGCAGGGCCGCCGCGCCGGATCTTCGAGCAAAAAATCGACCCGGGAGTTAGTGCCGTATTTCACCTCGCGCCGCACCGACGGGTAATCGCGCAGTTCCGGGATCAGTCCGGCCTCGAGCGCTTCGCCGACGAGTTGGTGGGGTTGTCCGGTATTCACGCCGATAAGTTCCGGACCGCTGCCGAGGTCCGCCTCGACGAGCTCCCAGGTGTAGGGAAATTTCCGCAACGGATTACCGGAATCGGACAGCCAGACCCGCGACAATGGACGGTCCAGGCCGGTCATGGCGCCCGGATTGACGACGTGGACGGTGGTCACGTCGCCGGATTCGAGCACCACGTCGGCGAGGAAGCGCTTGTAGCGGCGGGCGAGCGTCGCCGGGATCAGAGTCGAGGTGAACTGCATGGCCGCACTTAGCATGTTTAGCGGAGCATGAGCTGTTCGGAAAAGCCGGTTTTTCAGCCCCGGATCAAGGCCTCGCGTCAGGCGGCGATCTTGCCGCCGAGTTCGTCCTCGATATGGGCGCAAATGATGTCATCGAAGGACGTCTCCGCCTTGAAGCCGAGCGCGAGCGCGCGGCGCGGATCGAACCGGCTCGGCCAGCCCGCGACGATGCGCGCAACCAGCGGGTCGGTTTCGCGGCGAATGCGCGCGGCGACCTTATCGCCGGCAATCCGGCGCAACGCGGCGATCTGCTCGGCGACGGTGCAGCAAACGCCGGGCATGGTGAGGTTGATACGCGGCCCGAGCGTGTCGCGGTCGAGCCCGGCGGCGTGCACAAGAAAGCCCACGGCGGCACGGGGGCTCGCATGCCAGTGCAGCACGCTGTCCGCGACCGGCAGGATTGCTTCCTCGCCGTTGAGCGGTTCGCGGATGATCGAGGAGAAAAAGCCGGAAGCCGCCTTATTCGGCCGGCCCGGCCGCACCACGATGCTCGGCAGCCTGATGCCGACGCCGTCGAGGAAGCCGCGGCGGGAATAATCGGCGAGCAAGAGCTCAATCATCGCCTTCTGCGTGCCGTAGGAGGTCAGCGGCGTTAAGGCAAAATCGTCGGGAATCGCCGCTGGAAAGGGGGCGCCGAACACCGCGAGCGACGAGGCGAAGACAAACCGCGGACGATGACCACCGGTGGCACGAATGGCCTCGAGCAGTGCGCGCGAGCCGTCGAAATTGACGCGCATCCCCTTCTCGAAATCCAACTCGGCCTCGCCGGAAACGATCGCCGCGAGATGGAAGATCACATCGGGGCGGCCGCTAATTGCCGCTGCTGCGGCCGACGGGTCGGCGATGTCGGCGGCAACGGCCTCGACTGGTGCCGCAAAATTTTCCGGGCGTTGCGGAACGCCCACGTCGAGGAGGGTGAGGCGGTCGATCGGCCGACCGTGCAGCGCACCTTCACCGACCAGGCGCGCCGTAAGCTTGCGCCCGATCATTCCCGCAGCGCCGGTGATGAGAATGTGCATTGTTGTAACCGACGTTATAGCGCCATGCCGCCGTCGACGAGATGCGCTTGGCCGGTAATGTAGCTCGCTTCGTCGCTGGCGAGAAACAGCGCGAGCCAGGCCACTTCCCCCGGTGTGCCCAGCCGGCCCATGGGCTGGCGAGCGACAAAATCCTGCCGCACGATATCCAGCGGACGCCCGGTTTCCTCCGACACCGCATGGATGCGCTCGTCGAGCGACGGCGACTTGATCGTGCCCGGGCAAATAGCGTTGCAGCGGATGCCTTGCTTGATGAAGTCGGCGGCGACCGCCTTGGTGAGCCCGATCACCGCGGCCTTGGTGGCGCCATAGACATAACGGTTGGGAACGCCGCGGATCGACGACACCACCGAGGCGACGTTGACGATCGAGCCCGACTTCTTCTCCAGCATGCCGGGCAGGAAGGTCTTGATCGTGCGGTGCATCGATTTGACGTTGAGGTCGAACGAAAAATCCCAGTCCTTGTCGCTGCAGTCGAACACCGTGCCCTGGTGCACATAACCGGCGCAATTGACCAACACATCGAGCGGACCGAACTCGCGCGCCATGTCCCGGCCCAACGCATCGATGTCATCTCGGGAGCGAACGTCGAGCTTGCGCAACTTGGCGCGCAAGCCCTGCAGCTTGTTCGGGTCGAGGTCGGTGGCGATGACCTTGGCGCCTTCGCCGGCGAATTTTTCGGCGATGGCGCGGCCGATGCCCTGGCCCGCAGCGGTCACCAGCGCCACCTTGCCTTCCAGTCTGTTGCTCATGCTTTCTGTCCGTTCAATGCTGCGAGACTGAGTTTCTGCCGGCCGTTATGGTCGAAATTTTCCGGCGCCAGCCAGCGTTCGAAATTAAGCTTGCGCGCCGGCCATTCGCCGTCGAGCGTGGAGAAATACGCGGTGTCGCGATTGCGGCCCTTGGCGATCATGTGCTGGCGCAGGATTCCTTCGAAGACGAATCCGTAGCGCGTGGCAGCGTGCCGCGACGGCGCGTTGAGCGAATCGCATTTCCATTCGTAGCGCCGGTAGCCAAGCGTCTCGAACACATAACGCGCCAGCAGATACTGGGTTTCGGTGGCAAGCGGTGTGCGCTGCAGCGCCGGACTGTAGACGATGTGGCCGACCTCGATCACGCGCATGGTGGGACGGATCTCCATGAGCGTCGCCAAGCCAAGCGCACGGCCGCCTGGGTCGAACACCGTGTAGTAATAGGGGTCTTTCAGCGTCTGCCGTTCGGCGAGCCAGGCCGAGAACGCGGGTTCGTCGGCGAACGGCCCGTAGGTCGACATGTAGGTCCAGACTTCATCGTGGCCGCGCAAGGCCTGCCAGAGATGGCCGGCGTCGCGCCGGGCATCGAGCCGCACCACCGAGCCGAACCGGCCGGACAGCGCCACCGGGCCGGGCAGCCGCGCCGGCGTGGGATCGACCGGGGCTCCGACAGGCCGTGTCACTTCGGTCATGACAAGAGCTTCTTGCGGTCCTCGGCGAAGAACTTGTTCAGTTCCGCGTTGGAGACGAGCCCGGCGAAGCCGTCGAACTTGCCGTCGTTCGCGATCGCGGCCGCGGTGCGGATGAAGGCGGTCATCGCCACGCGCGCCAGCGAGCCGCCGACGCTGATCCGGCGCACGCCCATCGCCGCAAGGTCGCTCACCGTGAAGCCGAGCGCACCGCCATTGAGAAAATTCACCGGCTGCGGCGATACCGCCTGCACCACCGCCTCGATTTGCTCGCGCGTGGTGAGGCCCGGCGCATAGAGGCAATCGGCGCCAGCCGCCTTGTAAGCCTTGAGCCGGCGGATCACGTCATCGAGATCGGTCACTCCGCGGATGAAGTTCTCCGCGCGTGCCGTGAACACCACGTCGCCGCCAGCACGGTCGATCGCCGCGCGTGCCGCTTTCACCCGCGCGACGGAGAGATCGAAATCGAAGAGCCGCGTAGCCGCATCTTTGGGCGAATCCTCGATCGACAGTCCGGCGACGCCGGTGGCGATGCAGCGGGTGACGTTGTCGGCCACGCCGTCGGGATCGTCGGCGAAGCCGTTCTCGAAATCGGCATTCAGCGGCACGTCGGTCGCCGCGGCCAACTCGCGGAAATGCGCGAGCACATCGTCGCGGCTCTGCGCGCCGTCGGGATAGCCCTGTGAATGGGCGTGTCCTGCGCTCGTCGTCGCCAGCGCCTTGAAGCCGAGGCCCTGCAGATAGCGCGCGCTGCCGACGTTCCACGGATTGGCCATGACGAAGCAGCCGGCCTCGTGGAGCTGGCGGAAGGTCTTGCGCTTATCGGCAATCGACGGACGGGAGGGGCTCATGCGACACTCGCGGCCTCAGTGATTATCGCGCGGTATGAATTTCTGCGCGACACGCTGATATTTTAACGCCGGCTCGAGCACCATGCCGCCGGCAAGCTGATCGACCATGGCGCGCTGGATTTCCTGCCATGGCGTCTGGCTCGGCGGATAGCGATAGCCGCCGTTCTTGTTCAGCGCCGCGCGCCGCTCGGCCAATTCGGCCGCAGAAACCAGCATGTCGGCGGTGCCCCTGTTGAGATCGATGCGCACGCGGTCGCCGGTCTTGAGGAGTGCGAGCCCGCCGCCCGCCGCCGCCTCCGGCGAAGCGTTGAGGATCGACGGCGAGCCCGAGGTTCCCGACTGCCGGCCGTCGCCGAGGCACGGCAGCGATGTCACGCGGCGTTTGATCAATGCGGCCGGCGGTTGCATGTTGACGACTTCCGCCGAGCCCGGATAGCCGATCGGTCCGGCGCCGCGCATGAACAGGATCGTTCGTTCGTCGATGCCGAGCGCCGGATCGTCAATGCGCCGGTGATAATCTTCCGGTCCATCAAACACCACGGCGCGGCCTTCGAAGGCGTTCGGGTCCTGCGGATCGGAGAGAAATCGCCGGCGAAAATCGTCGGAGATCACGCTCGTCTTCATGATCGCGGAATCGAACAGGTTGCCGTGCAGCATCCTGAAACCGGCTTGCGCCTTCAATGGGTCACCATAAGGACGGATGATAACGGCGTTGCCCGCCTGCGCCCGCGCGACATTCTCCGCTACCGTCTTGCCGTTGATGGTGACCGCATCGCCGTGCAACCGGCCGGCCGCGAGCAATTCGTGCATCACCGCCGGCAGGCCGCCGGCGCGATAATAATCCTCGCCGAGATAGTCTCCCGCCGGCTGCATGTTGACCAGAAGCGGCACGTCATAGCCGATCGTCTCCCAGTCTTCGACCGAAAGCTCAACCCCGACGTGCCGCGCCAGCGCGACGAGATGGATCGGCGCGTTGGTCGAGCCGCCGATCGCCGAGCAGGCGATGATCGCATTCTCGAAAGCGGCGCGGGTGAGGATATCCGACGGCTTTAGATCCTCGCGCACGATCTCGACCGCGCGCACGCCGGTCTCGTAGGCGATCTGGCCGCGCTCGCGGTACGGCGCTGGAATCGCGGCGCAGCCGGGCAGCGACATGCCGAGCGCCTCGGCCATGGCGTTCATGGTCGATGCGGTTCCCATGGAGTTGCAGTGGCCGATCGAGGGCGCCGAGGCGGCGACGATGTCGATAAATTCCTTATAGTCGATCTTGCCGGCCGCAATATCCTTACGCGCCTGCCAGACGACCGTGCCCGAACCCGCAAGCTTGCCGTCGTAATAGCCGTCGAGCATCGGCCCCCCGGAAAGCACGATCGCCGGCGTGTTGACGGTCGCCGCCGCCATCAGGCAGGCCGGCGTGGTCTTGTCGCAGCCGGTCGTCAGCACCACGCCGTCGAGCGGATAGCCGAAAAGCACTTCGACTAGGCCGAGATACGCGAGGTTGCGGTCGAGCGCCGCCGTCGGCCGTTTGCCGGTTTCCTGGATGGGATGGACCGGAAATTCGAAGGCGACGCCGCCGGCATCGCGGATGCCCTCGCGCACGCGCTTGGCGAGCTCGAGGTGGTGGCGGTTGCAGGGGCTCAGGTCGGAGCCGGTTTGCGCAATGCCGATAATCGGCTTCCCGCATGTCAGTTCCTCGCGGGTGAGACCGTAATTGAGGTAACGCTCCAAATAGACCGCCGTCATTCCCGGGTTATCGGGATTGTCGAACCACAATTGCGAGCGCAAACGCGGCCGCTGCGACCCTTGCGAATCATTACCCCTGGTCATCACCGTCTCCGGACACGTTTCCCCTGCAAGGCATAGATAGGCCGATTCAGCGCTGGCGCGAACCCCACGCGCAGCAGCGCAGTAGCCGAGCATCCAGCCACGGTATTGCGGTGCAACATAGCCGCGCCGGAATTTGCCTTTGCCGGTCGATTAAGCTGAAGTGGCGGCCATGCTGAGAACCATTGCGGCCTTTGATCGGCTCGGCGAGGAGAACGCCTTTGCGGTGCTGGCGCGCGCGACGCAGCTTGCGGCGCAAGGTCGCGACATCATCAATCTCGGCATCGGCCAGCCCGATTTCCGCACGCCGGATTTCATTGTCGAGGCGGCGATCAAGGCGCTGCGCGACGGCCATCACGGCTACACGCCAGCGGTCGGCATCCTGCCGCTGCGCGAAGCGGTCGCCGCCGATCTGCACAAGCGCTTTGCAGTCAGCGTCTCGCCGGATTCGGTGATGATCTTTCCTGGCGGCAAGCCGACCATGTTCATGTCGATCCTGATGTTCGGCGAGCCGGGAGCCGATATCCTCTATCCCGACCCCGGCTTTCCGATCTATCGCTCGATGATCGAGTTTACCGGCGCGCGGCCGATCCCGGTGCCGATCCGCGAGGAGAACAATTTCGCCTTCTCCGCCGAGGAAACGCTGAGCCTGATCACGCCGCAGACGCGGGTGCTCATTCTCAACTCGCCGGCCAATCCCACCGGCGGCGTGACGCCGAAAGCGCAAGTCGACAAGCTCGTCGCCGGATTGGAGCGCTATCCCGATGTCGCGGTGATGTCGGACGAGATTTACGATCACATGCTCTACGACGGCGAGACGCATGTCTGCCTGCTGCAATATCACTCGATCCGCGACCGGCTCATCCTGCTCAACGGCTGGTCGAAGACCTATGCCATGACCGGCTGGCGGCTCGGTTATGCAGTGTGGCCCGGCAAGCTCTACGACTACGCGCGCAAGCTCGCGGTCAACCTGCATTCCTGCGTCAACGCGCCGACGCAATATGCCGGGCTTGCAGCGCTTACCGGCCCGCAGGACGAGGTGGCGAAAATGGTCGCCGAATTCGACAAGCGGCGCAAAGTCGTGGTCGAAGGCCTCAACCGGCTGCCCGGCATGTCCTGCGCCACGCCCAAAGGCGCCTTCTACGCGTTCCCCAACATCAAGCGCACCGGCTGGAAGGCCAAGGCGCTGGCCACGGCGCTCCTTGACGAGTCGGGCGTCGCGCTGATCGGCGGACCCGATTTCGGCGTGCTCGGCGAAGGCTATGTGCGCGTGTCCTACGCCAATTCGACGGAGAATATCTTGCGCGCGCTCGATCGCATCGGCGAGTTCTTGGCCAGCCGCAAGGCGGCGTGATTTCATCTCTGGGTCAGACCGAAACCGACGACGACGATGAGGAGGCCGGCGAGTTGCGAAAGGCTCGGTATCTCGCCGAGTGCCAGAAACCCGATCAGCAGCGTGAACGGCGGCACCAGCGATGGGAAAAGTGCCGCGCGTGATACCCCGAGCAACACAACCGCGCGGGTAAAGAGATAAATGCCGCCGGCGCCGGAGAGGACGCCCTGGATTATGGCTTGCAGCAGGTTTTCGAAAAAGCCCGCGGCCAAAAAGCTCTGGTATTCGAACAGCAGAATCGGCAGACCCAAGAGCGACAAGACGCTGGTCATCGTCGCCGCCCGCAGGGCGTCGATGCGCCACATGCGCACCAGCATGCCGAACACGGCAAAAAAGCTTCCGGCGGCGACGAACAGAAGATCGCCACCAACCCCATGCGCGCCCATGGTGCGCAACGCTTCGGCGCCGATGACGCAGAGACCGAGCACGATTGCCAGCGCTCCGGCAATGCGCCGCGGCGGCAACGGCTCCTTCAAGACGAGGCGCGCCAGCAGTAATCCGCCGAGCGCCGCGCAAGCCGGCTGAATGATGCCGCCGTGCCCTAGTGGAACAAACAAGTAACCAATATAGCTCAACAGCGCGAGCGGGAGCCCGCCAAACAGCGCCAGCGCAAAGCCGTGGCGCCAGCCGATGCCGCCGAGATCGGCAACGCCGCTGGCGGCGAGCAACGGAAGCAGCGCCATTCCCGGCCAAATGTACCGATGCATCGCGATCACGAGCGGCGACAGGCCGACGTTAACGCCTTGGCGGGCGGCGACGAATCCCAACGCCCAGAACAGTGCGGCGCCGGTGCCGCACACCACGCCCAACGCCGTCGCAGATTTTACCGGCGGCGGGACGTTGTCCATTTAGCTACGGGAACCGCAGGCGTCGGCCGTGGGCATCAGGATCGTGCACGTATCGCCCCGGCTTCCGCGGTCAATGCTTTCGTCTCCGCTGCACGGATGTTCTGCAACAGCCAATAGCTGCCGAACAACACCAGGCCCCAGAACAGATCGCCCTCGGCCATGTTGCGCAGGAACGGCAGCGCGGCGACGTAGCATTTGATCAGCCCGGCCGCATTCGGCGCATACATCGGGCTGAACGCCCAAACGGCAAAGTTCGTGACCAGGAAAAATATCAGCGATGACGACAGCAGCATTGGGACGATCAGGCGTGGCCGGCGCAAACGGTGCGACAAACACGCGGCACAGGCGGGCAAAGCCAGCGTTCCATAAACAACCGCCATCACCCGCCAGTCGTAGAAACCGAGCATCGTGTCGCCGAGCATCATCCCCGCGATCGGCACGAGGATGGCCGCGGTGCGAACGCGAAGCACGCTCGCGGCGAACAGCGCAGTTGCCGCCACCGGCGTGAAATCAGGCGCGTGCGGCGCAAGACGCGCGGCGATGTCGAGCCCGACCAGGAATCCGATCATGAGCAGATCGGTCCAGGGAGCCCGAGAATTGCGCAGACGGCTGAGCGAGGTAGAGAGCATCGGCGTCATTTTCCTTGTTCCGTCGTGAACCGCCAGACGATGAGGTCCTGGGCTTGCAGCTCGAATACGGCAAAGCTGCGATCACCATAGGTGCCATTGACCCAATATTGCCAGTTCTTCTTGCCAGCTCCGCCACCCTGGTTCTGCACGTCGTCGATCTTGGTCAGGACGGCCGAGTCGCCTGACCCGGTGTAGCCGAACGAAATCCCATGCGGCCGCGCCGTCGCGGCCTTCATCGCGTCGAGGACCGTGTTGCCTTTCGACCACGTCAGATTGTTGACGGTCTTGGCGGCGCCGTCGCCATATTCGACGATGAGACGAACGGATTTCTCGGTGCCGCCGGCAGCGGGACCGATCGCCAACCCGGCGGCAACAATCAGCAATGCAGCCGCCAACACAACGCGTCGACTGATGCTTCGCAAACGGAGCAGGCTGCTCATAACGCCTTTCCGACAAGAGCTGTCACGCGACCCTGAAATGTCCGGAGGATAGTCGCTCGCTCAGGTGTTGCACACAACAAGTTGGACCGAGGGAAGAAGTCCGCAGCCTGTCGCCACCGGTAGCGTCTCCAATATCTTGGTGGAGCATGATCTTTTCCGAGAAACCGGCCCCCACTTTTCCGGATCATGCTCTAGCCGAGCGCGTCGGCGTCGGCCTGGTCGAGCAGTTCGAGCCCCCCAGCGGCGACCACGCGGCCAGCCTCGAGCCGCACGACTTTGGTGGCGATCCGCCGCAATTCGGCGGCGGTATGGCTGACATAGACCATCGGCACGCGCGTGTCGTCGCGCAGGCGGACCAGATAGGGAAGAATTTCGCGTTTGCGGCCGGCATCGAGCGAAGCCAGCGGCTCGTCGAGCAGCAGCAGACCCGGCCGCATCAACAGTGCGCGGCCGACGGCAACACGTTGGCGCTCGCCGCCCGACAACAGACGCGGCCGGCGGTCGAGCAGATGGCTGATATCGAGCAGCGCGACGATGCGCGCGAAATCGTCCGGATCGCGCGGCAGGCCGCTCATCCGGCGTCCGTAGTCGAGATTCTGGCGCACGCTGAGATGCGGAAACAGCCGGTCCTCCTGGAACACATAGCCGATATGGCGCCGGTGCGGCGGTACGTTGATCCCGGCAGCGACGTCGAACAGCACCTTGTCGCCGAGCACAATGGATCCGCGATCGGGCGGCAGGAGACCGGCAATCATGTTAACGATCGAAGTCTTGCCCGCGCCCGACGGCCCGAACAGGGCGGTGACGCCGCCGGCCGCGTCGAAGCGCACGGCCAGCTTCAACGCGCCGAGCTCTTTCTCTACATCGACGGCGAGCACGGTCATTCCCCGTGGACGCGCATGCCGGCGCGGCGGGCGAACCATTCCGAGGCGATGATCGCGGCGAGCGCGATCACGATCGCGACCAATACCAGCCGTCCGGCCGCCGCGTCGCCGCCGGGAATTTGCAGCAACGTGTAGATCGCGGCCGAGAGCGTCTGCGTCTCGCCCGGGATATTGGAGACGAAGGTGATGGTGGCGCCGAATTCGCCGAGCGCGCGGGCGAAGCACAGCACCGCGCCGGCGATGATGCCCGGCAAAGCCAGCGGCAAGGTGATGGTGAGGAACACCAGCAAACGGCCGGCGCCAAGCGTGCCGGCGGCCTCCTCGAGCCGGCGGTCGATCGCCTCGAGCGCAAGCCGGATCGGACGGACCATGAGCGGAAAGCCCATGACGCCGCAGGACAGTGCCGCGCCGGTCCAGCGGAACGAGAACACAATGCCGAAATGATCGGCCAAAAAGGCGCCGATCGGCCCCTTCTTGCCGAACGAAATGAGCAGCAGATAGCCGGTCACGACCGGCGGCAGGACCAGCGGCAAGTAGACGAGTCCGTCCAGCAAGGTCTTGCCCCAGAACTCTTTCCGCGCCAGCAGCCAGCCGATGGCGATACCGAACGGCAGCGCGACCGCCGTGGCGACGATCGCAATGCGCAGCGACAGCAGGACTGCGGTCCATTCAGCAGGGGAAAGGTCGAACACGGGCTGCTCACTCGTTATGCAATGACCAGCAAAAACGCGTCACAACGTCGCTTTTATCAGGAATGTGAAGCCGTAAGACTCGAAAATCGACTTCGCCGCTTGCGAGCGCAGAAACGCGAGGTACTGCGCGGCATCGGGCTTGGCGTTCGCCGTCAGCGCCGCCGGATAGACGATCGGCGGATGTGAATCCTCGGGAAAGACGCCGACGATCTTTACCTTGGGCTCGACCTTGGCGTCGGTCTCATAGACGATGCCGAGCGGTGCCTCGTCGCGGGCGACGAGAACGAGAGCAGCGCGGACGTTCTCGGCCATCGCCAGCTTCGGCTCGACGGCCGCCCAGATGCCGAGTTTCTCCAGTGCGGCCTTGGCATAGAGGCCGGCCGGAACAGCACGCACGTCTCCGGCCGCGATGCGCCCGTTGCCGGCAAGCGCGGCGAGGTCGAAGCCCGGCGCGATCGTGACCTTGCCGATCTTGGAATCCTTGGGCGCGATCAGCACCAGGCGGTTACCGAGGAGATTGAGACGGGTGTCATTCCTGACGAGATGGCGTTGGGCGCCGTAGTCCATCCAGTTGACGTCGGCGGAGACGAACACGTCGGCGGGAGCGCCCTGCTCGATCTGCTTCATCAGCGCCGAGCTTGCCGCATAGCTGGCGACGACCTTGACGCCGGTCTTTTTGGTAAATGCGGCGTCGACCTCGTTGAGCGCGTTGTTCATCGAGGCGGCGGCGAAAACGATGATGGTGTGATCTTGCGCCGCCGCCGGGTGCGGCACAGCCGCACTGACAATGGCCGCGGCAAAAGCCGCCAGCAAACGCCTTCTTTCAAGCACGACGGTTCTCCGACAGGTCCGCCCGCAAATCGCGCGAGCGACGACAGAATCACGCAATACGACCGCCTCGGGGAACCGTCGTTCCAGGCTCGTCCGGTACGCGCTCAGCGTGCCGCACGTCGCGCCGACAGAATAGCAGTCTCCGATGGCGTGGCAAAGCCGCCCGGACCGGCTATCATTCAACTGACTTTGCGGGGTGGACGACGATGGCCGATTTGGAACCGATCGAGGGCGAGTACGATTACATCGTTGTCGGTGCGGGCTCGGCCGGCTGCCTCCTGGCCAATCGGCTGTCGGCCGATACCGACCGGCGCGTGCTGGTGCTCGAGGCCGGCGGACGCGACAATTGGATCTGGTATTATATTCCCGTCGGTTATCTGTTCGCGATCGGCAACCCGCGCTCGGACTGGTGCTTCAAGACCGAGCCGGAGGAAGGCCTCAACGGCCGCAGCCTCAGTTATCCGCGCGGCAAGGTGATCGGCGGCTCGTCCGCGATCAATGCCATGATCTACATGCGCGGCCAGGCCGCCGATTACGATCATTGGCGCCAGCTCGGGCTTGTCGGCTGGGGCTGGGACGACGTGCTGCCCTATTTCAAGCGGCACGAAGATCACTTCCTCGGCGAGAGCGCCGCGCATGCGGCCGGCGGCGAATTGCGCGTCGAGGCGCCGCGCGTGCGGTGGGATTTGCTCGACGCATTCCGCAGCGCGGCCGAGCAGGCCAACATAAAGCCGGTCGTCGACTTCAACACCGGCGACAACGAAGGTTGCTGCGCCTTTCACGTCAACCAGAAGCGCGGCCGGCGCTGGTCAGCGGCGCGCGCCTTCCTCAAGCCGGCGCTGCATCGCGCCAATCTGCGGCTCGAGACCGGCTGCCTGGTCGAGGCCGTGGTGTTCGAGGGCCGGCGCGCCGTCGGCGTGCGCTGGCGGCAAGGCGATCAAAGACGGCTGGCCCGCTGTCGCGGGGAAGTCATTCTCGCTGCCGGCTCGATCGGATCGCCGCAGATCATGCTGTTGTCCGGTGTCGGACCGGCGCAGCAGTTGCGGGAGCACGGCATCCCCGTGGTGCTCGACCGGAGGGGGGTCGGCGCCAACCTGCAGGATCACCTACAGCTGCGCCTGATCTACAAGGTCGACGGCATCACCACCCTCAACGAGCGTTATCACTCCCCGCTCGGGCTTGCCGGCATGCTCGCCGAGTACGCGCTGTTCCGGCGCGGTCCGCTGACCATGGCGCCGTCCCAGCTCGGCTTGTTCACCCGCTCCGATCCCGACCAGGAACGCGCCAACCTCGAGTTTCACATTCAGCCGCTGTCGCTCGACCGCTTCGGCGAGCCTTTGCATAAGTTCCCCGCGTTCACGGCGAGCGTCGCCAATCTGCGTCCGACCAGCCGCGGCTACCTGCGGCTGCGGTCCCGCGACGCGGCCGACAAGCCGGCGATCAAGCTGAATTATCTGTCGACCGAGCAAGACCGCCGCATCGCGGTCAGCAGCATCCGCTTGACGCGCCGCATCGCGGCACAGCCGGCGCTAGCGCCGTTCCACCCCGCCGAATATCTGCCGGGCCCCGCTGTGGGCGATGACGACGAGCAGGCATTGATCAAAGCCGCGGGCGACATCGGCACGACGATCTTTCATCCCGTCGGCACCGCCAAGATGGGTCTCGACAGCGACCCGCTGACGGTGATCGACGAGCGGCTGCGCGTCGCCGGGATCGATCGCCTGCGCGTCATCGATGCCTCCATCATGCCCACGATCACGTCCGGCAACACCAACGCTCCGACCACGATGATCGCGGAAAAGGGCGCCGCCTTGATCCGCGCCGACGCCAACAAACTCTCGTCATGAATGAGGCTTGGCGCGCGCAAGCGATCCTCGCCGATCCTGCCCGCGCGTGGGCGCGGATTGAAAACGAAACCGATGACCCGGCTTATTTGTTGACCACCTACGTCGCGCTGCTGGCGCTTGTTCCGGCCGTCTCCGGCTTTATCGGCGCGTGCGTCGTCGGAACAATCGTACCGGGAGTCGGCGCCGTGCGGGCGCCAATTTTCGACGGACTGTTCGGCGCGGTCTTTGGCTATGTGACGACATACGCGACGATCCTGCTGCTGGGACTGTTGATCGACGCAGTGGCGCCGAGGTTCGGCGGGCGGAGGGATTTCGATAGCGCGTTCAAGCTCGCGGTCTACTCTTATACCCCGGTCTGGCTGGCCGGGGTTTCTTTGCTGGCACCGGGGCTGCGGTTCCTCGGCCTCACCGGCTTCTACGGCGTCTATATTCTGTGGCGGGGCCTGCCGCGGCTGATGAAAATTCCCGCCGGGCGGGTTCCGCGTTATGCGGCGGCGATTGTCGCCGGCGCCTGCGCGCTCACCTTCATCACTGCGGTCGCGCAATACGCCCTGTTCGGTTCGGCCGGGATTTAAGGCGCCATCACCACGTGGCGGCACGCGGGCGGCAGCTTGGCCAACGTAAGCCCCGGCTTTGGCTTCACGGGCTCTGTCGGCGGTTTCGGATGCAAAACCCCTTCCGAGAACCAGTAATCAAGAGCATGGCCGCAGCCGTCACCCGGCGACGGCTCCGGTTGCGGCTTGCACTGCGGGCTGTCGGGCGGGCAATTGAGGCGAATGTGAAAGTGCTCCGCGTGCCCCCACCACGGCCGTATTTTTGCGAGCCACGCCCGATCCGATCCGGCCTCTTTGCACATTTCCTTCTTGATCGCCGCGTTGACGAAAATGCGCGTGACCGCGGGATCGTCGGCGGCAATATGGAGAAGTTCGGTGCGCGCGGGAGTCCACACCTTGGGATCGACGCCAAGGCGATCCGGCGCAACCATGTTGACGGCCGAATTGAACTCGCGCTCCTCGCGCGACAGCACGTGATCTGGCATCGGCATGAACCAGATATCGGCATCGAGCCCGATCTGATGGCTGGAATGACCGGTGAGCATGGGACCGCCACGCGGCTGCGACATGTCGCCGACCAGGAGCCCGTTCCACACCTTCTTGGCTTTGGTAGCGAAGCGTTCGAGGAAGGCGATGAGTTTCGGATTACCCCAGTTGCGGCTGCGCGACAGCCGCATCACTTGCCAAGCTGGGCCGGTGATTGGCAGCGCCACGGCCCCGGCAAGGCAGCCATCGGCGTAGGAGCCGATCGATCGTGCGGGGCCGGCGAGCGGTTTCGTCTTGCGCGCGAACAGTTCCTTGGCGGGTGTGGATGGCGCATCGGGGTTGGCCAGCGGCGGCAGCGGCGCCGCATCGAGGGTGCCGGGCGGTGTCGGATCGGGGGAGCCGGCATCCTCGGCGAGCGCCGCACTGCCGCTCAGAACGAGCGCGACGAGGAGGAGCCGGCGAAAAAGAGCGAGCATCATCTGATCTGCGCTGCGAAATCCGCCGTTGCGGCGACCGCCTTCTGCCGATACGCCACCGCACGGGCGCGGCGGCGATACGCTGTCGCGAGTTGTTCGTCCTGTCCAGCAAGGAACAGGTCACTCGCTTGCCGTCAAGCGCCTGCAGCCGCTGCTCGGTCGCCGCATGCGGCTCGATCATGCCCTCATGCAGGATATGGGCGATGCTGAAGAGATCGAACCATGGCATGTCGGACATTGACCCGACAGGCCCGGCGATTTCATGGCGGCGGATGTTTGGTCGCTCCTCGTCCGTGCAATTAACTCTCAACCCGCTGCACGCTTTACATTTCCCGCCCGGCACCGCGATAATCAAATGTGCGAGGAGAAGGACTGGGGCTCACCATGCGCCGTGTTGTCCTCGCGGCCGTCATCGCCGCATTGTCATTCGTATTCTTGCCTGCGGCGGAAAGCGCCGAGGCCGGTGTCCTGGTGCGGGTCGACCGCGCCAGCCAGACCATGGAAGTCAGCGTCGACGGCGCCCACCTCTATTCGTGGAAAGTATCGACCGCTCGTCCGGGCTACAGAACGCCGACAGGCGTGTTCCATCCGCAGTGGATGGCCGTACGCTGGTTCTCACGCATCTATTACAACTCGCCGATGCCGCATGCGATCTTCTTCCACGGCGGCTTCGCCATCCATGGCAGCTATGACATCGCCCGGCTCGGCGGTCCGGCCTCGCATGGCTGCGTGCGGCTGCATCCAAACGACGCGGCGATACTGTTTGGCTTGGTCGAGCGGGAAGGGATGCGCAACACCACGATCGTGGTGCAGTAGCGCCTGCTCTCACACATCCACCTTCAGCGCGGCGATGAAGGCCTCCTGCGGGATGTCGACCTTGCCGAACTGGCGCATGCGCTTCTTGCCTTCCTTCTGCTTATCCAGCAGCTTGCGCTTGCGCGTTACGTCGCCGCCGTAGCATTTGGCCGTCACGTCCTTGCGGAAGGCGCGCACGGTCTCGCGGGCGATGATCTTGCCGCCGATCGCCGCCTGGATCGGCACCTGGAACATGTGCGGCGGAATGAGCTCCTTGAGCTTCTCCGCCATGGCGCGGCCGCGCTGCTCGGCGCGGGTGCGGTGAACCAGCATCGCCAGCGCGTCGACCGGCTCGCCATTGACCAGCATCTGCAGCTTGACCAGATCGGACGGACGGTAGTCGGTGAGGTGATAATCGAACGAGGCATAGCCGCGCGACACCGATTTCAGCCGGTCGTAAAAGTCGAACACCACCTCGTTGAGCGGCAATTCGTATTTCACCAGCGCGCGGTTGCCGACGTAGGTCAGCTCCTTCTGCTCACCGCGGCGATCCTGGCACAGCTTGAGCACGGCGCCGAGATACTCGTCGGGGGTCAGAATGGTTGCTTCGATCCACGGCTCCCGCATTTCCTCGATGTGATTCGGATCCGGCATGTCGACCGGATTATGGATTTCGAGCTGCTGGCCGTCGCGCAATTTGATCTTGTAGATGACCGACGGCGCGGTGGCGATGAGATCGAGATTGAACTCGCGCTCCAGCCGTTCCTGGATGATCTCGAGGTGCAGGAGCCCGAGGAAGCCGCAGCGGAAGCCGAAGCCGAGCGCGGCGGAGGTCTCCATCTCATAGGAAAAACTCGCGTCGTTGAGCCGGAGCCGGCCCATGGCGGCGCGCAAATTCTCGAAATCGGCGGCATCCACCGGAAACAGTCCGCAGAACACCACTGGGATGGCCGGACGGAATCCCGGCAGCGGCGCCGCCACCGGCCGCTTCTCGTCGGTGATGGTGTCGCCGACACGGGTGTCGGCCACCTCCTTGATCGAGGCGGTGAGGAAGCCGATCTCGCCGGGACCGAGCTCGTCGAGTTCAAGGCGCTTCGGCGTGAACACGCCGACGCGATCGACCTCGTAGGCGGCGTCGGTGCCCATCATGCGGATGCGCTGGCCCTTCCTCAGCACGCCGTCGACGACACGGAATAGCACGACCACGCCCAGATAGGGATCGTACCAGCTGTCGACCAGCAGCGCCTTGAGCGGCGCCGCGGCATCGCCCTTGGGCGGCGGCAAGCGCTGCACGATCGCTTCCAGCACCTCGGGCACGTTCTGCCCGGTCTTAGCCGAGATCAGGATCGCGTTGGAAGCATCCAGCCCGATCACGTCCTCGATCTGCTGCTTGACCTTGTCGGGCTCGGCGGCCGGAAGATCGACCTTGTTGAGCACCGGCACGATCTCATGGTTGTTGTCGATCGCCTGGTAGACGTTGGCCAGCGTCTGCGCCTCCACCCCCTGGCTGGCGTCGACGACCAGGAGCGAGCCCTCGCAGGCGGCAAGCGAGCGGTTGACCTCGTAGGCGAAATCGACGTGGCCGGGGGTGTCGATGAGGTTGAGCACGTAATCCTTGCCGTCGCGCGCGCGGTAGTTCAGCCGCACGGTCTGCGCCTTGATGGTGATGCCGCGCTCGCGCTCGATGTCCATCGAATCGAGCACCTGCTCGACCATTTCGCGCGCTTCGAGGCCGCCGGTGAGCTGAATCAGCCGGTCCGCGAGCGTCGATTTGCCGTGGTCGATATGGGCGATAATAGCGAAGTTGCGGATGTTCTGGATCGGGACCGCCGTCATGGGGGCGAGATAACATTCGCCACCGGCGCCTTCAAGCCAAGCGGCGGCCGCCGCCTGATGGACGATCGGAGGCCTGCATGCGATAGAGGCGCCGCAATGCAAGGCCTTCACATGCACGAGATCGATCAGTCGCGCGGGCAACGCGAGGACGCGACCGAGGCCGTCATTCCCAACCTGTCGTGGCGGTATTCCGGCGGTACCGCGACCAACCAGGCGATCGCGCCGGGACTTGCGCGTCTGCTGTGCGTCGCTTGGCTCGGCCCGGACCGGCCCGAAGGGGTCGCGCGGCTGACGCTGCGCGATTTGCTGCGGCTGCGTGCGCGGCGGGCTTTGCCGGTGGTCTGGCACGCCCGGCGCAACATCGAGATGGCGGTCGGACTGCTGCTTAAATCTCTGGGCTGGCCGTTCGTGCTGATCTTCACTTCGGCGGGTCAGCGCCATCATACAGCGATCACCCGATGGATGATCAAACGGGTCGACGCCGTGATCGCGCCCAGCGCGGCATCCGCTTCCTTCGCGCACCGGCCTGCGCACGTCATTCATCACGGCGTCGATCCGGTGCGCTACGCGCCGGCCGCCGATCGCGCCGCCGCATGGGCCGCAACCGGCTTGCCCGGACACTACGGCATCGGCTGTTTCGGCCGCGTTCGCCGGCAAAAGGGCACCGACCTGTTCGTCACCGCGATGTGCCGTCTGCTGCCGCGGTATCCCGACTACACCGCGGTGGTGATCGGCGCCACCACCGCCTCGCACCGCGCTTTCGCCGCGCGCCTGAAAGCCCAAGCCGCCGCGGCGGGACTGTCCGACCGCATCCTGTTCCTCGGCGCGCTGCCGACGCCGGACGTGCAACGCTGGTTCGGGCGGCTCTCGATCTACGCGTTTACGTCGCGCAATGAAGGTTTTGGTCTGACGCTGCTCGAGGCGATGGCGGCGGGCGCGGCGCTGGTGGCGGCGCGCTCCGGTGCCGCCGAGGTCGTCGTGGCCGACGGCACAACCGGACTGCTAGTGCCGCCCGGCGATGTCGATGCGCTCACCGCCACGCTCGAAAAGCTGATGCGCGATCCGTCGGCGGCGGTCACGATGGGCAGGCGCGCGCGCGAAAGGGCCGTCGCCGAATTCAGCCTTGACGCCGAAGTCGCCGGCATCGCGAAACTCTATCGCACCATCAGGAACGGCGGCCGCTCATGATGGAATGGCTCAAGCGACACCGCGGCTGGATCATGTTGATTGTCCTGGCGATAGCCTGAGCGTCAAGACCACCGAGGCTGGTGGACCACGTGGCTATGATGCTGGCAAGAAGATCAATGGACGCAAGCGCCATGCGCTCGTCGACACCGACGGGCGCGGCCTCGTGCTTGAACCGCACCCGGCGAGCATCCAAGACCGCGATGGTGGCGGACCGCTTCTGCAAGTCTCGCGGCGCATCTTCCCGTTCATTCAGCGCGTCTTTGCCGACAGCGGATATGCCGGGGAGAAGATCACCACGGCCACGTTGATCGCCGTCGAAACCGTGCGCAAAAATCCCGACCAAATCGGCTTCGCTGTAAACCCGCGCCGCTGGGTCGTTGAACCGTTCTTCGCCTGGATCGGACGCAATCGGAGACTGGCAAAAGCCTTCGAGACCACCATCGACTCAGCGCGTGCTTTCCTCTACGCCGCTTCCGTCATGCTCCTGGCGCGTCGGATTGCCCGCGCCTCATGATTTTCGAAACCGACTCTAAGGCGTGCGCCAGACAAAGGCGGCGCTCACCGCGAAGTTCCACACCGTGCCGATCAGCGCGCCGCCGAGTCCCGCGACCCACCACACGCTGTGGTAATCGTAGATCCAGGTGGCGATACCGACATTGGAGATCGCGCCCACAGCGCAAATCAGTTGAAAGCGGATAAGGCCGGTCACAAAGCTCCAGCCGGAGAGCCGCTGGTCGCGATACGTGAACAGATTGTTGAGGACGAAATTCCAGGTGATGGCGCCGATGGTGGCCAGCGTTTGCGCGGTGCCGAACGCCAGCGCGGCTGCCAGGAAGATACGCAACAGGCCGAGATGGATGCCGATGCCGGTCAAGCCGACCATGCAGTACAACAGGAAGCGCGCAGAGACGGCGTTATTGGTGAGCTTTGCCGTCACCAGCGCGGCGAAATCGAGCGCGATCTTGCTGTCGAGCTTGCTCTCGCCATGTTGGCGCTGACCAAACGTCGACGGCAGTTCGACAATGCGCAGCCAGCCCCGCCCGGTCGCCAGAATGTCGAGCAGGATCTTGAAGCCCTGCGAGGAGATCGCGGCGGCCAGCGGCTCAAAGGCATCGCGCCGAATCATGAAATGGCCGCTCATCGGATCGGTCAGGTCGATGCCGAGCAGGATCCGCACCGCCGCATTCGCGGCGCGGCTCATGCGCGAGCGCTGCGCCGAAAGCCCCACCGCCGAGCCGCCGGCGAGATAGCGGCTGGCGACCACGAGATCGGCGCGGCCCGTGCGCAGCTGGTCGAGCATGGCGACGAGCAGGCCCTCATCGTGCTGCAGGTCGGCATCCATGACCGCAAGGTAGCGGGCCTGGCTGGCGAGCATTCCCTCGAGGCAGGCGCCGGCGAGACCGCGGCGGCCGAGGCGGCGGATGCAGCGCACCCGGCTGTCGGTTTCGCCGATGGCACGGGCCACCGCCGCCGTGCCGTCGGGAGAATTGTCGTCGACGAACACGAGTTCCCAGCCGGCGGAAGGCAGCAGCCGCGACAGACGCTCGACCAGGATCGGAACGTTAGTCCGCTCGTTGAAGGTCGGGACGACGATTGAGAGTTCCGGCGCCGGGCGCACGGCCGAACCCGTGGCGGCGCGCGCTACCGCCGCTGAAGTCGCCGGTGAAAGGCCATCCATCGCCCGACCGAGATACCTCGATACGCCCCCGGAATTCAATGCACTGTTATTGCCCTGTCCGTAGGCGCGCGATACTAACATTCTCCGGTGCTGCAAAAAGGCTCTGCGATCGGTCTCAAATTGACCGGGCTTCTACCCAGACAATCCAGGGTTCGAGGCTGCCTCGACCGCGTACGCATCGCTGGCTTGCCGTCACGGGATTTAGCGAATCATGACCGGGAGCTCGTCGTTATTGTGAGAAGGAAGGGATGCTCGTGACCTCGGTCGATTCCGTCAAACGAAGTCCTTTCGAACGGCTGTTCGACGCGCTGGTCGATCCGTCACGGCGCGGACGCGTCGTCGCACTTCTGCTTTGCGGCTATGCCGCCGCCTGGTGGCTTTACGCCGTGATTTCCAATGGCAGCCAAGACATTCACTTCGACATGGGCGAGATGTTCGTCTGGTCGCACCAGGTCACTCTCGGGACGCCGAAACACCCCCCGCTAGGGGCATGGCTGGTGCGTGCCTGGTTCAGCGTGATGCCGACCAGGCCCTGGGCGTATTATCTGTTCGCAATGATTTCGGCGACGGTGGCGCTGTGGATCGCTTGGCGCATTTCGGCACGCCACCTCTCTGCCGAGAAGCGCGTGGTCGGCCTCGTGCTGCTGACGTTCGTGCCGTTCTATAATTTTCACGCGCTGAAATTCAATGCCAATACCGTGCTGATTCCGTTCTGGGCGCTGACGACGTGGTTTTTCCTGCGCTCCTTTGAAACGCGCCGGGCCGGATGGGCCGCGCTCGCCGGAGTGGGCGCTGCGGCGGCAATGCTAGGAAAATATTGGTCGATTTTTCTGCTCGCCGGACTTGCTATTGCCGCGCTGGCCGATTCGCGCCGCGCCGCCTATCTGCGTTCCCCGGCGCCTTGGGTAACGGTCGCCGTCTTTGCCCTGTTATTCGCCCCGCACGTCGCCTGGGTCATGGCTCACAATCTCGCGCCCTTCCACTATGCGCTTGCGGCGCATCCGTCGACGTTCGTGAACGCAATTGGATCAGGTTTCATCTTCATCGTCGGCGCGCTCGGCTACATCGCCGCACCGATCGCTTTCACCTTGATCGCTGCACGGCCCGGCGCGACGGCAATCAAAGATACGTTGTGGCCGGTCGAAGCGGACCGCCGCATCGTCGTGATCGCGTTCGCCGCGCCGTTCCTGCTTGCGGTGCTCACCGGAATATTGCTGCAGGTCAGAGTCGGCGCGCTCTGGACCATGTGCGGGATGACTTTGCTGCCGGTGGCGCTGCTGTCGTCGCCGCGCCTCACGGTGTCTCGCCAGGCTGCCGTCCGGGTTGCTCGCTTTGGCGGTCGGATTTCCGTTGCTGATGGTCGCGGTTTCGCCGGGAGTTGCGACCGTCATTCACCGCCTCGGCGTGCCAGACTATGCCAGCCACTACCGGCTCATCGCGCGGACCGTTCAGCGCGCCTGGCGCGCGCACACCAATCAGCCATTACGCATCGTCGGCAGCTACGATATCATCGTCAACGGGATCGTCTTCTATCTGGATGATCAGCCATCGACGTTCGACATCGTCGCGCCGGCGCAGACGCCGACCGTCAATGAGGATCGCATCGCCAGAGACGGCATGGCGATCGTGTGTCCCGAGCCGGAGACCGTCTGCGTCGCCGCAATGAACGCGTATGCCGCGCGCTATGCGGCCGGCCCGATCGAGACTGTCTATCTTGCCCGCCGCCATTTCGGCGTGCTCGACCGGCCCGTGCAATATCAAATCCTGATCATACCGCCCGAATCGCACTGACCCGTCGCGCCGGCACGCATCGCTGTCTCAATACCGGTATTGATCAGTCTTGAACGGGCCGCTGATCGGGACGCCGATATAGGTCGATTGCTTATCGGAAAGCTTGGTCAGCTTGACGCCGATCTTGTCGAGATGCAGCCGCGCGACCTTCTCGTCGAGCGCTTTCGGCAGCGTGTAGACCTTGTTCTGGTATTTGCCGGGATTGCTCCACAGTTCGATCTGCGCCAGCGTCTGGTTGGTGAAGGACGACGACATGACGAAGCTCGGGTGGCCCATGGCGTTGCCGAGATTCACCAGCCGGCCCTCGGACAACAGGATGATGCGTTTGCCGTCGGGGAACTCGATCTCGTCGACCTGCGGCTTGACGTTGTGCCATTTCAGGTTCTTCAGCGCCGCGACCTGGATCTCGGAATCGAAGTGGCCGATGTTGGCGACGATGGCGCGGTGCTTCATCTTGCGCATGTGGTCGATGGTAATGACATCGACGTTGCCGGTGGCAGTGACGAAGATGTCGGCGCGCGGCGCGGCGTCCTCCATGGTGGTGACCTCGTAACCTTCCATCGCCGCCTGCAGCGCGCAGATCGGATCGATTTCCGAGACCATGACCCGGCAGCCGGCCTGGCGCAGCGAGGCCGCCGAGCCTTTGCCGACGTCGCCGAAGCCCGCGACCATCGCCACCTTGCCCGCCATCATGACGTCGGTGCCGCGGCGGATGCCGTCGACCAGCAATTCGCGGCAGCCGTAAAGATTGTCGAACTTCGATTTGGTGACGCTGTCGTTGACATTGATGGCGGGGAACAAGAGCCGGCCTTCCTTGGCCATCTGATAAAGCCGATGCACGCCGGTGGTGGTTTCCTCGGTGACGCCGCGGATTCCCTTGGCGATGCTAGAATACCAGCCGGGCTTGTGCTTGACGCGCTGCTTGATGGCCGCGAACAGCACCTCTTCCTCTTCGTTGGTCGGGTGGTTGAGCACGGCCAAATCCGCTTCGGCTTGCACGCCGAGATGCAGCAGCAAAGTGGCGTCGCCGCCGTCGTCGAGGATCATGTTGGGCCCGCCGCCGCCGGACCACTCGAAGATGCGATGGGTGTATTCCCAATAGTCGTGGAGCGTCTCGCCTTTGACCGCGAAGACCGGCGTGCCGCCGGCCGCCACCGCAGCCGCGGCGTGATCCTGCGTCGAGTAGATGTTACAGGACGCCCAGCGGACGTCGGCGCCGAGCGCCTTGAGCGTGTCGATCAGCACGGCGGTTTGAATGGTCATGTGCAATGAGCCGGCGACGCGAGCGCCGCGCAGCGGCTGTTCCGCCCCGTATTCTTCGCGCGTAGCCATCAGGCCGGGCATTTCAGTTTCGGCGATGGCGATCTCCTTGCGACCCCAGTCGGCGAGGCCGAGGTCCTTGACGACATAGTCCGGCGACGAAGTGCGGGCTTTGGCCGATGTACTCATGGTGCTCCTTTGGCAATCCGCTGGCAGTGCTTGGGCTCTCTGGAATGGCGCTCGCCAACGCTCGCAGCTTCTTTGCCGGCCGGCGGCGCGCGGCACTAAAGACATAAAGATAACTTTATGTCTATGCTTGAACCATGACCGCAGGAAGGCATTCTGACCCTATGGCGGCGGAGCCCCCAGAGCCGATCAAATCGCTGCGCCAGCTCGCTCAAGCCGAGGCTAGCTGCACGCGCTGCCCGCTTTATCGCGACGCCACCCAAGCGGTGCCTGGCGAAGGCCCGAGCCGCGCGGCCTTCATGTTGGTCGGCGAGCAGCCCGGCGACCGCGAGGACATTATCGGCAAGCCGTTTGTCGGCCCGGCCGGCCGCGTCCTCGACCAGGCGCTGCGCGACGCCGGCATCGCCCGGGAAGCGACCTTCGTCACCAATGCGGTCAAGCATTTCAAGCATGAAATGCGCGGCAAACGCCGGCTGCACAAGCATCCCAACAATGACGAGATCGACCGCTGCAAGATTTGGCTCGACGTGGAACGGAGCCTCGTCAAGCCCGCGACCATCGTCGCCCTCGGCGTGACCGCGGCTCGCAGCCTGACCGGCCGCACCGTCACCATCGGCAAAGTACGCGGCCGGCCGGTCGATATGGGAGACGGAACGACACTGGTTGTCACCGTTCATCCCTCAGCGCTCTTACGCATCGAGGATGAGGACGAGCGCCACGCGGCCTATCGGAGTTTTGTCGCCGATCTCAAAGTCGCGGCCGCAGCGGCAAATCCGCGGCCGGCCGGCGCGGGCGCCAGGCCGCGTGCAAGAGCGCGCTGAATGCACCCGATCAGTCGTCCTCGCCGAAACGCGAATTGATGAGAGTGGTCAAGGCATCGATGACTTCGGCGGCGTCCTTGCCGATCGCCTCGATGGTGATCGATGTGCCGGGAGATGCCGCCAGCATCATCAGGCCCATGATCGAGGTGCCGCCGACCGTCTCGCCGCAGCGCATGACGCGCACGTCGGCGTCGAATTTTTCTACCGTTTGCACGAACTTGGCCGACGCCCGCGCGTGCAGTCCCTTGCGATTGCAGATAGCCAGCTGGCGAACGATGGCGCCGTCGCGGAACGGTTGCTCGGGCCCACATTCCTCGCTGCGCTGCGCCGGTGCGCTCATTTTCCAGTCAGTACCCGGCTCGCGATGGTCACATATTTGCGCCCGGCGTCCTGGGCGGCGGCGACAGCCTCGGCCAGCGGACACTCATCGCGGACCTTGGCGAGCTTGACCAGCATCGGCAGATTGATGCCGGCGAGCACTTCGACTTTGGGCCGGCTCATAACCGAGATGGCGAGGTTGGAAGGCGTGCCGCCGAACATGTCGGTCAGGATGGCGACGCCGTCGCCGCTGTCGACGCGCTTCACGGCTTCGATGATGTCCTTGCGGCGCTCTTCGACGTCGTCGTCCGGACCGATGGTGACCGCTTCGATCTGACCCTGCGGCCCGACGACGTGTTCCAAGGCTGCACGGAATTCGATCGCCAGCCGCCCGTGGGTCACAAGGACAACACCAATCATGAAAGTCCCCGCGGGCGCGTCCCGGTTGCACCGCACGAAAGGGTGCTCATGTTGACCATCCGAAGGCCAAGCGCAAGAGGCATTCTCGGCGGATTCCGCGGGATATTGCATTGCGGTAGCGCAAAGTCGAATTTCCGACACGGCGAAGACCGGCAGTGATCCCGACCGAGGCGGGCGACGGCTGGCCGAGTTTACTGGCGTTAAGGTTACCAATCTCCAACCAGTCACTAGCGGACCTTTCGCAATCCGAAAGCCGGGAGGAGGTCGAAATCGGCAGCGATGTAGCGTTCAAATCCAACTCACTTGGGATGAATTGATGGAGGCGAGGACGAGGGGCAAGGCTGCCGCGCCTGGTGCGACCGCAAGTCGCGGTAGGACAATACCGCCGATGTCGATCTTTCGCTTGTCGGGCTCCGGCAAACGAGCGGCATCCGTCGCGGCTAGGTCGACGACAAGGCCGACGACAGCGCTTGGCTCATGAGCCACGCGCAGCAGCCCGACGCCGCGCACTTCGATCAAGCCTGCCAACGCCGCGGCGGGGAGCGCCAGCAAACGGCCGCCGGCAGGTACGAGATGGACGCGATCGTCGGCGACCAGTCGCGCGAGCAGCAAGGCGCCGGCGCGTCCGGCTTCGATCAGTTCGAGCGCCAGCCGCGATTTCCCGGATGCCGACGGCCCGCGGATCAGCACCGCGCGCGCACCCACCAGCACGGCGGAAGCGTGAATCGTCGCCGATGCTGCGGCCATCACGTCGCCGGCAGGCGCACGATAAAGCGCGCGCCGAGCACTGTCGGTGTTCCGTCCGCGCCCGGCGTACCGATCCGATTTTCGACCCAGATGGTGCCGCCATGCGCCTCGACGATCTGCTTGGAAATCGAGAGACCGAGGCCGGAATTCTGACCGAAGCCTTGGTGCGGCCGATCAGTGTAGAAGCGTTCAAACACTTTCTCTACCGCATCGGGCCGCACGCCGGGGCCGTCGTCATCGACGCAAATCTCGACGTTGCTCTTCAGCCGGCGGCAGGTGATGCGCACCGTACCGCCCGGCGGCGAGAAGGAGCGCGCATTCTCGATCAGATTGTCGATGACCTGGCCGAGGCGCGAATCATGGCCCGGCGCCTGGAATGCGCGCGTCCCGCCGCCATCGAAGCGGAGCGTGACCTTGACGCCGTCGTCGCGCTTGACCTCGTTGGCGACCGCAACCAGCGTGCTCAGGAGCTTGGCAAGGTCGACGGGCGCGGTTTCCTGGCGCTGCAGTTCGGCATCGAGACGGCTGGCGTCGGCAATATCGGAGATCAGCCGATCGAGTCGCTTGACGTCGTGCTGGATGATGGCGAGGAGCCGCGCGCGGCTCTCGTCGGTCTTGGCGACCGGCAGCGTCTCAACCGCCGAACGCAACGACGTCAGCGGATTTTTCAGCTCGTGCGAAACATCGGCGGCAAAGCTCTCGATCGCCTCGATCCGGCTATAGAGCGCGTTGGTCATGTCGCGGAGCGTGCCCGAGAGATGCCCGATCTCGTCGCGTCGGCGGGTAAAATCCGGGATTTCGACACGCGACCGAATTCGCCTGCGCACGCTCTCGGCCGCGTCCGCAAGCCGCCGCACCGGTTCGGCGATCGTTCCGGCCAATAGGATCGAGAGCACGATCGTCACGGTGGCGGCAACAAGGAAGACTTTCAGAATGGCGAGCCGCTCGGCCTCCACCATGTCGTCGATGTCCGCACCTTGCGTCGACAGCATTAGCGCGCCGCGCACGGCGCGGAAGCGCTGCACCGGCACGGCGACCGAAACGATCACGTCGCCGCGGTCGTTGATGCGCACCATGCTGGCATTCTGGCCGTTCAAGGCCTGCGCCACCTCGGGATAACCTCGCCCGTTGGCGGCGCCGAGCTCGCGATAAAGCGGCAGATCGCCGCGCCCGAGCCACCTGCGCACGGCGATGAAGGCGCGTTCGAACAGACCAGGCTTTTCCGCGTTGGGCGGCGGCAAGTCGAAACGCAAAACGTCGCCGCGGCCGAACAGGTTGCGGCTGTCGACCAAGAGCACGCCGTCGCGGTCATAGATGCGCGCGCGCGTCTTGGTGGGCGAAACAAGGCGCCGCAGCACCGGAGCGACGCGCTCCGGATTGATCGGAAAATTGATGCCGTAGAGCGCTTCCTCGGACGGTCCATAGCTTTCGCCCGGCTGCAGACCCGTCAGCTTGTCCGGGTCGATGGTGATCGATGAATTGGTCTCGACCGTCGCCGAGGCGGCGATCGCACCGGCGATGATTTGTCCTTGCACCAACAGACTCTGAATGCGCGCGTCGATCAGGCCGGCGCGGAATTGGGAAAGAAAGATGATACCGATGGACAGCGCGAGAAGTCCGGCGACGTTGAGCGAAACGATGCGCCGGGTGAGACTCGAGAAGCTCTGGGTGATGAAGAACTGCCAGGCGCGCTGTAACCAGCCGCCGATCCTGGCGAGACCGTGGGGCCGCGGACGCGCCGGAGCCTCATCGATGGCCTCGGCCTCGATTGGGGCCTCGACCTGCGTCGAGGCGTGGGCCTCGCTGCCGGCCCCTGCGATTTCTGCGGTTCGATCGAGCACGTGTCTGCCGGGGTTCCGATCATGCCCCACTTCCAGCGGGCATGGACGCCATTACTACCGCACGCCAGCCCGTCCCAGTCAGCGGCCCTGGCTCAGCGTTTGGATCGATGATCCAAAACTCGGCAGTCCACGGCCTGTTGCGCAACCAGCGCTTAGACTTCCTTGAACCGATAGCCGACGCCGTAAAGCGTTTCGATCATATCGAATTCCACGTCGCTTGCCTTGAACTTTTTGCGCAACCGCTTGATGTGGCTGTCGATGGTCCGGTCGTCTACATACACCTGGTCGTCGTAGGCTGCATCCATCAACGCGTTGCGGCTTTTCACCACTCCCGGGCGGCTTGCCAGCGCCTGCAGGATGAGAAACTCGGTAACGGTGAGCGTCACCGCCTCGTTCTTCCAGGTGCAGGTGTGGCGTTCCGGGTCCATGCGCAGCAGCCCGCGCTCCAGCACCTTGCTGTCGGCTTCCTTCGGCGCGGCGCCGTCCTTCGGCGCGGCGCGACGCAGCACGGCCTTGACCCGCTCGACCAGGAGGCGCTGGGAGAACGGTTTGCGGATGAAGTCGTCGGCCCCCATTTTCAGGCCGAACAATTCGTCGATCTCCTCGTCCTTCGAAGTGAGGAAGATCACCGGCAGGTCCGACTTCTGCCGCAGCCGGCGCAGGGTTTCCATGCCGTCCATGCGCGGCATCTTGATGTCGAGAATGGCCAGGTCCGGCAGGGCGGTCTTGAAGCCGTCGAGCGCCGAGGCGCCGTCCGTATACGTCGTAATGCGATAACCCTCGGCCTCGAGTGCAATGGACACCG
The DNA here is from genome assembly GCA_963721025.1 of uncultured Alphaproteobacteria bacterium. Taxonomy (GTDB): domain Bacteria; phylum Pseudomonadota; class Alphaproteobacteria; order Rhizobiales; family Xanthobacteraceae; genus BOG-931. Next base: position 140,944 of record CAVRHN010000011.1, on the reverse strand, counting down.
AGGTCAGGATATTGCGGTCGTCATCGACGAGAGCGATTGTCGGCATGGCGGCCTTCTAGCATGAGTCGGCCGCAAGCGTTACCAGCCCCGGCCCCTAAGCCTTTGAAAACCCATGTAGGGGCGGAAGTGTGACCAGACAAGGCAAAATCGCGGCAATTGCTGCGGAGGGGCGACAACAGGAGAAAACGAATGGCAAAAGCCGAAGATGCGGCCCCTTTACCGGGTTTCATGCCGAACCGCCTGCCCGAAAACGCGCCAGCGGCGGACTTCGACTCCCAATCGATCGCCAAGGCGCTGTTGCGGACGACGCGGGCCGGCGCGCTGGGGACCATCGACCGTCATAGCGGCCATCCGTTCGCCTCGCTGGTTAACGTGGCCACCGATGCCGACGGCTCTCCGCTCATCTTGGTCTCCCGGCTCTCCACCCATACCGCCAATCTCGAAATGGACGGCCGCGCCTCGCTGCTGCTAGCCGCCATCGGCCGCGGCGATCCGCTCGCGCATCCGCGGCTGACGCTGCTCGGCACTTTCGCGCCGATCGGCCGCGACAGCCGCGAGGAACCGCGTGTTCGGCGCCGCTTCCTCGTCCGCCATCCGAAATCCGAGCTTTACGCCGGCTTTGGCGATTTTTCGTTCTGGCGGCTCGCAGTCGTCTCCGCCCACCTCAATGCCGGCTTCGGCCGCGCGGCGGATCTGAAAGCGGCTGAGGTGATTACCGATATCACCGCCGCCGAGGATTTGATCGAGGCCGAAGCGGAGGCGATCGCGCACATGAACGCGGACCATGCCGAAGCGACGCGGCTCTATGCGATCAAGCTATGCGGCGCCGAAGATGGGCCATGGCGGCTGACGGGCCTCGACCCGGAAGGCCTCGACCTGGCGCTGGGCGACGCTACGCTGCGCCTGCCGTTCCCGGAGCGCGTCGCCTCCGCGGCGCAGTTGCGCAAGGTGGTGGTGGATTTGGCGGCCAAAGCGCGGGCCCAATAGGCTCGGTGTGCGGCGTCGCCGGCAGTCGATCTTTGCGCTCGAAACACGCTGCCGCCGATTGCTCCGCAGCGTGGGAACACGCGCGGTGGTGCCCGGTTAGCCTGGAGATGGGAGTCCGTCTTGGCAGATGCTAGGATGCTCGATATAGGGTCGCACGCCAGCGGCGGATGGGCGAATTCGGCGTCGCCAGGCGGCTGTCAGGCCCCGGCGCGCAAGCCGGACGAGTTGCGGAGGCAAGCGTGAAGGAAACCGGTCTGCGGAATGGCGCGCATGGCGCGGAAAAATTCGGCTTGAAAAACCTCGCCGCCGTGCACTGGAATTTGCCTGACACAGCTTTGGTCGAGTACGCGATCGCCAACCGCGAAGGCTATCTGGTCCAGGGCGGAGCGTTCTGCGCCGAGACCGGAGCGCATACCGGCCGCAGCCCCAAGGACAAATTCGTCGTTGTCGACGGACAGACTGAGAAATCCGTGTGGTGGGAGAAGAATGGCCGCCTCACGCCCGAGAAATTCCAGTTGCTGTTCGACGATTTCATTGCCCACGCCAAGGGCAAAACCATGTATGCGCAGGATCTCTACGGCGGCGCCGATCCCAGATACCGCATCAGGACGCGCGTCTATAACGAGTTTGCCTGGCACTCGATGTTCATCCGCGCTTTGTTGATCAGGCCGGAGCGCGCCGAGCTTGCGCATTACGTGCCCGATTTCACCATTCTCTGTCTGCCCTCATTCAAGGCCGATCCCAAGCGCCACGGCGTGCGCAGCGAGACCGTCATCGCGCTCGACTTCACCAGGCGCATCATCCTGATCGGCGGCACTTCGTATGCCGGCGAGATGAAGAAAGCGGTGTTCACGACGCTGAATTATTATTTGCCGGCCGATAGCGTGATGCCGATGCATTGTTCGGCGAATGTCGGGCCTGCGGGCGACGTTGCGCTGTTCTTCGGCCTCTCCGGCACCGGCAAGACGACGCTGTCGGCCGATCCCAAGCGCACGCTGATCGGCGACGACGAGCACGGCTGGGGCCCGCAGGGCGTGTTCAATTTCGAGGGCGGCTGTTACGCCAAGTGCATCAGGCTCTCCGCCGAGGCCGAGCCGGAAATCTACGCCACGACGCGGCGCTTCGGCACCGTGCTGGAGAACGTGGTGTTCGATCGGGAGACGCGTGTTTGCGACTTCGACGACGACTCGAAGACCGAGAATACCCGCGCCGCCTATCCGCTGGAATTCATTCCGAACGCCTCACGCACCGGCCGCGCCGGACAGCCGCAGAACGTCGTATTCCTCACTGCCGACGCCTTCGGCGTCATGCCGCCGATCGCCAAACTGACGCCGGCGCAGGCGATGTATCATTTCCTGTCCGGCTACACCGCCAAGGTCGCCGGCACCGAGAAGGGCCTGGTCGGCGTGCAGCCGGAATTCTCCACCTGTTTCGGCGCGCCGTTCCTGCCGCGTCATCCTTCGGTCTACGGCAACCTGCTTCGCGAGCTGATCAGCGTGCACAATGTCGATTGCTGGTTGGTCAATACCGGGTGGACCGGCGGCATCTACGGCGTCGGCCGCCGCATGCCGATCAAGGTGACGCGGACATTGCTGGGCGCCGCGCTCGACGGCTCGCTCAAGAGCGTCAAATTCCGCACTGATCCTTATTTCGGCTTTGCCGTGCCGACGCAACTCGCCGGCGTCGAGCCGCACCTGCTCTATCCGCAGAAGACCTGGCAGAACAAAGCCGAATTCGACCAGACCGCGCGCAAGCTGGTCGCCATGTTCCAGAAGAACTTCGTACAGTTCGAGGAGCACGTCGACGCCGACGTGCGCGCCGCCGCGCCGGAAGTCCGCCTCGCCGCGGAGTGAGTTACCGCCACGCCCGCCAGGGCGTCTCGGCCACCGGCGTCAGCGGCGGTTTTCCCGCAGCCCAGGCGAGGATGTTGTCGACGACGAGCTGATCCATCTTCTCGCGGGTGAAGAGGGATCCCGAGCCGACATGCGGCAACAGCACGACATTCTCCATGGCTAGCAATTCCGCCGGCACTTCGGGCTCGTTGGCGAATACGTCGAGCCCGGCGGCCATGATCTTTCGCTCCTTGAGCGCCTCGACCAGAGCCGGCTCATCGACCACCGAGCCGCGCGCGACATTGATCAGAATACCCTCGGGGCCGAGCGCGTCGAGCACTTCGGCGTTGATCATATTCCGCGTCGCCGCGCCGCCCGGAACGATGACCATGAGGACATCGACGGCACGCGCCATGTCGATAAGACTGGGATAATGGCGGTAGGGAACCTCGGGCCGCGGCTGCCGCGCGTGATAGACGACCGGCACGCCGAACGCTGCGAGGCGCTGCGCGATCGCGGCGCCGATGCGGCCCATTCCGACCAGGCCGACGGTACGGTTGCGAAGAGTCGCCCGGCTCAGTGGGTAGTTGCGCTCGCGCCATTTGCCGGCGCGCAGATGGCGCTCGGCCTGCGGCAACTCGCGCACCGTGCACAGCAACAGCCCGAGCGCGGTATCGGCGACTTCCTCGGTGAGCACATCGGGCGTGTGGGTGACGATCACGCCGCGCCGGGCGGCGGCATGCACGTCGATATGGTCGTAGCCGACCCCGAAGCTGGCGATGATGTCGAGATGCGGCAGGCGCGAGAGCAAGGCGTCGTCGACCGGCACCATCGCCGTGACCGCCATGGCGCGCACATGGCCAACGGAAGCGAGCAATGCGTCGCGATCGGCGGCAGGCAGCCTGTGCACGGTGAAGCCGGCCAGCCCGCGGGCGATGACCGGCCGCGACGGCCCGGCCAGCAGCACTTCAGTTCGTTGGTCCGGCAAGATTTCGCTCCTCAAACGGTCAGCCCGACGCATCGTCAGTCGCGCGGCCCCGGCCAATGAACGGTATCAACGCCGGCACCTCAGCACGATAACGGGCGTACTGTTCGCCGAAGGTTTCGCTCATGAAGCGTTCTTCGGCTTTGATTTTGACCAGGAAACCGATGGTGAAAAACGCAAACGCCACGAGGCCCCGCCACTCGCCGATCCCGACTGCGGTTCCGAGCAGTGCCGCCAGCAATCCGGTATAGATCGGATGGCGCACCAGGCCATAGGGGCCGCTGCGAATAAGTTCGTGGTCTTGTTTGACAGTGACGGTGGCACTCCAGTTGCGGCCGAGATAGACCCGCGCCCACACGGCGAAGCCAAGGCCCGCAGCGACCATGGCCAGCCCGAGGGAATACGCCGCCAAGACCGGAGGAACAAAACGTTCGTTGAGCCAATGAAGCGGTTGACGGTAAATAACCACCAGCAATGCGCCGATCACGACGAAGACGCGATTGAGCAGAAACGTTGTGGCGCCCTCGCGGCGACGGGTCGTCTTCACATCGCGCGCGGCGACCAGCCAATAGGCCAACCACCCGAGCCAAAGGACGGCAAAGGGCGCGATAGCAAGCCAATCACGCAACGCAAGTCCCCTAAGCCAACATCGCTACCGGCGTCTCAAGGAGCGTCTTGACGGCGGCCAACAGCGCGGCGCCGAGGGCGCCGTCCACCACGCGATGATCGCAAGATAGCGTTGCCGTCAGCATGCTGACGAAGGCGACGCCGCCGTCCGCCTGTTCGACCGCCTGTCGGCGCGCGGCGCCGACTGCCAGAATCGTGGCATGTGGCGGGTTGATAATGGCTGAGAACTCGCGCACGCCGTACATGCCGAGATTGGAGACCGCCGACGAGCCGCCCTGGTATTCGTGCGGCTTGAGTTTCTTTTCGCGCGCTCGCGCCGCGAGCTCCTTCATTTCGTTCGATATCGCGGCAAGCGTTTTTGTTTCGGCGCTGCGGATCACCGGGACGATGAGGCCGCCGTCGAACGCTACCGCGACGCCGATGTCGGATTGCTTGAAGCGCAAGATGCGGTCGCCGGCCCACACCGCATTCGCCGCCGGCACCCGCTGCAGCGCCAGCGCCAATGCGCGAATGATGAAGTCGTTAATCGAGAGCTCGAACGCCGGAGCGCCGTCGCGGTCCTTCGGTGCGCCTTCATTCGCTTGCGCGCGCAGCAGATTAAGGCGATCGATCTCGATATCGGCGCTGATATAGAAATGCGGCACGGTCTGCTTGGCCTGGAGAAGCCGCGCCGCGATGGTTTTGCGCATGCCGTCGAGCGTCACTTCCTCGTAGCTTGCCGGATCGTAAAGCGCCTTGATCTGCTCCGCCGTCCGTCCATCCGCCATCGGGACGGCCGGAGCCTGCGGCACCGACGGGCGCGGCGCATTCTCGACATCCTTCGCGACGATGCGGCCGCGCGGGCCGGAGCCGCGCAGACGTGAGAGATCGATGCCGGCTTCGGCCGCGAGCCGCCGCGCCAGCGGCGTGATCGTCGCGCCGCCCGGCAGCCGCGCCGGGCCGAAATTACGTTCGGGCGTGCGCACCTCGAAGAACGGATCGAGCTTGATCGGCCGTGCGGTGACGGGCGCCGTCGTGAGTAGCGCGTTGCCGACTGAGGTCGGCGGACTTGCCGCAAACGATGCCGGCGGCGTCGCCGACGGTGAGGGCTGCGCCCGCGCGCTCACCGTCGCGTCAGCGGCACCGCCGATGATGCCGACGATCGCGCCGACCGGCGCCACCTCGCCTTCCAGCACGCGGATTTCGCTTAAAATGCCGGCTTCCGTCGCCGGCACCTCCATCGAGGTCTTGTCGGTCTCGATCTCGAACAGATTATCGCCCGGCTTGACCGCGTCGCCGGCTGACTTGAACCACTTGGTGATCTTGCCCTCGGCCACCGTCTCGCCGAGCTGCGGCATCAGGATGTTCATTCAAATTCCCAATGACGGCAATTCACCAGCTCACCGAGACGTACTGCGTCTCGAGAAACTCCATCAATCCCTCGTGCGCGCCTTCGCGGCCGATGCCCGATTGCTTCATGCCGCCGAACGGGGCGGCCGGATCGGAAACGAGACCGCGGTTCATCCCGACCATGCCGAAGTCGAGCTTTTCCGAAACGCGTAGCCCGCGGCTCAAATCCTTGGTGTAGAGGTAGGCGACCAGCCCGTATTCGGTGTGGTTGGCGCGGGTGATCACCTCGTCTTCGGATTTGAAGCTTTGCAGCGACGCCACCGGCCCAAAGATCTCCTCGTTGAGCATTTTGGCGTCGTCGGACACGTTCGTGAGCACGGTGGCCGGGTAGAAGAAGCCGGGCCCGCCGGACGTCTTGCCGCCGGTCAGCACCTTGGCGCCTTTCTTCACCGCGTCGTCGACCAGCTCGATCACCTTGTCGCGACCGTCCTTGTTGACCAGCGGCCCGAGCGCGACGCCGTCGTCGAGGCCGTTGCCCATTTTCAGCCCCGCCATCTTTGCTGTGAGCTTTTTGGCGAACTCGTCGTGCACCTTCTCGTGCACGTAGAAGCGGTTTGCCGCCGTGCAGGCCTCGCCCATGTTGCGCATCTTGGCAATCATGGCGCCGTCGATTGCAGCGTCGATGTCGGCGTCGTCGAACACGATGAACGGCGCGTTGCCGCCGAGCTCCATCGCCGGTCTCAGCACGTTGTCGGCAGCCTCGTGCAAAAGTTTCCGGCCGACTTCGGTCGAGCCAGTGAAGGACACGACGCGCACGCGCGGATCGTGCAGCATGGCGCTGACGACTTTGCCGGAGGAGCGCGAAGGAACGACGTTGACGACGCCCGCCGGCACGCCGGCTTCTTCCAGGATCGGCATCAAGGCGAGCATGGTGAGCGGCGTATCGGACGCGGGCTTGAGCACGACCGGGCAGCCGGCGGCGAGCGCTGGCCCGATCTTGCGCGTCGCCATCGCGGCGGGGAAATTCCACGGTGTCACCAGCACTGCGATGCCGGCCGGCTTGTGGTGCACCAGGATGCGCGCGCCCGAGCCGGGGGCGACCGAATTCTGCCCGATGTTGCGCACGGCCTCCTCGGCGAACCAGCGGAAGAACTCCGCGGCGTAGGCGACTTCGCCGCGCGAATCCGACAACGCCTTGCCGTTCTCGATGGTGATGAGCTTGGCCAGCCGCTCGGCGTCGCGCATGATCAGCTCGAACGACTTACGCAGGATTTCGGCGCGCTCGCGCGGTTTCTTGCCGGCCCAGCCGGGAAAGGCGGCGCTGGCGGCGTCGAGCGCGGCTTTGGCGTCCTCGACCGTAGCGCTGGCGACCGAGGCGACTTTGTTCTCGGTGGCCGGATCGATTACGTCGAAGCGGCCGCCGTCGGAGGATTTACGCCATTTGCCGCCGATCCACAGATCGGTCGGGACGTTGGCAAGGAGATTGTCGTACATGGAACACCTTCTTTCTTTTTGTCATGCCGGCTTGCCCCGGTCATCCATGCGGCGTCTCCGCTCCACGGATTGCCGGGTCATGAGCGACGAAGACGGCGCTTCGCGCTTTGTCTCCGGCAATGACGCTCATGATTGCAATGACTTTCGCACCCGCTCGGCGATGCGTTCGACGCTCGGCAGTGCGAGGTCCTCGAGAGTGTCGGCGGCCGGCAGCGGAATGTGCGGGGTGGTGATCCGCACCGGCGGGCCGTCGAGATCGTAGAACGCTTCGTCGGCGACGATGGAGACGAGCTCGGCACCCCAGCCGCACAGCCGCGGATTTTCCTCGACGGTGAACAGGCGATGCGTGCGCGCGACCGAACCGAGAATGGTCTGGGTATCGAGCGGCACCAGCGAACGCACATCGACCACTTCGCAGTCGATGCCGTGCTCGGTCTTGAGCTGTTCCGCCGCCGCCAACGCGCGCGGCACCATCAAGGCCAGCGCCAGGATGGTGGCGTCCTTGCCCGGCCGCACGATCTTCGCAGTACCGAGCGTGTCGACGATCTCGCCGTCGGGCACCTCGCCCTTGGTCGGATAAAGCGACTTGTGCTCGAAGAAGATCACCGGATCGGGATCGCGCACCGCCGCCGCCATCAGCCCGATCACGTCGCGCGGGCTCGACGGCGCCACGACCTTCAGCCCGGGAATCATCATGCACCAGTTCTCGACGCTCTGCGAATGCTGGGCGCCGAAGCGCGCGCCGCCGCCGTTGCCGGTGCGCACGACCAGCGGACATTTGAGCTGGCCGTTCGACATGTAACGGCTCTTGGCGAACTCGTTGGCGATATAGTCGAAGCAGACCGCGATGAAATCCGAGAACATGATTTCCGCGATCGGCTTCAATCCAGTCATCGCCGCGCCCATGGCGGCGCCGAGGATCGCTTGCTCGGAGATAGGCGTGTCGCGCACGCGCACCGGCCCGAACTGCTCGAACAATCCGACCGTCGCCTTGAAGACGCCGCCGGGCTTGCCGACGTCCTCGCCGAGGAACACGACATCGGGATCGCGGGTCATCTCCTGCGCGATACCGCGGATCACGGCGTCGCGGTAGGTCAGTTCCGCCATGCAAAGCCTCCGTCGGCATAGACGTCGGCGGTGAGCAGTTCGGACGGCGGCGGCGGAGCCGCCTTGCACTCTTCGGTCGCCTCGTCGACGCGCCGCTTCACGTCGGTCTCGATGCGGAGGATGACCCCTTCGTCGATGCCGAATTGTTTGAGCCGTTCGCGATAGATTTTGATCGGATCGCGCTCTTTCCACTTTTCCAGTTCGCCTTCGGGCCGGTATTTCGCCGGGTCGGCGCGCGAATGCCCGCTGTAGCGGTAGGTCAGGCATTCGATCAAAGACGGCCCGCCGCCCGCGCGCGCTTTGTCGTAGGCGGAGATGGCGGTGCGGTAGACGATGTCGGCGTCGTTGCCGTCGACGATGATGCGCGGCAGCCCGTAGCTGGCGGCGCGATCCGCGGCCGGATGCGGCACCGCGGTGACGTCGCTGATCGGCGTGTATTCCATATAGAGGTTGTTCTCGCAGACGAAGACCACCGGCAGCTTCCACACCGCGGCGAAGTTCAATGCCTCGTGGAAGGCGCCGATATTGGTCGTGCCGTCGCCGAAGAAGCAGACCGACACGTCCTTCTGTCCCTTGTATTGCGCGCGCCAAGCGGCGCCGCAGGCGATCGGCAAATGCGCGCCGATGATCGCATACGACCCCATCACGCCGTGCTCGACCGAAGTCAGATGCATCGAGCCGCCCTTGCCGCGCATCAGCCCGATGTCGCGCTGCATCAGCTCGCCGAGCACCCTTACGATCGGCACTCCGCGCGCGAGCGTGTGCGCATGGCCGCGATAGGTGCAGAAGCTCAGATCGCCCGGACGCATGGCGGCGGCAAAGCCGGCGGCGACCGCCTCCTGGCCGAGCGAAAGATGGCTGGTGCCCTTGACCAGGTTCTGCAGGAACAGATCGAACGCGCGTTGCTCGGCCTCGCGGATCTCGACCTGCATGCGATACATGGCGAGCCGCTTGTCTTCGCCGATATCGTCGTTGAGGCTCGCCGTCGACGCCGAACCGCGGTCCTCGATCTTGGCCATGAATTTTCCTCGGGGCGCTGGCAAATCCGCTTGGGGCGGGAGCCAACTTAGCGCCAGTTGCGAAGCCGAGGCAACGGGCGCGGCGGCGCTCGATAGGGTTGTCCCGCTTGCGCAGGATGCGGCAACTTAGGTAAGTGGCGCGAGCGGAGATTGCGATGGCCCAAGATCAAGCCCACCACCTTGTCGAGCGCTTCTTCGGCGGCCCGCCGTTGGCGGTGATCGGGCGGCTGGTTCTGCTGTCCATTCTGGTGGGCGTGATCCTCGCCGCGATCGGCCTCGATCCGTGGAACATCATCGAATCGGTCCGGCTGCTGATTTGGCACGTCTGGAATATGGGCTTTGACGCCGTGCGCTGGCTATGGCGCTATTTCTTGCTCGGCGCCGTGATTGTCGTGCCGATCTGGTTTCTTGTCCGGCTAGCCAAAGCGCCGCGCAACGGCAGTTAGAGCGCCATCGCTTCAGATCGAATCGATTGGCGCCCTCATATCCTGGTGGGGCATGATCTTTTCGGAAAACCGGTCTCCACCTTTCAGGATCATGCTCTAGTCGTCGATCGGACGCGGACCGGAGGGCATCGGGCCATCGCCCTCGCTCGGCATGGCATGATCGCGCGGGCCGCGATGCCGCCGCCGCCGGCGATGCAGCGGGAACCGGTCGGGCGAACCATCGTAGCCGTTCGGGCCGTTGGGCCCTTGACCCTGTTGCGGCTGTTGCTGCGGTGCTTGCTGTTGCGGCTGGCTGCCGCCGCCGGTGATGAATGACGGCAGCCGGTCAACGTCTTCCTCGTTGACCGGCGGAAGGTGCTGCGGCCGCGGTTGAGTAGGCTGCGGCTGTGCTTGCGGGTGGTGTTGTTCGCGCGGATAGAACGGCTGCGGCTCGCGCGGCGCAAACGGCTCACCGCCGATCGAAGGCTGTTCGTTGTCGCCGTCGTCGTAGCCGTCGTCGGGAAGATTGCCACGCGACTCGCCCGATTGCTGGTAGTAGGGCTGACTCTGTCGAAACTGCTCTTGCGCCGCCGCGATCAGGCGGAAGTAATGCTCCGCGTGCTGATAATAGTTTTCGGCGGCGACCGGGTCTCCGGAACTCTGCGCATCTCTGGCCAGCTGAAGGTATTTTTCCGCAACGTGGGAAGCCGTTCCGCGGATTTTCACGTCCGGTCCGTTCGACTCGTACATGCGCGACAACGGATTCTGATGATGGCCACCTTTGCGGTTGCGACCCCGCATGCGCTTGTTCTGACCGTTTCTCATGGTTGCTGTTCGCCAACCCCCTTATTTACGGCGGCACGGAGGCCGCCGGTTCATCTTCCTGAATGTCAATCCAACCGGACGCTCGAACCTGGCAGTATTTCTTGGCGCATCGCGCTTGCAGTTCCAGGCCGCAACGCCCTCGTCATCGGCCTTCGCCGCCGCGCGGCGTGCTGTTGACCTCACGAACCCCTTGCCATGCAGCCATCACCGGCGGTTTCGCCGTGCTGCGACTCCTCGTTATGCGCGACGCTCACGAATGCGCGCCGAACCGATGAAACTTTTCGGTCTGAATGTGGCGATCCCGTCTGCCGTCCGATCCGGCTTTCGCTATCCCGGCTTTCTCACTGGCCTGCGCTGCCGACCTCTTCGAGGGACGCTCTAGGCGTTCAAGGCGGCGCGGCGTTATCGTCTCGGGCCGATTCCGTGCGAGCAAGCTAGTCGGTTCCGGCTGATATTCCAAGAGCTTTTTTCCCGCTTTTTTGCCGGGGGTCAATGCTCCAGTTTCATGCCCCATCCAACCCTTCTCGCCAGCAGGGCGCGAGGAACACCCCCAAGATCGGGGTGGGGCGGCGACGGCGCAAGCCCCGCCGCCGAAAACAGGGCCGCGACGGCTGCAGCCTGGCCGGCGCCGAGTTCGACGACGAGCGCGCCGCCGGGCCGCAGCAGCGCCGGGACGGCGGCGGCGATCGCCCGATAGAAGTCGAGCCCGTCGGGTCCGCCGTCGAGCGCCGCGCGCGGGTCGAAATCGCGCACCTCAGGCGCGAGCGCGGCGATTTCGGCGGACGCGATGTAAGGCGGATTGGAGACGATCAGATCGAACGGTCCGCCAAGCGCCGCCGCCATGTCGCAGGCGACAAATTGCGCGCGGGCCAGTCCGATCCGTCGCGCGTTGTCGCGGGCCACCGCGAGCGCGCCCAGGCTGGTATCGGTGCCGATGCCGATCGCGGCGGGCAGCTCGGTGAGCAGCGCCAGAAGCAGGGCGCCTGAGCCGGTGCCGAGATCGGCGATTCGCCCGACGGCCGCGCGCGGGCCCTGCGCGTCGATGGCGGCGAGCGCAGCTTCGACCACCGTTTCGGTCTCCGGCCGCGGCACCAGCGTTGCGGCATCGAGGCGCAACGGCAAGCTCCAGAATTCCTTGCGGCCGACGATGCGCGCGACCGGCTCGCGCTCGAGCCGCCGCGCCGCGAGCCCGGCGACCGCGGCTTGCTCTCCGGCGTCAAGCGTACGGACGCCGGCTGCAGCGAGTGCGGCATGGTCTAGTCCGAGCGCGTGCCCGACGAGGATGCGGGCGTCGAGCTCCGGCGCATCGAAGCCGGCCGCGCGAAATCTTGCCGCCAACGTGCTCCGCGCTTCGGCGACGGTGCGAGCGTTGGTGCTCTCAGGGCGCGCGAGGGTGGCGGCTGCGCGCGGCGTCATGCGCCGCCGTCCTCGGCGGCGAGCAACGCCGCCTGGTGCTCGGCGGAGAGCGCGTCGATGATTTCGCCCAACGCCTCGCCCTCCAGGATCTGCGGCAGCTTGTAGAGCGTCAGATTAATGCGGTGATCCGACACGCGCCCTTGCGGGAAATTATAGGTGCGGATGCGTTCGGAGCGATCGCCGGTGCCGACCTGGCCGCGGCGCTCGGCGGCGCGCGCGGCGTCCAGCTTCTGCCGCTCGAAATCGTAGAGCCGCGTGCGCAGCACCGCGAGCGCCTTGGCGCGATTGCGATGCTGCGAGCGGTCCTCCTGCATCATGACGACGATGCCGGAGGGAATATGGGTCACGCGCACCGCGGATTCGGTCTTGTTGACATGCTGGCCGCCGGCGCCACCGGCGCGCAGCGTGTCGATGCGAAGATCGGATTCGTTGATGGGGGCGTCGACCTCTTGCGCCTCGGGCAGCACGGCAACGGTCGCGGTCGAAGTGTGAATGCGGCCGGAGGCTTCGGTGTCGGGCACGCGCTGCACACGGTGCACGCCGGATTCGTATTTGAGCTTGGCGAACGCACCGCGGCCGCGGATTTCGGCGATGATCTCCTTGTAGCCGCCCATCGAGCCTTCGCTTGAGGTCATGATTTCGACCTTCCAGCCCTGCTTGGCCGCGTAGCGCTCGTACATGCGAAACAGATCGCCGGCGAACAACGCCGCCTCGTCGCCGCCGGTGCCGGCGCGGATTTCGAGAATGACGTTGCGCTCGTCCATCGCGTCCTTGGGAATGAGCGCCAGGCGCAATTGCTGTTCGAGCGCCGCGCGCCGCGCCTCGAGCTGCGGCCGTTCCGCCTCGGCGATGGAGCGCATTTCGGCTTCCGTCGAGGGGTCTTCGATCAGGCTCTCGACCCCGTCGAGCTCGCGCTGCGCCGCCCGATAGGACTTCACCGCCTCGACCACCGGCGCCAGCTCGGCCAATTCGCGCGACAGCTTCACATAGGTCTCGGGCGGCAGCACGGCGGCAAGATCGCGTTCAAGCGCCGCATGGCGGACGACAAGCGCGTTAAGTTTCTGATCGGGAAGCATGGGTTCTGTATTCTGTATTCAATAAGTAGAAGGCGTGGATGGCCGGGCTTTGCCACGCTGAAGTATTTAATGCGCACGGCGGATACATGCTACGGCCACGCCGGCGGGACAAGTCCGGCCACGACGCCCGTCCATTGGCCTAAATCTGTAGCGACCCCTGCGCCGCGAACTTTTCAAGCTCGGTGCGAATTTGCACGCCGCCGGTCGATTTCTCGATCAGGGGGCAGAGGAACGCGGCGGTCTTGCGGCAATCGGCGTCGAGCAGCATCGCCTTGACCGGTCCGATCGCCGAGGGGGTGACCGAAAGCGCGCGGTAGCCGATGGCGACCAGCGCCAGCGCGCCGATCGGTTGCGAGGCGAGCTCGCCGCACAACGTCACCGGCTTGCCATGCTCGCGGCTTTTTTCGGCAATGTCCTTGAGCGCGCGCAACACCGGCGCCGACAGCGGATCGAAGCGGCCGGACACCCGCGGATTGCCGCGATCGGCTGCATAGAGGAATTGCACCAGGTCGTTGGAGCCGACCGACAGGAAATCGGCGTGCTCGAGCAATTCGTCGAGCTGATACAGCAGCGACGGGACCTCGACCATGCTGCCGACCTCGACCTGAGCCGGCAGCTTGTGGCCGTGGCGGCGCAGATGCGTGAGCTCGCGCTCGACAAGCTCCTTCGCCTGGTCGAATTCGGCGACGGTCGCGATCATGGGAAACATGATTTTCAGCGCGCGGCCGCCGGCGGCGCGAAGCAATGCGCGGAGCTGCGTGCGCAACAAAGCCGGCCGGTCGAGTCCAAGCCGGATGGCCCGCCAGCCGAGCGCGGGATTCTCCTCCTCGACGTTGCGCATATAGGGCAGCACCTTGTCGCCGCCGATATCGAGCGTGCGGAACGTCACCGGCTTGTCGCCGGCGGCGTCGAGCACGGTGCGATAGAGCGTGTATTGCTCGCTTGAGCGCGGGAAATTCGGCGCCACCATGAATTGCAGCTCGGTGCGGAATAGGCCGATGCCGGCGGCGCCGGTATCGGCGATGTGCGGCAGGTCGACGGTCAAGCCGGCATTGATCAGCAACGTGACCTCTTCGCCGTCCTTGGTGACGCACGGTTTGTCGCGCAGCGCCTGATATTGTTGCTGCCGCCGCGCGCCCAGCCGCACCCGCTCGGCATAGGCGGCCTCCATGTCGGGCAGCGGCCGGATGTGCAAATCGCCGGCCGAGCCGTCGACGATGATGGCGTCGCCCGGATCGGCGATACCGGTGGCGTTGTCGATGTCGCCGACCGCGGGAATGCCGAGCGCGCGTGCCACAATTGCGACATGCGAGTGCGGTCCGCCTTCCTCGAGCACCAAACCGCGCAACCGCTTGCGGTCGTAGTCGAGCAGCGCCGCCGGTCCCATCGAGCGGGCGACGAGAATGGCATTCTCCGGCAGGTTCTCGCGCGACGGCGCGTGATCGCGGCCGGTGAGTTGACGCATCAATCGGTTGGCGAGGTCGTCGAGGTCGTGCAGCCGCTCGCGCAGGAACGGATCGGTCTGACGCAGCATGCGGGCGCGGGTGTCCGACTGCACGCGTTCGACCGCGGCCTCGGCGGTGAGCCCCGTCATCACCGCTTCTTCGAGCTTGTGGACCCAGCCGCGGTCGTAAGCGAACATACGGTAGGCTTCGAGCACGTCGCGATGCTCGCCGCCCTCCACCACCTCGCCGTGTTCGAGCAGTTCGTCGAGATGGGTGCGCAACGTTTCGACGGCCAATTCGAGGTGCTTCAATTCCTTGGGAATGTCGTCGGCGATGAAATTGGTGACGACGACGCGCGGCTCGTGCAGCACCACGTGACCGAGCGCGATGCCTTCGCTGAGCGCCTTGCCCGTCAAGTGAAGCGACCGCCGCGCGGCTGGCTCGGCGCCCGGAGGCGCCAACGCCGACAGCTCGCCGGAGGCGATCATCTCTGCAAGCACCATGGCGGTGGTCTGCAGCGCCTCGACTTCCTCCTCCGAATAGGTGCGCCGGGCGCGGTTCTGCACCACCAGCACGCCGAGCGTATTGCCGGCGCGCAAAATCGGGACGCCGAGGAAGGAGTGGTAGATTTCCTCGCCGGTTTCCGGGCGGTAGGAATAGGCCGGATGGGCCTGTGCGTTGGACAGGTTGATAGCGCTGGCCTGGCTCGCGACCAGTCCGACCAGGCCCTCGTCCGCGCGCATCACGGTATGGTGCACGGCGTCGCGGTTGAGGCCTTCGGTGGCGTAGAGTTCGAGGGTGGAATCGACGCGCAGCACATAGACGGAGCAGACCTCCGCAACCATGTTGGCGGCGATCAGCACCACAATCTTGTCGAGGCGGTCCTGCGCGCTGACCGGCTCCGCCATGACTTCACGGAGCCGGCGCAACAGCACGCGCGGACCGCCGAGCGCGCCGCGCATGGCGTGAGGTCCCTCGGGCTTTGCTGTGACCGGAACGCCGCCCGCGTCGCACCGGCCCTACCGAAGAGGAATTCGCCTGGGCCGGGCCCGCGGCGATCACGCTGAAGCCTATATCGAATGCGGCATGCAAACCGCAAGCCAGAGACAGCGATATGACGGCGTCGGATTTTGTGCGCCGCAGCGAAAGCGGCGGATTAGGGCTTCGCCTGGTCGAGACCGTACAGCGAATGCAGCGTGCGCACCGCCAATTCGGTGAACGCGGCGTCGATCAGCAGCGAAAACTTAATCTCCGAGGTGGTAATGGCGCGGATATTGACCGCGCGCTCGGCCAGCGCCCGGAACGCCTGCGCGGCGACGCCGGCGTGGCTTCGCATGCCGATGCCGATCACCGAGATCTTGGCGACATCGGTGGCGCCGTCGAGCCGGGCGTAACCGATGGCCTGCTTGGCTCTGGCGATGACATCGAGGGCGCGCTGATAGTCGCCGGCCGGCACCGTGAAGGTGAGGTCGGTGGTTTTGCCGTCGGCCGAGACGTTCTGCACGATCATGTCGACGTTGATGTTGGCCTCGGCCAGCGGACCGAAAATCGCGGCAGCCACGCCGGGCTTGTCCTGGACCTGGCGAACGGAGATTTGCGCCTCGTCGCGGGAGAAGGCGATGCCGGTGACCACTTGCTGTTCCACGATCTCCTCCTCGTCGCAAATAAGCGTCCCGGGCGGGTTGCCGTGCGGGTCGATGTCCTCGGGCCGGTCGAAGCTCGAGCGCACGAAAATGCGCACATTGTGCACCATGCCGAGTTCGACGGAGCGCACCTGCATTACCTTGGCGCCAAGCGAGGCTAGCTCCAGCATTTCCTCGAACGCGATCTTTTCGAGCCGGTGGGCGTGCAGCACGACGCGCGGATCGCTGGTGTAGACGCCGTCGACGTCGGTGTAGATATCGCAGCGGTCGGCGCGGATGGCCGCCGCCACCGCCACCGCCGAAGTATCGGACCCGCCGCGGCCGAGCGTGGTGATGCGCCCGGTTTCCTGGTGCAGGCCTTGGAATCCGGCGATGACCGCCACTTCCTTGCGTTCGCCGAAACGCCGGATGATTTCGGCGCCGTTGATGTCGAGGATGCGGGCCGAGGCGTGCACGTTCGACGTCAGGATCGGCAGCTGCCACCCCAGCCAGGAGCGCGCGTTGATGTCCATGTCCTGCAGGGTGATGGCAAGCAGGCCCGCCGTCACCTGTTCGCCGGTGGCGACTACGGCATCGTATTCCCGCGCATCGAATATCCGCCGTTTCTGCAGGGCCGCCGCGCACCAGGTGACCAGCCGGTCGGTAGTGCCCGACATGGCCGAGACCACGACCGCGACGTCGTGGCCGGCATCGACCTCGCGCTTGACGTGGCGTGCGACATTGCGGATGCGGTCGATGTCGGCGACCGAGGTACCGCCGAACTTCATGACGAGACGGGCCATGGCTGTTGTTCGCGCTCTTCTGCGGCAAGCGCGCCGGTCGCCGCGATCGTTGCGGGCCGGCGCGAAAAGGCGCGTATTGATACCGGCGCGATGCGCCGGCTGCAAGTTCACGAAACTACCGGCCAAGATTCAGGGTCGTTTATGGTTTTTCTGACTTGGGATTGAGCTACGTATGCGCGAGCAAAAAATTGGTGTTGTTGGCGGCGGCCTTATGGGTCACGGCATCGCCTATCTGCTCGCCGCGGCCGGGCACGACGTCGGGTTATTTGAGCCGGCGGCGGATACCCGCGCCTCGTTGCCGCAACGACTGCAAGCGATCGTCGATCTTTTCGGTGACGATCCCGCGGTTCTGCGACGCATCGCCGTGTACGATCGGCTGGCGCCGGCCGTCGACGGCGCCGGCTTTGTGTTCGAAGCGGCACCGGAGCGGCTTCCGCTCAAGCAGCGTGTTTTTGCCGAGCTTGAAGCTGCGGTCGCGCCGGAGGCCATCCTGGCCAGCAACAGCTCGGCGATTCGTTCGACCGACATCGGACGCGATCTCAAGCATCGCGACCGCGTCCTCGGCACGCATTTCTGGAATCCGCCGCATCTCATCCCACTGGTCGAAGTCATCGAGAATGAAAAAACCCGCGGCGAGGTCGTGCGCAAAACCATGGAGCTTCTCCGCCATGCCGGAAAGGTTCCGGTCCATGTGCAGCGTGATATTCCCGGCTTCGTCGGTAACCGGTTGCAGCATGCGATGAAGCGCGAGGCGATCGCGCTGGTCGCCGCCGGCGTCTGCGACGCCGAGACGGTCGACACCGTGGTCAAGGAAGGATTTGGCGCGCGGATGGCCGTGCTCGGGCCGCTGGAGCAATGCGACCTGATCGGGCTGGATCTCACCCTCGACATCGCCGAGGTGCTTTATGCAAACCTCGACCGCACCGCAGGCCCGCATTCTTTCCTGCGCGAGAAGGTCAAGGCCGGAAAGCTCGGGATGAAGAGCGGCGAGGGCTTGCGTCATTGGACGGCGGAACAGGCCGCGGCGGTGCGCGAGCGGCTGTCGCGTTTCCTGGCCGAGCAAGCGAAGGCGAGGAAAAAGTATTCCACCTAGACTTTTGGTTGATGCTTTTCTGCGAAATCGCTTCCACTTTTCGGGACCATGCCCGCTAGGGCGCGATTCGAGAGTCCGGCAAGATCATCGCGAGCGCGCCGGCGCTTCTGCAATTGCAATGTTAGCCATCAGGCCCTGCCAGGCGGACCCTGGAACGCCGCACCTTCCTTGAGGCCGAGCTTGCGGAAGACGATGGCCGCAGGGCAAAAGCCGGTGAATGCCGCTTGCAACATGTTTGCTCCGACAAAGGCTGTGAGAATGAGCCAATAGGGGCTGACAAGCCACGCCAGCCCGAGACTGATGAGCAGCATACTGCCGGCCAGTGTGAGTACTGCACGATCGACGTTCATGACGAACCTCCTCTCAGTAGGCTGGGCTCGTCCCAGCCGACGCTTGATCCACGCGGACATTTTACGAACCTGGCGGCACGTTCATCCGTCCAGGCATTGACTATTTATTCGAACATTCGCATATTCGCAACTATAAAAATGGAGCGGATTGTTGACATGCTTGCGGCACACGCAAAAGCACCGATGCGTTCGGCCATTGTGATGGCGGCTGCGCTGACGCTGTTGACCCAACGGGCGCTTGCGCAAGAGACCTTCGTTGTCGCCCCCCAGCAGGTCGCCGACGAGAAGGCCGTGTTCGCCACCGTCGAGAGCGCCAACATCGTGCCGGCGCGTGCCCGGATCGGCGGCACGGTGGTGCAGCTTGCGGTGCGAAGGGGCGATCACGTCGCGCAAGACCAGGTGGTGGCGATTGTCGCCGACCGGAAGCTCGCGTTGCAGCTCAAGTCGCTCGATGCGCAGCTTTCCGGACTTCAAGCTCAGCTTGACAAGGCGAAGACGGATCTCGCCCGGGAGCAAGAGCTGTTTGCGCGCGGAACGGCTGCAAAAGCGGCACTCGATGCGGCGCAGACAGCCTTCGATGTCGCCACCAACTCGCTGAAGTCCCGCGTTGCAGAACGTTCGGTGGTCGAGCAGCAGGTCACGGAAGGTAAAGTCCTGGCGCCAACCGCGGGCCGGGTGCTCACGGTGCCTCTCACCACCGGCACGGTCATCATAGCGGGAGAGCCTGTCGCCACCATAGCCGAACAAAATTTCGTGCTGCGGCTGCGTGTTCCTGAGCGGCATGCCCGCTTTCTCAAGGTCGGCGATCCGGTGCGGATTGATGGCGAAGATCTTGGCAAGAGCGGCGTTCAGTTTGGCAGCATAAGGCTTGTTTATCCGCAGATCGAGGACGGCCGTGTGATCGCCGATGCGGCGGTTGCCGGTCTTGGCGATTATTTCGTCGGTGAGCGCATCCGCGTATGGATTTCCGCCGGCGAGCGCACCAGCATCATCGTGCCGGGCTCGTTTATCGAGACCCGGTTCGGCATCGATTATGCACGCGTCCGCAAGGATGCCCGAACGGTGATCGATGTGCCGGTCCAGCGCGGGCGGGAACTGCCGCGACCGGACATGCCGGATGCGCTCGAAATCCTTTCTGGGCTGACACCCGGCGACGTGCTGGTGCGGCCGTGAAGCTCGGACTGTCGGGGCGCCTCACGCAGGCGACCATCCGCTCGCCGCTGACGCCGCTGTTCCTTTTTGCAGCGCTCGCCGTCGGCTTGGTCGCGCTGCTTACCATTTCCCGCGAGGAAGAACCGCAGATCAGCGTGCCCATGGTTGACATTCGGGTCAACGCCGACGGCCTCAAGGCGCCGGACGCGGTCGAACTGGTGACCAAGCCGCTCGAGGCCATCATCAAGGGCATCGATGGCGTCGAGCACGTCTATAGCCAGACGGTCGACGATCGCGTCCTGGTGACGGCGCGGTTCCTCGTCGGCACCAATGCCGACGACGCGATCTTGCGCGTTCATGAAAAGATTCGCGCCAACCTCGATCGCCTTCCGGTCGGAATCCCCGAGCCGCTGATCGTAGGCCGCGGCATCAATGACGTTGCCGTCGTGGTACTCACGCTGTCGCCGAAGCCGGAGGCGGCGGGGCGGTGGACCGACAAAGATCTGTATGAGCTGGGCGAGCAATTGCAGGCCGAACTGGTGAAGACCGACAACGTCGGATTGACCTGTATTTCCGGCGGCAGTCCGCAGCAGATTCGCGTTGAGCCCGATCCGGAGAAGCTCGCGTTGTTCGGCGTCACGCTGCAGCAACTCGTCGACAAAGTGCGCGGCGCCAATCGCTCGTTCCAATCCGGCAGCGTGCGCGATGTCGGCACCATGCGCAAAGTCGCAGCGGGACAGACGCTTACCGGGATTCCCGACATCGGGCTCCTGCTGGTCACGACGCGCGACAATCGGCCGGTTTACGTCCGTGATGTGGCGACCGTCGTCATCGGTCCGAGCCCGCTGGAACACCGCGTCTGGATGGAGACGCCGGGGCGCGGCGGCACTTGGAACCGAGTGCCGGCGGTCAGCGTCGCTTTCGCCAAGCGCGCCGGCGCCAATGCGGTCGTAGTGGCGGAGGACCTGTTGGCAAGGCTGAAAAGCGTCGAGGGCCGACTCGTACCCAGCGATGTCAACGTCACGGTCACCCGCGATTACGGCGAGACCGCTAACGAAAAGGCCAACGAGCTTCTGTTCCATCTGGCGCTCGCGACGGTGTCGATCGTCGTGCTGATCGCTCTTGCGATCGGCTGGCGCGAGGCGCTGGTCACCCTCGTCGTCATTCCCACCACCATTCTGCTCACTTTGTTCGCCTCCAAGACGATGGGCTACACCATCAACCGGGTCAGCCTGTTCGCGCTGATCTTTGCCATCGGCATCCTGGTCGACGACGCCATTGTGGTGATCGAGAACATCGCCCGGCACTGGGCGATGAAGGACGGCCGGACGCGGATGAATGCCGCGGTCGAGGCGGTGGCGGAGGTGGGCAACCCGACCGTCGTCGCCACCCTGACGGTGGTGGCGGCGCTCCTGCCGATGCTCTTCGTGTCCGGCCTGATGGGACCGTATATGGCGCCGATCCCGGCCAACGCCTCGGCGGCGATGCTGTTCTCGTTCTTCGTCGCCATGGTGATCGCGCCGTGGCTGATGTTGCGCCTGCACCCGCAGGGCAGTCCGTTGCATGAGCATGAAGCCGCCCGCGGCGAAGGCTTTCTCGGCCGTCTCTATCTCCGCTTTGCCGCGCCGGTGGTGCGCTCGCGGCGGTCGGCTTGGGTTTTTCTCATCAGCGTCGGCCTGGCGACAGTGCTGGCTTGCATGCTGTTCGTGACCAAGAGCGTTACGGTGAAGCTCTTGCCGTTCGACAACAAGTCGGAAATGTCCGTGGTGATCGATCTGCCAAGGGGGGCGACCCTCGAAGATACCGAACGGAGTCTGTTTTCCATCGCCGACGTAGCGCGACGGCTGCCGGAAATTCGTTCAATCGACACCTATGCCGGCACGCCCGCGCCGTTCAACTTCAACGGCCTGGTTCGTCATTATTACATTCGCGAAGCGCCCGAACTTGGCGAGCTGCATCTCAATCTGGCGCCGATCGCCGAGCGCAAGCGCGCCAGCCACACGATCGCTCTCGACCTGCGCGCGCGGCTGAAGTCGCTGACGTTGCCCGCCGGCACCGTGGCCCGCGTGGTGGAGGTACCACCCGGTCCGCCGGTGCTGGCCACGCTTCTTGCCGAGGTCTACGGGCCGGACTCCACGACCCGCCGCGCCGTTGCCGCCGAGGTGAAAAAAATCTTCGCGTCCGTTCCCTACATTGTCGACATCGACGACTCGATCGGCAAGCCGCAGCCGCGGCTGCGCATCTCGATAGACCAGGATCGGCTCGAATTCTTCGGCGTCGAACAGCGCGACGTCTACGACACCATCCAGACGTTGTTCGGCGGCACCGCGGTCGGCTATTCCTATCGCGGCGAAGGCCGCGATCCGATCGAGATTTTCGTGCGGCTGCCCAGGCGCGATCTGTCCTGGAGCGAGCTTCTGGCCTCGACGCCGGTGCCCGCCAACAGCGTGCCCGGCAACAAAACGGTCGTCGAGCTCGGCGACGTCGTTCACGTGACCGACGAAGTCGGCTCGCCCACCATCTTCCGCCGCGACGGGCGTTTCACCGACATGGTCATGGCGGAACTGGCCGGAGCCTACGAGGCGCCGATTTACGGCATGCTCGACGTCGACAAGCGTATCGCGGCGGCGCACGATTGGGGCGCGCTCGGACGCCCGGCTATCCGTTTCCACGGGCAGCCGGAGGACGAAAGCAAACCGACGATATTGTGGGACGGCGAATGGGAAATCACTTACGTGACCTTCCGCGACATGGGCGCCGCGTTCATCGTGGCAATTATCGGAATCTATATCCTGGTCGTGGCGCAA
Organism: uncultured Alphaproteobacteria bacterium; assembly: GCA_963721025.1. GTDB lineage: Bacteria > Pseudomonadota > Alphaproteobacteria > Rhizobiales > Xanthobacteraceae > BOG-931. The sequence goes on along the minus strand of CAVRHN010000011.1, from coordinate 118,550 downwards.
TTCGGCAGCTTCAAGTTGCCGCTCGTGGTCCTTACGCCGATCCCGCTCACCCTGATCGGTATCATGCTGGGGCACTGGCTGTTCGGCGCGCCGTTCACCGCCACTTCAATGATCGGCTTCATCGCGCTCGCCGGCATCATTGTGCGCAACTCGATTCTTTTGGTCGATTTCATCCGGCACGACGCCGGGAAGGGCAAGACATTGCGCGAAGTTCTGCTCAAGGCCGGCGCGGTCCGCTTCAAGCCCATTCTGCTGACTGCGCTGGCCGCCATGATTGGAGCGGCCACGATACTGCTCGACCCGATTTTCCAAGGGTTGGCCATATCTATGTTGTTTGGATTGGCGTCATCAACCTTGCTGACCGTCTTGGTAATTCCGGCAATCTATGTCGCGTTGCGCGATGCGAACCAGATAATCGGGGAGGCAGAGCTCCGCTCGGAGGAGGGTTGAGGCCTCCGGCACGGAGGCCTCCGGCTGCGGTGCATGAGTCTTCTAATGGTCCAGCGCGCTGCCCTCGATCTGCCAAAAATGCGGTCCGCTTTCAGCCCGATGCGGAAACCCGCAGGCCCGACCTAACAGCGGTAGCGCGCTAATACGGCAGCCCAACATAGTTTTCGGCGAACGCCGTCGCCGCGGCCTTCGAGCGGAACAGATAGTCGAGCTCGGCGAGCTGGAGTTTGTGATCGAACGAGTTTTCGGAAATCCTGTGCAGCAGCGTCGTCATCCACCACGAGAAGCGTTCGGCTTTCCACACCCGCTTAAGCGCGCGCTCGGAATAATGATCGACGCCGGCGTCGGATTTCTCCGCGTAGTATTCGACCAGCGCCTCGGACAGGTAGCGGACGTCGCTCGCCGCCAGATTAAGCCCCTTGGCGCCGGTCGGCGGCACGATATGGGCGGCGTCGCCGGCGAGGAAAAGGCGGCCGAAGCGCATCGGCTCGGCGACGAAGCTGCGCAGCGGCGCGATGCTCTTCTCGATGGAGGGACCGGTGACGAGGCGCTCGCGAGCTTCGGCATCGAGCCTGGGCTTCAGCTCTTCCCAGAAGCGCTCGTCCGGCCAGGCGTCGGTGTCCTCGGCGAGACTGCATTGCAGATAGTAGCGGCTACGCGTCGGCGAGCGCATCGAGCAGAGCGCGAAACCGCGCGGGTGGCGGACATAGATCAGTTCCTCAGACACCGGCGGCGTGTCGGAGAGAATACCGAGCCAGCCGAACGGGTAGACCCGCTCGTGCATGGTGATCGCGTCGCCGGGCAGGCTGTTGCGGCTGACGCCATGAAAACCGTCGCAGCCGGCGATGAAATCGCAGGCGATCTCCTGCGATTGGCCGTCAGCGTGGAAGGTCACGCGCGGCGTGGCGCCAAAAATATCGTGCAACGCCACGTCGTGGGCCGCATAAACACTGGGCGCGCCGACCGCGGCGCGGCCGTCCATCAGATCCTTGGTGATCTCGGTCTGCCCATAGACCATCACCGCTTTGCCGGTGAGCTCCTTGAAGGAGATGCGGTGACGGCTGCCGTCAACGCAAATCTGCACGCCTTCGTGCACCAGCCCGTCTTTGTGCATGCGGGCGCCGACGCCGGCTTGGTCGAGCAGATCCATAGTGACCTGTTCGATGACGCCGGCACGGATGCGGCCGAGGACGTATTCGCCGGTTTGCCGTTCCAGGATGATGTTATCGATGCCGTGCTTGTGCAGGAGCTGTCCGAGCAACAGGCCGGCCGGCCCGGCGCCGACAATGGCCACTTGGGTCCGCAAGACTTGGGTTCGCATGGCTCACCATAACATCCACAGTACGGCTTTGTGGAACCCGGAAGTCGAGCGAGGGAGGTCTCGGGCGGCAGTGGATTGAAACCGGCTGCGGGCCTTTCGGCCATCGACGGCGCGCCGGCGCGCCGCTAGGTTACCTTGTCCGGGGAGTAACCCGCACGAAACCAGGGAAAGAAACATATGCTGCGGACCATGCGTCTCGTTTGCTGGCTGGCATTGCCGGTCGTCGCACTTCTTGTTGCCCTCCACGGAGCCGCTGCCCAGGGCAGCGATGAGGCCCGCCAGGCTTGCACGCCTGATGCAATGCGGCTGTGCTCCGAATTCGTGCCAGACGTGGCGAGGATCACGGCCTGCATGAACGCCAAGCACCGCCAGCTCAGCGCGGCTTGCCGCCTGGCGATGTCGCATGGACACCGGGCCCACAGGTATTATCGGACGCACCGGTGGCGGGGCTACCGGCATTGCCGGCACCGGCATTGCCGCTGATCATGTCCTGACCGGAACGTGCCCGCGCCGCGCTTGCCAAAATCGCGGCGCGGCGGCGCGCGAGCGGTCCACGCCTTGAGCGCTGTCACGCGAAAATGCCATGGTGCACGCGACGACCGGGGCGGCCGAAAGCGTCGGCGTTCGAGTTCGGGAAAAAGGGCGCTATGGCGGGGCCATGCCGCGGCGAAAGTCGACCATATCGGCGGTGTTGCACCGCGTCAGGCACTGGGGATGGCTGGTCGCGCTTGCCGCCGTGGTGCTGATCGGGGCTTTCGCGGTACCCAAGGCGCAACCCAAAGCCAAGTCCGTCGCAGCCGACGGTGCGCCGGTACTGGCGGCCGATTTAGCGCTCGGCCAAGCCATGCGCGTCGGCGACCGGGCGGTGGCCCGGCGGCTGCTTTCGCTGCAATTCACTTTCGTCGATGCCGGCGGCAAGATTCATGTGCGCAAGGGTTTTCTTGGCGAGCTCAAGGCCGTCGCCGTCGCTGCCGGCAACGACGCCGAGGTGCGCAGCTACGGCAAGCTCGCCATGGTCACCGGGCACCGCAAAGCGGCAGACAACGACGTGTTTTTCCTCGACATCTGGGCCAAGCAGAAGGGCGCCTGGCGCGCACTCTTGATGCAGAACGTCGCGACCGCGGCGGCGCCGCCACCTGCCGCCGCAGCCGGCGGTGAGCCAAAACAACACGAATGCAAGAATCCCTGCCAGGCGATCCCCTATCGCGTGCGCTCGCCGGCCGAGCAGGACATCATCACCACCTACCAGGCGATCGTGAAGGCCATCGTCGCCCATGACGCCAATGAATGGGCCGAGCACGTCGCCGACGAGTTCGTGCTCTACGGTAGCAGCCGGCCGCCGGTCGCGAAATCCGGCCGCATCGCCACGATCGAGCGTCAAAAAGAGAGCAACGCCGCTGTGGCGGTCGGCGAGATACAGACGATGCGCCTTTCCGTCTACGGCGACTGTGCGGCGATGATCACGACCGACACCGTCCCCGATCATTCGCACCCGCCCTACCGCGCCGCGCGGGTATGGGTGAAGCGCAACGGTCAATGGCTGATGGCGATCAGCGCGCACACCGAGGTCAAGTAGCATCCGGCCAAGGTCGGGGATGAGCCGAGGAATCCGACGCTAGCTCTCCAGGCTGGTCGGCACGTTCTTGTTCTCGCTTTCGAACTTCATGCCGGCGGCCAGCGCCATGGTCTCGGCCAGCGCGGCAAAATCCTTCTGCAGATATTTCTCCGGGTTCTGCTGCAAGCTAGCGGCGCCGAAATGGCTTTGCAGCACTTCACGTGCGGCCGCCGTTACCGGCAGCGGAACATCCATCTCGCGGCCGAGCGCAAGCCCGAGATCGAGGTCCTTGCGCAACAGTTCCGGCGTGAACGTCGTGGTCCAGTCGCAATTGACCAACGCCGGCGATATATAGCGCGTGAACATCGAGCCCATCACGCTGTTGTTGAGGAAAGCCAGGAAGGCGTGGCGCGGCACGCCCATCTTGTTGGTCAGGAGCGTCATCTCGATCAGGTTTTCGATGACGACACCGAGCATGACATTGTGGGCGATCTTGCAGACGCGCGCGAGCTCGCCATTACCGACATAGGACACCCCTCGCGGTGCGAATATTTCGATCAGCGGCATCGCCGCCTTGCAGGCCGTCTCGCTGCCCGACACGACCGCGGACAGCTTGCCGGCTTTGATGACCTTGGCATTGCCACTTATCGGGGCGGCGACGAACTCGGCGCCGAGCTGGCTGAGCTTGTCGCGGATCGCGGCCGATTCCTCGACCGCGATGGTGGAGCAGTCGACCACGATCGGAGGCACCCTGCCGCCCTGGCTGCAGACGCCATTCTTGCCGTACAGCACCTCCTGCACGTCCTTGCCGGTGGCGACGATGCAGAACAGCACGTCCACGTTCTTGAGATCGGACAGATGATCAACGAGCTTGCCGCCGATCTTCGCCAGCGGCTCGGCCTTGGCGCGCGTGCGGTTCCAGATCGCGACATCGTAGCCCGCCTTGATGAGCCGCTCGGCCATGGGAGTCCCCATGCGGCCGGCGCCGATCCAACCGATTTTTTGCCTGTCCGTCGTCGCGTTCCCGGCCATGCCAAGCTCCTTGTGCCGGAGGCTCTCCTATCACAGGACGCGAAAGCTTGTCCGTGCGCGCGGCTACGGCAGGGCTGCGCCGTGGCGGCTTTGCATTTCTTGACAGAGACTTACGGTGCCGTCATAAGGACCGCGCGCGTTGCCGGGCGGCACGGTTAACGTCTGCCGGCACGTGCTTCTACCAGCAGCAGACTCGAAAATGCCGGTCCGGTTCCGGGCAACTAGTGCGGTGGATTTGCAGGTTGAATCCGAGAATCGCATTAGAATCATAAATTTGCCGGTGACCCTGGCTTCTCGCAGGAAAAGCGCACGGCAAGCGCTTGCGCGCTTTCCGGGTAGGGACACCTAGGATCGAACACAAGGACGGAAGATGTTCGCGGTCTTCAAAACAGGTGGCAAGCAATACCGGGTGGCCGCCGAGGATGTGCTCAAGGTCGATAAGGTCAAGGGCGCCCCCGGTGAGATCGTCGAGTTCGGCGAGGTTTTGCTCGTCGGCGGCGACAGCGTGACGCTCGGCGCTCCCACCGTCGCCGGCGCAACGGTTGCGGCCGAGGTGCTGGACCAGGCACGCGGTCCCAAGATCATCGCGTTCAAGAAGCGCCGGAGGAAAAATTCCCGCCGCAAGCGCGGCCATCGCCAGGAATTCACGCTGCTGCGCATCACCGAGATCCTCACCGACGGCCAAAAGCCGAGCAAGACGGCACCGCCGCGGCCGAAACGCGCGCCGGCGCCTGCAAAGGCGGCACCGGACGATGCCGCGGCAGCGGGGTCCGAAACCGCGCCCGAAGGGGTCACGGCGAAGGCGCGCAAAGCTCCGCCCAAGAAGCGCGCAAAGCCAAAAGCCAAGCCGCCGGCCAAAAAGCCTGCGGCCAAAGCCAAGCCGCCAGAGGCCAAGAGCAAGAAAACGAAGTGATCGGCAGCGGTGATGCTTTTGTCATAAATCTGGTATAGGTAGCGGACGAGAAAGGTCGGAGGCCAGCAATGGCTCACAAAAAAGCAGGCGGGTCCTCACGCAATGGCCGTGATTCCGGCGGCCAGCGGTTGGGACTGAAGATTTTCGGCGGCGAAGAGGTCGTTGCCGGCAACATTATCGCGCGCCAGCGCGGCACCAAATGGCACCCGGGGCGCAATGTCGGCGTCGGCAGGGACCACACGCTGTTTGCGTTGATCGACGGCCGCGTTGAGTTCCAGGCCAAAACCAAAGGCCGCGTATTCGTATCGGTACGTCCGATGACGGAGGCTGCGGCCCAGTAACACGGTGGATCATATGAGGTCCGCCGGCATCCAGTCGAGCCGGCGGCCCCGAATGGGCTTCGAAAACGGGGAGACCGGGATGCCGGCTCCCCTTTCGGTTTTTCTGCAGGAGCCCTGAGATGAGCCTGTCGGAAGAAGTCCTGGCGCAGGCACGGCAGGAACGCAGGAGTCCCGTCCTCGAGACCGAGCGGTTGACGCTGCGCCCGCCGCGTCACGCGGATGTCAACGCTATTGCGGTCCTCGCCAACGATCGTCGCATCGCCGAGAACACGGCGCGCATCCCGCATCCCTATGGCGTCAACGACGCCGAACAGTTCGTCGCGAGCGCCAACAAGCGCGCGGGCGAAGCTTGCTTCGTCATCATGCTCGATGACACGCTGATCGGCGCCTGCGCTGTCGATCCGCGCGAGGACGGTCCGGAGATCGGCTATTGGCTCGGAGCGTCCTATTGGGGACGGGGCTTCGCCACCGAGGCGGTGCGCGCGGTGATCGACCACGCTTTCGGCGATCTGCAGCATGAGACGCTGCAGGCCGGCGCGCGCGTCAGCAACCCGGCGTCGCGCCGGGTGCTGGAGAAATGCGCCTTCCAATGGACCGGCGTCCGCCTGTCTCGCATCCGCGCCATCAATTCCGCGGCGCCGGTCGACCGCTTCCGGCTCGATCGCAAGCTCTGGGTCTCGCTCAAGCGCTGGGGCCCGGTGCGATGCGTGGCGTGATGGGCATGGGATTCGCGCTTGGCCCTACCGGGGGATTGTTGACAGCGTCAGGCCGGAGGAGGACGATAACAACGGGTTGCGATCGCTTCTTTCGCGTTTCGCCCCGGCAAATGGACGATGAATGGAGGTGCCATGCCCCCGGGCCAGTCAGGCCGCGATGATCGCCGCGGCACCGTTCGGGCTGTGGCGTAGCGGCGTTTGCGAACGGCGCGTCGGGAGCGGCCTATCGGGCCGCAGCAGTGAGGCAAGGCCCCACTTGGCCCCTCCCGGCGAAGCTTCCGATTGACGATCGTCCCGATTCCTCCGGTTTATTATTGCATCCATGTTGTATTGTGGGCTGCGCCGCGCCGAACAGGCGGGTTCGGCCACGGCATCCCATATAATCTCCGATGAAATTCCTCGACGAGGCCAAGGTCTATATTCGCTCCGGCGACGGCGGTAACGGCTGCGTGTCGTTCCGGCGCGAAAAATTCATCGAGTTCGGCGGCCCGAATGGCGGCGACGGCGGCAAGGGCGGCGACGTGATCGTGGAAGCGGTGGAAGGCCTCAACACGCTCATCGACTATCGCTATCAGCAGCACTTTTTTGCCAAGAACGGGCGCGCCGGCATGGGCAAGGACCGCCATGGCGCCAACGGCGCCGACGCCGTGCTCAAGGTGCCGGTCGGTACGCAAATCTACGAGGAGGACGGCGAGACCCTTCTCGCCGATCTCACCGAACTCGGCCAGCGCGTCGTGCTGGCGCGCGGCGGCAACGGCGGCTTCGGCAATGCCTATTTCAAGTCCTCGACCAACCGCGCGCCGCGCCGCGCCAATCCGGGCCAGCCCGGCGAAGAGCGCACGATCCGGCTGCGGCTCAAGCTGATCGCCGATGCCGGTATCGTCGGCCTGCCGAATGCCGGGAAATCGACGTTCCTCGCTCGCGTCAGCGCGGCGAAGCCGAAAATCGCCGATTATCCGTTCACCACGCTGCAGCCGCAGCTCGGCGTCGTCGAGATCGACGGCCGCGAATTCGTGCTGGCCGATATTCCCGGCCTGATCGAGGGCGCGCATGAGGGCGTCGGCCTCGGCGACCGCTTCCTCGGCCACGTCGAGCGCTGCCGGGTGCTGCTGCATCTCGTCGACGGAACGGGCGGCGACGCCGGAGCGGCCTACAAGACGGTGCGCGCGGAAATCTGCCGCCTATGGCAACGGTCTTGCCGACAAGCCGGAAATCGTCGCGCTGAGCAAGGCCGACGCGCTGAGCGCCGACGACATCAAGCAGCAGCTGGCGCGGCTCAAGCGCGCGGCAAAGAAGCAGCCGCTCGTCGTCTCGGCGGTGAGCGGAGACGGCGTCGCCGAAGTTCTGCGTGCGCTTTATCAGGTGATCGAAAAAGCGCGCCCCACCGCGGCCGAGGCAAGCACCACGACCTCCGCTTGGCAGCCGTGATGGGCGTGCCGGCGGCCGGGCAGGGCTGCGGCCGCCGGAAGCCAATCGCGGGGTCGGCTTGTTTGGATTAGGCCCGGCGCATCGCTACATTAACGGCATGTTCGGCACGCCAAGGACGCATCACCGGCCCCGCAACGTGCGGCTCGAGACGCTGCTGCGGCTGCGTTGGCTCGCTGTGCTCGGCCAGTTCGTGGCCATCCTGGGGGTGCACTTCGGCCTCGAATTCGATGTTCCGATCTGGCCCTGCCTCGCGGTGATCGCGCTCGCGGCGCTCCTCAACGTGGCGCTGGGCGTGGTGTCTATCGCCAGACGCAGTGGCTCGAGCCCGACCGCGCCGCGTGGCTGCTCGGGTTCGACATCGCCCAGCTCGCGGCGCTCCTCTACCTCACCGGCGGCCTGGAAAATCCGTTTTCCTTCTTGCTGCTCGGGCCGGTGCTGATCTCGGCGACGGCGCTGCCGCCGCGCATGACGTTGTTGATCGGCATCTTCGCCATGGTCTGCGCCACTGTGCTGGTATTCTTTCATTACCAGTTGCCCTGGGACACCGAGGATCAGCTGGAGCTGCCCGAAATCTACACGGTCGGGGTCTGGCTCTCGATCCTGCTGGCGATGGGCTATATCGGCGTCTACACGTGGCAAGTCGCCGAGGAGGCGCGCCAGCTCTCGGATGCCCTGGGCGCAACCGAACTCGCTTTGGCGCGCGAGCAGCATCTCTCTCAGCTCGATGGTCTCGCCGCCGCCGCGGCGCATGAGCTCGGCACGCCGCTCTCCACCATCACCGTGGTGGTGCGCGAAATCGAACGCGCGCTGCAACCGAATTCGCCCTATGCCGAAGACGTGAAATTGCTGCGCGAACAGGCGCAGCGCTGCCGTGAGATTCTCGCCAAGATCACCGAACTTCCCACCGGCGAACCGTTCGATCGCGTGCCGCTTTCCGCCCTGATCGAGGAAGCGGTGGCGCCGTATCGTCATTTTGGCGTCTCGATCGTTGTCACGCTTCCGGCCGACCGCGCGGCGGAGCCGCTCGGCGCGCGCAATCCGGCGATCCGCTACGGTCTCGGCAACCTCGTCGAGAACGCGGTCGATTTTGCCAACAAGCGGGTCGACATCCTGGCGCAATGGACCGCCGAAGAGGTGAGCATCACGATCAGCGACGACGGGCCGGGCTTTGCCCCCGAAGTGCTGGACCGCATCGGCGCCCCCTATGTGACCCACCGGCGGCCCGGGCAGCGCGGGCCGAACGACGAGGAAGAGGTGTTCGGGCTTGGCCTTGGTTTCTTCATTGCCAAGACCTTGCTGGAACGCTCCGGCGCCAAGCTTTCGTTGAAGAATCAGGCCTCCCCCCGGCACGGGGCCCTGGTTACCATCACCTGGAGTCGTGCGGATTTCGAGCGGCCGCTGGCGGCGGCCCCTCTTGAGCGGGCGGCGCCGGTTTCTTAAATCAGGCAAGAGCGGGGCGGCGCTGTGGTGGAGTAGATTGCCATGACCAATGTGATGACCAGCGCCACGAGCCGTCCATCAGCGGCGCCGCTGTCGGGCGAGCGTACCCTCCTGATCGTCGAGGACGATAAATCGTTCCTGCAGCGGCTGGCCCGCGCCATGGAAGGCCGAGGTTTCGTGGTGACCACCGCCGAGTCGGTCGCCGACGGTCTGTTGCAGGTCGAGAAGGCGGCGCCCGCCTTCGCGGTCGTCGATATGCGGCTCGGCGACGGCAACGGTCTCGACGTCATTTCGGCCATGAAGAAGCGCCGGCCGGAAGCGCGCGCCATCATCCTCACCGGCTACGGCAACATCGCCACCGCGGTGAATGCGGTCAAACTCGGCGCCGTCGATTACCTCGCCAAGCCGGTCGATGCCGACGACGTCGTTGCCGCCCTGCTCGCGCTCGACAACAAGAAGATCGAGCCGCCGGAGAATCCGATGTCGGCGGACCGCGTGCGCTGGGAGCATATCCAGCGCATCTACGAATTGTGCGGGCGCAACGTTTCGGAAACCGCGCGCCGCCTCAGCATGCACCGCCGCACCTTGCAGCGTATCCTCGCCAAGCGCGCGCCCAAATGAGTCGCTCTGCGTTACGTCACTTCGATTCCGCTTCGTAGACGCCGTTCCAGTCCGGCGGCGGCGGGTCGGCGCGGTACGCCTCGATGCGCTCGACATACATGTCGTAGAGGCCATCGACGCCGAAGCCGTTGGCGAGCTTGCGGCAACGATCGATCAGGCTCTTCGCTTCATCCCATTGCTGCTTGCGGTATGTCGCCAGCATCGCCGCGTTCAGATCGCGCAATTCTTTGCAGCGCGGGTCGTCGTTCACTTCGGCCCGCCCGAGCACGGTGATACACCACTTCCGGCTGCTTTTTGCCTTTCACCTGGATGAGGTCGATCTCCATGGTGGCGAACTTCGCCTTCGCCCCTTCGGCGGTGCGCGAGCCGATCACCATCGAGAGGCGATAATCCTTGGTCCGCGATTCGAGCCGCGAGGCGAGATTGACCGTGTCGCCCAGCACCGAATAGTTGAAGCGGAAATCGGAGCCCATATTGCCGACCACGCACGGCCCGCTATTGAGCCCGATGCCGATGCGCAGCGGCATATAAACGCCGCCATTGGCTTCGGCCTCGCGCTTGAGCTCGACGTTGAGCGCTTCGGCCCGCGCCAGCATTTCCAGCGCCGCATCGCAGGCATTGGCCTCGTGCTCCTCGTCGTCGACCGGAGCGTTCCAGAACGCCATGATGGCGTCGCCGATGTATTTGTCGATCGTGCCCTTGCGCTCGATGATGGCGTTGGTCAGCGGCGTGAGGAAGCGATTCATCAGGCGGGTCAGGCCCTGCGGATCGTCCTTGTAGTGCTCGGAGATGGTGGTGAAGCCGCGCACGTCGCTGAACAGGATGGTCATGCGGCGTTCCTCGCCGCCGAGCACCAGCTTCTCCGGCGACCTTGCCAGTTGCTCGACCATCTGCGGCGAGAGATAGAAGCCGAACGCGGAGCGGATCTGCTGGCGCTGTTTCTGCTCGCGGAAATAATTGACGAAGGTGAGCACGAGATAGATCAGCCAGAACGACATCAGCGGATAAGTGAAGTCGATGAGCAGGTTGTGCGCGACGAAGAAGTACAGCGACACGCCGATCAATCCTGCGATCAGCAAAGCGCCGAGCGCGATCACGATCGAGGCCGGCAACATCGGCGCGGCGATGATGATGGCAATCCCGAACACGACCGCAGCGACAAGTTCGACCCCGATCGCATAATCGGGGCGTGCCAGCAGCGCCTGGGTCAGTACGCTCTCAAGGATCTGGGCGTGGACCTCGACGCCGGGCATCGCCGGCTCGACCGGCGTGGTCTTGATGTCGAGGAGGCCGGTCGCCGAGGTGCCGATCAGCACCAGTCGGCCGCGAAAACGATCGGCCGGCGATGCGCCCGTGCAGCACATCGGCGGCCGATACGTAGCGCGCCGGATCGTGCTTATTGAAATGCACCCAGAATTGGCCGTTGCCGTCGGTCGGCACTTCAAGACCGGGCACCGCCACCGCGCGCACGCCGGCTTCGTCGGTGCGAACGAGGATGGCGCCGGCGCGGGTGACGACGCGCAGCATTTCCAGGGTCAGCGCCGGCACCAAAGTATCCTGCGCGTTCATGACCACCGGGACGCGGCGAATGATGCCGTCGCGCTCGGGTTTGATCGAGAACAGCCCGCGGCCGGCGGCCGCCGCTCGATCGCCGGAACGTTGCGCAGCAATCCGGGAAACGTCACCAGGAACGGCCGCGGATCGGGGCCGAGAACGGCGAAACCGGTTTGCAGCGCCATTTCGGCTTCGCTGCGCGGCGAGGGCGTCGCCGCGCCGGCCTGGCCGACCACGACGACGCCGGCCTGTTTGATCGCGTCGGCCAAAACCTCGTCGTTGCTCGGCAGCGCCGCGAGCTTGTCGCGGGTCGCCGCATCGAGGCCGCGGAAGCTCGCCGCCGCGAGTGCCGGCGACAGGCGATCGGGCTCGGCGAAAACGATGTCGAAGCCGATCGCCACGGCGCCAAGCTCGCGCAGACGGCTGACCAGATCGGCCACCACGGTCCGCGGCCACGGCCATTGCCCGATCTCCTTCAAGCTCGCTTCGTCGATGTCGGCGATGACGACCGGCCGCGCGGTCTGTTGGCGCGGCCGCAGCACCTGAAGGAGGTCGAAGGTGCGCAGCCGCACTTCTTCCAGCGGCCGCGGATCGGCGAGGCGCAGCGGCACCAGCGCGAACAAAAGCAGCGTGCATACCGCTCGCGCCAGACCGAATTGCCGCGCCCAGCGAACGATCAGCTTCATTGGTTGCCGATCCCCTGCGCTCCCCGCGCGAACCGTGCCGCACAATTATAGGCGCTCACTTCTCCCGGAACGAGCGCATCAGCTGATCGTGCAGCGGCTTGACCAGGTACGAGAGCATCGTGCGCTCGCCGGTCTGGATGAAGGCCTCGACCGGCATGCCCGGCGTCAACTTGACGTCGCCGAGGCGGCTGAGCTCGCCGGCGGTCATCGCGATGCGGACGAGATAGTAGCTCTGCCCGGTGCGCTGGTCGCTGGTGGTATCCGCGGCAATGCGCACCACGGTGCCGTTGAGCTCCGGCGTCGTGCGCATATTGAACGCGGAGAAGCGGAGCACGACCGGCTGACCGAATTGCACCTGATCGATGTCCTTGGGCTCGACCTTGGCCTCGACCAACAGCGTTATCCGCCTCGGGCACGATGAGCATGATCGGGTCGCCGGCGGTGATGACGCCGCCGACGGTGTTGGCGGTCGATTGGAAGACCACACCGTCCTGCGGCGCGCGGATGTCGGTGCGCTTGAGCTGGTCCTCCGCCGTCACCTTGCGCTCGACGTATTCGCCGATCTTGCTGTCGGTTTCGCGCAGCTCCTTGGCGACGTCGCTGCTCAATTCCTGATCGACCTGGAGAATTTGCAGCTCGGTCTCGACGATCTTGCCCTTGGCCTCGGCGGCGGCGGCAATGAGCTGGCCGCGCTCGCCTTCGCAGCCGCGCTTCCTCGCGTTCCAGCGAGGTGAGCCGGTTGAGCTGGACCAGGTTCTTCGCCCACAAATCGCGCACGCCGGCGAGTTCCTGCTCGATCAGCGCCGTCTCCTTGGTCTTGGCGTCCTGCTGGGCGGTGAGCCCGCTGATCTGCTCGCGCAATTGCTGGATGCGCTGGTGCAGTTGATCCTTCTGGCCGAGCCGCGCCGTGCGCCGAAGATCGAACAGCTTGCGCTCGCTGGCGAGCGCCTCCTTGACGGTGGGGTCGTCGATGGCGGCCGCGAGCTCCTTGGGCACCGCGACCGTATCGGCGCCGTCGCGCTCGGCGGCAAGCCGCGCCTTGCGCGCATAGAGCTCGGTGAGACCCTTGGTGACGATCGCCAAATTCGCTTGCGTCACGGTTTCATCGAGGCGAATGAGAATATCGCCGGCCTTGACCCGGTCGCCGTCGCGCACCCGCACCTCGCCGACGACTCCGCCGCTTGGGTGCTGGACCTTCTTGACGTTGGAATCGACGACCAGCGAGCCTTGGGCGATGAGCGCGCCGGAGATCTCGGCAGTCGAGGCCCAGCCGCCGAGTCCGACGCCGAGGAACGCTACCAGCGCGCAGCCGACGATGACGTGCCGGCGGATCGAAGCGCGGGAATTCAGCGACGCCTTGCTGCTCATCCCATTCCTCCCTGCTCCGGCACCACTTTCAAAGCTCGCGGCGGCGCGCTCGGCTGGGTCACGCGGTTGAGAATATCGTCTTTCGGCCCGAACTGCTGCTGGCGGCCCTTGGCCATGACCAGAATGTAGTCGACGCCGGCAATGGCGCTCGGGCGATGGGCGACCACGATGACGATGCCGCCGCGGGCGCGAATGCCGAGAATGGCCCGGGTCAGCGCTTCGTCTCCCTCGGCGTCGAGGTTGGAGTTCGGCTCGTCGAGCACGACCAGGAACGGGTCGCGGTAAAGCGCCCGCGCCAGCGCGATGCGCTGGGCTTGGCCGGCCGACAGCGCGCTGCCCTGATCGCCGACATTGGTCTCATAGCCGTTCGGCAGGTTGACGATGAGGTCGTGGACGCCGGCGGCCTGCGCCGCGGCGAGGACGGCTTCGGGATCGGGCGGGTCCTCGAAGCGCGCGATGTTCTGCGCGACGTTGCCGGGGAACAATTCGACGTCCTGCGGCAGGTAGCCGATGTGCCGGCCGAGCGCCTCCGGCGACCATTGATCGACGCTGGCGCCGTCGAGGCGGATGGTTCCCCGCAGCGGCGTCCATACGCCGACCAGCATGCGCGCCAGCGAAGATTTGCCGGACGCCGTCGGGCCGATCACGCCGAGCGCCTTGCCGGCCGCGAGCGAGAAGTTCACATCCTGGCACACGGTCTTCTGTTCGCCCGGCGGGCTAACCGCCGCGTTCTGCACGACGAGCGACTTCGCCGGCGGCTGCAGCGGCATCGGCTCGGTTCGCGGCGGCAGGTAGCCGAGCAACCGCGACAACCGCTGCCAGCCTTGCCGCGCGGCGACGAAGCCGCGCCAATTGGCGATGGCGAGATCGACCGGCGCCAGCGCGCGGGCGCCGAGGATCGAGCCGGCGATGATGATGCCCGGCGTCGATTGCCCATGGATGACGAGCCAGGCGCCGACCGCCAGAATCGCCGACTGCAGCAACAGCCGCAGCACCTTCGACATGGCGCCGAGTCCGCCGGCGACGTCGCTGGCGCGGCCGCTCGACGCCACGTAACTGCGATTGAGGTCGCCCCAGCGCTGCGCGATGCGGCCGACCATGCCCATGGCCGTGATCGCCTCGGCGTTGCGGCGGCTCGCCTCCATCAGCGCGTTGCGCGCCATGGCAAATTGCGTGGCGCTGCGGGTCGGCCGCCGGGTCAGCGCTTCGGTCATGACGGTGAGCGTGACCAGGATGATCGCGCCGGCGAGCGCGGTGAGGCCGATATAGGTATGGAACAGGAAACAGATGGCGAGGTAGATCGGCATCCAGGGCAGATCGAACAGAGCGACCGGCCCGGCGCCGGACAGAAACGCGCGCACGGTATCGAGATCGCGGATCGGCTGCGTACCCTCGCCCTTGCCGCCAATCTTGAGCGGCAACCGGACGATGGCGTCGTACACGCGCAAGCTCATCGCCTCGTCGAGGCTATGGCCGACACGCACCAGGATGCGGCTGCGGATCGCGTCGATGACGCCTTGCGCGGCGTAAAGGCCGGCCACCAGGATCAGCAGCGCGACCAGCGTCGGCACGCTGCGGCTGGGCAGCACCCGGTCGTAGATTTCCAGCATGAACAACGCGCCGGTGAGCATCAGCAGATTGCTCATGCCGCTGAACAGAGCGATGGCGAGAAAGGCCCTCCGGCAGGAGGCGAGCGCGGCGGCGAGTTCGGAACTCGCGAGCGGCTGCCGCAGCGGGCGGGAAAGCGGGCTCATGAGCGCGTGCCTACCACCGTACCAGGCGTAATACCATCATTGAGCCTGCAAATGACCAGCCGTTGAGGGGATCATCATACCTTGGTTTACGACGGAACGGGGGAGAGCATTCGGCTCAAGATATTACCAAGCCTCGGCCGGGCCCCAGCCAAGCCTCGGCCGAGCCCTAGCCAAGCCTCAGCCGGGCGGCCGGCAAGCGGTACCCGCCGGCCCTTGAGGCCGGCGCTGTTCGGACATCATTCCTAATCAGATCAAAGCGGCCGGCAGCGGTTCTGCCTGACCAGGCAGCTCCGCGCGGCAATCAACAAAAATGCCCGCACGACATCGTGCCGGCCTGCGCGCACAGGCCGGCGCCGATTCGTACTCAAAAACTGGCTTCTGGTGAATCTCAGGAGCGAGAATCGAGCGAAAGCCCGATGCTGAACGCCTTTTGCCGCGTCGCGCCCTCAGTCCTTTTCAACTTCTTGGCGATTTGCGACGCGGCGGTCTTCTTCTTCGCCATCGTCTTTAGTTCACGAACTTCGGTCGCCGTCCAAGCGCGCCGCTTCTTTGACTTCTTAGGCATAAATCCTCCTTTTCAGGAATGGCCAACTTGTATCCCTTAACGGGAGCGGAAGAAAGACAACAGATGGGTTGAGATCATGAGGATCGCAGCCATTGTCCGAATGACCTGCCCGCAGATACGGCAGGGCAAGTTAAGAAACAGTATTGTTAGATCGTTCTTAGCAATCTATCGGGCGGGAAGCAAATCCAACTTATGGTACCCAGTGACGGTTGTTGATAGTCGAATAGTTGATTGGTCCTGCCGTGAGCCACGAGCCGCCTGGAGCCGTCGGCTCTGGGGCTTACCGCCTGCCGGCCCATAGCAAGATGCACGCCGAGATCAACGCGCATGCAAGCAAACAGGACTTGGATCGCCGGCGGCGCTCCGCTTCGGATATGCGCCGGCACTTGTATGAGCGCAAGCCGAGCCACGATGGCTGCAGGCGAGCGCGATGAGGGCCTTGCGGCCGGCAAGTCTACTTCCTAGCTTGGGGATGAGAAAAGGATCGCCGGGACGCGGCTATGGAAGAACTCAAACTCGTTGCCCTCGACAAGGACGATATGGAGGTCGTCTCGGCCCATGTGCAGGACGCGCTCGTCAAGGTCGCCGACATCTTCTGGCAGCCCCGCGAGCGCCGGTTCGTGATGGCGCTCAAGCGTTTCGACTGGATGAGCGCGGTCGATGCCAACGCTGCCGGGAACATCAACGCGCCGGGTTACCGGCGCTGCCGCACCGCGCTACGGTTCGAACGCGTGAACACCTGCAAGTGCCGCAATCTCGACCAGACGAACAAAGACGCGACTCTCAATCTCCTAGTCGTCGAATTTGCCGAGCGCGATTCCCCTTCCGGCGTCATCACGCTGACCTTCTCCGGCGGCGGCGCCATTCGTCTCGACGTTGAATGCCTGGAGGCCGAGCTGGCCGATCTCGGCGAGGTTTTTGCGGCGGGGTTGTGCCCGGATCACTTCGCCGCCGACACGACGGCGGCCTGACGCCGGCCAGGACTGGATTTCAAGCCGTTCGCTGCTGTCGCGCCGGCGGCACGGCGAAAAGCCTCATCAGCAGGATGATGGCGCCGAGCACGCCGGTGGTGACGTCGCCGGCGATCCAACGGCCGCGCCCGGCAACGCCGGACGTTACCGCCATGACGATGCCAATGATCAAGCCGGCCTCGAACACCTCACGAAAGACGATCAACAGTGAAGGAAGCGCGGGCACCTCACGGCACGACGATCATGGTACGACCAGGAAGCCTTGTGTCTGACGGTGGAAGTCGTCGAAGAAATTATAGCGGCCCGGCGCCAGCGGCCGCACATGGACGAGCGCCTGGCCGCCCGGCGGGATCACCTTTTCGAAATGCAGGGCGCTGCTTTCGAATTCGGCGGCGACGGAGCCGAGGTTCTTGACCGCAAACGCAAGCGGTTTTCCAGCCGGCGCGTGCAATTCGGCGGGCTCGAACCGATGATCCGTGATTGTCAGCGACAGCAGCACCGCGTCGTCGGCCCGCGCGACCGCCATGCCGAAAATCAATATCGACGTCACCGCTGACGCCACCAATATTGAGCTGGACTTGATGAGAGGGTTTCTTGTCATGACCGCAAAGCGCTTGTCGCCACTGACTTGCAGCATACGAGGAATTGGGCAAGCGCGGACGTTTTGTCAATCAGAAAGCAAAGATTGGAATTGTTATAATAAAAGAGAACTGATAGGGGGTTTTGTTGAATGCGACTATCTGAATTCGTCATGGCCGGGTTCGTCCCGCCTGCGGGGCCGTAGCGTCGCGCGGCTTGCGCGCAACAGCCCTTCGGCGTGGCGAAGGCCCGGCCATCCACGTCTTTGTTTCGTCGCGGTCACCAAGGATGCCCGCGACACAGGCGAGCGAAGCGACGCCGTTCTTCGAACGGGCTATGCGCGGGTATGACGTTCAACGCACAAATGCACAAGGCAACATGATGGCTATCCGGCTCGACACGCGTGCCGCCGATTTTGCGCAAAAGTTTCGCGCCTTGCTCGATACCAAGCGCGAAGTATCGGCCGACGTCGACACCATGGTCCGCGCCATCGTCGCCGACGTTGCCGCCCGCGGCGACCGCGCGCTGCGCGACTACACGCAAAAGTTCGACGGCTTCGACCTCGACAGCGCCGGCTTGCAGGTCACGCCGCAGGAGATGGCCGCAGCGCTCGCGGGCTGCGAGCGCAAAGTGCGCGAGGCGATCGAATTCGCCCGCGACCGCATCGAGGCTTTTCACCGCCGGCAACTGCCGCAGGACGACCGCTTCACTGATGCGCTCGGCGTCGAACTCGGCGCGCGCTGGACGGCGATCGAGGCGGTCGGGCTCTATGTGCCGGGCGGCACCGCCGCTTATCCTTCTTCTGTGCTGATGAACGCCGTGCCGGCCAAGGTCGCCGACGTGCCGCGTTTGGTGATGGTCGTGCCGGCGCCCGGCGGCGTGGTTTCGCCGCTGGTGCTGGCGGCGGCGAAGCTAACCGGCGTCGACGAGGTTTATCGCATCGGCGGGGCTCAAGCGATCGCGGCGCTGGCTTACGGCACCGCCACCATCGCCCCGGTCGCCAAGATCATCGGCCCGGGCAACGCTTATGTCGCGGCAGCCAAGCGCATCGTTTTCGGCAAGGTCGGCATCGACATGATCGCCGGTCCCTCTGAAGTGCTGATCCTCGCCGACCACACCGGCAATGCCGACTGGATTGCCGCCGATCTCTTGGCGCAAGCCGAACATGACCCGAGCGCGCAAGCCATCCTCATCACCGACGACAAAAAGCTTGCCGCTGCGGTCGAGCGCGCGGTCGAAGGTGCGCTTGGCAGGCTGTCGCGCAAACAGGTCGCCGACGCCTCGTGGCGCGATTTTGGCGCGGTGATCATAGTACGCGACCTCGACGAAGCCGTGCCGCTGATCGACGCCGTCGCTCCCGAGCACCTGGAAATCGCGGCCGCCGACGCCGAGCCGCTAGTGCGGCGCGTCCGCAATGCCGGAGCGATCTTTATCGGCGCGCACACGCCGGAGGCGATCGGCGATTACGTCGCCGGCCCGAACCACGTGCTGCCGACCGCGCGATCGGCGCGGTTCTCGTCCGGGCTCGGCGTCCTCGATTTCATGAAGCGCACGTCGATCCTCAAATGCGGGCCGGAGCAGCTGCGGGCGCTGGCCGACGCCGCCATCACGCTCGGCACGGCAGAAGGGCTCGACGCCCATGCCCGTTCTGTCGCTATTCGGCTCAACCGCTGATGCCGCGCTCCGACCGTGACAAGGGTACCGGCCGCCTGGTGGCGGTGACGATCGATGAATCTTCGATCGGGCGGGCGAACAGCGACGTCGAGCACGAGCGCGCGGTTGCGATCTATGATCTGATCGAGGAGAACGCGTTTCGGCCGCACGGCCATGAAGGCGGGCCGTATGCGCTCAACCTCGGCATCAGCGGCAACCGCCTGGTTTTCGATATTCGCACCGCCGACGGCACGCCAGTGATCGCGCACCTGCTGTCGCTGGCGCCGTTCCGCCGCATCGTGAAGGATTATTTCGTGGTCTGCGACAGTTATTACGCGGCCATCCGCGCCTCGACGCCGGACCGCATCGAGGCGCTCGACATGGCGCGCCGCTCGCTGCACGACGAGGGCTCGCAGATCCTGATGGAACGGCTCAAGCGCAAGGTCGAGCTCGATTTCGACACCGCGCGGCGGCTGTTCACGCTGGTCACGGTGTTGCACTGGAAGGGGTAAGGGTCGCGAATGGCGACGTCCGCGACGCGACAGATGGCGCGCCCCTTGGCGGTGCTGTTTGCCTGCGGGCTCAATTCCGTGCGCTCGCCCATCGCCGCCGGACTGTTCGCCCAGATGTTCGGCCGCGCCATCTATGTTTGCTCCGCCGGGGTGCGCAAAGGCGAACTCGATCCGTTCGCGGTCGCCGTCATGGCCGAGATCGGGCTCGATATCTCTCGGCACAAGCCGGTCACCTTCGAGGAGATCGACGAGTGGGAGGGTCTCAATTTCGACCTGATCATCACGCTGGCGCCGGAAGCCCATCACCGGGCGCTGGAGCTCACCCGCACCAGCGGCGTCGATGTCGAGTATTGGCCGACGGTGGATCCAAGCAGCGTCGAAGGCAGCCGCGAGCAGCGGCTCGATGCCTACCGCGAGGTGCGCGACCAGCTTCTTCATCGCATCCGCCAGCGCTTTTCCCCGCAGGCTCCGGGAAACGAATGAAGATCGATTGGACGGCGGCGCGGCCAGTTGTGGAACGGCCCGCCATCCGCTAGGTTCCGCGCAAATTTTCGCTCCGATTTGGTCCCTGCCGCAGCCGAATGCCAACACTTCCAGGTAGCGAATGGCGAAGGAAGAACTCTTGGAATTTCCCGGTGTCGTCACGGAGCTGCTCCCGAACGCCACCTTCCGCGTCAAGCTCGAGAACGAGCACGAAATCATCGCACACACCGCGGGCCGCATGCGCAAGAATCGAATCCGCGTGCTCGCCGGCGACAAGGTGCTGGTGGAGATGACGCCTTACGACCTCACCAAAGGTCGCATTACGTATCGCTTCAAGTGATGCCGAACAGCGAAAATTTCGATTTGCCCCAACCAGCGCCGCGCGCGGCGACGGCGCCGCTGCCGTGTCGACGAAGAGCACTGCCATGATTGGCCGCGCCAAATTCGTGCTCGCCTCCGGCTCGCCGCGCCGGCTGGCGCTGATCAACCAGGCCGGCATCGAGCCCGACGCGCTGCGCCCGGCCGACATCGACGAGACGCCGAAGCGGGGCGAGTTGCCGCGTGCCTGCGCCACCAGGCTAGCGCGCAGCAAGGCCGAGACGGCGCTCGCCATGGTACGGCTCGATGACGAGCTCAAGGGCGCCTTCATCCTCGCCGCCGATACCGTGGTCGCCGTCGGCCGCCGCATCCTGCCCAAGGCGGAGTTGCTCGACGATGCGGCGCAATGCCTGCGGCTGTTGTCGGGCCGCAACCACCGCGTCCATACCGCCGTGTGCCTGGTAACGCCGAAGGAAACGTTTCGCCAGCGTCATGTGGAGACGCGCGTGCGCTTCAAGCGGCTGTCGAACGAGGATATCGAGGCCTACCTCGCCTGCGGCGAATGGCGCGGCAAGGCCGGCGGTTACGCCGCGCAGGGTATCGCCGGAACCTTTATCGTGAAAATCGTCGGCTCTTATACCAACATCGTCGGTCTGCCGCTGTACGAGACGATGACGCTCCTGGGCGGCGAAGGCTATCCGATCCATTTCGGCTGGCTCAACGCGGTGTAAGCGCATGATCCCGAAAAGTGGGAACCGGTTTTCGGAAAAGATCATGCGCAAACCACACACCTGGGCACGGCCATGCTTCGATTAAGCCGCGCTCTGGCGGCGCGCTCCGCGCCTCCCATATTTTGCCGATGAGCGATGCGCAACGCCCCAAATGCCCGATCTGCGGCAAGCCTACGGTCGCGGCATTGCGGCCGTTCTGCTCAAAGCGCTGCGCCGACGTCGACCTCCACCGCTGGCTCTCCGGCGTCTATGCCGTGCCGGTGACGGAAGACGAAGAAGAGGATGAGCGCCGCGAGGACGGCGGCGAAGACTCAAGCTAAGTCCACTGGAACAGATCCGCGACGCATCAGGAGACCCGCAAATGTTCATCGCCATGAACCGCTTTCGTGTGAAGAGAGGCAGTGAAGAAGCTTTCGAGACGGTCTGGATGAGCCGCGACACCTATCTTGACCGCGTGCCCGGCTTCGTCGAATTCCATCTGCTCAGGGGGCCCGAAGCGGAAGATCACACGCTCTACGCCTCACACAGTGTGTGGCAGAGCAAGGCCGCCTTCGAGGCGTGGACCAGATCGGAGGAATTCCGCGCCGCCCATGCGCGCGCCGGCAATGATGCGACCGGACCGCTCTATCTGGAGCACCCGAAGTTCGAGGGATTCGAGGTGCGTCAGACCGTCGTGCGCAAGGCGGCGGTCGCCTGATGCTGGATGGATGTCGGCCACCTCGGTTTGGCGAATTGGCGCCACCGCATACGGCCTATTCTAGACAGCCGGAAATCGAGCCTCTATAACCGCGGCGCTCGCGCGGACCCCGCTGAGGGGTTCCATTCGGCGAGCGCGCAGACGTGGGCCCAGGTAGCTCAGTTGGTAGAGCACTGCACTGAAAATGCAGGTGTCGGTGGTTCAATTCCGCCCCTGGGCACCAACACAAAAATTCGGCTTTGATTCTCTTCAGTTTTTTCCTGAAAAAGTCCCACCCAAGAAAACGGAATCGAACCCCGCCGAACTATCCAACGGCGAGCCGAATCGTCACTGCGCCGTTCAGTTCCGCTTTCGGGAGTAAAGCAGACATCACGAATTGACTTCGCTATGTCCGCGAATGACCCAAAGCGGTCATGGAACCGTTTAGCGGCGGAGACGACAATTGCGCGTGTGGACCCCAGCACGGATTCGGGCAGTATCGGTCCCGGTCGATAGAGAAGCGGGGCTCTTTATGACGGAAAAGCGATCAGGCTTGCCGGTTCTTGGCTTCGCGGATCAAAGGTCGTTCGAAAGATGGCTCGCGGCTCAACCAGCTGATGCGGTTGGCGTTTGGATTAAGTTCGCCAAGAAGGCGGCGACAAGAGCGAAACTGACGAAAGCAGAAGCGATTGACGCTGCGCTCTGTCACGGATGGATCGATGGAAAGCTGGAAAAGTATGACAACCAACACTGGCTTGTTCGCTTCACGCCACGGAAATCGCGCAGCAAGTGGTCGGCGCTGAACCGCAACAGTGCGCTGACGCTCATCAAGGAGGGCCGCATGAGACCTGCGGGCTTCGCGCAAATCGAAGCCGCTAAGGCAGATGGTCGGTGGGAGGGCGCCTACGCCCCGGCGAGTCGGGCCGAAGTACCCATCGACCTCCAGAAGGCCCTGGACAACAACCTGAAGGCGTCCGCATTCTTTGCAACATTGAACAGTCGAAATCGCTACGCAATCCTGTACCGAATCGGCAACGTCAAAAAAGCCGAGACGAGGGCGCGCAAGATTGCGGAATTCGTAGCCATGCTCGAGCGTGGCGAAACAATCCACGGGTAGGAAAGATGCTGATTATCGCGTGCCGATCCCGGGGCGCTAATCCCACATGATGCTTTTGCGGCACCGCACTTGGTCCGGTTGTGGCCCCGTTTCTGCCATCACCGACATCAATTCGACCGGTATTAGGGGCGAAGCGGACATGAGTCGGGCATGGGCAATCCGGCGCTGATGACCCGTTGCAGACATTTCTCGCTAACGCCAAAATAATTTTATAGACGGGTTCCACGAAAGGGCGGTCGCAGTGAACCAGAAGCATCAAAAACACCTCTCCGAGATATGCCGATGCGGCAAGGTGAAATTGGAGGCAGTCGGTCGACCGATTCTGACCGCCTCCTGCTATTGCGTGAGTTGCCAAGAAGCGGGAAGTCGCTTCGAGCAACTGCCTTCCGCGCCACCGGTCCTCAACTCCGACGGTGGAACCGACTACGTCCTGTTTCGAAAGGATCGAGTGCGATGTGTGACGGGGCAGGAGTATCTCGAAGAGCACCGGCTCAGGCCGGATTCTCCGACGCGTCGGGTCATTGCGACATGTTGCAATTCGGGAATGTTCCTCGACTTTACCAAGGGGCATTGGCTGGCGATGTACCGGAACCGCTTTCCGGCAGGTGCGCCGCCCCTTGAAATGCGGGTCATGACACAAGATCGGCGAGACGGCGTGGCGCTTGCTGATGACTTACCAAATTATGGTGGTCACTCCGGGAGGTTCATGTTGAGGCTTATCGCCGCTTGGATTGCGATGGGTCTCCGCAGGCCGGAAATCACCTTGGGAAAGACTGTCCGCAAGTCGCACTGATCTTTGCCTTGGGCGCAACTTCGCGCCGATACGTGATACATGTCCGAATCTGGCCCAAAGCCGACATGCCGACCGTGCTGATTGATGTCCGCTTATGAGGGAGAAACGGACATGCGACGCGGCCGAAAATCGGTGGGACAATCTTAAAAATATCCATTGAGACTCAATGGGACGATTGGCGAAGTTGGGGACACGCTAAGTCATTGAAAACTGCAAAGAGTCTGACGCCGCCCCGGGCACCACCACTTTCTTATGAAATGATTTGGGCCACTTGGCGCTCGGTATCGATCTCGCGATCACAGGGGTTCACTGATGGCCCACGAAAAATCGCAAGCGCGCGTCGTCGTTGTAGAGAACGGTCCCTACATCGTTATCGGCAGCGTGCCGCTGTCGAAACAAACGATCGGCACGGACGCCGACGGCGGTTCCGAGACATGGCTGGAGAGCGAGACCTTTCCCGCCGCGGAGAAATACGCCCTGTGCCGGTGCGGGCACTCGCACCACAAGCCGTTCTGCGACGGCACCCATGCCAAGATCGGTTTTGACGGCAGCGAGACGGCGAGCCGCGCACCTTACGTCGAGCAGGCCAAGGCCATCGACGGGCCCGCAATGGTGCTGACGGATGCGGAAAGCCTTTGCGCCTTTGCCCGCTTCTGCGATCCAAACGGAAAAGTGTGGACGCAAGCGTCGCGCACCGACGATCCGAAAGTCCGCGCCATGTTTCTGCGGCAGGTCAATAATTGTCCGTCCGGGCGCCTCGTGGCCTGGGACAAGGCGACCCGAGCGCCGATCGAGCGCGACTTGCCGGTTTCGATCGGATTGATCGAAGATCCCACGGAAGACTGTAGCGGGCCGATCTGGCTGCGCGGCGGGATAACCCTGATCGCCGCCGACGGCTTTATCTACGAGAGGCGCAATCGGGTGACGCTGTGCCGGTGCGGTCAGTCGCAAAACAAGCCGTTTTGCGACGGCACGCACGCCGCGATCAAATTCCGCTCTGATCGGTAGCGTTCCCCATTACGCGCCCGCCACCTCGAGCTGAACGTCGACGTTGCCGCGCGTGGCGTGCGAGTAGGGACAGATTTTTTCGTGCGCTTCTTTCGCCAGCGCCGCGAGTTCGGCCTGCGGCAGCGACTTGTCCTCGATGCGCAATTTGACAGCGAGACCGAAGCCGCCGCCCTCGCGCGGGCCGATCGATACCGAGCAAACGATGGCGGCCTTGGTCGCGTCCTTCTTGTTCTGCTTGCCGACAAAATCGAGCGCGCCGCCGAAGCAGGCCGCGTAGCCGGCCGCGAACAGATGCTCGGGCGTCGTCGTGTTCGCTTTGCCCGGTCCGCCCATGGCCTTCGGCACCGACAGATCAGCCTTCACCGACCCGTCATTGGCCTCGGTGTGTCCGTTGCGCCCGCCGGTCGCGGTCGCGGTCGCGGTGAAGAGCGGCTTGATCTTGTCCATGATGAAATCTCCGCGTGGGAATTGCAGGGTGAGATTGGTCAGCGGCCGGGTCAAGAGGCCAGGGTCCTAGAGCATAATCCGCAAAAGTGGAACCCGGTTTTCCGAA
Organism: uncultured Alphaproteobacteria bacterium; assembly: GCA_963721025.1. GTDB lineage: Bacteria > Pseudomonadota > Alphaproteobacteria > Rhizobiales > Xanthobacteraceae > BOG-931. Next base: position 93,412 of record CAVRHN010000011.1, on the reverse strand, counting down.
AAGATCATGCTCCACTACTAAGACGTGCCGCGCCGCCCCGGCTCCATCGCGACGCGCGCGAAGGTGGTCATGATGCGGGTCCCGGCGCGGAGCGAACCGCGCAGCGAGCCGGCGACCTTGGATTGCCCGCCGATGCGGCGGCGATAACTCACCGGCAGTTCGAGAACGCGCAGGCCGGCGCGCGCCACCCGCATCTGCATTTCCAGATTCCAGCCGTAAGTGAGTTCGCGCATGCCGAGCGCGAGCAGGGTGTCGCGGGCAATGGCGCGATAGGCGCACATGTCGGTGTAGCGCACGCCGTAGAACAGTCCGATCAGCGCTCCGGCGACGAGGCCCGAGAGCATTTGGTGGCTTGCCATGCTGCCGTGTTCGCGCTCGCCCCGCGCCCGTGAGCCGATGACAAAGTCGTAGCGGCCGGAGCGGATGGCGGCGACCATGTCGGCCATCGCCGCCGGATCGTCGGCGCCGTCGCCGTCCATGAAGACGACGATCTCGGCGTCATCGGCCGCACGCGCGCCGGCGAGGCAGGCGCGGCCGTAGCCGCGGCCGGCTTCAATGGTTTCCGCGCCCGCTCGGCGCGCCTGCGCGATGGTGTCGTCGCTGCTGCCGCCGTCGGCCACGATCACCCGGTCGACGATATGGCGCGGCAGGCCGGCCACGACCGCGGCGATCGATTCGCTTTCGTTGAGCGTCGGAATGACGACGGCGACGCCGCCTGCTTGACGCGGCATCGCTACAGGCTCCAGCGCAAGCCGCAGTTGGCGCAGGCGCCCGGCGGCTTGTCTGACAGCAGCGCTTTGCGGAAATCGCGGTAGGTCTCGCCGGTCCAGATTTCGCGCAAGCTCTGTTGGGTGGCGTCGCCGAGCGTGTAGTTTTCATAGCCGCGCTGCGAGAACGGTGCGATGCAGCACGGCAAGGCGCGGCCATTGGCGGTGAAATACATGACGGTCCACGGCCGGCGGCACAGCGACCACGGCGAGCCGTTGTCGCTGCGCTTTAAGCTCATGCCGGGCTCGCTGGCGGCGCCCGAGGCGCTGAAGGTAATGCCGAGCGATTTGGCGAGCGCCGCGGCGCGGTCGATATAAACCGCCTCCTCGGCCGAGAGCTTTTCGTAGAGCGCCTGGTCCGGCCGCGCCTTGCCGATGGCGTTCTCCTCGAAGAAGACGAGCCGCTGCAGATAGACCTCGCGCACGCCGGTCTCCGCCGCGACCTGTACGAAGTCGGGCAACTGCTCGACGGTCTCGCGCATGCCGGTCAGCCACGCCGACACGCGCGGCTTAAAGCGTCCCTCGCGCTCCTGCAGCTCGCAGAAGGCGCGCACGTTTTTGAGGATGCGGTTGAAATAATTCCTGCCGCGAATTGCGCGGTAGGTTTCGGCGTTCGCCGCGTCGAAGGAAACGCGCAACTCGTCGAGCTCGGCCTCGATCAGCGCGCGGCCGTTCTTCTCGTTGAGCACGGTGCCGTTGGTGTTGAACAGCACGTAGGTGCCGCGGCCCTTCAGATGGCGCACCATGCGCGGCAAATGCTTCACCAGCATCGGCTCGCCGACGCCATGCAGTACCGCGCGCTGCAGATTGGGGATCTGATCGACGATCGAGCAAAAAAGCTCCCAGCTCATGTCGGCCGGCGGCTCCAGCTCCTCATAAGTGCGCGGGCAGGTGGTGCACAGAAGATTGCAGCGATTGGTGGTCTCCAGATAAAGGCAAACCGGCTGGTGCTTGGGCACGACGCTGTCGGTGCGCACGCTCTCGAAGTAGCGCCGCGGATCGACCGCCAATTTTGACGCCGCTGGCTCCATGTTGTCGCTGCCTTCAAACGATCATCGGGATCATCAAGCGGCGCCGGCGGTCGCGGCTTGCATCGAATCTTCGCGGCGGCGGCTGAATTCGCCGTCGACCCAAAGCCTATTCATCAACAAAGCGGTCGCGAACGGATGATGCGGCTCGCGCGCATCGCGCTCGCGCCCGGGCGAGCGCGGCCGACACACCTCGCCGGCAAGCCGGCGCAAGCCTTCGATATCGTCGACGTCGTACCAGACCGGCAGCAGGTGAACGTCAAGTCCGATGTCGCGCGCCCGCTCCAGCGTCTGCGCGGCGACCCGCTCGGTGCTCCAGGCGATGTCTTCGAACAGGTGGCGGTGCGCGGCTTTCAGGCCGAGCAGATAATAACCGCCGTCGCTGGAAGGCCCGAGCACGGCGCGCTCGCCCGGCCGCGCCAGGGCGTCCGCGGTCTCGACCAGGAACGCCGTCGGCAGCGTTGGGCTGTCGGAATTAAGAACCACCGCCGAACCATGGCGGCGGCCGAGGATTTCTCCAATGGTGCGAAACAGACAATCGCCGAAATTCGGCAGCCCGGCGTCGATCAAGCCGATCGCCGGCGGCAGGACGTGGCTGAAAAATGCCTCCGAGCCCGGCGGCGCATAGGCGGCGTAGCCGGTGATCGCCGCATGACGCGCGGCCAGCAACAGATTGTCGGCGACATCGCGCAGGAATGCGGTGTTGAGCGCCGCGGCCTCATCGAAGGTCAGCGGCGGCACCAGCCGGGTCTTGGTGAGCCCCGGCGCCGAAGCTTTGGCCATGACGGCGATGCCGCACGTGGCCGGGGCCGCTGCAAGGGGATTGCATCGCTGCGCGCCGGATACGGATTCGCCGTCGAACTGATTTGCGCCGTCCATGCGATGCGACCTCCGAAGTGACCGGCTGAAATCGATTTCAGCCACCGGCGGCAGTGTTTGGCAAAGCGCGGCAACGCGCCAATCAATTCCGGCTCACCGGCTGCAAGTCGGCAAACACCAAAAAGTTATGGACTTCACCAAGTCGTGATCGTTTGCTCAACGCCGCGCGAGCGCGATCTTGATGGTGGCTTCGTGAGGCAGCGCTCGCGCGCCCGCATTCCGCCAGGTCGGCGCCGCCGCGTATTCGCTCGGCGGCATATCGAGCGACGCCAGTTCGCGACCCTGGATGCCGACGACCTCGATCGGAACGGCGACGGGACGCGCGCCCCAGCCGAGAAAGCCGCCGTAGGAGACGAGCAGTTCGATCTTGCCGTCGGGCGTGCGCACCACTTCGCGAACATGGCCGAGGGTGCAGGCGTTGTCGTCGACGATGGGCAGGCCGATGAGATCGCCGACCCGCACCGGTTGCGGAAAGCGCGCTTGCATGCGCTCAGCCGGCGTCATCGGCTTTTTCTCGGCTTCCATGCCGGTCGGCGGCACCATGGCCTGCGCCAGCACGACGGAGCCGCCCGCACCGGCCACGCCTGCCGCCGGCGCGTCGGCCGCGGCGATCACGCCGAGCATCAAACCGATCGCAGCCAAACGCCCGATCATGCCGCGATTCTCCCGATCAAAGACGCCACGCGAACTTGTGAAGCGGTTTGGCTTGCGAAGGATTTTTCGCAACCCTACTGTCCGGCGTCGCGCCAGGAAGTCGGCGCGGGGGATCATTCTTGATGCCGGCGCCGCAGGTCAAATCAAATGCTCGCAAGGAGCATCGCCTTCACCCGCTGCCGGTCCGCGTCATGCACTGGACCAATGCCGTCGCCATTTTCATCATGATCGGCAGCGGCTGGAGAATCTACAACGACGACGTGATCTTCGGCTTTCTGCATTTCCCGGACGCCGTGGTGATCGGTAAGTGGGCGCAATATGGGCTGCAGTGGCACTTTTTCGGCATGTGGATTTTCGCGATCAACGGGCTTCTCTATCTCGGCTACGGCATCGCCACCGGACGCTTTCGGCAAAAACTTTTTCCGCTGTCGCTGCGCGAAATCCTGGCCACCGTCGCCGACGCGCTGCGTTTCCGCCTCGCGCACGACGATCTGACGCATTACAACGCGGTGCAGAAAATTCTCTATCTCGGCATCATGGCGGTCGGGGTGCTCACCGTGATCTCCGGACTCGCGCTTTGGAAGCCGGTGCAGTTCTCCGAGTTGGCGGTGTTGTTCGGCAGGTTCCAGACCATCCGGCTGGTGCATTTCCTCTGCATGTCGGCGATCGTCCTCTTTCTGCTGGTCCATGTGACGCTCGCTTTGCTGGTGCCGAAGAGTCTCATCACCATGCTGACCGGCGGCCCGGTCATGGACGGCAAGCCGGCGCCGGCGGCTGACGCCGCGGCCGAAATCGAAGCAACTCCGTGACCCGGTGAGCCCATGTCGTTGCGCACCCGAACGCCATCGATCTTCCGGCCGAAGAAGCCGATCGACCAAAGCGTACTGACGAAAAACCGGGCGCTGATCGACGCCATCAACCGGCGCGGCGTGCTGCGCGGCGCCATCAGTCTCGGCGCGCTGACGCTGTTGACCGGCTGCGATGTGACCGAGGAGGCGCCGGTGCAGAAGGCGTTGCGCGCGGTCTCGGCGTGGAACGACCGCGTGCAGGCGGCGATCTTCCGGCCCGATCATCTGGCGCCGACCTTCAGCGCGGCGCAGGTGGTCAAGCCGCCGCGGTTCAACGCCTATTACGACATCGAGGACGTGAAGCCGGTCGACGGCGCCAGCTGGAAGTTGCAATTGGCCGGACGCATCGCCGACAAGCGGCCGTGGACCGCGCAGCAGCTCTATGCGTTGCCCGAGCAGGAAATCATCATCCGCCATATCTGCGTGGAAGGCTGGGACTATATCGGCCAATGGTCCGGCCCCAACCTGAAGGATTTTCTGCAGCGCGTCGGCGCCGACCTGACGGCGAAATACGTCTACTTTCATTGCGCCGACAATTTCACCGAGAGCATCGACATGGCGAGCGCGCTGCATCCGCAGACGATCCTGGCCACCAAATACGCCAACACCGTCATTGCCGATCCGTTCGGCTACCCGCTGCGGCTGCGCACCTCGACCAAGCTCGGCTACAAGAACGCGAAGTGGATCGAGGCGATCGAGGTTACCAATACCTTCACCGAGACGTTCTGGAGCAAGCAGGGTGAGAATTGGTTCGCGGGGATTTAGCTCCCACCCTCTCCCCTTTGCGGGAGAGGGTGGCAACCAGTCTGAGTGAAACGAAGACCAGTGAGCCGGTGAGGGGTAGATTATGAGACGCCCTTACCCGCTCGCTCACTTCGTTCGCTCGGCCCCCTCTGCCGCAGGGGGAGAGGGAATAGTCTGCGCAGCGGAGGCGTTTTTAGCTCGCACGTAAATCCGCCAGCGGCCGTCGCGATTTTCGCCCAGGCGGTAATCCGGACTTGCCGCGAATGGGTCCTTGTTCCAAGCCTTGTCCTGCGGAACCAGGACGACAACGTCGCAGCCATATCGCTTCGCCAGGTCGGCCACGTCGGCTGCGGTGCCCTCGCCGGCGAATACGCGGATGAACTCAGCGCCGATCGCCTTGCGGCGCGGCGGCGGCAGCGGCGCGAAGGCGAGCGCCAATTCGCGCCCGGCAAAGCATGAGCTGCGATTGGCGAGCAAAGCCCAGGAAATATTCACCGGCCAGGGCGTGACGTCGCGAAGGAACAGCGGATTGTTGGCGACACGCGCGCCGGATGCAGCGTAGCGCCGTACGGCCTCCCAGAGCTCCGGCGTACGCGCAAAAATCTTGCCGCCGGGCCTTGGGTCGCCGGTAATGTTGCTGCGAATCGTAGCGACCGTGTCCGGCAAGCTCAGCACGAGCCCGGCGAGCGCCGTCGCGACGATCGCGGCGCGCCAGCTCGCCTGAAAAAATCCCGCCGCCGCGGCGACGATCAAGACGATCTCGGTGGGGATGATGGCGCGCAGCCCGAGATCGTTGTTTTCGCCAAGCGTGCTGACCAGAAGCCACGAGATGACCAGCCCCACCCCGGCGAGGCATGCCAGAGCCGCCACCGCGAGTTTTTCCGGCCGCGGCAAGGCGCTGCGCAGCGCCACGGCGAGCGCGATCGCACCGGCGGCATAAGTGGCCGGCAATTCGATCGGCAGCAGGATGAGCCAATAGGCCGGCAAATCGAGCACACGGCGCAGCGTGCGCGGGAAGGCCTCGCCGAGCACCGCGTAAGGGTCAACAACGATCGGACTGCCATCACCGCGTGCCCGCAGCATCGCCAGTTGATCAAGAACGAACGGCGCGGCGAGGCAGATCGCCAGCACGGCGGCGACCGCCACGCCAAGCGCGAAGCGCCGGCGCTGCGCCGGCTCGGTGCCGACGAGCAGGATCGGCGCGGCGACGAGAGCCGCGATTGCGAATGTCACGCCACCGACAAAGGTCGAGCTTTCGAAACTGGCGACGACGATGAGGACCAAGGTCAAAAGCAGCGCCAGGCTTTGCCGCTGCGCGTAGTGAACAAGAACGAGCATCGCCGTCACCGCGCATGACGCCGCCATCAGATGTTGCGGGACCCAGCTCGCCTGGAACAGCCAGCCGGCCATTCCGATCGGCGGCCAGAGCAACGGCGTCACATCGTCGGCGCCGGCGATCCAGTCGAGCGTCAGCCACAGCGACGCCGCGGCGGCGAGCACGACGACCCAGATGGCGGCGGCGGTTCGCTTGCTAAGCCACACGGCAACGCCCATCATCAAGCTCAGCGACGCGAAGGCGGTAAACCACGTCAATCCGATATCGGCTTCCCAGCCGCTTGAGCCAAGCGCCAGCGCCAGCTCGGCGGCGCTGAAATGCCAGAGATAATAATAGGCGAGGTGGCCCGGCGCGCCGAATTCGCCGAACACCGGATTGGCCGGCGGCAGGCCAAGCCGCGCCATCGCATCGACGATCGCGATCTTGGAATGATCGAAGATCGGATCGGCGAGCTGCACGGCGTCGCCGGAAAATTTGGGCAGGATAGCGACAGCCGGGGCGAGCGCGAGAAGCGCCGCCGCCGCGAACGCCCAGGCCGGGATGTCGGCAGGATGTTCGGCTTGTTCCTGCAGCGCACGTCCCGATAGCGAAAGACCGCCCGCCAGGACGCAGAGTGCGCCGGCACCGAGCACGGTGGTTGGGGAAAATCCGATCCAAGGGTAGATCGGCAGCATCTCGGCGCTATGCACCGCCCAGCCGAGCACCGGCGCGGCGCCGCGGGCGAGGGCGCGCGGCAAGAGACGCCGGCCCAGTGCAGCGCCTAGTAAGGTCCAGAACGCGGCCGCCAGCAGCGCACAGAGGACCGCATTGAACGGTGACGCCATGGTCCGTCCGGCTCGAATCTCGCGACTGATGGTCTATCATGCTGCCGCCGTCGCTGCCGGGACCGGGGCATAATTATCGTCACTGTCATCGTGACCTAACTCTTGACGGGTGACGCCGGCCGGTCCGCCGATCAGGGCCGCGGCGGAGTAGAGCGACTCAGTCTCTTCTCCGCGGCCGGCTGCCGGAGTATTCTCGCCTCAGCAATTGTCGTTCGGGAGTTTGTTGCCGGCACCGCCGACGGGCGGCCGTCGTTTGATGGGGGGCTCGGTCGTGAAACGATCGCGCATTTTGCTGCTAGCAGCCTTGGCTTCCGTCGGTGGCGTTGCGGCGGCTCAGGCTGGGCCGTGCACCACGCGGATCGCCGAAGTCGAACGATATCTCGCACGCATCAAGCCCGGGCCGAAGAGCGGTCCGACCGCTGCGCAATCAATCGAAGCTCAGCTTCATCACCAGCCGACGCCCGGCTCGGTGCAGAGCGCCGAGGCCAAGGCGCGCGCCAACGCCGACGCGGCACTCGATCGCGCTCGCAAGGCCGACGCCGAAGGTGATACCCGCGCCTGCACCAAGGCGCTCGACGAAGCCAAGATGCTATACGGTTTGGAGTAGGGCGACGACGAAGGGTGGCTAATACGCCTCTTCCATGTAAATCGGATCGACCGAACCGGCCCACTTGCCGTGGAATTTTTCCAATAGCTCCTGGGCCGGCGTGGTGCCGTGCGCGAGGCGATCGTCCAGCACGTCGAGGTAGCGGGTCTCGTCGCGGCCGTCGACGTCGAAGCGCCGGCGGCGGGCCAAGCCGGCACGCGCCAGTTTGAGAACGTCGGCCGCGATCGCGAACAATGTGCGACCGCCGATTGTGGCGGCGAGGCCCTGTTTGGGCACGGCGTCGCGTAGTTGCTGGCGCTGCGCGGCGGTCCAGGGTCTCACCAGATCCCAGGCGGAGTCGAGGCTGACATCGTCATAGAGGATGCCGGCCCAAAACGCCGGCAGCGCCAGCAAATTCGGCAGCGTCCCTGAGTCGGCGCCGCGCATTTCCAGATAGGGCTTGAGCCGCACCTCGGGAAAGATCGTGCTGATGTGGTTTGCCCAATCGGAAATCGTCGCGCGGACGCCGGGATTGCCGGGCAATTTGCCCGCCATCAGATCGCGGAACGATTGACCGGCGACATCGACATATTCGTCGCCGTGCTTGACGAAATACATCGGCACGTCGAGCGCGTAATCGACCCAGCGCTCGAAGCCCATGCCCTCTTCGAACGCCCACGGCAGCATGCCGGTGCGGTCCTTGTCGGTATCGCGCCAGATTTCCGCGCGGAAAGAGAGGAATCCGTTCGGCTTGCCGTCGGTGAACGGCGAGTTGGCGAACAACGCCGTAGCCAGTGGCTGCAGCGCGATCGACACGCGCAGCTTCTTGACCATGTCGGTTTCCGACGAGAAATCGAGATTGGTCTGTACCGTGCAGGTGCGATACATCATATCGAGGCCGAACTTGCCGACCTTGGGCATGTAAGCCGTCATGATCTTGTAGCGGCCTTTCGGCATTTTCGGCATCTCGGCAAGCGTCCAGCTCGGCGTCATGCCGATGCCGAGAAAACCGATATGCAAGGGCTGCGCGACCTCGCGCACCTGCGCCAGATGCGCCATCAGTTCGCGCGAGGTCTGGTGCACGGTTTCGACCTGCGCGCCGGACAATTCGAACTGGCCGCCCGGCTCGAGCGTGATGGCGCCGCCGCCGGTGACGTCGAACAGGCCGATGACGTTCTCGCCTTCCATGATCGGCTGCCAGCCGAGCAGGTGCTGCATGCCTTCGAGCAAGGTGCGAATGCCGCGTTGTCCCTCGTAGGGCACCGGCCGGTGTCCTTCGAGCGTGAACGCGAATTTTTCGTGCTCGGTGCCGATGCGGAACTGCGACTTCGGCCGACGCCCTGCGCGATCCAATCGACGAGCTCGTCGCGTCGCTCGATCGGCGTCAGGTCGACTTGATCACGCGCCATGGGATCCGGGATGAATAGGCCGCGGTCTTCGATATGTGGCGATGATCGTCACGCCGCCTTGCGCTTTTCCGACGGGAAGCGGCCGTAAAAGGTCTCGCCCTTCTTGGCCATGTCGCGCAACAGCTTGGACGGCTTGAACCGGTCACCGTATTTTTTCGCCAGTCGGCTGCACAGCTCGACGAAGGCCTTGGTGCCCATGCCGTCGATGTAGGAAATAGTGCCGCCGGTGAACGGCGCAAAGCCGAAGCCGAGGATCGAGCCGACATCGGCCTCGCGCATGTCGGTGACGACGCCTTCCTGGATGCAGCGGGCCGATTCCAGCGCCTGGATCGCCAGCAACCGGTGTTTCAGCTCCTCGACATCGATGGTGTCGGGATCGAGCTTGGTCGCTTGCAGGTCGGCGAGGCCGGGCCACAGCCGCTTCGGCCCGTTCTGCGGGTAGTCGTAAAAGCCCTTGCCGTTCTTGCGGCCATAGCGGCCGCGCTTTTCCACCATTTCCTGCAGCAGCGCCTTTTGCCGCTCGTCGATCGCCTGCGGGCCGAGATCGGCCTCGGTCGCCTTCAAGATCTTCCAGGCGAGATCGACGGCAACCTCGTCGTTGAGCGACAGCGGGCCGACCGGCATGCCGGCCATGCGTCCGACGTTCTCGATCATCGCCGCCGGCACGCCTTCGGCCAGCATCAAATGGCCTTCGCGGATGTAGGTACCGACCACGCGCGACGTATAGAAGCCGCGCGAATCGTTGACCACGATCGGCGTCTTGCGGATGGCGCGCACGTAATCGAGCGCGACGGCGAGCGCCGCGTCGCCGGTCTTTTTGCCCAGGATGACCTCGACCAGCATCATGCGATCGACCGGCGAGAAGAAGTGGATGCCGACGAAACGCCGCACGTCCTTGAACGCGGTGGCGAGCGAACTGATCGGCAAGGTCGAGGTGTTGGAGCCGAAGATGGTGTCTTTGCCGATCGCTTCCTGCGCCTTGGCAATCACCTCCTCCTTGATCTTGCGGTCCTCGAACACCGCCTCGACGATGAGATCGCAGCCTTTGAGCGCCGCATAATCCGGGGTCGCCGTGATGCGGGCGAGCACGGCGTCGCGGTCGGCGGCGGTGGCGCGGCCTTTATTGACCTGGTCGGTCATCAGTTTCTGCGAATGCGCTTTGCCCTTGTCGGCGGTTTCCTGGTCGCGGTCGATCAGCACCACGTCGATGCCGGCAAGCGCGCTGACATAGGCGACGCCGGCGCCCATGAAGCCGGCGCCGAGCACGCCGACCTTCTTGATCGGCCGCGCCGGCACGGCGGCCGGACGGCGGGCGCCTTTGTTGAGTTCCTGCATGGACACGAACAGCGAGCGGATCATCGCCGCCGCCTCCGGCGAGCGGAGAATTTTCGCGAAGTAGCGCGACTCGACGCGCAGCGCCTGGTCCATCGGCAGCTGCAGCGCCCTCATAGACGACCTGGATGATGGCGCGCGCCGCCGGATAATTGTCGTAGGTTTCGCGCCGATAGAGCGCGTTGGCCGCCGGCCATACCATCATGCCGGCCTTGGAATAGACCGCGCCGCCCGGCAGCTTGAAGCCGTCGGTGTCCCATGGCGCTTTCGCAGTGCCGCCGGCTTTGATCCAATCCTTGCTCTTCGCAACGAGGTCGGCGGCCGGCACCACCTCGTCGATGAGCTTCATCGCTTTGGCGCGGTTGAGGCGAAGCTGGTCGCCCTTGAGCAGGAATTGCAGCGCGTCGGCCGGCTGCAGCATGCGCGCGATGCGTTGCGTGCCGCCGCCGCCCGGAAACAGACCGACCTTGATTTCGGGTAAGCCCAGCCGCGTCTTGTCGTTGTCGGATGCGATGCGGTGATGGCAGGCCAGCGCCAGCTCCAAGCCGCCGCCCATCGCGGTGCCGTTGATCGCCGCGACCCACGGCTTGCCGCAGGTCTCCATGCGGCGGGCGATCTGCGACAGCTTGCGGCTTTCTTCGAACAGAAATTTGTTCGCCCCTTCCTCGCCTTTCGATTTCCTCAATTCCGCGAACGTGCGGCTTTGCGTCTCCAGCATGCTCAAATCGGCGCCGGCGCAGAACGCCTCCTTGCCGGAGGTGAGCACTGCGCCCTTGACGGCGGCGTCGGTCGCGACCCGCTCGACGATCGCCGCCAGCTCTTCCATCACTTTGGCGTCGATCACGTTCATCGACCGGCCCGGCATGTTCCAGGTGATCAGGGCAATGCCGTCGGCGTCGATCTCGAAGGTGAAATTCTGGAAGGTCATACGCATCTCCCGTTGTATCTTTGTTCGCCTCGCCCCAGCGGCAGAGGGAGAATTACTTCGAATACGGCTTGCCGTCCTTGTGGCTGAAGTGCCCGCCTTTGTCGTCGCGGATCATCACCAGGTCCAGATCGGGATATTCGGCGCGCTCGTGTTTCGAGCGTGTGCCGATTTCAAGAAAAATCGCGTCGCGGCCCGATTTGTTGACCAGGTGATGGCCGTTCGGCAGGTTGGCCTTGAAACCGGCGGCGTCGCCCGGCTTGAGCACGGTCTCGCCGTCGTCCTCGATCAGCACCACTTCACCCTCGAGGATATACACGAGCTCATCTTCCTTTTCGTGCCAGTGCCGCAGCGAAGAAGCTGCTCCGGGCTTGAGCCTCGTCAGGTTGACGCCGAACTGGTCGAGACCGGCGGCGTTGCCCAGTCGCTTACGCTCGCGGCCGACGACCGCGCGGTTGAACGGCTCCGGATAGCTCGAGCGGCTGTCCACCGGCAGCTTGGCGATGTCGATCTTGGGCATGCCGCGCGCTCCTACTTCACCCCTCACTGCGTGCGCGCAAAGACTATTACACCCGCTCGATGATGGTGGCGGTGCCCATGCCGGCGCCGATGCAGAGCGTGACCAGCGCGGTCGACAGATCGCGCCGCTCGAGTTCGTCGAGCACGGTGCCGAGGATCATCGCGCCGGTGGCGCCGAGCGGATGGCCGAGCGCGATGGCGCCGCCGTTGACGTTGATCTTGTCCGGATCGATAGCGAAGGCCTGCATATAGCGCAGCACGACCGAGGCGAACGCCTCGTTGAGCTCGAACAAGTCGATGTCGGCGAGCGTCATGCCGGCCCGTTTCAGCACCTTCTTGGTGACGTCGATCGGGCCGGTGAGCATGATCGCCGGCTCGGTGCCGATATTGGCGAAGGCGCGCACGCGGGCCCGCGGCTTCAGGCCCGCCCGCTTGCCGGCCCGGCTGTTGCCGAGCAGCACCGCGGCGGCGCCGTCGACGATGCCGGAGGAATTGCCGGCATGATGGACGTGTTTGACGTATTCGACTTCCGGATGCTTCTGAATGGCGACGGAATCGAAGCCGCCCATCTCCCCCATCTGCACGAACGAGGGTTTGAGCGACGCCAGCGATTGCATGGTCGTTTCCGGCCGCATGTGCTCATCCTTGTCGAGGATGGTCAGGCCGTTGACGTCCTTGACGCTCATCACCGATCGGCTGAAGCGGCCCTCGCTCCACGAGGTTGCCGCGCGCTTCTGGCTCTCGACCGCGTAGGCGTCGACATCGTCGCGGGAGAAGCCGTATTTGGTCGCGATCAGGTCGGCGGAAATGCCTTGCGGCAGGAAGTACTGCGAGACCGCGATCGACGGATCGACCGCCCAGGCGCCGCCGGACGAACCGATACCGACGCGGCTCATCGACTCGACGCCGCCGCCGATCGCCATATCCTGCTGTCCGGCCATGATCTGCGCTGCCGCAAAGTTGACCGCGTCGAGACCGGAGGCACAGAAGCGGTTGATCTGCACGCCGGCGACGCTGTCGCCGTAACCGGCGACGAGCGCCGCCGAGCGGGCGATGTCGGCGCCGGCCTCGCCGACCGGATCGACGACACCGAGCACGACGTCGTCGACCATGGTGGGATCGAGATCGTTGCGGCTCTTGATGGCGCCGAGCGCCTGGCTGGCGAGGTTGAGCGCGGTCACCTCGTGGAGCGAGCCGTCCGCCTTGCCGCGGCCGCGGGGTGTACGCACGTGATCATAGATGAAAGCGTCGGGCATAGCGTCTCCTCGCGATGATAACCTCTCCCGTTGCGGGCGAGGGCGGCCAGCGGCAACGGCCGCGAAGCCGGATGAGGTCGTCCGGGAGACCGGACATCTCCCATATAGTCCAAGTTTCGAGCAATTGCAGCCCGGCGACCGGCGGCTATGCGCTCACGGAATAAGCGGGTACCTAACGTCTAGAACGCCTCCGCCGGCAAAGCCATCGTCGACGCCGCGCCGGCCTTTATGCGCGCGAGGTGCGTGGCGCCGGCCGGCAACATGCGCTCCGCGAAGAAGCGGCCGGTGGCCAGCTTCGCCGCCATGCGCTCGCCGGCGCCGTTGCCTCCCGCCGCGGCCTTCGCCTTCGCCGCATCGACGATCAGGCACCACATATAGCCGAGCGCGACCAGGCCGAAGAGGTGCATGTAATCGGTCGAGCCGGCGCCGGCATTGTCCGGGTTGCCGAGCGCGTTCTGCATGAACCACATGGTCGCCTGCTGCAGCTCGCCGAGCGCCTGGCCGAGCGGCTTGACGTAAGGCGCCATCGTTTCGTCGCTGCCGCGCTCCTTGATGTAGGCCGACACCTCGGCGAAGAACGCCTGCAAGGCGCGGCCGCCGTCCTTCGGCAGCTTGCGGCCGACCAGATCGAGCGCCTGGATGCCGTTGGCGCCCTCGTAGATCATGGCGATGCGGGCGTCGCGCACGAACTGCTCCATGCCGTGCTCGGCGATGTAGCCGTGGCCGCCGAACACCTGCTGCGCCAGCACGGTGTTGGCGAAGCCCTGATCGGTGAGCACGCCTTTGATCACCGGCGTCATCAGGCCCATATGGTCGTCGGCGCTCTGCCGCTCCTTGGCATCGCCGGAGCGGTGGGCGACGTCGCTCTTGAGCGCGGTCCACAACACCAGCGCGCGCGCCGCTTCGTTGAAGGCGCGCATGGTCATCAGCATGCGGCGCACATCCGGGTGCACGATGATCGGATCGGCGGGCTTGTCCTTGAATTTCGCTCCGGTCAGAGCGCGCCCGGCGAGCCGCTCCTTGGCGTAGGCGGCGGCGTTCTGATAGGCGACCTCGGACAGCGCCAGCCCCTGCACGCCGACGCCGAGCCGCGCTTCGTTCATCATCACGAACATCGCGTTCAGGCCGCGGTTGGCTTCGCCGACCAGCCAGCCAGTGGCGTCGTCATAGTTCATGACGCAGGTGGAATTGCCGTGAATGCCCATCTTCTCTTCGATCGAGCCGCAGGACACGCCGTTGCGCGCGCCGATGGCGCCGTCTTGGGCCGGCAGGAATTTGGGGACGATGAACAGGGAAATTCCCTTGACGCCCTGCGGCGCGCCTTCGATCCGCGCCAGCACCAGATGCACGATGTTGTCGGCGAGATCGTGCTCGCCGGCGGAAATGAAAATCTTGGTGCCGGTGATCTTGTAGCTGCCGTCTGCCTGGGGCACTGCGCGTGCGCGCGTAAGTCCCAGATCGGTGCCGCATTGCGGCTCCGTCAGGTTCATGGTGCCGGTCCATTCCCCGCTGACCAGCTTGGGTAGGTAGAGCGCCTTTTGCTCGGGCGAGCCGTGAACCATGAGCGCGGCTGCCGCTCCCTGCGTGAGGCCTGGGTACATGGCAAACGCCATGTTCGCCGAAACCAGAAACTCGCCAATCGCTTGCGAGAGCACGCGCGGCAGGCCCTGGCCGCCGAATTCAGCCGGCGCCGACGCGCCGATCCAGCCGCCGTCCGTCAGCCGCTCGTAAGCGTCCTTGAATCCCGTGGGCGTGGTGACGCTGCCATCGGCGTGGCGCCGGCAGCCTTCCTTGTCACCCACGCGATTAAGCGGCGTCAGCACGTCCTCGCAGAATTTTGCGGCTTCTGCGAGCACGGCCTCGAGCAAATCCGGTGTGGCGTCGGCAAAGCCCGGCAAATTGTTGTAGCGATCGATGTGGAAGACATCGGTCAATAGGAACATCACGTCATCAACCGGAGCCTTATAGGTCGGCATAATCTCGCCCTCCATACCGCGTCCGCCCGGCGTCAGCCGGACCGGAAGGTATAACTTAGCCGATCTGCGTCAACGGTGGGAAAGCCGAAGCGGCGGGCGCTGGGTCGCCATCGCCCTCGGACAACGCTTTCCCGGTAGCCGTGACGAGAGGCGGCTTTTTTAACGGCTTCTTTACCGTATTCCTGAAAAGTTGACCCCAAGGAAGAAAACCGCGCTCTCCGCGCCGGGTGTTCGCGAGCATCGGTTACGAAATAGTAGGCACGCCCTGCTCCTCACGTGATTTTGGACGAAAGAATGAAATCGGGCGGTCCGTGGAATTTAAGAGGTCTCCGTCCGGAAGCGCGCGAGGCTGCACGCAGTGCTGCGCGGCGATCCGGCATGTCGGTCGGCGAATGGCTCAATAGCGTGATCAAGCCGGCTGATGCGGAGGACGGCGAGTTCGCGCCGTCGGCCGGTTTCGATCGCGATTCGGACGATTCCCGGCGCCAAAGCTTCGGCGCCGACGACCAGCAGCGCGGCTGGCACCCGGGTGACGCCGACAGGCGCGTTCGCGATCGACGGTCGGATGATCGGTCAGGCGCAAACTTCCGTTCCGAGGAGCGAGAGCAGGATCGCCGGCCCGGGGACGCGTCCTCGCGGGAACGCAGGGTGGAAGATCAATCGCGCCAAAGCTTCCGCTCCTATGAGGCCGAACAGGATCTTCGGCAACCTGACGCCGCGATGCCTGGTCATAATCGCCGCCGGGACGATCGGCGGCGCCCTAACTTCGGTTTCGACAACCGAGAGCAGCAGGGCCCGAACCCCGAGGCCACCACGCACGAACGCGAGCGCCCAGCAGACCAGCGGTGGCGCCCGATCTTCCGCGCCGATGAGCAAGAGCACGAGGTTCGCCCGCGCGACGCCGACTGGCGCGGTCCCGGTGGCGAGTTGGATGAGCAGTTGCGCCTGAACTCGCGCAATGACGATCGGCAACGGCACCGGCGGTACGGTGACGAAAGCCTGGGCGGCCGCGATCGCATGCCGGAGGTCGAAACGCCGGTCCGCGGCGAAAGCGGTGCGTCTCGCGAGGAGCAGCGCGGCGAAAGCGCCAATCGTTCGCGCCCGGAGCCAGCTCGCGTTGACGAATCGATCGGTTATCGTCCGCCGCAAGACAAGCGCAATGTATCGTTGGACCAGGCCATAGCCGAGATCACGGCGCGCCAGCGCGCGCTCGATAGCGGGGCTGCAGCCGAGACGCTGGCGCCGCGGCGTGTGCCTGCTGGCGGGCCGGCAGCCGAGATCGGGGCGCAACCGGCCAGCTTTGCTGCCAATCTGAAGTGGCCGCCCGCCGACTTCATGGCGCCTGCGCAGACTCCTCTCGTTGAAGCCGAACCCGGCCCGCAGCCGGCGTTCACGCGGCCGCCGCCGCCGATCCTCACGCGACCGGACGTGTTCGACGAGCCTGCCGGGGAAACGGTCTTTACGTCGCAACCGCCGCCGCTTTCGCGTCTTCGCGAGGAAAGCGTCTCGACCGGGAATGCGAGCCCGCAACCGGAGAATTCAGCGGCACCGGCGCTCGATCTCAGCGGCCTGCAGCAGCAACTGCGCCAGATTACGGCGCGGATCGAAGCATTGCGGCCGGCAAGCGACCTCGAAGCAGCGATCGATGGGCTCCGCGCCGAGCTCGCGGAGATCGGCCGCTCGCTCACGGAAGGGCTACCGCGCCGTGCCGTCGAATCGCTTGAGCTCGAGATCAGGGCTCTGGCGCAGCGTATCGACTATGGCCGCCAGTCCGGCATCGACGCGACGGCGCTGGCCGGCCTCGAGCATGGACTGGCTGAGGTACGCGAAGCGCTGCGCGGGCTGACTCCCGCCGAAAGCCTGGTCGGGTTCGCCGAGACAGTGAGGGCGCTGGCGAAGAAGATCGAAGTGGTGTCGGCCAAGGATGATCCGGCCGCGCTGCAGCAGCTCGAAACGGCGATCGGCGCTTTGCGCGGTATCGTGTCCCATGTCGCCTCCAACGACACCCTGACGAAGGTCGCGGAAGACGTGCGAGTGCTTTCTGCCAAGGTCGACGATCTCGCCACCAGCGCGGCAAGCGGCCACGCCCTCGCGGCGCTGGAGAACCGTATCGATCTGTTGGCCGCCGCGCTCAACGCCTCGACCACGGCGGGCTACGAGGTCCCTCGCGAACTCGAGAGACTGCTTGCCGGGCTGATCGAAAAGCTCGAACTGGTGCAGCTCTCGCACACCGATCATACCGCGCTCGCCCATCTCGAGGACCGCATCGCGATGCTAGTCAGGCGGCTGGATGCTTCCGACGCGCGCCTCGGCCTGCTCGAAGGCGTCGAGCGCGGGCTGGCCGATCTCTTGGTCTATATCGAGCAATTGCGCGGCACCAACGCCGGCGGTGAGGCTTTTGCTCTGGCCAAACCGGCCGCCGTCGAAGCGATCGAGCACGAGGTTGCCGAAATCAAACAAACCGGGCGCCGCATTCAAGATTCACTTGAAGCCGTCCATGGCACCGTGGAGCAAGTCGTCGACCGCCTCGCCATGATCGAGACCGATATGCGCGGCAACAGAGAGAGGGCCGAGCCCGCGCAGTCGTTGCCGACGCAAGAGCAAATGCCCACGCCGCCGCCGAGCAAACCGGCCGCGCTGCCTGCACCGCCGGCTGGCTCCACAGCCACGCCCGAGGAGCATGAACCCGCGCCGAATTGGCCCGTCCCGTCGCGGCAGCCTATCGAGCCCAACTTGCCCCCCGATCATCCGCTGGAGCCGGGCTCGGCCGCCGGACGCTCACGCCAACCGCTGTCAACGGCCGAGCGGATCGCTGCGTCGGAAGCGGTCGCGGGGGCGAAGCCTCCGGTGATTCCGGATCCGGGCGCCGGGAAACCCGATTTCATTGCCGCCGCGCGCCGCGCGGCGCGGGCCGCCGCGGCTGAGCCTAACGACCGAGCCAAAAAAGCCGGAGCTGAAGGCCCAAATCAGCCGAAGACGCTGACCGAGCGCTTGCGCACCTTGGTTGTCGCCGGCGCTGTGGTCGTCATCGTCCTCGGCTGTTTCCATATGGCTTCACGGCTGTTCCAGGATGGCGGTTCGGCTGCGCCTGCGCACCCGCAGGCCGAGCCTCCACACATGCAAACCGAATCCCCAAGCGCACACACCGTGCCGCCGCCGCAGCTGGAAAAGCCCTCGGCTCCCTCCATGCCCGTGCCCAAAGCCAATCCGACAAGCTTGCCGACGCTTCCGTTGCCGCTGCCTGGCCGGGATGCCGCGCAGAATTCGGTGGCGCCGCCGCTTGCAAATCCGACACCGACGACAGGCGGCGGAGCCGGGCGGCAGTCCCTGTTGAATGATCCCGCCGCGCCATTCGCCATGACCGTCAGCATCCCTGATGCCGCCGCCCCAGCCAATGGATCCGCGGCTGGATGGGCGTCGGTGCCGGCGACCGACATCACCGGCGCGCTGCCGGGTCCGACGCGACAGCACTCTCCTGCAACGGCCCCGGCGATCGGCGACAAGCTGCCGGTGGCGATCGGCGGACCGGCACTGCGCGAAGCGGCGCTCGCCGGCGACCCGTTAGCCGTTTACGAGGTTGCAGTCCGCTTCGCCGACGGCCGCCTGGTTCCGGCGAACAACGAGGAAGCCGCACGCTGGTTTGAGCGCGCCGCCAAGAAGGGGCTCGCGCCGGCGCAGTTCAGGCTCGGCGGGCTTTATGAAAAAGGCCTCGGGGTGAAGAAAGACCTCATCGCGGCGCGCGATCTCTACCGCGCCGCCGCCGATAAAGGTCACGGCAAGGCCATGCACAATCTCGCCGTGCTCTATGCCGAAGGTATCGACGGCGCGGCCGATTATCGCACCGCGGCGCAATGGTTCCGCAAGGCGGCGGATCACGGCATCACCGACAGCCAATACAATTTGGCGATCCTCTACGCCCGCGGGGTCGGCGTGGAGCAGAATTACGCGGAAGCCTACAAGTGGTTCGTCCTGGCCGCCAAGGACGGCGACAAGGACGCCGCCAAGAAACGCGACGAGGTCGCCTCCCATCTCGACCAGCAGGCGCTGGCGGCCGCGCGGCTGGCGGCGCTGTCCTGGACCGCGCAGCCGCAGCCCGCGGACGCGATCACGGTGAAGGCGCCGGCAGCCTGGGACCTGCCCGCCAACGGCACGTCCGCGGCCAAGCCGAAAGCGCGAACCACCAAGGCACCCGCAGCGGACGCCGGCAGGGTCTACTGAATCTCGGCCACTCGGGCCGCACCGTTGGTTGGCGCCGGCATGACGCAGCGGAGCGATCACATCTGCGCGCCGCGCGCCGGTGGACGGTATGCCGCGACGCGGCGCGCGAGTAGAACGGTTCGAACCGCGTCTCCGAGCATCCGGCAGCCGATCTGTGCAAATCTTCCTTCCCATCGCCGACATTCCCGTCAACGTCTTTCTTGTGCTCGCGATGGGCTTGGCGGTCGGATTCATCTCCGGCATGTTCGGTATCGGCGGCGGCTTCCTGATGACGCCGCTGCTGATCTTCATCGGCGTGCAGCCCGCCGTGGCCGTGGCCAGCGTCACCACGCATGTGGCCGCTTCCTCGTTCTCCGGGGCGATCGCCTATTGGCGGCGCAACGCCATCGACGTGACGCTGGCGTTGACCTTGCTGGCCGGCGGCATCGTCGGCAGCGCCGGCGGCGTCGCGCTGTTCACGTGGCTGCGCGCCCAGGATCAGCTCGACCTCGTCATCGGACTGTCCTACGTCACGCTGCTAAGCATTGTCGGCGTTTTGTTGGTCGGCGAAAGCGCCCGCGCGATCATCCGCAGCCGCCACGGCAAGCCGGCCGAGTTGCGCCGGCCCGGCAGCCATATCTGGTTCCACGGGCTGCCGTTGAAACTGCGGTTCAAGCGCTCGAAAGTCTATGTCTCCGCGATTCCGGTGCTGGTGATCGGCTTCATTATCGGCTTTATCGGCGCGATCATGGGCATCGGCGGCGGCTTTCTGCTGGTGCCGATGCTGATCTATCTGATGCGCGTCCCGACCGCGACGGTGATCGGCACCTCGCTGGTCTTGACTTTCCTCACCATGGTGTCAGCGACCGTGCTGCACGCCGCGAGCAATCACCTGGTCGACGCGGTGCTGGCGCTGATCCTGATGGTGGGCGGGGTGATCGGCGCCCAGTTCGGCGCCCATGCCGGGCACCGCATCCGCGGCGAGTGGCTGCGCCTCCTGCTCGGTCTTCTTGTCCTCGCAGTCGGGTTGCGCTTCGCGGTGCAGCTGGTGCTCAAGCCGGAAGACTTGTACTCGATCCGTGTCATCGGGGGCGCGCCATGAGTTACGCGCGGGCGGCGGCGTTGGCGCTAGCGGGTCTCCTCGTCAATGCCGGCTCGGCGGCGGCGGAACGCCTCGTCGTTTCGCTGACCAATCATCACGTGATGATCACGTCGAACTATACCGGGGTGGAACTGGTCCTGTTCGGATCGGTCGAGCGCGACGCCGCAGCCGCCGGGCGGCGCGCGCCCTACGATATCGCCGCGACCATCATCGGTCCGCGACAGCCGCTGCGGACGCGGCGCAAGCAGCGCGTGCTCGGCATCTGGGTGAACACCGCGGCGCGCACTTTTGTCGATCCGCCCTCTTACCTCGCCGTTCTGACGAGCCGCCCGCTCGACGCGATCACCGGCGCCGAGAACGCGCGGCGGCAGCAGCTCGGCATCGCCAATACGCCGCTTCCCGAGTTGATCAACAACGACATCGGCGAGGTGAGCAACGACCCGTTCCGCGCGGCGCTGGTGCGGCTGATGCGGGAGCGCGGGCTCTACAGCGAACAATCGAGTGCCGTGACGTTTCTCACGCCGACCCTGTTCCGCGCCGCGATTTCGCTGCCGGCGCAAGTGCCGATCGGCAGCTATAGCGTCGACGTCAAGCTGTTTGCCGACGGCAATCTGATCGCGCACACCGATTCGGCGTTCGAGATCGTCAAGGTCGGCTTCGAGCAGTTCGTGGTCAATGCAGCGCGCGAGCACGGCCTGCTCTACGGGCTGGCGACCGCGATGATGGCGCTCGTCACCGGCTGGATTGCCAGCGTCGCGTTCCGGCGGGACTGATCTTCAATCCGGCAGGCAGCGTTCGGCGGCGACGGCGAACAGCCGCTGTGCGCCCAGCATGTGGGCGGTGAAGGAAAGCGTGCCGAATAGACCGAAGATCGCGCGGTCGCGCACATTGAGGCCGCCGGTATAGGCGCCGAAAGCCGGCATCACCAGGCGATGGCCGTCGCTGGCAAAACAGCGCCGGCGCACCGCGCGGCCACGTTGCGCTACCCGCGCCAGCGGATGCAGATGGCCGGCGACTTCGCCGTCGCACGGATCGGGCGAAGGTTGGTGGCGGAAAGTCAGCGGGCCGAGCGCCAGAACGTCGGCAAAACCGCCGCCGATGCCGTCGGGCAGGTAGGGATCGTGATTGCCGGCGATCCAAATCCAATCGCGGCTGCGCCGGAGCATGGTGAGCGCCGCCCGATCGCCCGCGCTCATGCGCGCAGGTCCGTGACCGTCGTGAAAGCTATCGCCCAGCGCGAGCACAAGACGCGGCGCATAGCGCTCGACGAGGCGCGCCAGCCGCGCCAGCGTCGTCGCCGTATCGTAAGGTGGCAGCAGCACGCCGCGCTTGGCGAAGGCCGAGCCTTTTTCCAGATGCAGATCGGCGGCGACCAGCAGCCTTTCGTCCGGCCAGTACAACGCGCCGGCAGGATCGGCGACGAGCGTGGTGCCGGCGAGAGCGATAGCGGAACTTTGCCCTGGATACCCGCTTGCGCGGGAACTTGCGGGAGAAGCGCCACCCCTCACTGCATCGCCTCCTTCACCAATTCGTCCGCTGCCTCGGCAAGGAGCGAATCGGCCGCCTCGCCGTAAACCGTCTCGCGCCCGATCTCCAGCATGACCGGTACGGCGAGGGGCGACACGCGGTCGAGCGCTTTATGGACGATTCGCCCACGGATACGCGAGAGCATATCGGCGAGCCGCCGCACGTCGAGCAGGCCGGTCGCGGCGTCGGCGCGGGCGGCGCGTAGCAGGACGTGGTCGGGCTGGTGGCTGCGCAGCACGTCGTAAACGAGGTCGGTGGAGATCGTGACCTGGCGCCGGGATTTTTCCTGGCCGGGAAAGCGGCGCTCGATCAGGCCGGCGATGATGGCGCAATTGCGGAACGTGCGTTTCATCAACGCCAATTCGGCGAGCCAGGCTTCGAGGTCGTCGCCCAGCATGTCTTCATCGAACAGGTCGGCCAGCGCGAATTCACCGCGCGCAATGCGCAGTGCCACATCGCCGAGCCCCCAGACCGCCAGCGCATATTCGTTGGCGACAAAGCCCAGAGGACGTAGCCGCGCCCGCTCGAGCCGCCGCGTCAGCAGCATGCCGAGCGTCTGATGCGCCAGCCGGCCTTCGAACGGATAACAGACGAGATAGTGCTTGGCGGCGCGCGGGAACGTTTCGACCAATAGCTCGCGGACGCCCGGCATCTGCGACCGCCATTCCTGGATTTCGAGCCATTCGCGCACTTGCGCCGGAAGTTGCCGCCACGCGCCCGGATCGGAGACGATCCCACGCACGCGGGTGGCGAGATAAGTCGAGAGCGGAAATTTGCCGCCCTCATAGGCCGGCACTTTGGGGTCTTCGGCGCTCGCGTGCGACACGTAGACCTCGTCCTCGACCAACGCTTCGTATTTGAGGATTTCTCCGGCGAAGACGAAGGTATCGCCCGGCACCATGGTTTCGATGAAATATTCCTCGACTTGGCCGAGGAGCCGGCCGCCGCGCGGAATCATCTTCGCGGCGCGCGAGCGGACCAGCCGGACTTTCAGCATGTCGGCCTCGACGATGGTCCCGACATTGAGCCGATAACGTTGCGCCACATTGGGGTGCGCGATGCGCCAGCGTCCGTCCTTGCCCTGCCGGATGCGGGCGAAGCGCTCGTAGGCCTTGAGCGCGTAGCCGCCGGTCGCGACAAAATCGACGACGGCGTCGAAATCCGCCCGCGCCAGGTCGGTGTAAGGGGCGGCCGTCGTCACCTCGGCATAAAGCTCATCGCTGAGGAACGGCTCGCCGCACGCGCAGCCGAGCACGTGCTGGGCGAGTACGTCTAGCGCGCCGACGCGGAGCGGCGGCGTGTCCTGCGCATTCTCGGCGATGGCGTCGAGCGCGGCACGGCATTCGAGCACTTCGAAGCGGTTTGCCGGAACGAGCACGCCCTTCGAAGGCTCGTGCATGCGGTGATTGGCGCGGCCAATGCGCTGCAGCAGCCGCGAGGCGCCCTTGGGCGCGCCGACATTGATGACGAGATCGACGTCGCCCCAGTCGACACCGAGATCGAGTGAGGAGGTGCAGACAACCGCGCGCAGGCGGCCGGCCGCCATTGCGCCTTCGACCTTGCGCCGCTGCGCCACGTCGAGCGAACCGTGATGCAGCGCGATAGCGAGATTATCGTCGTTGATGTGCCAGAGTTGCTGAAAGATACTTTCGGCTTGGCTGCGGGTATTGACGAAAACGAGTGTGGTGCGGTGCGTCTTGATGAGCCGGTAAATTTCATCGAGTGCGTGGCGCGCCGAATGACCGGCCCAAGGCAGCCGCTCGCGGGTGTCGAGCATGGTGACGTCGGGTGGCGCGCCGCCATCGGCAACGATGAGATCGGCGCGCGCCTGGCTCGCGGCGCCGCGGCGTTGTGGCACCATGAAACGCGCGAGCTCTTCCGGCTCCGCCACGGTCGCCGAGAGGCCGATGCTGGTCAGGCTTGGCGCGAGGCGAAACAGCCGTGCCAGGCCG
Organism: uncultured Alphaproteobacteria bacterium; assembly: GCA_963721025.1. GTDB lineage: Bacteria > Pseudomonadota > Alphaproteobacteria > Rhizobiales > Xanthobacteraceae > BOG-931. The sequence goes on along the minus strand of CAVRHN010000011.1, from coordinate 69,551 downwards.
AGCGAGAGCAGATCGCCGCGCTTCGAGGTGACCAGCGCATGCAGCTCGTCGAGGATCACGTGCTTGAGCGAGCCGAACAGGTGCGGCGCGTCGGCGGAACCGAGCAGCAACGCCAGCTGCTCCGGCGTGGTGAGCAAAATCTGCGGCGGATTCCGGCGCTGGCGCTGGCGTTTGGAGGCTGGCGTGTCGCCGGTGCGTGTCTCGATGCGGATCGGCAGGCCCATCTCGGCGACCGGCGCTTCCAGGTTGCGCGCGATATCGACGGCAAGCGCCTTGAGCGGTGAGATGTAAAGTGTGTGCAGGCCGCCCTCGCGGCGCAAATCGCGGCCGACGGAAATGAGTTTTGCGGGCCTGGCCTGCGCTGGCGCACTACTCAATTCCACCAGGCTCGGCAGAAATCCGGCCAGCGTCTTGCCGCCGCCGGTCGGCGCGATCAGCAACACCGAGCGTCCGTCGCGCGCCTTGGCCAACAATTCGAGCTGATGCGCGCGTGGGATCCAGCCGCGGCTGGCGAACCAGTGCGCGAAAATGTCAGGCAGCACCGCGGGACGCTCGAGAACGGTCATCCGGCAGAAGTAACGGCCGCTTGCGGCGGGGTCGAGGCCTGACCGATCACGACGAGGCTGTCGACCGGCACGCCCTTTTCGCTGCGTACGGCAATGTGCGAAAGATGCACAACAGCGATCCCCGACGCTTCGAGTGCGCGACGGATGTGCGCCTCGCCGTGGGCATAGCGCAGCGTCGGCAAAAGTTTCACGCCGTCGCCGGAATGGGTTTCGACCGTAAAGGCCACTAAGCCATCGGGCGCAATCACGCGCGCGATCGCGGCCACGACCGGATTAAGATCGTTCACATAAACGAACACATCAGCGGCGAGCACGAGGTGATATTTCGCGGCGTTGCCGGCCTCGGCGGCGAGAAAGTCGTGAAGTTCGACGGTGACGAGACGGTCATAAAGGCCCTTTGTGGCCGCCTGGGCGGCCATCGCCGGCGAAAGATCGACGCCAACGAGCCGATCGACGACGGGCCGAAAGGCGGCGCCGCCGAGTCCCGTGCCGCAGCCAAGATCGAGCATGGAACGAAAGCGAAGCGGCCGTCCGGCCGCCTGCGCCGCTTTTTGGACGGCGTCACGCAGGATTGCCGGCCCGCGATAGGCGAGCTGCTCGATGAGCGCGGTGTCGTAACGCGCGGCATATTGGTCAAACAGGCGGCGGACGTAGGATTCGCTCATCGCCGGCGAGGTCTCGCCGGAGCCGAGCCGGGCGAGCTGCAACCGGGCGCCATGGTAATCCTCCGAATCTGCGTCGCGAGCTTTTTCGAACACGGCGATTGCGCCGGCGCGGTCGCCAAGCCGGTCGCGAATGGCGCCGAGTGCGAACCAGGCGGCGGCGAAAGCCGGCGCGAGTTCCACGGTCTGCGAGAGGATATCGGCGGCACCGGAAAGATCGCCGCGGGCGGCAAGATCGAGGGCCCACTGGTAGCGCCGGTCGGCGATGAGATCGCCGGAGGAGACGAAGAGCGGGCCGGTGTCGGTCATGCTGTTCTCGCGTCGCGAAGAGGAATGACTATTTATCACTGGCAATGCGACCTGAAGACATCCTGGTGCCGACGCCGGCCGGCGTTTGCTGCAAGCTCGGCGGCTTCCATATCGACCCAACCCGTCCGGTCGAGCGCGCGCTGATCACGCACGCCCATTCCGACCATGCGCGGGCCGGTCATGGCGCGGTGCTGGCGACAGAGGAAACGCTCGATCTCATGCGGCTGCGCTATGGGGAGAATTTTGCCGGCTCGATCCAGCCGGCACACTATGGCGAAAGCATCAGCATCGGCGACGCCAGGGTCATGTTCCATCCCGCCGGCCATGTGCTCGGCTCGGCGCAGATCGCGGTGGAAGCGAACGGGCTGCGCGTCGTCGCTTCGGGCGACTACAAAAACGTTTCCGATCCGACCTGCACGCCCTTCGAACTGGTGCCGTGCGATGTCTTTATCACCGAAGCGACGTTCGCATTGCCGGTGTTTCGTCATGGCGATGCCGACGGCGAGATCGCAAAACTCCTGCATTCGGTCGCGCTATTCCCCGAGCGCGCCCATCTCGTCGGCGCCTATTCGCTCGGCAAGGCGCAGCGCGTCATCGCGCTACTGCGCAAAGCCGGCTATGACGCGCCGATCTACCTGCATGGCGCCATGCAGAGCATCGCCCGCTATTACGCCAGCCGCGGCATCGCGCTCGGCGAATTGCCCGCGGTGCGCGGCGCCAGCAAGGCGGAGCTCGCCGGCACGATCACGCTGTGCCCGCCGTCGGCCTTGAACGACATTTGGGCGCGCCGCTTTCCCGATCCGGTCACCGCGTTTGCCTCGGGCTGGATGCGCATTCGCGCGCGGGCGCGCCAGCACGGCGTCGCGCTGCCGCTGGTCATTTCCGATCACGCCGATTGGGATGGGCTCATCGCCACCGTCAGCGCGACCGGCGCCGGCGAAATCTGGGTCACGCACGGCCAGGAGGACGCGCTCGTGCACTGGTGCACCACGCGCGGATTAAAAGCGCGGCCGCTCGATATCGTCGGCTATGGCGAGGAGGACGATGAAGCGGTCATTCCCGGGCCGGCCGAAGGCGCCGGCGAGGCGGAGGCATGAACCGCTTCGCCGAACTTCTGGACCGTCTCACCTATGAAGGCGGCCGCAACAACAAGCTGCGGCTGATGACGGATTACTTCCGCTCGACCGCCGATCCCGAACGCGGCTGGGCGCTTGCCGCGCTCACCGGCGCGCTGAATTTCCCGCATGCCAAGCCTGGCCTGATCCGCAACCTGATCGCCGAACGCACTGACCCGGTGTTGTTTGAACTGTCTTACGATTATGTCGGCGACCTCTCGGAAACCGTGGCGCTGATGTGGCCGGGAGAAGCTGCCTTAGGTTTCAGCAAACCGCGCGCCTCATCCGACCTCGCCGGCACTTGGTCGACCTCTCCCCGCCGGGGAGAGGTAAGTGCGCCGAGCCTCACCGCCGTCATCGAGACACTGTCCACCCTCGGCAAGGCCGAGTTGCCGGCGCGGCTGGCGCGCTGGCTCGATGCGCTCGACGAGACCGGACGTTGGGCGCTGATCAAGCTCGTCACCGGCGGGCTGCGCATCGGCGTTTCGGCGCGGCTCGCCAAGGCGGCGGTCGCTGCACTCGGCGCCACTGATGTCCAGGACATCGAATTGCTCTGGCCAGGTCTGTCGCCGCCCTACGTCGAGCTGTTCGCCTGGCTCGAAGGCCGCGCAGAAAAACCGGCCAGCGGCGATCCGGTGCCGTTCCGGCCGGCGATGCTGGCGCATGCCCTCGACGAGCCGGACCTTGCCGCGCTCGATCCGGCCGAGTTCATGGCCGAATGGAAATGGGACGGCGTTCGTGTGCAGGCCGTCGCCGCGCCGCATGACGGCCGGATGGTGGCGCGGCTCTATTCGCGCACCGGGGAGGACATTTCCAGGAGCTTCCCCGATCTGCTCGATGCGCTGCGGCTTCCCGGCGCGATCGACGGCGAGCTTCTGATCATGCGCGAGCACCGCGTGCAGAGTTTCAACGTGCTACAGCAGCGGCTCAATCGCAAAAGCGTCACCCATAAGCTGATGGCCGAGTTTCCCGCTCATTTGCGCGCCTATGATCTTCTCGCCGACGCCGAAGAGGACTTGCGCGAGCTTTCGTTCGCCGCGCGCCGCGCGCGGCTCGAACAATTCGTCGCGCGGCTCAACGACAGCCGCGTCGATCTTTCTTCGCTCGTCTCCTTCACGAGCTGGGAGGACCTGACGGCCGCGCGGAAAAATCCGGCGATAGCCGGGGCCGGCGCCGATGCCGACGCGGTCGAAGGCATCATGCTCAAACGGCGCGATGCGCGCTATGTTCCCGGGCGGCCAAAGGGGCCGTGGTGGAAGTGGAAGCGCGACCCTTACATCATCGACGCAGTGCTGATGTATGCGCAACGCGGCCACGGCAAGCGGTCCTCCTATTACTCCGATTACACATTCGGCGTCTGGACGCGCGGCGACGAGGGCGACGAGCTGGTGCCAGTCGGCAAGGCCTATTTCGGCTTCACCGACGAGGAGCTGTTGCAGATCGACCGCTTCGTCCGCCGCAATACGGTTGACCGCTTCGGTCCGGTGCGCGAGGTCGTGCACCAGCCCGATCAAGGCTTGGTGCTTGAGGTCGCCTTCGAGGGGCTGCAACGCTCGACCCGGCACAAATCCGGACTGGCGATGCGCTTCCCGCGCGTCAACCGGCTGCGCTGGGACAAGCCGCCGGGTGAGGCCGACCGGCTGGAGCGGCTGGAGACGATGATCGCGCGGATTGAACAGGGACGAATGTTGTGAACGGGCGCCGCCGTCACCCGGCCGTTTCCGTCAGGCTGCGCAAGGGCCGGGCGAGCGATCTCGATGCGCTGCTGGCGCTCGAACAAACGGTCTTTACGCTCGACGTGCTGTCGCGGCGCAGCCTCCGCCATTTTCTGACCTCGCCCGGTGCCGCGTTGATCGTCGCGGAAGAGAGCGGCAGATTGGCCGGCTATGCGCTGGTGCTTTTTCCGCCACGCGCCGCCGCCGCTCGGCTTTATTCCATCGCCGTCGCCCCCCATGTCGGCCGACGTGGCGTCGGGCCGCTCCTGTTGGCGGCGGCGGAGAAGGCGGCGATGCGGCGCCGACGGCGGGCAATGCGGCTTGAAGTCCACGAGTACAATACGCGGGCGATTGCGCGCTATGAAAAATCGGGCTACCGCCTGTTCGGCAGGCATCACGCCTATTATGACGACCGCGGCGATGCCCTGCGCTTTGAAAAACCGCTCGGTCCGGAGCCTCGGCGTCATACGGCGGTCACAGCGAAAAAATCTGACTCGCGGGCGCGAATCGGTTTTCCTGGTGGACATCGCGGACCGCGCAGTCGCAATTCGATCCGTTCCCGGCTATGACATTTTGTGCCTTGCCTAAGCTCACACGCATGATCGGCCAGCATTTGCACGCCGCCGTCGACTGGAAGGGGACCCATCCATGACCGGCTGGGTTATCCTGGTCGACCAGCCCCGCGATCTGCCCAACGCCGAGACCCCGCACAAGGTCATCACCACGACCGAGTATCTGGCGCGGCCTCGCTTGTTCGAGATCGGACGGCCGAAGCTCGTGAACCTCGCCCGCTCCTACGCCTATCAGTCGAAGGGCTATTACGCTTCGCTCTTGGCCGAGGCGCGCGGCCATCGCGTCGTGCCGACCGTCGAAACCATGCTGGAGCTGCGCGAGCAAAAGCTTTACGAACACGCGCTCCCGGAGCTGGAAGACGAGCTCAACCGTTGCGCCCGGCGCGCCGATTTCCAGCCCGACACCGAGCTCAGACTTCTCGTCTGTTTCGGTATCGCCCGCGACCCCCGCTTTGAATCGTTCGGGCGGCTGCTGTTCGACTGGTTCCGCTGCCCCGCGCTCGAGGTGATCGTGGACCCTGGCGACTGGCTGTCGATCGACCGCATCCGCCCGCGCAACATCACCCGGCTGGCTAATGGCGAGGCCGAATTTTTCCGCGAGTCGCTGCACAATCATACTAAGCGCGAGTGGCGCGATCCGAAGGCGCGGGCGATCGCCAAGTACGATCTTGCGGTCCTCTACGATCCAAACGAGAAGATGGCGCCGTCGTCGCACGCCTCGATCAAGCATTTTGCGCGCATCGCCGAGAAACTGTCGGTCGACGTCGAGCCGATCACCAAGCGCCAGCTCGCTGAACTCGCCGAGTTCGACGGGTTGTTCATCCGCGAAACCACCTCGATCGACAATCACACCTACCGGTTCGCCCGCCGCGCCTGGCAGGAAGGCATGCCGGTCATCGACGATCCGATCTCGATGATCCGCTGCACCAACAAAGTGTTCTTGGTGGAGCTCCTTGGGCAGAACCAGGTGCCGACGCCGCCGACCGTGATCATTGCGGAAGATACCGATCTCTCAAAAGCGATCGACGAACTCGGCCTGCCGCTGGTGGTGAAGATTCCCGACGGCTCATTCTCGCGCGGCGTGCACAAGATCGAATCGCCGGCCGAGTTCAAGCGCATTTGCGACGAACTGTTCGAGGAAACCGACCTGCTGCTGGCGCAGAAATTCCTGCCGACGGAGTTCGACTGGCGGGTCGGTGTGCTCGCCGGCGAGCCGTTGTTCGTGTGCCAATATCGCATGGCGCGCGGGCATTGGCAGGTCGTGAAGTACCGACCTGACGGCTCTTCGCGCGAGGGCGGCTTCCGCGCCTTCGATCTCGATCAGGCGCCGCCTGACGTGATCGATGTTGCGGTCCGCGCGGCGCGGCCGATCGGCGACGGCTTCTACGGTGTCGACCTCAAGCAGACCGACCACGGCATCGTCGTCATGGAAGTCAACGACAATCCCAATCTCGAGCATGGCATCGAGGATGTCGTCGGCAAGGATGAAATCTGGATGCGCGTGCTGCGCTGGTTCATCGATCGGTTCGAGCAGTAGGCGGAATCGCCGCCGCGGACTTGCTCACCTCTTCGAGCGGCCAGCGGGCGCGCGGTGCGGTGCTCAACGGATCGGTCAATCCGAGTGCGAGCCGCTCAGCGCCGGCCCAGGCGATCATGGCGCCGTTGTCGGTGCACAGCGCCGGCGGCGGCGCCACCAGGTCGGTGCCGACCTCGAAAGCGACGCGATGCAGAGCTTTGCGGATCGCTTGATTGGCCGCTACGCCGCCGGCGCAAACCAGCGCCGTCGGCGTGCCGACGCGCTCGCGGAACATCCGCAATCCCGCGCGCAGCCGGTCCATGACCACGTCGCCCACCGCCTGCTGGAACGAGGCGCAGAGATCGGCGACATCCTCCTCGCTCAGCGGCGCGATTTTCTCGGCTTCGAGGCGCAGCGCGGTTTTGAGGCCGGACAGCGAGAAGTTGGCGTCAGGGCGCCCGGCCATCGGCCGCGGCAGCGCAAACCGCTTGGGGTCGCCGCGCGCCGCCTCCTTCTCCACCAGCGGTCCGCCGGGGAAGCCGAGGCCGAGCAGCTTTGCGGTCTTGTCGAAAGCCTCGCCGATGGCGTCATCGACGGTTCCGCCGAGCCGCAGATAATCGCCGACGCCGAGCACGCCGAGGATTTGGGTGTGGCCGCCGGACGCGAGAAACAGGCAATAGGGAAACGGCGTGGCGTCGGTCAGCCGCGCCGTCAGCGCGTGCGCCTCCAAATGGTTGACCGCCATCAGCGGCTTGCCATGCGCGAGCGCGATCGCCTTGGCCATGGTCAGGCCGACAATGACGCCGCCGATCAGGCCCGGCCCGGCCGCGGCGGCGACGCCGTCGAGCGAGGAAAAGGACCGTTGTGCGTCGCTCATCGCCTTGGCGATGATGGTATCGAGCGCCTCGACATGGGCGCGGGCGGCAATCTCCGGCACCACGCCGCCGAACGCCGCATGCTCGTTGATCTGCGACAGTACCACATTGGACAGGATGCGGCCGTGGCCGTCCTCGGTCCGCTCGACTAGCGCGGCGCCGGTCTCGTCGCAGGTGGTCTCGATGCCGAGGATGATCATGCGTGTATTATAGGCCGTACCGTCGTCGCCGGGCACTGAGCGCGGCAAGGCGCGGGTGCCGATGAAATCCAGGATTCATCATATATCTGGATTGCTTCCACGCTTTGCGTTTGCAATGACGGCGGCCTAGCACTTGAAGGTCCCATGGCACAATCCTCGGCGTCAGCGGCCATCCCCCGCATCGGCTCCCGCGGCTCGCCGCTGGCGCTGGTGCAGGCGCGCGAGGTCAGGAGCCGTCTTGCCGCGGCGGCGGGCCTCGACGCCGAGCGGATCGAGATCAAGGTCATTCGCACCACCGGAGACCTCGTCCAGGATCGGCCGCTCGCCGACGCCGGCGGCAAAGGCCTATTTGCCAAGGAGATCGAGGAGGCACTTTTGGCGGGCGTCATCGACCTCGCCGTGCATTCCTCGAAGGATCTTCCCACCATCTTGCCGGCTGGCCTGACGCTGGCGGGCTTCCTGCCGCGCGAGGACGCGCGCGACGCCTTCATCAGCCGCAAGGCCAAAGCTATGCGCGATCTGGTGCCGGGATCGGTGGTCGGCACCGCGTCGCCCCGGCGGCAGGCCTTTGTCAAGCACTTGCGGCCGGACGTTGCGGTCGTGCCGCTGCGCGGCAATGTCGAGACGCGGCTGCGCAAGCTCGATGCCGGGGAAGTCGACGCGACGCTGCTGGCCGTCGCCGGCCTGAAGCGGCTTGGCCTCCTGTCGGCGGCAACCGCCATCCTCGAACTCGACGAGTTCCTGCCGGCAGTCGGTCAAGGAGCTATCGGGCTGGAGACGCGCGCCGACGACATCGCGACGCGGGCACTGGTCGCGCTGATCGATGACCGCGATACGGCGACCGCCGTTGCCGCCGAGCGTGCCTTCCTCGCCGTGCTTGACGGCTCCTGCCGCACGCCGATCGGTGGCCATGCTGTCGTACGCGGCGGCACCATCCGCTTCCGCGGCATGATCGCCAAGCCCGACGGCAGCGGGTCGTTCGAAGTCGTGCGCGAAGGTGCCCGCGAGCAGGCGGCGAAGCTTGGCGCGGATGCCGGCCGCGAATTGAAGGATCGCGCCGGCGATGACTTCTTCGTAAAGGTTTGACCGTGCGCCTTTTGGTGACGCGGCCAGAGCCCGATGCTGAGCGCACCGCCGTTGCGTTGCGGGCCCGGGGTCACGAACCGGTTGTCGCGCCGCTCTTCGAAATCCAAATTCTATCGCAGGCCGATCTCAGCGCCGGGCGGTGGACGGCATTTTTGGTTACGAGCGCCAATGCGCTGTGGGGCCTTGCCGGACAGTCGCATCGCGATGAGGTGCGCAATGTTCCGGTTTTCGCGGTAGGCGACCGGACCGCGCAAGCGGTTCGCGATGCCGGCTTCACGGCCGTGACTTCAGCCGGCGGCAATGCGAACGATCTCGCCGAACTGGTCGCGGCGCATCTCAACCCGCCGGCGCGGCTGCTCTACCTTACCGGAGAAGACCGCTCGGGCGACCTTGCCGGCACGCTGCGTGCGCGAGGTTTTGCTGTGGACATGGTGGTGGTCTATCGCGCGGTGGCGGCGGAAACCCTCCCGGTCGAGGCCGCCACGGCTCTAACCCGCGGGATCGACGGCGTCCTGCACTATTCGCGCCGCAGCGCCGAAACGTATGTGCAGGCAGCGCGCCGCGCAGGCCTGCTCGCGAGCGCGTTGAAGCCCACGCATTTCTGTCTGTCCGCCCAAGTGGCGGAACCGCTCGCGCAAGCCGGCGCCGCAGACATCCGCATCGCGACGCGACCGGCCGAGGCCGACCTGATCGACCTTATTCCTTGGCCTTGATTGCTTCGCCTTGAGGCCGCGCGTTTTTGTCGCTTGCCCGCGACAGAAGCGTTGCCGCAAAGGAATCCGCGCCGGTTCGCGCCGAGAAGCCGCTCCCGCCGCCGATCCTTTCCGCGAATTAATGTCGTCTCCAGGTCGCCGTAACTTGGCTTGATCAATTTACACGGAAGGGTCGCTGGGCCGTTTTCACTCGCTGGAGATTAATCATGACTCGAAACCCTTCAAATTCCACAAAGCCCAGGGCGCTCACGGCCCGCAGGGTGACGCTTTTGGCATCCGTCGCCGCACTCGGCGGCGCCATGCTGCTCGCCGGCCCGGGCGGTTACCGGCCGTCGAGCCTCGCCTGGACGTCGGCCGCAAGCGCCGCTGCCGCCGACACCGCGGCCCAGCATCCGGCCGGCTTTGCCGACTTGGTCGCCAAGGTCAAACCCGCGGTCATCTCGGTGCGCGTCAAGATCGACGCCGCCAGCGATCCGCAGCTGATGAACCAGATGCACGAGAACAGCGAGCAGGAGCCGATTCCGTTCGAGCCCGGCTCGCCGATGGAGAAGTTCTTCCAGCAATTCGGCCAGCAGTTCGGCTCGCAGGGCATGCCGGGCATGCAGCGATTCCAGCCGCACCATGAGTTCGTCACCGGCGAAGGCTCCGGTTTCTTCATTTCGCCCGACGGCTACGCGGTGACCAACAATCACGTCGTCGATCATGCGAAGTCGGTCCAAGTCACCACCGACGACGGCACGATCTATACCGCCAAGGTCGTCGGCACTGACCCGAAGACGGATCTCGCGGTCATCAAAGTCGACGGCAAGAAGGACTTCCCCTACGTGAAGTTCGCCGACCACGCGCCGCGCGTCGGCGATTGGGTCGTCGCCGTCGGCAATCCGTTCGGTCTGGGCGGCACCGTGACCGCCGGCATCGTCTCGGCGCGCGGCCGCGACATCGGCGCCGGTCCCTATGACGACTACATTCAAATCGATGCTCCGATCAACAAAGGCAATTCGGGCGGCCCGGCGTTCAACGAAGAGGGCCAGGTGATCGGCGTCAACACGGCGATCTACTCACCATCCGGCGGATCGGTCGGCATCGGCTTCGACATTCCGGCCGACACCGCGAAAATGGTGGTCGCGCAGCTCGAGAAGAGCGGCCACGTCACGCGCGGCTGGCTCGGCGTCCAGATCCAGCCGGTGACTGCCGGTATCGCCGAAAGCCTCGGCATGAAGAAGGCCGAGGGTGCCCTGGTCGACCAACCGCAAGCGGGAAGTCCGGCGGCCAAGGCCGGCATCGAGTCGGGCGATGTCATTACCGCAGTCAACGGTACGCCGGTGAAGGATGCTCGCGGGCTCGCCCGCACCATCGGCATGATGGCGCCGAGCAGTACCGTCAAGCTCGACATCCTTCGCCAGGGCCAAGAAAAGACCCTGTCGTTGACGCTCGCCGAGATGCCCAACGAGCAGGTGGCTAACGCCGAGAGCGGGAATGCGCAGCCGACCGGCGGTGTGCCGCATCTCGGCCTGTCGGTGGCCCCCGCCGCGAACGTTTCCGGCGCCGGCGACAAGGGTGTCGTGGTTACGGCTGTCGATCCGGATGGGCCTGCCGCCGAGCACGGCTTGCAGACGGGCAACGTCATCCTCGATGTCGGCGGCAAGGCCGTCGCCAATGCGGGGGACATCCGCAAGGCGCTTACCGAAGCCAAGGCTCAAGGCAAGCACGACGTTCTCGTGCGCGTGAAAATGGGCGACGCAACCAGGTTCGTCGCTCTGCCGCTCGGTAAGGCCTGAAAGTAGTGGTCGCAGCCGTCGGTCGTGCTACCGTCTCCAGGCGCGAAACCGACGGGCCGGCCTTTGAGGACGGGTTGTTGTCTTCAGCCCGTCCTTATTCGTGCTGATCGCGAACCGGCGCACCACGACCGCATTCCGAAACTTCGTTTTCAGTTCCGGCGGGAAGCTATGGCGGCGCGATGTGCCGCTCGTGCGGCTTCGGCCCAACGTGTTGCCGCCATGGCTTCCTCGTACTATGCCGTGGCAGCGGGCCGGCCGTGGCTTCGAATCGGTCGCTTGCCCTGGAGAGCGCATGACGAGCGAGCCAGATAGCACGCCGCGCCGACGGCCGCCGACCATCGATCTGACGGCAAAGGAAGTCGAAACTCCAGAACCGGGGTCGACGGAGCGGCCCGCTGCGGACGTAGCCGAGGATCGCACGGCGCCGAAAGAGGCGGCAGGCGAACGAAAGAATCCGAATTTTCCTCCGAGTGTAAAGCCGTACGCCGTGGGCGCCGTCGTCGGGGCGATCGTGGTGGGCGCGATCATAGCCGGCTTCTGGATTGCGGGCATGATTCCACCGCACCGGATGACGGCAGCGACCGGAGCGCAGGGGGCCACGGCCGCTTCCACGGACGAGATCCAGTCCCGGCTCGACAAAATCCAGCAGGTGCTGCAAGCGCCGCGCACCGACCAGGCGCTCGCCGCCCATGTGGCGGCAGTGGAAGCCCAAACCAAGGCGCTCGGCGACTCGCTCGCCGCTGTCAATCGCCGCCTGGATGAGGTCGCCGCGGCATCCCAGAGCGCGCTGGCGCAGGCCAAAACCGCGGCAGCTGCAGCGGCCGCAGCGGCGGCGGATGCGGCGAAGAGTGCGGCGCAGACGGGCGTGCAGCACAGCGACATCGACGCGCTCAACAACCGTATCGCCGCGCTCGAAGGCACGATTAAATCGCTTTCCAACAATGTCATGCAGCGGACCTCGAGTGCGGACGACCGCGCGGCGCGGTTGACTGTCGCCGCCGAGGCATTGCGCGCCGCCGTCGAGCGCGGCACCCCGTATCAAGCTGAGCTTGCGGCGGTGCAGGCGCTCGGCGCCGACCCGACCGCGACAACGCCGCTCGAGCCGTTCGCCGCCGGCGGCGTACCGAGCGCCGCCGCGCTCGCGCGCGAGCTCGCCCTGCTCACGCCATCCTGGCTGCAAGCCTCGGGTACGGCGCCGAGCGAGAGTTCCTTCCTCGGGCGGCTGGAGGCCCACGCGCAAAAACTGGTCCGCATCACGCCGATCGATGCGCCGGCCGGCAATGATTCTTCGTCGGTGATCGCGCGGATCAATATCGATGCCGCACGCGGCGACATCGCTACCGCACTTGCCGACATTGCCCGATTGCCGGAATCGGCGCGGGCGCTTGCTGTCTCTTGGGTCAAGAAGGCCGAGGCGCGCGACGCGGCCATCGCGGCCAGCCGGCGCATCGCCGCCGACGCGCTCGCCGCGATCGGCAGACCGGCACCGCAATGATCCGCGTCGTCTTTTTCCTGATCATCGTCGGCGCGCTGGCGCTTGGCGTGGCGTGGCTCGCCGACCGCCCCGGCGATGTGGTCGTCACCTGGCAGGGCTGGCGCATCGAAACCTCGCTGATGGTTTTGGGCGCGGCGCTGTTGGCGGCAATGGCGGTCCTGGCGCTGTTGTGGAGCCTGTTGAGCGCGTTCTTGCGCTCGCCGTCCAAGCTGCGCGCGCATCTGCACCGTCGCCGCGGCGAGCGTGCCTATGAGGCGATCTCGCGCGGCCTCATCGCCGTCGGTTCCGGCGATCTCGGCGCCGCGCGCGAGCACGCCGCCGAAGCTCAGCGCATCGCGCCGGCCGAGCCGCTGGCGCTGTTGCTCAGCGCCCAGCATGCGCAGCTGGCCGGCGACCGCGAGGCGGCCGACAGCGCTTTCCGCGCCATGGCGAGCCGCGCCGATACCAAGGCGCTGGGGCTCCGCGGTCTTTTTATCGAGGCGCAGCGCCGCGGCGATCACGCGAGCGCCCATGCGCTTGCCGAGGAAGCGGCGCGGCAAAATCCGTCGCTCGGCTGGGCCGGCAAGGCGGTGCTCGAATTCCGTTGCGCCATCGGCGACTGGGCCGGGGCGCTGGCGCTGCTCGAAGGCAACAAGCGCGCGCTCGACAAGGAAAGCTACCGCCGCCAACGCGCGGTGATGCTGACGGCCCGCGCGCTCGCGCTGGAAGGGACGGACCGCGACAGCGCCAAGGCCTTTGCGCTCGAAGCGGCGAAGCTGGCGCCGACTTTGGTGCCGGCGGTGGCGCTCGCCGGCCGCATGCTCGCCGAGGGCGGCGAGCCGCGCAAGGCGAGACGGGTCCTCGACAAGGCCTGGCTCGCTAATCCGCATCCGCATCTTGCCCAGGCCTATGCGCAACTTCGCTTCGGCGACGCCGCGCGCGACCGCCTCAAGCGCATCGAAGCGTTGGTGCAGAAGGTGCCCGGCCACATCGAGGGCGCGCTGGCGCTCGCGCGCGCCGCGATCGATGCGCAGGACTACGCCAAGGCGCGCGCCGCACTCGCGCCCCACTTGACGGCCCTGACCAAGCGCGTCGCGTTGTTGATGGCCGAGCTCGAGCGCGCCGAGCACAACGACGAAGGCCGCGCGCGCGAATGGATCGCGCGAGCTGTCCACGCTGCGGCCGATCCGGCGTGGACGGCCGACGGCTACGTTTCCGATCGCTGGCTGCCGGTGTCGCCGGTCAGCGGCCGGCTCGACGCCTTCGAATGGCGGACGCCGCTCGCCGGCATCGCCAGCGCGGCGCCGGCGGCGATCGAGCCGGAGCCGTCCGCCGCCGCGCCGGTCGCGGCCGCGAACGAGCCGCGCAGCGACGGCGCCCAGATCGCGCATGACCATGGCGCCGCGACAACCGCGGATGAGAAAGCCGCGCCGCCGGCTGCTGCGGCCGAGCCCGCCGCCGCCATGCCCTGGCGCCGAGGCGGACGCCCCACCGAGCCGAAGCCGGAAGCGGTAATCCCGCTGGTGCACGCGCCGGACGATCCCGGTCCCGATGCGATCGAGGAGAGCGATACGCCGCGCGAGCCGCAAAACGGCGGCTGGCGCAAGATTTTCGAGTAATCGCGCCGCCGAGTCGCAGCGAGGAAGCCTTGCCAACTGACGGTCAATGTGCATTATAGTACATGAAAGAGCGGATGATCGTGGCAAAGCCGACAGCCAAGACGGCGCCAAGCGAGAGCCCCGGTCCCGGCCCGCAAAGCGGTGCGACCTACGCCGCCGCGTTCCTCGCCGCCATCGGGCGCCAAGTGCGGCTCAACCGCGCCAAGCGCGGCATGACGCGCCGCCAATTGGCCCAGGCATCGCAGACTTCCGAGCGTTACCTGGCGCAGATCGAAAGCGGCGCCGGCAATCCGTCCGCCAGCGTCCTGCACGCGATCGCGCAGGCTCTCGATCTTCCTGTTTCTGCGCTTTTGCCCGAATTCGGCGCGCGCACCGCGGCGCTGGACGCCATCGTCGATCTCGTGATGCAGCTGCCGGAAGGCGATTTGCCGGCGCTGGCCAAGGAGATCGAGGCCCATGTCACGCGCGCCGGCAGCACCGACCGCGGCCGGCGCATCGCGCTCGTCGGCCTGCGCGGTGCCGGCAAGTCGACACTCGGACGGATGCTCGCCCAGCGGCTCGGTTGGCCCTTCATCGAGCTCGACCGGCGGGTCGAAGAGGAATACGGCGCTAGCATTCCCGATCTGATCGAGATGGCCGGCACAGCGACCTTTCGCCGCCAGGAGCGCCATGCGCTCCAACGCGTGATCGCCGAGCACGAGGCGGCCATCATCACCACCGCCGGCGGCATCGTCGCGAACCCCGAGACTTACGCTCTGCTTTTGCGCTGCGCCCATACGGTATGGATCAAAGCGCGGCCGGCAGAACATATGAGCCGCGTCATGGCGCAGGGCGATTTCCGTCCCATGGCGCAAAACCGGCAAGCCATGGCCGATCTCGTGGCCATCCTCGAAGCGCGGCGCGCCGACTATGCCCGCGCCGAGGCCGAGGTCGACACTTCAGGCGATGCCATCGAGCAAAACTTTGCCAAGCTTTTGCAGATCGTGACCCCGTTTGTCGGGGAGCGGTAGCCATGACACTGCCGGACAAAGGTTTTCTCGATCTGCCGCCGCAGCGGCTGCAATACCGCATGGGCCGCGGCCCGACGCGGCGCGCGACGCGGTCGCGGGCTTCATCAACCGGCTCTTGCGTGACCATCACGAAAGCGACATCGGCCCTCACGCCGGGGTTGCGGCCTAATGCATTATAGTGCATATAAACCGCGAAGACATTTGTGAACTATAATACATACCGAGGAACACTGTATGGCTGACGCCCATGCCCCCGAGCGTCCGCTAGCCAACGGTCAGACGCGAATCGACTTCCAAACGGAGCCGGCGCGCTACCGCCATTGGCGGCTCGCGATCGACGGCGAGGTCGCCACGCTTTTCCTCGACGTCGACGAGAAGGGGGCGCTGTTCCAGGGCTACGATCTCAAGCTCAATTCCTACGACCTCGGCGTCGACATCGAACTGGCCGACGCCATTGAGCGGCTCCGCTTTGAGCATCCGCAGGTGCGGGTGGTCGTGCTGCGCTCGGGCAAGCCGCGTGTGTTCTGCGCCGGCGCCAATATTCGCATGCTGGCGGGTGCGAGCCATGCCCACAAAGTCAATTTCTGCAAGTTCACCAACGAAACGCGCAACGGCATCGAGGATTTGAGCGAGCATTCCGGGCTTGCCACCATCTGCGCCATCAACGGTACGGCAGCCGGCGGCGGTTACGAGCTCGCACTCGCGGCCGACCACATCATGCTGGTGGACGACGGGTCGTCGGCGGTCGCGCTGCCGGAATTGCCGCTGCTCGCGGTGCTGCCCGGCACCGGCGGTCTCACCCGGGTCGCCGACAAACGCAAAGTGCGCCGCGACCACGCCGATTTCTTCTGCACTACCGAGGAGGGCGTGAAGGGCAAACGCGCGGTCGAGTGGCGGCTGGTCGATGAAGTAGTGCCGGGTTCGAAATTCGATGAGGCGGTCGCGGCGCGGGCGCAAGAATTCGCCGCGAAATCCAGCCGCGACGCCGCAGGGCAGGGCATCACGCTCGTCCCACTGACCCGCAGCTTTACGGCGAATGGTGTCGATTATGGCTCGCTCGCCGTTGAATTCGACCGCGCCGGACGGATCGCCACCATGACGTTGCGCGGACCGGCCGATCCGCCGCCCGCATCGGCCGAGGCCATGTTAGCACTCGGCGCGGAGTTCTGGCCGCTCAAGCTCGCGCGCGAACTCGACGATGCCATCCTGCACATCCGGCTCAATGAATTCGATGTCGCGGCGATCGTGTTCAAATCCGCGGGCGTTCCCGCCGAGGTCGCCGCTTACGAGCATTTCCTCGACGCCAATAAGGATCATTGGCTGGTGCGCGAGATCCGCCATCTGTGGAAGCGGGTGCTCAAGCGCGTCGATCTGACCTCGCGCTCGCTGGTCGCGCTGATCGAGCCGGGTTCGTGCTTTGCCGGCACGCTGGCGGAGTTGCCGTTCGCCAGCGATCGCTCCTACATGCTGCTCGGCCGCCGCGAGGGCGACAACAAGCCGCCGGCAACGATCGCGCTGACCGAGGCAAATTTCGGCGCTTATCCAATGCCCAATGGGCTGACGCGCCTGGCGAGCCGCTTCCTTGCCAATCCATCCGATCTCGATACCGCCGAGGCCGAACGGGGAAAAATGCTCGACGCAGCGACCGCCCAGCGGCTCGGGCTGGTCACGTTCGCGCTCGACGACATCGACTGGGACGATGAAGTGCGCGTCTTCCTCGAAGAGCGCGCGAGCTTTTCGCCCGACAGCCTGACCGGACTCGAAGCCAATCTGCGCTTCGCCGGGCCGGAGACCATGGAATCGAAAATCTTCGCCCGGTTGAGCGCGTGGCAGAACTGGATTTTCCAGCGTCCCAATGCGATCGGCGAGGAAGGTGCGCTCAAGCGTTATGGCACCGGCCAGAAACCGGTGTTCGATACGCGCAGGGTGTGACGACGGATTTTCCTCACCCGCGAGAATGATAAGAAGAACAGGAGCGTCCCATGGACATCGAAAACGTCGACTACACGACCAAGATCCCGAACAACGTCAACCTCGCCGAAGACCGACAGGTGCTGCGCGCGCTCGAGGGCTGGCATCCCGGCTATATCGACTGGTGGACGGACATGGGCCCGCAGGGCTTCCAGCAGGCGCTGGTGTATCTGCGCACCGCGGTTTCGGTCGATCCGAAAGGCTGGGCGAAGTTCGACTATGTGAAGATGCCCGAATACCGCTGGGGCATTCTGCTCGCGCCGAAGGAAGCGGATCGCAAGGTTGCGTTCGGGCGGCATTACGGCGAGCCCGCCTGGCAGGACGTGCCGGGCGAGTATCGCGCCATGCTGCGCCGCCTCATCGTCATCCAGGGCGACACCGAACCGGCCTCGGTCGAGCAGCAGCGCTATCTCGGCAAGACCGCGCCGTCGCTCTACGACATGCGCAACGTCTTTCAGGTCAATGTCGAGGAAGGGCGGCACCTGTGGGCGATGGTCTACCTGCTGCAGAAATATTTCGGCCGCGACGGCCGCGAGGAAGCAGCCGAGCTGCTGCAGCGCCGCTCCGGCAGCGCCGACAAGCCGCGCATGCTCGGCGCCTTCAATGAAGCGACGCCCGACTGGCTGTCGTTCTTCATGTTCACGTTCTTCACCGATCGCGACGGCAAGATGCAGCTCGAAAGCCTCGCGCAGTCCGGGTTCGACCCGCTGTCCCGCACCTGCCGGTTCATGCTGACCGAAGAGGCGCATCACATGTTCGTCGGCGAGACCGGTGTCGGCCGCACCATCCAGCGCACCTGCGAGGCGATGCGCGCGGCCGGTATCGAGAATCCGAACGACATCGACAAAGTGCGCAAGCTCGGCGTCATCGACCTGCCGACGATTCAGAAAAAACTCAATCTGCACTATACGCTGTCGCTCGATCTGTTTGGCTCGGAGGTTTCCACCAACGCCGCCAATGCGTTCAGCGCCGGCCTCAAGGGCCGTTTTCAGGAAACCAAGATCGACGACGATCACCGGCTCGAGCACTCGACCTATCCGGTGCTCAAGCTGGTCGACGGCGAGATCAAGCGGGTCGACGAGCCGGCGCTCACCGCGATCAACATGCGGCTGCGCGACGATTATACCGCCGACTGTCAGCGCGGCCTCGAGCGCTGGAACAAGATCATCGCCAAGACCGAGGTCGGCTTCAAATTCGAACTGCCGCATGTCGGCTTCCATCGCCAGATCGGCGAATTCAAGGACGCGAAAGTCACGCCGGCCGGCGTGATCGTCGATGAAGGGGCCTGGAACCGCGATGTCGGCAAATGGCTGCCGTCGAAGGACGACGGCGAGTTCATCGTCAGTCTGATGCAGCCGGTTTCCGAACCGGGCCAGTTCGCCAATTGGATCGCGCCGCCGCGCATCGGGATCGACAACAAGCCCGGCGATTTCGAATACGTGAAGATCGCGGCGTAGCTTTTTCCTCCCCCGCTATGCGGGGGAGGGTTTATCGAGCGGCCCCTCGCGCAGCCGGGCGAGGTCGAAGCGGTCGACCTCGCGCAGCAATTCCACGAAAGCCTCCGCGCCGCGCGCCAGCGCCGCCTGACCCTTGGCGGCGCTCGCCTGCGTGGCATCGCCGATCGCGCCGGTCGGATGGAGGTCCTGCGTCATCCAGGCGAAGCCGGCGGGGCGATAGGCGCCGAGCCACTTGAACTCGCGCGCCATTTCCACGGTGGCCGGTGTGGCGTTGGCCGCCTTGCCGGTGCGCACCGCCTCCGGCATTGCGGCGAGCATGAGCGAGGTCTCGATGTCGCCGCCGTGAATGCCGTGCCTTTTTTCTTCAGCCGCAAACGTGTCCGCCGGGTAGCCGAAGCGATGCCAGCCGACCGTGACCGCCAGCATGCGAAACCGCGTGCGTAAATCGCGTGCCACCAATTCCATCGCTGCGACATTGCCGCCGTGGCTGGTGACGAGGACGAGCTTGCGCAAGCCCGCCCGCGCCAGGCTCTCGCCGAGCTCGGTCCAAGCGGCGATCGCGGTCGTGGCCGACAATGACAGCGTGCCGGGATAGGCGAGGTGCTCGACGGAGACGCCGATCCGCTGCACCGGCAGGAACGTGACCGGAAGCTCCTCAGGGAGGATTTGGCGGACCCGCGCCAGGTAGGCTTCGGCAATGAAGGTGTCGACGCCGAGCGGCAGGTGCGGCCCGTGCTGCTCCACCGCGGCCAGCGGCAGCACCGCGATCCAGCGCGCCGTCGCAGCGCCGGCTTCGGCAATGTCCTGCCAGGTCATCTCTATCCAGTCGCGTTTGGGCAGCATTATTGAGGCTCTCTCCGGTTCTCTCGCCAAGCGTGCCGGGCTCTGGCATTTCGTTGGAGCATGATCTTATCCGAAAACCGGTAGCCACTTTTCGGGATCATGTCTTATTGTCGCGACACTGACGCCAAGGAGCAACCGATGTCGTTGGCCAGGATGTCCCGGATCGTGTTTGCTGGGTTGGCCGCCCTTGCCGCCGCGGCGATGAGGCCGGCGTCTGCGGAAACGCTCGACAAGGTCACTTTCGGCACCAACTGGGTGGCGGAGGCCGAGCATGGCGGCTTCTACCAGGCGCTGGCCGACGGCACCTACCGCAAGTATGGCCTCGACGTCACCATCCTGCCGGGCGGTCCGAACGCCAATAACCGCATGCTGCTCCTTGTCGACAAGATCGACTTCTATCTGAGCGCCGACACGCTGCAGGGCTTCGACGCCGTCGAGCACAACGTGCCGACGCTGGAGGTTGCCGCTATTTTCCAGAAAGACCCGCAGGTCCTGATTGCGCATCCCGATCAGGGCATCGCCAAAATCGAGGATTTGAAGAAGCTGACGCTGTTCGTCTCCAGGGAGGGAATGGCGACCTATTACCAATGGCTCAAGGCCGATTTCGGCTTCAAGGACGATCAGGTCAAGCCGTACACCTTCAATCCGCAACCCTTCCTCGTCGACAAGCACAGCGCCATGCAGGGCTACGTCACGTCGGAACCGTTCGCCGTCGAGAGGGAAGGGAAGTTCAAGCCGAAAATTTTTCTCCTCGCCGATCACGGTTTTTCCGCTTATTCGACGCTGATCGAGACGCGCCGCGAACTAGTGGAGAAGAAACCCGCTCTGGTGCAGCGCTTCGTCGATGCCTCGATCGTCGGCTGGAACAACTATCTCTACGGCGACAACGCTGCGGCCAATGCGCTGATCAAACGGCAGAACCCGGAAATGACCGACGCGCTGTTGGCATACTCGGTCGCCAAGATGAAGGAGTACGGCATCGTCGATTCCGGCGATGCGCTCACCCTCGGCATCGGCGCCATGACGGACGCGCGCATGAAGGATTTCTTCGACAAGATGGTGCGCGCCGGCGTGGCCAAGCCGGGCCTCGATTACCGCAAATCCTACACGCTGCAATTCGTCGACAAAAAAGTCGGGCTCGATCTGCGGCCGAAACAATAGCGATACCGATGCCGCCGGCGACCTCATTTCATGGCGCACCCCTCGTCGCGCTGCGTGGCGTCGGCAAGTTGTTTCCCAACGGCGTGCGTGCACTCGCCGGGCTCGACCTCGACGTGCAGCCGGGCGAGTTCGTCGCGCTGCTGGGTCCCTCGGGCTGCGGGAAATCGACCGCGTTGCGCATCGTCGCGGGGTTGAGCGAGCCGACGGAAGGCGTCGTCGCATGGCCGCAGGCAGCAGCACCGGTTCACGATGAAAGCCGCATCGGCTTCGTGTTCCAGGAACCGACGCTGATGCCCTGGGCCTCGGTCTTCAATAACGTGGCGCTGCCGCTGAAGCTGAAGGGCGCGAGCATGGACAAGGCCGCTCACCGCGTCGAGGTCGTGCTCGACCGCGTCGGCTTGCGAAGCTTCAGCCACGCTTATCCGCGGGAATTGTCCGGCGGCATGCGCATGCGGGTGTCCATCGCGCGCGCTCTGGTCACCGAGCCGCAGCTCCTCTTGATGGACGAGCCGTTCGCCGCGCTCGACGAGATTACGCGCTTCAAGCTCAACGACGATCTGCTGCGGATGTGGCAGACGCTGCGCACCACCGTCATCTTCGTGACCCACTCGGTGTTCGAGTCGGTCTATTTGTCGAGCCGCGTGGTGGTGATGGCGGCGCGGCCGGGCCGGGTCTTCGCCGAGCTTGCCGTCGACGCGCCTTATCCGCGCGACCAGGGATTCCGTACCTCGCCCGAATACGCCGCGTTCTGCCGCCGCGCGTCTGAAGCGCTGGCGCAGGCCATGGCGGCGGGAGGCGAGCCATGAGAGCGCGGGCCTCCGCCGGCGAGCGGCGCGACCGCCGCGACCGCGCGCTGCGCATCGCTTTGCCGATCGTGGTGCTCGCGCTCGGGCTCGTGGCCTGGGAGTTGGTGGTGCGAATCGAAGACATTCCGCCCTATGTGCTGCCGGCGCCGGGGCGCATCCTGCGCACGCTGGTTTCCGACTGGGCTTTGCTGTCGCGCTCGCTTCTGGTCACGCTCGTCACCACCTTCGAGGGCTTCTTGCTGGCGGCGGCCGGCGGCGTCGGGCTAGCGGTGCTGTTCAACCAGTCACGGCTGGTCGAATATTCGCTCTATCCTTATGCGGTGATCCTGCAGGTCACGCCGATTGTCGCCATCGCGCCGCTCTTGCTCATCTACCTGCCGCAACACGCGGCGGTCTTGGCCTGCGCCTGGATCGTCGCGTTCTTTCCGGTGCTGGCGAACGCCACGCTCGGATTGAATTCGGTCGACCGCAATCTCGCGGCGCTTTTTTCGCTCTACGGCGCCTCGCGCGGCCAAGTGCTGTGGCATCTCAAACTGCCATCGGCGCTGCCCTATATCCTCGGCGGGTTACGCATCGCCGGCGGATTGTCGCTGATCGGTGCGGTGGTCGCCGAGATCGCCGCCGGCTCGGCGGGTGCCGGCTCCGGCCTCGCCTATCGCATCGCCGAATCGGGCTATCGGCTCAACATTCCGCGCATGTTCGCGGCGTTGCTGCTGCTCTCGCTCGCCGGCATCGTGATCTTCTATTTGCTCTCGCTGATCAATTACCTGGCACTGCGGCGCTGGCACGAGAGCGCGCTGGAAGCCGAGCGGTGAAGATGGTCTTTCACCGGCAAGGAAAAGATAAGGGCAATGCGTCGCTCGTTACGATCGATCCGATGGGCGGCAAACCGCCTGAAGTTGTCGAGCGCATCACCCTTATTCTTGAACGTATTCTGGAGAATTGGCGCTGAAGGGATCAAAGGGAACGCGCCCGCGGCGCCGCGTCCTATGCATCAAAGCGGCACAACCTCGCGATATCGAGGCCTCGCCGGGCGAGGGAGAACAGACTTGACCCGAATGGCGCATTCGGGGATCAAGACCGCGCCGCGGCACCTTCGGACGCGCCCGGCCGGGATTTTGAGCATGATCCGGAAAAGTGGACACCGGTTTTCCGAAGAGATCATGCTTCACTAAACAACGTCCGCAGGAGTGCCGATCAATGCCGCAGAATGCCTCGCGTCTTCCCGGGCGCCATTTCCTGCAAATCCCCGGGCCGACGCCCGTTCCCGACCGCGTGCTGCGGGCGATCGACATGCCGCTCATCGACCAGCGCGGCCCGGAATTCGCCAAGCTCGGCAAGCGCGTACTGGAGGGCATCAAGACCATCTTCAAGACCACGCAGCCGGTCATCATCTTCACCGCGACCGGCACTGGCGCCTGGGAAGGGGCGCTCACCAACACGCTGTCGCCCGGCGACCGGGTGCTGATGGTCGAGACCGGCCAGTTCGCCACGCTATGGAAGGTCATGGCGGAGCGGTTGGGCTTAAAGCCCGATTTCATCAAAACCGACTGGCGCATCGGCGCCGATCCGAAAATCATCGAAGAGCATCTGCGCAAGGACAAGGCGCACGAGATCAAAGCGGTCTGCGTGCTGCACAACGAGACCGCGACCGGCTGCCTGTCGCCGATCGGCGAGATCCGCAAAGCCATCGATGCCGCCGGCCATCCGGCGCTGTTTCTGGTCGACACCATCTCCTCGCTCGCTTCGACGGATTACCGTCACGACGAGTGGGGCGTCGATGTCACCGTCGGCGGCGCGCAGAAGGGCTTGATGCTGCCGCCCGGCATGTCGTTCAACGCGGTGAGCGAGAAGGCGTTGCGCGCGGCGAAGACGGCCAAGCTGCCGCGCTCGTTCTTTGAGTGGGACGACATGCTGACGATGTACAAGCAGGGCTTCTTTCCCTACACGCCGGCGACGCAGATACTGTACGGCCTCGATGCCGCGATCCAGATGCTGCACGAGGAAGGCCTCGACAACGTCTTTGCCCGTCACGACCGGCTCGCCGAGGCGACGCGCCGCGCGGTGCGCGCTTGGGGGCTCGAAATCCTCTGCCGCGAGCCGAAATATTATTCGCCGACGATTACCGCCGTGCTACTGCCCGACGGCCACGATGCCGATCAGTTCCGCAACGTCGCGCTCAATACGTTCAATATTTCCTACGGCGCGAGCTTCGGCCCTTACGCGAAAAAGTATTTCCGTATCGGCCATCTCGGCGACATTAACGACGCGACGCTGATCGGGGCCCTGGCGGCGACCGAGATGGCGCTGAAGCTCGCCGGGGTGCCGCACAAAAAGGGCGGCGTGCAGGCGGCGATGGACTACATCGTTTCGGCTCAAGGCGGCGCGGCGCGCGCGGCGGCGGAATGATGAGGTTCACGCCAGCGGCACGGCGGCGACGTGGTCCTTGAACGCTTGGCGCGCGGCGACCGCCGCGAACCAGCGCTCGAAATTCGGCAGCGACGGCCGCTCCGGCACCAATTGGCGATAGCGATTGGCTATGACGGCGGCGGGAATGTCGCCGTAGGAGAAGGCATCGCCCGCCACGTAGGCGGTCTTGGCCAGCTCGCCATCGAGGATAGCCATCGCTGCCGTCGTCCGTTTTTTTGAGTCTTCGATCGCGTCGTGGTTGCGTTGTTCCGGCGGCGTGCGGATCAAGCCCCAAAAGCATGCGAAGATCGCGGGCGCGACGACGCTGAGTTGCCAATCCATCCAGGCGCCGGCGCGCGCCCGGGCGCGCAGATCAGCCGGTTCGAGCAGGCCGGCGCGGTGCTTGGCGGCCAAGTAGCGCACGATCGAGTTGGATTCCCACAGCACGAAGCCGTCTTCCTCTTCGAGCGTCGGCACCAGTCCGTTCGGGTTCATGGCGAGATAGGCCGGCTCGCGGTTCTTGCCGAACGGCCCGCCGATATCGATGCGCTGGTACGGCAGCCCAATCTCGCCGACCGCCCACATGACTTTCTGTACGTTCGACGAGGTATTCCGCCCCCAGATTTTGATCATAAGTTTTTGCTCGCCTTCATGCTACGGCAAAAGATCAATCAATCCGCCGCGCTTCCTCGGGCAGCATGATCGGGATGCCGTCGCGGATCGGATAAGCGAGCTTTGCCGCGCGCGAGATCAGCTCCTGTTTTTCTGCATCGTACTCGAGCGGGCACTTGGTCAGCGGGCAGACCAGGATTTCCAGCAGCTTCGGATCGATACTGCCGGCGGGATGGTCGGTGGGAGGCGTGGACATCGGTGTCTCCGGTTCGGATCGGCGGAATAATAGGCCTCCCCACGAAGCGGGGATATTCTTTTCACTGCAGCGGCGTCTCGCCGGACGTATTGCTCTTGGCGAGCTCGATCTCGGTGACGGCGACCAGGATTTCGGCGCGAGTTTTCAAATCCGGCGCCTCCAGCAAGGCCTGCTTCTCGGCGGGGCCGTAGGGCGACATCATTGCCAGCGCATTGACCAGCGCTTCGTTGGGTGCGTTCTCGATGCCTTCCCAATCGGCCTTGAGATCGTTGGCCTTGAGGAAATCGGCGAGCGCCCGCAACAGCGCCTTGCGATCGACCCCGTCCTCGCCCTTACGCGCAATGAAGTCGTCGATGAAGGGCTGATACGTCACCCGGCATTGCCGGTAGGGGGTGGCGACGGCAAGCTCTTCCTCGACGCGGAAGCGCGCGACGCCGGTAAGCTGGATCAGATAGCGGCCATCGCCGCTCTCGGCGAGCTGGGTGATCCGCCCGACGCAGCCGACGCGAAACAACTGCGGCTTGTTTTGGTCCGGTCCGGGATGGACCGGATCGGGCTGCATCATGCCGATCAAGCGCGACCCGGAGCGCAACGCATCGTCGATCATCGCCAGATAGCGCGGCTCGAAGATATTGAGCGGCATCTGCCCGCGCGGCAGCAGCAGCGCGCCCGGCAACGGGAAGACGGCGATCACGCCGGGGAGATCGTCGGGCCCCTTGTAGATCGCATTGATCGGCATGTCGTACTCCGCACGCGACCGGACGCTTTCTCCTCCACCGTTGCGGCGAGATGAGAGGCTACGCGAACAGGATCGAGGACAGCCGCTTGCGGCCCTCGACCGTGGCTTCGTCGGTCGGACCCCATGCTTCGAAGAACTGGACGAGCTGCTTGCGGGCGCCATCGTCGTTCCATTTGCGGTCGCGCTTGACGATGCTGATCAGCTGTTCGAGGGCATCGAGCCGGCGGCCCTTGCCGTTGAGCGCCAGCGCGAGATCGAAGCGCGCCTGCTGGTCCAGCGGATTGGCGGCGACCTTCTGCTCCAGCTCGGCGATGGGCCCGAGCGTCTTTACTTGCTCGGCCAATTGCAGCGCGGCTTGCGCGGCGGCGACGGTGGATTCGCCGCGTTTGGAATCCGGGATCATGGCGAGCGTCTGCCGCGCCTGGTCGAGCGCTCCGGTCTCGACGTAGCAGCGCGCCAGGCCGGCGAGCGCTTGCACGTTACCATTGTCCTCGGCGAGGAGCTCCGCGTAGAGGTTCGCCGCACCGGCGGAATCGCCCTCAGCCAGCGCCGCGTCGGCGGCCTTGAGCAGATCCTTGGTCTCGCCGCCGATGCTGTCCTTGGTGAGGCGATCGAGAAAGGCGACCACTTGGCTTTCCGGCAGCGCCCCCATAAAACCGTCCGCCGGCCGGCCGTCGACGAAGGCAATCACCGCCGGAATGGACTGGATGCCCATCTGGCCGGGAATGGCCGGGTGATCGTCGATGTTCATCTTGACGAGCTTCACCTTGCCCTTGGCGGCGCGAACCGCCTTTTCGAGCACGGGCGTCAGCTGCTTGCAGGGGCCGCACCACGGCGCCCAAAAATCGACCAGCACCGGCTGCCGCTTCGATTCCTCGATGACATCCTTGACGAAGGCTTGCGTCGTCGTGTCCTTGACGAAACTATCCGCGGCGGCGGTTTGAGCTTGCTGCAACATGTGGCTTGATGCGCTTTCCCTTTGGGGCCCGGCGGGGCCGCAATCTTCCTTATTCGCCTGATTAGATGGGGAGAACCGGGCCGAATGCAATCGCGGGCTTTCAGGCAGGCGGGCCGGCAACCGCCTCGATGCGCGGCGGATGTCCCGTGGCGGCGAGGAAATTGACGAGACCCGCGCGGGAAATCGTCGTCGTCTTGGTGTTCACCAGGGGGTGAAAGTTGAGCACCTCGTGCGCCATCATGGCGGCATCGAGAATGACGGTCACCCGGCCGGCCTCGTCGTTGATCGCGGCGAATGGGGTTACCGCGCCGGGCTCGACGCCAAGCGTCTCGCGCAGGAGCTCGGCCGAGCCGAACGAGAAGCGCCCGGATGCGCCCAGCAGGCGGTGCAGCGATTTAAGCTCGATCGCCGCGTCTTCCGCCGCCACCACGAGGAACAGCGCGCCCTTTTTGTCGCGCAGGAACAGGTTCTTGGTATGCCCGCCGGCGACCTGGCCGCGCAACGCCCGCGCTTCCTCGACCGTGAATACCGGCGGATGGTTCACGGTCTGGTGGGCGATTCCGAGAGTATCCAAATACGCGAAAAGCTCGTCCGGCGAGGCAGGCATTAGGGCATGATCCCGAAAAGTGGTAGCCGGTTTTCGGATAAGATCATGCCCAAAGGAAGAATTTAGACCGGTTCTTTGGCCGTGGCTGTCTCGCGGTTGCAAAGCGTTCAGGTCTTTGGCATAGCTTTGCGGCTCCGGCTTCGGCCGTTGCCTTACCCCCTTTTACGGATGCGGGTGTAGCTCAGGGGTAGAGCACAACCTTGCCAAGGTTGGGGTCGTGGGTTCGAATCCCATCGCCCGCTCCATTAACCTCTTTGGCCGATATCCATCAATAGCTTACTGAAAGCATTGGCATTTTCCAACGCCGATGCTACAAATCACGTTACAAAACCATTTTGTAGCGCGCCCAAAATGCCCCGACTTGCGACCAAACTCGCTTCCACCAATAAGGGCGGTTTCATCGCCCGCAAGGTGATCCCATTCGATGTGCGCGATGAGTACGCCAAGCTCTACGGCCAGCGTACCGAGGAGCGCTTGAATACGGGCCCTCTGCCCATCTCGCTCGCGCGAGCGAAACACCGCGAATGGTCCAGCGAGATTGAAGCGCGGATCGCCAACATCCGAGCGGCCCGCAAGGGGGAAGGCCGCACGCTCACGCCAAAGGAAGCACGATCGCTGGCCGGCGAGTGGTATCACTGGTTCACTGCCCGGATGGCGATCCCTAATTGGCCGGCGGACGTATGGGGGGACTATCAGGCACATGTGCGCTCCGAGCTTTACGGTCCAGCGATGGCCGGTGGCGTGTTCTCAGGCGACCCGCTAGAGTTTTGGGAACGTGACAGCGCTATGCGCGAGCGCGTGCGGCCCATCATCGCCGACGAGGCCAAGTCGAATCAATTTCTAGCGGCTAACCTGCTCGTTCTGGATGCAGCGTCGCGTGATATGTTCCTTGATTACGTCACGCGCGATTTTTTCGCTGCCCTGGCGCTGCTCGCGCGGCGCGCTCGGGGCGATCACGGTCCGGACAGGTGGGCGGAGCAATTCCCACGATACGAAGGCACCGCGGACCCGAGCCTGACGCCGTGGTCTTTGTTCGAGCGGTGGATCGCTAAAGCCAAGCCGGCCAGCTCGACCGTAAACCGGTGGCGTGGCGTGTTCCTGCGGCTGCAAAGCGATTTTCCGAATACCAGCGCCGCAGGGTTGCTGCCCGAGCAAATGCAGGAATGGGCCAATCGGCTCATCGACTCTGACCGGACCGCGGGCACGGTCGCTAATATCTGGGTCGGCGCGACTCGAACCGTGTTTGCATGGGCCATTGATGAAAAGCTGATTTCGCGCAACCCCTTTACCGGCTGGCGCGTGAAGGTTCCGAAAAAGATAAGGATGCGCGAAACGAAGTCTTTCACTGATGGCGAGATCGAGACGATATTAAGTACCGCGCTAGCGATCGAAGTGCGCAGCAAGACCGATGCGGCCAAGCGTTGGTGTCCGTGGCTGGCGGCGTACAGCGGTGCGCGCATGGGCGAGCTCACGCAATTGCGTGGTGTTGATATCGTCGAACGCGACGGCATTCACGCCATTAAGATTTCGCCAGAGGCTGGTACGACCAAGACCGGTGAAGCGCGCACAGTGCCGCTTCATGAGCATTTAGTTGAGCAAGGCTTCCTTGCATTCGTGAAGGCCAACGGCGCCGGGCCGCTGTTTTACAATGAGTTGAAGCAGCCTAGTGGGCCAATCGATCCCACCAACCCCCGCAAACCTCGCTATGTGAAAGCACGCGAACAGGTGGCAACGTGGGTCCGGACACTTGGCGTCAACGATCCTGAGTTGTCGCCTAATCACGCTTGGAGACACACGTTCAAGGCCATAGGCTTCCGCAGCGGCATGTCAGAAAAGGTGCTTGACGCCATCGTCGGACATGCGCCGGCTTCAGTCGGGCGTGGCTATGGCGAGCCCACCCTTGCCGATAAAGCGAAAGAACTCCAGAAATTTCCACGCTATAAAGTCCGCCAGATAGAACTCAAGCGGTAATCACGCCTTGTAGCTCACGCTGGCAACTTTGTTTGCGTGTTAGGGGCAATACCTCACAACTCGCAATAGGGCCGAGCCGGCAGACTACGAATCTGGGGTTCAGGAGTTCGAATCTCTTCGGGCGCTCCATAATTTCAATTACATAGCGTTCGGGCTTCGGCGATGTTACTAAGATGTTACCGGCCGACAAAATGACGGTGTCCGCGCCAGAAACATCAGTGCCGCTCGCAGCCGACAATCGTGACGAGTTCTCGCCGACCACGAAAGACCTGCTGGCGAAACGTGCCGGGTATATGTGCGCATTTCCGGGCTGCCGCCGCCTGACCGTCGGACCCTCGGAAGACCGGGCAACGCAGACGACGATGGTCGGAGTGGCCGCGCACATCACGGCTGCGTCGGCGCGAGGCCCGCGCTATGACGCGTCGTTGTCGTCGGAAGAGCGATCCAGTGAGCGGAACGGCATCTGGACGTGTCAGACGCACGGTAAACTGATCGACGATAATCCCAGCGTGCACACGGTTGAGGAGATCGCGCGGTGGAAGAAGCAGCATGAGGAGTGGGTGTTTGCCCGCGTATCGAACGCCGACAACCATCTGACCGACGGCATCAGCAGGATCAGACTAAAGCAAGTGGGACCCTTCGACGAACGCGTCGATGTGAAGCTCGGGCGCCACAACGTCGTATACGGTTCGAATAATGCAGGGAAGTCGACCCTATGTGAGGCGATCGCCGCGTTCTCTGGCCGCACGAACTTCGGTCGCTTCGCCGACCGGTGGGATTTCTGCCGCGGCTCGCCACGCGACATCGCGATTGAGGCGGTGGTGTCGCACGGCGACGCCGCGACCAAGGTAAGCCTGATCCAACAGAAACTCGCGGTGCGCCACAGGAGCGGATCGCTGCCGCAGCGGCTCCGGATCGAGGTCGATGGCGGCATAGCGCCCTCGTGGCCGCGTGCTCTGTTCAACGTCATCCTTCTCAACGAGGGCATCTTCCGCAGCAGGGAAGGCCCGAAGGATATGTTCGCCCATGCGGTCTGGTCTCTCGCGCGGCAGCTCGACGTCGATGAACAGACCGTCTGGGATTCCCTCGATAGCGAGCTGTTCGTTACCTCGACCTTTGGCTTCAGAGCGAGGCGCCGGGGTAAGCAGACCGTCGAGTTTGCGACGCCGAGGTCCGGCAAATTCTATACGTCGTTCGGGGGCCTGAGCAGCGGCGAACAAATCCTCGCGGTACTCGATATCCTTCTCAAGGTGCTCCGCACCGATCCGAGAAGTCCGCCTTGGCTGCTCGCCCTCGATGTTGGGTTCTTCGGCCACCTCGATACGACAGCCAAGCAATACGTCTTCGACACGCTTACGACCGACATCGGGCTCCCGCTGCAGACCATCTTCTGCGTCACGTTCGAAAAGGATGCGGAGGCATTGAAGGCCGCGGCGAACGATACCTGGGTCGGCGCAGCCTCGGCAGGCAAACTTACAGTCCACGCATTTCTGTAGGATGCTCCACGGGACGAATTGCTACGGTCGGCGAGGGCGTCTCATGCTCTTTAGCGGGTCGCCACAATCGCACTGCGGAGGTCAGGGGTTCAAATCCCCTCGGCTCCACCAATCATTTCAATGAGTTAAAGCCGCGATCGATTTGTCGACAAATCTCACCGGAAGCGTACCGGAAGCAAAAGAATCGAACTCGATCTCGGTCGAAAATCGGTTCGATCAGTACGCTCAAAATTCGACATTTCAAATCGTGGCGCGCGAGAGGGCTCGCCCGGTTTCAATCGCGCTCGGGCGACGAAACTATTCCGTGACTCTCTCCGGTGGTCCGCACCTTGATCACGTGACCAGACTCAACAGCGCGTACGTTTTGATGCGCAGGCCGTCGTCAGCCAACTCATCGCGAACAAGATCGATTTCCAAGGCAGTGAGCGTCGCTCGGCCTATGCAACAGAGGAGGTCAACTCGATCGGCTCGACGATCGAGGGATCGTCGTTTTCCGGCTTGTTGACCCGCGTGGAGATCGGCCACATCCGCATGGGTGCGGCCGGGAACGGCCGCATCAGGTCACCAGTATCGGGCTCGTCGCTCAGCCAGCGAGCATAGTCACCAGGCGCAAGGATCAAGGGCATGCGATCGTGGATTTCGGCCACCAGCTCGTTTGCGTCCGTCGTGATCACCGCGAAAGTGCGAATCCATTCCCCGGAAGTTGGCTCTTTCCAATTTTCCCACAGCCCACCAAGACCGAAGGGGCTGCCGTCCTTCATGGCTATGGCATAGGGCTGCTTGGCTTTCTGGCCCTTGATCGCCTTCCATTCGAAGAAACCGTCGACGGGGATGATACAGCGCCGCCGGCGATAGGCATCCCGGAAGGTCGGCAGATTGCGCACGGTCTCGCATTTAGCATTGATAGGCCTTCGCCCGCCCTTCGGGTCCTGGCACCAATAGGGGATAAGACCCCAGCGCAGGGGCTCGAGGGACACCTCGCCGGTCTGATGATTACGCCGGATCACCAGCAGATCCTGGCTTGGCGCGGCGTTCCACCGGGGCGGATAATTGTGTACGCGGCTGTCGCGCACGTTCATGCCGTCGACAATGGCATAACGTACGGGCCCGCTGCTCTGGATGACTCTCCCGCACATGATCGCTATGTGGTGTGCTTGCGACCTTCGACAATATTGCAGCCTGCGTCGATGTTGCCGCCCGGTCGCCGGCTTGAGCAGAATAGCATGCGTGCAACTGGCGGTTCTGCCGCAGTGACCATGAAACACCCTTCCGAGAATAAGCCGCAGGAGGCTCTTGCCGGTCTCGTCGAGCGCGTCACGTACCATAATGCCGAGAACGGCTTCTGCGTTCTGCGGGCCAAGGCGCGCGGGCATCGTGAGGTAGTGACTGTTGTGGGCCATGCCGCAACCATTGCCGCCGGCGAGTGGATCACGGCCTCCGGCGAATGGGTCAACGACCGGACACACGGCCAGCAGTTCAAGGCGCGGTTCCTGCGCACATCGCCCCCGACCTCGGCCGACGGCATCGAGAAGTACCTCTCGTCCGGCATGATCCGGGGCATCGGCCCAGCCTACGCCAGGAAGCTCCTGCGGGCCTTCGGTGAGAAGGTGTTCGACGTCATCGAGGCGACGCCAGACCGACTGCGCGAGGTCGACGGCATCGGGCCGGTTCGCGCTGCCAGCATCCTCGCTGCCTGGGCCGAGCAGAAGGCGGTGCGGGAAATCATGGTGTTCCTGCACAGCCACGGCGTCGGCACGGCGCGGGCGGTGCGCATCTACAAGACCTACGGCTCTGACGCCATCCAGGTCATGACCGAAAACCCGTATCGCCTGGCGCGCGACATCCGCGGCATCGGTTTCAGGACGGCCGACGCCATCGCGATGAAACTCGGCATCGAGAAGACCGCCACGGTGCGGGTCCGCGCTGGCATTTCCCATGCGCTGACCGTGGCGATGGATGAGGGACATTGCGGCTTGCCGACGGAAGAGCTGATACCGCTTGCCGAAAAGCTGCTCGAGGTGCCGCAGGAGCTCATCCGAACTGCCCTCGACCTCGAGCTGCAGGAGGGCACGGTGGTCGCCGACCGGGTTGGCGAAACGCCCTGTGTATTTCTGGCCGGCTTGCATCGGGCGGAGCGGGCCATCGCCGAGCGGCTGATCCGCCTTGCGAATGGCAAGCTGCCTTGGCCCTGGATCGATCCGGACAAGGCATTGCCGTGGGCCGCTGGGCGTATCGGTCTTGCGCTCGCCGAAAGCCAAGTCGCTGCAATCCGGCTCGCACTGATGTCCAAAGTGCTGGTCATGACCGGCGGCCCCGGCGTCGGCAAAACGACCATCGTCAATGCCATTCTGCGCATCCTCGCGGCCAAGGCCGCCACTCTTCTACTATGCGCTCCGACTGGGCGCGCGGCGAAACGTATGACCGAGGCGACCGGCTTCGAGGCCAAGACCATCCACCGTCTACTGGAGGTCGACCCCAAGGGCGGCGGCTTCAAGCGCGGCGACGACAACCCGCTCGACTGTGACCTGTTGGTTGTCGACGAGACCTCCATGGTCGATGTCATGCTGATGCAGGCGCTCATGAAGGCAGTCCCCGACAGGGCTGCCCTTTTGATCGTCGGCGACATCGACCAACTTCCCTCGGTTGGGCCTGGCCAGGTGCTGGCCGATGTCATCTCATCCGGCGCCGTGCCGGTGGTGCGCCTCACCGAGGTGTTCCGGCAGGCCGCCCAAAGCCAGATCATCGTCAATGCCCACCGCATTAATCAAGGCGTCATTCCCGATCTTCGCAAACCCGAAGCCGAGAGCGATTTCTATTTTGTCGAAGCTGATAATCCCGAGACCGCGGTTCCGCGCATCATCGAGCTGGTCAAAACCCGCATCCCGCGCCGCTTCGGTCTCGATCCAGTCCGCGATGTCCAGGTTCTCTGCCCGATGAACCGCGGCGGCGTCGGAGCACGCTCCCTCAACATCGAACTCCAGGCCGCATTAAACCCGGCGGGCGAGCGCAAGGTCGAGAGATTTGGCTGGACCTTCGCACCCGGCGACAAGGTCATGCAGATCGAGAACGACTATGACAAGGAGGTCTACAACGGTGACATTGGGTTTGTGACGGACGTTGAGCCTGAGGAAGGCAACCTCACCGCCAGCTTCGACCGGCGCTCGGTCACCTATGGCTTTGGCGAGCTCGACGCCCTGGTGCTGGCATACGCCGCGAGCATCCACAAGAGCCAAGGCTCGGAATACCCAGCCGTGGTGATTCCAGTCATGACGCAGCACTACGCCATGTTGCAGCGGAACCTTCTCTACACCGGCGTCACCCGCGGCAAGCGGCTTGTCGTTCTCGTCGGGCAGAAGAAGGCCGTCGCAATCGCGGTGCGCAACGTCTCGGGCCGGCGGCGTTGGTCGAAGCTCAGCGAGTGGCTGAGCGCTGCTCCATTCGCCTCACGGCTGACCGGCATGGCGAGTTGAGCCATGGTTGCAGAGGATTTTCTGCAGGATCAGCAAGTGCGGCAGTGGCTTGACGGTGTCGAGCCGGCGTGGACGCTACTTACCTTCGACAGTTTGCGGGCGCTGCGGCGGGAGCCATCGGCCCTTCAGAACGCGATCCGCATCGCCAATGATCTCAGTGCCGATGAGAGCGCAGGCTCAGCTGTTACGCGCAACACTCTCATCCTGCTGCGGCAGGCGATTGAGCGCAACGGCCTTCCGCTAACCGCAACCGGCAACCTGTCGAGGGCCGCGGTGGCCGAGATGTGCGAGTTCATTGAATGGCCGGACTATAACCAAGCCGATGCGTTTCGGTTGAATAAGGTGATCAACGAACCCGACTTTCTTCCCTTGCATGTCGTCCGCATCCTCGCGCAGGCAGCTACTCTGGTCCGCGCGCAGCGCGGCAAGTTGGTGGCGACGCCCCTGGGGAAATCGATGCTGAGCCATGAGCGGCAAGGTAGCTTAGTAGCGATTCTGTTTCATATTGCGTTCTGGCGCATGGACCTCGGGTATTTCGGCCGCAGCTTGCTCGGCTCATGGCCGCAGGCTGACGTCGGCATTGTGCTGTGGTCGCTATCGGTTTCCGCGGGCGACTGGCAAACCAGCGAGAAGCTCACGCGACTCTGCACTATTCCGGAGCCGGCCACACTGACGGGGACTTGGGACAGATCGACCTACGCCATGGAGGCGCGAATCCTGCGGCCACTGTTGTGGTTCGGACTGCTGGAGTATCGCAGCGAAAACATCCCCGACAGCAGGTTCGCGGCGCGGCACTATTATCGCAAGTCTGCACTCTTCGATCGCCTGCTTACATTCAATGTAAGAATCGATTTTGCGCAGGATGCCCGTCATTGACCGGAGTATGCTGCGGCGATCCCACTGATGTAGAGGAAATCAACCTATTGAGGCTGTGGTCAAAGGGAGAATGATCCATCCCTGCGAATCGCCAACCGAACTATATCTCCTAGAAGCGACGCAGAGGGATGTAATCGCGCAGACGAGTGCTGCACGATCGTCATGGTTTGTGACGGATTCGAAGATATCGACGAGACTTCGACCAGGAAGCAGATCGCTGATTAGGCGCGTTAAGGCGCCCGTCCGCGCAAGATGCATGTAAAATATATCAGATCGGTTTACACGTTGGGCGTCGAGTAGCTGCGGCTCAGTGATCATCAGACCAAGAAACGAACTAGGAAACGCCTCAACAATAGCTCTCGCGTGGATTGCAGTACGATGCATAGCCGGCGCTAGCTTTCCTAGCTCCAGGACGATTTTGGCGCATTCATTTGTGTGAAAATTTAATTGCTTACCAACCGGAGTGCTCGATTGCCCGGGCTTGCCGATCAATCGCTGGAGCCCGCATGTCAACATACGTTCGGCGACGCGGTAGACTCCAATAGGCTCCAAGTCCGACCGGAGCGGTCCGTCGAAAGCTGCGCAGGCCAAGGGCGTTCCGCCGGCTATGCGGGAGATAGTCGCTGACCGCTCCGGCTCCGCCGCTCGAAACCGAGCGATGGTCCAGTGAATTTTTTGCTTATCCCAGTCGAGCCGACAAACCGCGCTTGATCGACGCCTCGGAGAGCAGCCCACGTCTATACCCAGGACGGATCCAGCTGAAGCTAGGCCTTTTCGGTCCTGAACAGATCCCTTTGTCAAGCTGCACTCATGTTCGTCCCTATAGAGAGCGCTCGGTTATGGCCTCGACGTGATTATTAAGTCTCGTGCGTTTCACGCGTTCGTTTAGTCAGAACGAGTCCGCCAATGTCGCGTACTTGCTGTTAAGGAGACTGATTAATATGCTTCGGCACCCACACGGGGACCTGCTGATCATGTCTCAATCGGATCTGCTGTAGGTTTAGCGCGGCAAAAACGTCATCGAGGCGGGCATCATCGTGCTCGATCATTGGCAGGGTCGCCTTGGCTTCCG
This sequence comes from uncultured Alphaproteobacteria bacterium, assembly GCA_963721025.1. GTDB lineage: Bacteria > Pseudomonadota > Alphaproteobacteria > Rhizobiales > Xanthobacteraceae > BOG-931. Next base: position 33,637 of record CAVRHN010000011.1, on the reverse strand, counting down.
TCATGAACCGCTCAGGAAGCACCTGATTGTCAGCGTTCAAGTAACCTTTTTCCCACCACTCCTGGATTCGGTCCTGAGCAGATCGCAGAAGTTCAATGCCGGGCAGCTTATCGCGCTTTTGATTCTGGTTTACCTTGCGATGTGCGGGCAGAAGGTTCCAGAGGTCGTCGCAAGGCCAAGCAGCCCACGGAAAACAATGGTCGACATCGAGAGATTCGACAGACAAAGCGCGACCCGACCAGACACAGTATAGTCTACTTGATTCAAGGAGCCGAACGGCTTGTTCTCGCGCGATCCTCACATCACGGCTGGGTTCCGACCATATCATTGCTGTGGCGATTTTCGCATCCGAGATCTTTCGATCCTGGCGCGCCGCATAGCTGTTCATGAGCCGCGACCATTCAGCAATAAGCGCCGGCTCGATCCATACGTCGAAGCGTTGGAGGGCGCGCCACAGATGTCGTGGAATGAGCAGTTCGCCGAAGCTAAAAAGATAGACGTCATCCAAATGGATTTTTGCCGGCGTCGGCACGCGTCCAATCCGCCTGGCTGGCAAGACGGGACCGCCCCCAGGGTAAGTCATGTAGTGCGCTGGCATTCGAGTGATCGTGTTACACGCATCGCGCAGCGCGGCGTGCAGCGCGTTTGATCGGTCTCCACCGAAGAACATGCCAATTCGTAAATCCAGATGCGAAACGCTGCTTAGCTGCTGAAACCCCTCCTTTACGAAGCCCAACTGCTCGTGACCTTGATTGGTCGGGCTTTGAGGGAGGTCTGCCGCCAGAAGCGGCTTGAATAGCCGGATCCAGTAAAGACCAACCAAGCCAAGCGGAACGGCTACGTGACCGTCATCAGCATCCCGCACATAACCTGCCGCACCATCCGCAATCCGGCACAGCGCGCGGAGCAATGCCAGCTTATAGGTGGAGGACTTGTCGTCGTTGAGGATGATGTGTCGAAGCAACGGAAGCGCACCGCTGCCATCATCTGGGAGACGAACCGCAAGCTGTATCCAGTTGATCGCACCGCGCCCGAGCTCATCCTTGCTATCAGTTGCTTTCTCGACAAAAGCTCCGTGTTCCCGCGAGAGCTTGTCAATTTCGGCCTGCGAGACAGTGTAAATGCCGCGCTCGGGCTCCGCAGGTCCGTGACGCAGGGTAATTGCGATGCAGCCGCCTGGCTTAAGGAGGGTAACCAGCTTACGGAAGGCGCGTGTGCGATCGGCAGTTGGAACATGCATCCAGACCGCACTTAGCAATATCAGATCGAAAGACAGACCGAGACGGAGGACCTTGTCGAGACCTGGCAGAGAATCCGATATCCATCGGATCGAGGGTGAAGGATGAAGTCGTTGCGCTTCGGCGCGCATGGCGCCGGACGGTTCGACGGCGACCACCTCCAAGCCACGCGAGGTAAGCCAAGCCGCATCGCGACCGGTCCCCGCGCCAACATCCAGAACCAGCGCCGGTGCGCTTGGAAGCAGGTCGACCAGCCATTTGTGGACGGTCTCGGCCGCTACAGACTCTGGCTGTGTGAAAACGGACTGCTTCATGTGATTCTGGCAGCATTGATTCTGACGCTGCTGCGGGGGATCGGATGAAGCGCTTCGTTGAGGGGGTGGATCGCGGGCAGAGCACGCTGCTTCCGGAATGCCTGGAAGACTGGATCGGCGAGGACAATCCGGTCCGGGTAATTGACGTTTTTGTTGAGGAACTCGATCTGGGCGGGTTGGGATTTGACGGCGTCGCTCCCGAGGCGACCGGCCGGCCTTCGTATCATCCGTCGGCGCTGCTGAAGCTCTATATCTACGGCTATCTCAACCGGGTTCAGTCGAGCCGACGGCTTGAGCGTGAGGCTGGGCACAATGTTGAGGTGATGTGGCTTTTGGGCCGGCTAGTGCCCGATCACAAGACGATTGCCGACTTCCGCAAGGACAATGGCGGTGGCATCCGCCAGGTGTGCGCGCGCTTTGTTGCGCTGTGCCGCACGATGGGGCTGCTGACGCAAGCCAGCGTCGCGATCGACGGCAGTAAGTTCAAGGCGGTGAACAACCGCGACAGGAACTTCACGCGGGCCAAGATGGAGCGGCGTCTGGCGCAGATCGAGGAGAGCGTGGCGCGCTATCTGCAGCAGCTCGACACTGCCGACCGGCAGGAGCCGTCCGAGGCGCTCCAAACCAAGACGAGCGGCCTCAAGGAGAAGATCGAGAAGCTGAAGCAGGAGATGTGGCGGCTCGCGGTCCTCGAGGTGGATATGCTCGCCACGCCGGACCAGCAGATCTCGCTGACCGACCCTGATGCCCGCTCGATGGCGACCAGCGGCCGCGGCTCCGGCGTCGTCGGCTATAACGTCCAAGTTGCCGTCGACACCGAACATCATCTGATCGTGACGCACGAGGTAACCAACGAGGGGTCCGACCGCTCGCAGCTCTCCTCTGTGGCCAAGGCGGCGAAGGCGATGCTGGGCGTTGAGCAGTTCGATGCCGTCGCCGACCGCGGCTACTTCAACAGTGAGGAGATCCTGGCCTGCGAGGAAGCTGGCATCACGGTCACGCTGCCAAAGCCGATGACCTCGAACTCAAAGGCAGAAGGACGCTTCGGCAAGCAGGACTTCCGCTACGTCGCCGAGGAGGATGTTTATGTTTGTCCTGCCGGCGAACGGCTCGCCTACTCCTACACGAGCGAGGAAAAAGGCTTGGTCGTGCACCGCTACGCGACCAAGGCCTGCCGGCACTGTGCCATCAAGCACAACTGCACCAAGGGCAACGAGCGACGGATCAAGCGATGGGAGCATGAGCACATCATCGAAGTGGTGCAGCGCCGGCTCGATGAGCACCCGGAGAAGATGCGGCAGCGACGGGAGACGGTCGAGCATCCCTTCGGCACGATCAAGGCCCGGATGGGCGCTACCCACTTCCTGATGAAGACGCTGCCAAAGGTCGCCACCGAGATGGCGCTGCACGTTCTGACCTACAATCTCACCCGGGTCATGAACATTATGGGTGTCCAACCGCTCATGGCGGCGATGAGGGCATAGTCGAACCCGGATAATGACCGTGGATTACCACCGCGCCCAGACCACTACGCTCCAGACCTAAGATCGTTTTGACACGGCCAAGACTCATAGCGACGCGATACATCGGAAACATTTTGGTCGTACCAGCGAATGGCGTCGGGCATCATCCGCTAGATTATAGCCACCCCCGCTCGGTGAAAGCAGAAAGATCAACACCAGGAGGGGCATACCATCCGCTTGAGCCATACCGGGCGCCAAGCTTCATCGCGACGTCCTTGTTGCCATAAGGAATCCGCAGTGGCGTCCCTATTGCGGAATTCGCCTGGGCGGTTGGTAATGTTGCGGCGGCGGCGTCAGCTTTGCGTTTTCGAGATCTCTTCTTCGGCGCCGTCGATTGAGGTGCAACCGATCCTGCTGGCTTGAAGGCGGTCTTGCGACCGCGCCTGCGGCGCTTGGTGCCTCGGTTCGAAGTCAATCCACGCCGACATCGCAGCCGAACTGGCCTTCGCCTCGTCGGGAATGATGAGCCCTTTCCCCTCTGCAATCTTTTTGGCGTATAGCAACTGTGCCGGACTGACCGGTTTGGGTGCATGCTTCGCAGCCGCTTCACTGTCGGCTTTCTTGGGCGCGTGTTCGTTCAGGAACTTTCGGCAGATCGAGATCGACGTCTTGTAGCCGGGCGGAGGCTTGATGCCCTTCTGTCGGACGAGGCTGTCGGCAAAGCGCTTCATCGCAGGCGTTGGCGGATTTGCTGCTGCAGCGCCGTTGCCGACTGAAGCGCCAAGTGGCGGCGATACCCCGGCGACGGCGCCCTCCTTCAGCTTGCCGATGATGCGCTCGGCGACATTGCACACGGCGTCAATCGCACCGACCATTTCCTGCTTGCCGACCACAACATCGTCGAGCAGGCATTCAAGTTGCGCTGTCACGCCCGGATCGACCAGCGCCGGATCGGCCTGTTTGAGAACGCCGAACAGCGACAAGCCGGTCTCGGTCGGCACGATGTGCTTGCCCTGGGCAATCAGGAAACCCTGTTTCTTCAGCCCGCCGATGATCTCCGCTCGGGTCGCCGGCGTGCCAATGCCCTTGGCCTCCTTCAGGCGTTCCCGCAGAATCTCATCGTCAACAAAGCGCCAGGCATTTTGCATCGCCTCGATCAGAGTGCCTTCGTTGTAACGCGGCGGTGGCCGGGTCTCCTTGTCCTCGATTTTCGGGTCGTGCAGTTGCGCCGTCTCGCCGTTGCGCAGCGGCGGTAGCAATTGTGCCTCGTCGCCCTTTTCATTGGCGGGCTGCCAGTCCGGGAAAGCTGCGCGCCAGCCGAGATCGATGGGCTGACGGCCTGAAGCGCGGAATTCGAAACCATGCACATCGAGCGTTGCGATTGTCTGGCGGTAGCGGAAGTCGGGCATCAGGGCGGCCAGGTAGGCCCGCGCGATGACGTCGAACAGTTTTTTCTCGTCAGACGAGAGGCGAGGCCACACCTCCCGTAATTTGTCGATCGTGTTGACGTTGGGAATAACGGCGTGGTGGCTCGCGCCCTCCAGGCCCTTGTCGTAGAAAGTGCCGCTCGCACCTTTGCGGATGACCGGCGGCTCGGGTACGGAGATTGCGCTGAACAATTGCCCCACCAGCAGTCCGGCCACGATCCGCGGCACGTCTGATACCAGGCTCTGCGGCAGGTAGCGCACCTCGGCGCGAGGATAGGTGATTATCTTCTTGCCCTGGCCATCATAGAGCTCCTGCGCCACCTCGAGCGTCTTGCTGGCCGGCCAGCCAAATCGCGAGCCACAGAGTTTCTGCAGCGACGGCAGATCGTGCAGCTTGGGTGGCCCTTGCCGTTTATCCTCGACACGCACGATAAGCGCACCCTCGAAATCTTGCGCCGCATTGACTACGTCCTGAGCAATCTCACGCCGGACAATCCGATCCTGCGGTGCGTGCCGCATCTGGAACTGGCCTCCCGCAACCTTTGCAGTGGCGACAATTTCAAAATAGGCGAGTGGCACGAAGTTCCGGATTTCCAATTCGCGCTTGCACACAATGGCCAAGGTCGGCGTCTTCACCCGGCCAACGCCGATGACTCGTCGCGCACCTTGACCCAGGACGACAGTCGCGGTGCGCGTAAGTGACAGGTTGTAGATCTGGTCGGCCTGCCTGCGGGCGACGGCAGCGGCGTAAAGCCGGGCATATTCAGCATTTGGTTTTGCCCGACTGAATGCATCGCGGATGGTCTGCGAGTCCTGCGCAGTGAACAGCACCCGCATCACCTGACCGTGGTACTCATAATGCTCAAGAATTTCCTGGCCGATGAGCTGACCTTCGCGGTCACAGTCGGTGGCGAGCCAAACCCGCTTGGCGGTACGTAATGCCTCGCGAATAGCTCTGAGCTTGGCGGCTTTGTTGCCGCCTTCTGCCGGGCGAGTGCCGTAAAGACCTTCGGGTCGCAGCAGGATCGGCGACCAGCGCTTCCAGGCGGGCACAACATCCTCCGGCTCGAGCAGGTCGAGCAAATGGCCCTCGGCCGCGAGGACGTCTCCGTAACGAGAACCGACGGCGGCACGGACGTCTTTGGCTTGGCTGGATTTCTCCGTGATGACGATCTGGTCGGCCATAACCGGCTCGTTTCGAAGGATCGATTCGACAGCGCGGATTGAGAACATATAGCGAACGAATACGTCACACAAGCTGCGCAGTTCTGGGGGTCACGCCGCCTCACGACCTGTCTTGTCTTCGAACGCCGACGCAGCCGGGCCGGGAGGTAGAGCACAAGCTCCAAGCAAAATCAAATACTTAGCGTGTCTTTCCCGCGAGCCGCTCATTCGTTGGGGTAGCCAGGGGGTAGTAGGCCTAAGGGAACTGCCGACGAGCGCCGGCAGGGCGCTAATAAACCAGCTGACTCTTAATCAGCGGGTCCAAGGTTCGAGTCCTTGTGCGCCCACCAAAAATGCCCATGAAATCAGCGATTTATGACAAGCCGCCGCCGCCGCCAGGTTCGTGCCCCATTTCGTGCCCCCGCCGTGCCCCCAACGCGGAACGGTTCCAAATGCCCTAGGAAGCCCGCTGGCGCGTTTTTGGCCAACCAAAGGGAGCCCACGCGGCCAGGCGCCCGCCTACGTCTATTTCGAGGAGAAGCCCGGCCGGCGATAGGGCTGCGAAACTGCTGACACGCGATGAAGCCCGGCGCATCGCGGCCAAACACCGGTGTGGAGAACTTTCATGACGTTAGCGCCTGGTTTAAAACGCGAGTGTCGCTGCCGCGGGCCCGACCGCCTCTCTGCCACTCCGCGCGGCAATCATACAAACCATTGAAGATCTGACGGCAACATGCTGATTGCCAACTAGCTCCAGGCAGCGAATCGGCACAGCAATGTTATTTTGGCGCCTTCCGGGGTGCGCTCCCTCTCCCTTGGCAGATGCGTTCGGAGAACTGACAATGACCCGACTAGCTCGGGCAGCTACGGCAGGGGCGGCAGTTGAGCTTTGTGCCGGCCTAGGCGGAATTGGAATAGGACTTCGGGCACTCGGATTCCATGTCGCGAAGGCCTATGACTCGTGGGAAGAGGCGGTCGCAATTTACAATCACAACTTTCCTGGAGAGCCCGCGGCCATCGCCAATCTCCTGAGTGAGAAAGGCCGCCGGCTCGTGCAGAATGATCGTCGACGACTGGGCGAGATTGACCTTCTCGCCGCTGGGCCGCCGTGCAAGGGATTTAGCCAGATCAGAAATGGCTACCATGACGGCCGAAACGGTCATAACCGCGTACTCGCGGCCCTGCCGGACTACGTCGCCCTTCTCCGGCCACGCCTGTTCATCATTGAGAATGTCCGGGATCTGATCAGACACCGAAGCGGAAAGACGCTCGCGGGAGTACTGGCACAATTGGAGAGGCCTGCGAATCGGCTCCGGTACAGAGTTGAGTACAAGGTTTATGACGCCGCGCACTTCGGGACTCCCCAGGCTCGGCGCAGAATCCTCATTCTTGGCGTCCGGCATGGAGCAAAGGAGCACCTGCCCGATCCAGGTCCCGATCTCCTGCCGCTCTTCGCAGCGGTCCGCCACGGAGGAAAGGTGCCTAGGGGCCTGGAAACATATTTCGAAGCGCTGACGGATCCCGCAGAGGACATGCTTACGTCCGCAAGCCAGGCGCTCTCTGACTTGCCTCTGCTTGGGCCCGGGGAACCGGAGGGCGAAAGAGCGTATGCTTCTAAGGCGAAGAGCGCGTTCCAGCGCTGGGCTCGGACTGGTGCGCCCGCGAACCTGCGTGACACGCAGACGCCGGCAGTGAATGCTGAAACAGTCCGGCGTCTCCGGCGCATCCCGCCCGGTGGTTGCGCGAGCGTCATCCCTGAGAAGCACCTTAATGGACTCTCGAGACGCTACGGCTCCGCATACCGGCGCTTACATCCCGACGCTCCCTCAACAGCTCTCTCAACTAGGTATGACTGTGTCTACCATTACGAGGAGCTGCGTTCCCTTTCCGTGCGTGAGTACGCTCGGCTCCAGGGGATTCCAGACCGCATTACGTTTCCTTCGGACGTGGCCTGTCGGCGGAGTGCGTACGAGATGATCGGCAACTCGGTGCCCCCCCGCCTGATCGAAGGAGTCCTGGGCAAGGTGATTGAGAGCGGAACGAAGAGTTCTGGAATATGAGGACCGCCTCGCCCTTGCGCCGCGGCGCGGCCAATCGTCTAGCCAAGATCGATCATCTCCTGGACGCCGCCTACGGTACTCCTGAATCTGAGCTCGGGAACAAGGCTGATCCACTAGATGAGGCGATCTATATCATCCTCAGCTTCCAGACTGGTCTCGCGCGTTTCAAGACGACGTGGTCTCGATTACGCACCGCGTATCCCTCATGGGGGGCGGTAGAGCGAGCGCCAGAGCGCGATGTAGTGCGCGTACTTCGTGAGGGCGGTCTCCATAAACAGAAAGCGCGCACGATTCGACGTCTTCTAGCGAGGGTTCGCGAAGTCACGGGCGAACTGTCGTTAGACCTCTTGCGTAATATGAACGATGAGGGCGCCGAACGGCTCCTTACGAGCCTGCCGGGTCTGTCTTGGAAGGGCGCACGTTGTGTTCTACTCTACAGTCTCGAGCGTGACGTATTTCCCGTCGATAGCAACACGTTTCGGATCCTAAGCCGAACTGGTGTTCTCTCGCGCCGAGCTGTGTATCGACGCCGCACATTGCACGACGCGCTTCAAGCCGTGGTTGCGCCAGCTCGTCGGCGTGCATTGCACGTGAACCTCGTGGTGCATGGTCGGCGGATATGCCTTCCCCGTAATCCTCTGTGCACCCGCTGTCCGCTGATTGCCGATTGCCCAATGATCGGCCTTCCGCGTGGGACTGGAAGAGTGTGCGAGCCTCCTGTGCGGCACCACCGGAAAGTGCATTCCGGGATCGCGGCGGGAAACGCGCGAGCGTAGAAAGGCAGGGAGGAAAGGCAACATCCCACTCCTAGAGATGCTTGTTCTCATTGTCGCCATCGGTCTGGTAGTTGCATCCGCGGTCGCGTTTCTCGTAGTGGGCTTGTACCGTCGCGACAATGACGTTCTTGCCCGCGCCGCGCGGGACGCGCAGCGCTTAGCGGAAGAGATAGACGCACGCTTCGCCGCGAGGCAGGAGGCGCGGCGCCGGGCCGAGCAATCGCGCCAACAAGCCGAGGAGGCCCGCGCCGCAGCCGAGAGGGAAGCGCAGCGTTTAGCGGAAGAGGCGCGCCGGCGGGCCGAGGAAGACGCGCGCCTCGCCGCGGAGCAAGAGGCGCAGCGCCAGGCCGAGCGGGCGCGCCAGCAAGCCGAGGAGGAGGCCCGCGCTGCAGCCGAGAGGGAAGCGCAGCGTTTAGCGGAAGAGGCGCGCCGGCGGGCCGAAGAGGACGCGCGCCTCGCCGCGGAGCAAGAGGCGCAGCGCCAGGCCGAGCGGGCGCGCCAGCAAGCCGAGGAGGAGGCCCGCGCTGCAGCCGAGAGGGAAGCGCAGCGTTTAGCGGAAGAGGCGCGCCGGCGGGCCGAAGAGGACGCGCGCCTCGCCGCGGAGCAAGAGGCGCAGCGCCAGGCCGAGCGGGCGCGCCAGCAAGCCGAGGAGGAGGCCCGCGCCGCGGCCGAGCGGGAAGCGCAGCGTTTAGCGGAAGAGGCGCGCCGGCGGGCCGAGGAAGACGCGCGCCTCGCCGCGGAGCAAGAGGCGCAGCGCCAGGCCGAGCGGGCGCGCCAGCAAGCCGAGGAGGAGGCCCGCGCCGCAGCCGAGAGGGAAGCGCAGCGTTTAGCGGAAGAGGCGCGCCGGCGGGCCGAAGAGGACGCGCGCCTCGCCGCGGAGCAAGAGGCGCAGCGCCAGGCCGAGCGGGCGCGCCAGCAAGCCGAGGAGGAGGCCCGCGCTGCAGCCGAGAGGGAAGCGCAGCGTTTAGCGGAAGAGGCGCGCCGGCGGGCCGAGGAAGACGCACGCCTCGCTGCGGAGCAAGAGGCGCACGATGGGCTTCCAGAACGACGGCGCGCTCCACAGTATCGCCCCCCAAGTGGGGCAGCCCCGCTCCCGAGGCAGCCGCCGACGTCGGAAGCCCGCTGCGATGGCGAGCAGGCCGCAGTGAAGCGAGCAGCTCCGATCGAACTTCGAGTCCTCTTCGACCGAGGCGGGGGTTGCCGAGTTAGCCTGCTACCAAGGCGACGCGAAGGTTTTCCCGAAGAGTGCACCGTTTCCACAGCGGACGGTGGTTCTCTCGATCTGATTGCCCTTGATGATGAGTGGTACCAGGACGTGACCCCCGATGATCTTTGCGCGTCGCTCAGAGCTGGAGTCGTTTGGACCCACGAAACGGGATGCGAGTGGGTGCTTGCCGGCCGCGAGATTTTTGTACTCGCCGCGGGAACCACGCACCGCGGTTTCGTGTCTCATCCCCGCCTCACGCTTGGACATGAGCATGCTGTATTGTGCGCGACCTCCAAGCTCGCGGCAATTGAAGGTGCGCTCCAGCAGGCTGGCTGCACGAAGTGGAGCAGGTTTGGAGATGAGTACGGTGCGCCCCTAGGCTGGGTCCTCGTCGCTGACACCGATCGCACGGGCCGCCCTCAAGGCTTCATCCCAACCAAGCCCGTACGCCTCGAGGAGAACTCCGAAATCCTGAATGTGCTCCGTCCACTTCCCGAGATCGAGATCTCGCTGCAAGGCGGAGTGCCGCTTGGATACGGCAAATGGTTAGCAGGTTACCCACCGATGATCCGAATCCTCGGTGATGCAGAGCATGCTCACAAGGTGCTCATCGACGGAAAGGAGGCCACGGTCGGGCAGGACAGCGTATGCCGCGTACCTGGATGGGATGAGTCAGGCTTTCATGAGATCTGGTGCTCCAATATTCGCCGGGGCTACACACTGATCCGTTTGGAGCGAACCTGGGATGCCTGGCCAGCTTACGTCTTTGTATCCCCGAGCGGAGTCGGCGATCGCGTCGCAATCTGCGGTCCTCTCGTCCGTCCATTGACGATCGAGGAAACCTTGGGAGAGGTCACAAATCGCCTCGAGGCTGAGGATGTTATCCAAGCCAATCCAATGCTTCTCGGTGCGGTTCCAGGTGAGGTCTTCTCGGCCGTCCCGAGACAGGATATTGGAGGAGCGCGCTGCTTTCTCTCCCCGCCCTTTGACGCGGTATGGGCGCTACCCAAGGAGCCCCTTCGGTGTGACAAGACCGAGCACCGGATTCGCCTTATCGGAGATATGCGCACGCCAGGAAATGGCGTTGGTCGGAACCACACAGGCAGCGCGGGCACGGTATTGGAGTGGTGTAGGTTGATCCTTGACGCTAGCAGGAAGGGGCTGCCGGTAGAGCCTCCGGCTGCTGGGGACCTGTGGCTAAGCTACAAGCGACACGCTCGAAGCCTGTGGAGGACATTCAGGTGAGCTTCGACCGCATGCTGCTCTGGCTTTCGGCAAAGGGCCAAGGATCGTGGTCGCAGTTCCGTGCTGCGGTTGAGGAGTTCCACACGCAGCAGGGTGAGTTGGAGTTGGATGTCGAGGATAGCGCCGCATCGGATGCCGGATCGGACCTTCCCATCTACCAGCAGGCACGCTTCGCGCTACAGCAGCTTGGCCACGTCGAGTTCTCTGGCGCCGAAGGAAAAAGCGGATGGCAAATCGTGCCGCCGACCATCGCGATTGGGGCCGGCACGTCCGTGCAAGGGATTCTTTGCGGAGCGCGCTCGCCTGTTCTCCTCGAACGTCTGTTTGCACACGACGACCTCGCAGTAGAGGCGTCGCAGATTGACTTGATGCCGCAGCGGATCGTGGTGCGGAGCACTTGCCACGACCTTCTTATCGACCGCGTGCGCGAACTTGGCATCAGGGTCCAAAACGACGCCCCTGCTTCTTTGCTCTCCGCGTTGCCTCGTGTCCACGATCACAGACGCTGGCGCGCATCGAAGATGCCGGAAACGCCCGGGTGGATCGTTCATCGCTTCTCGACCTACCCCAGGCCGCAATGGACGGAGCTGCCGCAGGCAGACGCGCATCAAGCTCAGTCCGGCCTTTTCAGATTCGTTATGAAGCACCAGCGCTTCTACTATCTGCGCCGGCGTGGTGGCACTTTCAGTATTCCGGTCCAGGTCGGCAAGTACGCGGTCATGCGGCGGCGGCGCAGTAGGCGCAGTATACTGTCGTACGACTCCAAGCGGTGCACGCTATCTGTCCCGGCGGCTTTCAGGCCGCCACTGCTGATGGAAAGAGCCCTCGTGCTTTGCTCCGGTGTTCTCCCACGCTTCGACGTTTCGACGCGTCGCCTTGAGTATTCCGACGTTCACCGCAATGTAGCTTTGCTCGCCGCACAGTTGCTCCGCCAGGAAGTTAGAGAAGTCAGATGAGTAGCCCCATTCGATTCTTCGAGGACCTGCGAGACATGTACCTAAGGTACCTCGATAGCCCATTCGACCTGAGGTACCCCGACCTCAGCGCCGAGCGAGCACAGCTACTCGATCAAGACGGGCGGATCTACCGACGCCCGTTAATCGAACCCATCCCGGCTTATCGAACATCGGGGCAGTCCTTCCCCCAAGCAGCACAGGCTCTCCTATCCGGCAGCTGGCAGACGAACGAGATAGCCGATGCTGCAGGTTTCATTTCGCAGGGACTGTTCCCGCCAAATTTTACGCTTCACCAGCACCAGCTGGACGTGTTCCGAGAGACGGTGGTGAACGGCGCCGATACCGTCGTGACGACTGGTACTGGTTCGGGAAAGACGGAATGCTTCCTTCTGCCGGTGATTGCGTCCATCGTGCGCGAGTCCGCGACGTGGAGTGCTCCTGGCGTACGTCCAGCCCAGTCCGACTGGTGGGACCAATTCACGATGCAAGGAACGCGGCGCCGGTGGGCACCACGCATTTCACAGCGCGCCCATGAGACCCGAACCCCTGCTGTTCGTGCACTTATTCTGTATCCGCTCAATGCACTGGTAGAGGATCAGCTCGCACGACTGCGAACTGCTCTCGACACCCAGCAAGCCCGAGCATGGCTGCAGGCCAATCGGTGCGGCAACCTCATTTACTTTGGCCGCTATACTAGCCGAACGCCCGTGTCCGGAAATGACATTGGCCGCCTGCGTGACGAACTTCGCAGTATACAAGACGACTCCCGGGCAGTTGCTGCCGCAACCCCAGACCTACAACGGGTCTTTCAGCGCATGGACGGCGCGGAGATGTGGTCGCGCCAGGACATGCAGGAGGCGCCGCCTGACATCCTCATTACTAATTATTCGATGCTGAACATCATGATGATGCGGGCCATTGAGGCCACCATTTTCGATCAAACTCGGACGTGGCTGCAGGGGTCGCCGGACCGGGTGTTCCATCTTGTAGTGGACGAGCTCCACACCTACCGCGGCACTCCTGGGACCGAGGTAGCGTACCTCTTGCGTGCGTTGCTCGACCGGCTCAATCTTCCGGCTGACTCTAACCAACTACGCATCATCGCATCGAGCGCCTCACTTGAGAGCGGCACTGCGGGCCTTGAGTACCTAGAACGTTTCTTCGGCCGTGACCGTAACCGTTTTCAGATCATTGGTGGCGCGAACTATCTGGTACCGCCCAGTCCGACTGCACCCGGCGCTCTATCGCAGTATTGGGGCGCACTCGCGCAGTTCGGGCAGGCAGCGCGAGCCGGTGGGACACCAGTCGTACCACAGGAGGCTTCCATCCTGCTGGCTAAAGTCGGGGCGCCGACTCAGCCCCAGGGTACCCCGTATACTGAAGTCTTAGATGCCGCGCTGAGGTACATTCAAGCACCGGACGCGCTTCGTCTTGCCTCGGCAACGAACCAGATCATCATTCCTCAATCGCCCGAGGCGCTCGCGCCTCTCCTGTTCCCGGGAGTTCAGGCCCAGCCGGCGGCCAATGCGGTAGACGGCTTGCTGACAGCACTTTCGCATGCGCGCGACAGCTCGGGCTTCGCCCCGCTTCCGATGCGCGTGCACATCATGTTTCGAAACCTGCAAGGTCTGTGGGTGTGCACAAATCCTGGATGCACGCAGGCGCCAGCTCGAGTCGGCGCATGCCCTTCCGGGGCCCTGAAATACGTACCGACGTTAACTTGCCAGTGTGGCTCGCGCGTCCTGGAACTGCTCTATTGTGAAGCCTGCGGTGAAGTCTTTTTTGGGGGGTATCGCCGCGAGACCGGAAATGCAAACGAGTGGTATCTGAGTCCCGACTACCCGGACCTCGAGGCCGCACCGGAAATAGGCTCCTTAGATCGCGATTATGAAAATTATGCCGTCTTCTGGCCGGCAGGCCCGAATGCTAACCCGATCACCGCATCCTGGACGCAGAAGACAGCTGGGACGCCGGTCGGTGCGGCGTCTGTCCGTCGCGCTTGGCGCAGAGCGACCTTGGATCCTGCCGACGGAAAGGTTGGCCTCGGCGGCGGCCCCGGCGTCGCTGGCTACCTGTACTACGTGTCGGCCCTTCACAGACCGTCGCCTCCAGATCCGCCGTCTGGCCGCGAGGCATATCCGGCGATCTGCCCGCGCTGCGATGCAGATTGGCGCGGGAGAAATGTCATCACCTCACCAATCCGAACGCAAAGAACCGGCTTCCAGAAGATCGCGCAGGTTCTTTCGGACGCGCTCCTTCGTGACCTCTCGCGACCCCCGCTCTCCACGGCGCGAAAGCTGGTTGTATTTTCCGACAGCCGGCAAGACGCCGCCAAACTGTCCGCGGGGATGCGCTTTTCACATTATCGCGATGCGCTCCGGCAGGCGCTCGTGGAGGCACTCACTCAGCAGGGCAGGGGCCCGCAAGATTTCCTAGCCCAGTGTCAAGGTCAGCAGCTGACTGCGCAACAAACAGCTGCAGCAGCCGCCTTCGCGACTGCGCAGCCTGCGGACGCGACTGCCATAGCCATGGCAGCCAATGCGGCCACTGCCAATCAACCGTGCGCCAATTATCCAGGACTTACAAATCAGCAAGCTGCTCAGCAGATCCTCCAGCGAGCAACGATTGGTCCCTTCCGTCTCACACAGATCATCGGCGACATTACCACTCGTATGCTGGCGAAGGGCATGAATCCCGCCGGATATACTCAGGACGTCCTCTGGACCGACCCACAAAAACGCGAGGGGAGCTGGCGAGACCTGTACCAATGGCCGCTTGGGGCAGCACCGCTTCCGATGCCGCAGGGGCAACTTACACTTCAACAGCGGGTGCATCTTAGTCGGATCCAAGACCAATCGCAGGTGGAGTTGATGGATATCATCTTCGCCTCAGGGCGGCGCAATATTGAGTCATTACTTCTCGCCCTTCCGACAGTCGATCGAATCGCGAATCCGCCGCCCTCGCAGCTGGTGCAACAGGGCGCTGACGGCACCATCCGGCTTCTTGGATCGAGAAAGCGGTTATCGACCCATCCTTGCTCCTCCTTGAGTGCACCGCCGGCTTACGTCGCTGGATATCTTACTGCGATCGCCCAAGGACGAGGTCTCAACCCGACCACGTACATCACCGAAGTCATCAACTATCTGACGAGTTCTGGATGCCTGAACACCGCCCAGTACTACCTTAACGTCCCAGCGGTGTGTCTCCTCGCGCCACCGACAAACTGCTTTGAGTGCACGCAGTGCCGACGGCTGTACCTAAATCCGTCCGGCGGCTTATGCGCCGACGACCTATCGCCACTGGGTCCTTCCCAGCAGACCGCCGCCGCGCAGGTAGAGCCCGACTACTATTCTTATCTCACCACGCAGGCCGGCAGTTTCTTCCGCCTGAATTGCGAAGAGCTCACCGGTCAAACAAACAAATCGGATGCTCGGCGAAGACAGCGCCTTTTCCAGGACATCTGTTTGCCATCGGAGAATCCCCTCGCGGATCCAGTTGACCTGCTCAGTGTTACGACCACGATGGAGGTTGGAGTCGACATCGGCACCTTGGCCGCCGTGATGATGGCGAACATGCCGCCGATGCGATTTAACTACCAGCAGCGCGTTGGCCGTGCTGGTCGTCGCGGCTCGGGGATGTCCGTCGCTCTTACTCTCTGCAGAGGGCGCAGCCATGATGATTACTACTTTCAAAGGCCGCAGCGAATCACGTCGGATCCACCACCGCAGCCATCGGTGGATATGCGCCGCGAGAGCATCATCAAACGTGTTCTGGCCAAGGAGATTCTTCGACAAGCGTTTTCAGCGCTCAATCTTTTCGCCGCAGGCGGAGGCGAGAGCGTCCACGGGCACTTCGGGCGAGCTCAAGACTGGAACCAGGCACCGGCACAGCCACCGGTCGGATCCCCGCCAGGCACGACGACCGCGCAATTCGTGTCTGCATGGATACAGCAGAACGCCAACGAGGTCGCGCGAGTCACTGATGTGCTTCTGGTGTACAGCGACCCTGCACTGCAGGCACTACGGCAGAGCCTCATCGACTACTGTCTCCAACAGCTCGTTCCACTCGTAACCCAGTGCTCGACAGATCCGCGATTCACTCAGGACTCGCTGAGTGAGCGGTTGGCGAACGCCGGGATTCTGCCGATGTTTGGTTTCCCGACCCGGACGCGTTACCTTTTCCACCACTGGCCCACGCGAGCCTATCCGTGGCCGCCTGATGATGTCGTCGACCGCGATTTGGATATCGCGATCAGCCAGTTTGCTCCTGGAGCCGAGACCGTCAAAGACGGACTTATTCACACGTCCATAGGCGTGGTGGATTATCGGCCACTGGGTAATCGACCAGCCGAGTTTCCGCGGCCGCTCGGACCGCAGATCGCGATCGGAGTCTGTGCAGCGTGCCAGGCCATCGACGGGTCTCAGCCGCCTGCGGCCAGTTGCCCCGTCTGCGGAGCGACGCCCCAGCAAGACCCGGGCTACAGGGTGACCACGCTATCTCAGCCGGCCGGGTTCCGGACGTGGTATGGGCGCTCCCGTGATTTCGACGGGACGTTCGAGTGGACGCCAAGGGCGTCGCGTCCAAAGATGGGCGTTGCTCAGCTTCCGCTGGCTCAACGCGCAAACTTCGAGGTCTGGGCCGAGCAAGAGACCGTGTACGTCATTAACGACAATGACGGCCGCCTCTTTGATTTCGAAAAGCTAGCGCAAGGCGAGACATGGGTGACACGGCTCGCCCTTGAGAACGTCGGCGTGACCAATCCGCAGATCGATCCGGGCTCAGGCGTCGATCAGCGTGCTTTGGGATCGGTGAAGACTACCGATGTGATGGTGCTAGGGATCGTAAACTGGCCCGCTGGAATTCGGAGGTCTCCAGCTGGCGACGAAGGCCTAGGCGTTCGAGCGGCGCTGTATTCCTTCGGCTTCCTAGCACGCGGAGCGGCAGCTGATCGCCTCGATGTGGACGAACGCGAAATCAGGGTCGGCCTCCGAGTGCTGAGGGATGCCGCCGGCGACGTAGTCGGACAGATCTTCATCTCCGACAGTCTTGAGAACGGTGCGGGCTACGCCTCGCTGCTTGGGCAGCCCCTCGAAGCGGAGGCGCTGCTCCAGTACATGGTTGGTCAGTCCAGTCCGGTGTTCTATGATTTCCTTGTCAGTCAAGCGCACGCGGGTCCAGGACCAAACGCTTGCACGACTTCATGTCCTGATTGCCTGCGCGACTTCAGCAATCTGCAATATCACAGCATCCTCGATTGGCGCCTCGGGCTCGATCTCGCTAGGCTGGCCCTTGACCCCGCCGCGCCAATCGACTTCACGGTGCCATACTGGCAGGGAATGGATGCCGCCGCTGCGGGGCCCTATTTCGCTGCAATGCCGGGGTGGCAACAGGTGACGTTTGCGGGGCTCCAAGCCGGCCGCCGTGGCAGTCGCGCTGAAATTATCGCGCATCCGCTCTGGAATACAGATCCAAACTTTTTCGGACGGCAGCTTGCGGCTGCATATGCCCAAGCAGTCGCAGCGGGCTGTCAGCAGGTGACGGTCAAGTCGATATTCGAAGTCCTAAGAAGGCCGTTCTAGCCGTGAACCGGCTGGTGCTCCCCGCCATCTCTGCAACTAGTCCGACTCTGGCCGAGACTATGCGGATCTGCCTACTTCGTGCCGGGTTATCTCGTTCCACCGGGAGTGCAGCCTATGTTCTGGGGAATCCGAAGGCCTGGTTAGGTACCGCGTATCACGAGGTGCTTGAAAAAATCGCCGGAGTGGAATTGAGCGACGATCTCGACGCGGCCGCTGAGCGACTCTGGGATGAAGCAATTACCGCTCAGCAGCAGCGCAGCTTCTCTCATCCTCTGGATCGGCGTTTCGGTTCTCCCGAAACGTGGCCAGGGTATTACCTGGCCCGAGCGAGCGCCCTCCTAAGGGCACGCGATTTGGTGGCTAGCCGCAGCGACACCTTCAGCACGACCGGATCACGCGACACCGACACATTTCGCGAGCGTCAGTTCATGTCATTCGGCGGAAAGCTCGTCGGGAAGCCCGATGTCATCCGGCAGCACGAAATTGTCGACTACAAAAGCGGCGCGATCCTAGAGTATGACGAGATCTCCCAATCTGACGTGGTGAAGACAGCCTACGTCCGGCAGCTCCAAATCTATGGCTTTCTTGTAAAGGAGGTGCTCGGTTGGTGGCCGAAGCGTGGGGTGCTTTTGCCATTTGCAGGCGCCGGTGTGGAAGTACCCCTTGATCCGAGCGAGTGCAAGCGCGAGGCCGCAGAGGCGGTCGCGGTCCTTGACGATTACAACGCGAAGGTAACTACCTGCGCGACGCCGGAAGAGTTTGCGGCTCCATCGCCGAGTACCTGCAAGTGGTGTTCGTTCAAGCTGCTGTGTGCGCCTTTTTGGTCGGCCGTGGCTCCTGATTGGTCAGGACAGCTCGATGGAGCGGTGGTTGAAGGAGTGGTCCGCGAATCGCCGCGTGCGATCCATGGCGGAGCTGCGGTGTCGTTGACCATCGACGTTCAGAAGGGAAGCGAGGGAGTGCGGCAGGTGCAGCTCGCGCCCCTGAATCCCAAGGTTCACTCCGCGATCGGAATACTTGCGATCGCCGACCGCGTTCGAGTCCTGGGTCTCCGGGCGCGGCCCGATGGGAGTTTGGTATCGACGCCGCGGACGGTGCTGGCGCGTGTTGAAGACTTGCCCATGCTCACGCCCCGAGCCGCGGCTACCGCGTCGGAGCTTCGATGAATAATGAAGAAGGGTCAGGCCATGTCGAATGATCTTGGACTTGACGAGAACGACGCCTGTAAAAGCCGCATATGTGTGAATTGCAGCAATGCGTATTCGATCGCTGATTACGTCTCGAACTCATCGCAGTACTTTCCACCCCCTCATAACTATGCAAACGGTTGTGTCACTCACTGCCTCAACTGCTGGCTTGGTTGTGGGCCGGAGGAGGACAAGGAACTCGATGGAAATGTCCTGCGCGAGTGTGCGGTTTGGTTGGCCCCACGGGTCCACCTGTGTGTGATGCCAATTGCGCGAGTTAATTTGTATCTTCCTGTTAAGTTCCTTCCTGGTCGGATAATTTTTTATCCATCCGGGTTCGCCGACTTTTCCTCGCTTAGTGTCGTTCCCAACGACCCGAACGCCAAATCACTTGCTGAGGTCCAATCAGCGGCGTCCGGGGTCGATCTCGCAACGATAGAGCAACACGCGACGGTCGCGTTTTCCTTTCAGTTTGATTGGGACGCGCTTTTTCTGGCCAATCACGACAGTCATATGGAGTTTCTTCGTTCCCTCTCTGAGGTGGTTGATGAAACATGTCTCAACTTTATTCGCTATCGAGAGTGCCGGCTCGACCGAGTGGATGCGTTGCCGGCACGGGCGGGCCAGGTAGAGAGCAACCATATGATGGCTGGCGCTCTGATTTATAATGCAGCCCACCAAAAAGCCCGCATCATTGGTGGCGCAGCGTTCACCCACTTCGTCACGAAGGGCCTAGGTCTTCCAATCAGCGACGTTGAACCCACTGCTTTCCCAGGTGATGGAGAAGTTGGCCATATCGCCAAACACGCTCTCTCGCTCTATAGCGATTTGCTCGAGGCTAACAATCCAACGGCAAAATTCATTCAAGCGTTGGCCCTCCTAGAGTTTCTAGCCTATCCCTATGAGTATCGAAGATTTGAGGATGTGAAGAAGGTCATCGCGCGCTATGTCGCCAGGACCCGTGAAGAACATATGCGCATACTGGAGCGGTTCTATGAATTAACTGGCAAGAAGGATCCGAGCACTCAACAGATAATTGGCTATCGCACGCGGATCATTCATATCGGTGATCGGCTGGATTTGATAGTGCACAGTCCTGACGACCGGCGGAGGCTATTCGACGAGCTTGACGGCTACATACGCCCAATCATGGATCATATGATCAAATATTCCAACTGGAACTTTGACGATTACCAAAAGATCCGCGCCGAAATGTTGCCATTCAGCGCTTAATCGCTATACAGGATGCGTCTTTTAGATTTTGCGCATAGCGCGCGGCGCTCGACAACAGCGTCAGTTGCGCGTCAACATAGGCTGACGCAGAGGCCGAGCAGGGCTCTATTTGCACGCCGCCTCCACGCTGTCGTCTGCCAAGGCTCGAGGCAGGCCAGTGCCGAGTTGGACTCGGCTTGTGGCCTTAGCGTCATTTCGCAGCGCCGAACAATAATGTCGCCATTGAAGTAACAACGGACATTGATCGGCATGGGCACTGAATGCATGCCCAATCCCTTAGCGAGCAAGACGCGCGTCTCCGAGACGCGAGCTACGGCAACCATTGAACGTGCGGAACGAGCTATTGCCTCGCTTGGGAGGGGAAGGCCTTTTTTGATCGGATCCGATGGAGCGGGCGGGTGGCAACCTTTGGATCGACCTCTGCGTACACTAACAACGCTTGACCGCTTTGGTCTGGTCACGTGGCTTGGTCGCGAGCCGACGCTGAGAATGCTTCAGGTCGACGAGCTGCGCACGGCGATGGGCTTTCCGAGCACATACCGGTTTGAACGTGGTAGCCGCCGAGACAAGATCAAGATGATTGGGAATGGCGTCTGTTCTCCTGTGATGGAAGCCGTGATCGAGGCTTTAGTCACCCAGCGCTGTTCCGGTTGATTAGTGTGAGTTTTAGGCCAAGTAGCAGAGGCACCAAGCCAACTTCAGAGCGCTTAATAGCTGGCCTTAGCCTTCGGTGGTAATTCTGAGTATCGGACGGTCACTAGAGCCTCCTTCAGCAATTCAAGCGAAACAGCAAATCCCTCGCCCCATTGCGGGTCAGCCAAATCTGGAGGAAGAGCGATAAGCTCGATGATGCCGGCCTGAACAATTGCTCGCGCGCAATCTACACAGGGAAACCACGGCAAATACATTCTGCTGCCGGCAAGAGAGACGCCATTGCGTGCCGCGGTATAAATTGCGTTCCGTTCAGCGTGTTCCGTCCAGAGATATTTTGCGGGACGTTGGTGACGGTGCTCCTTTTCATCATCCAGGCCACGCGGAAATCCATTAAAGCCGAGGGCGCGCACGGAATTGTCTGATCCAACCACGACACAGCCGACCTGTCGGCTTCTGTCCTTGCTCCAAGTGCCAACGTGTCGCGCCAAATCCATAAAGCGACTATCCCAGTCAGCCATACATCCTCCTCGGAGCCGCTCCGTTTGGTGGTAGGCCTTCTTGTTCGTTGCTGTACAGCGTTTCGGCCTTGTTGAGACACTGGCGCCAAAGATCACGATCTTTCACATCATCGGTTGCAGAAAACAGGTCGCGGACGATCTTTTGGACAAACGAAAGCCAATTCGGCGGTGCAGCGGCAACATCTACAAGGACAGAAGTTCTCAGCTCACCCAGAACTCTTGGCTGACCGCTGATTGCCTTGGCACGCTCCCCGATCGCATCCGAAATGGTACTACGAAATTCATTGCCTGAGCGGGTGGCAAGCTCGACGACCGATCGAATAGAACCGTAGCGGACATAGCCATCCGGATCTTGATCAAGAAGTTGAAGTAGTGTGTTGAGGGAGGTTCTTGTCGGATAAGCGCCGAGTGCGTGCGCGATCCGCCAACGCACAGTAGAGGTGGGCTCGCTCCGTGCCCACTGCGCTAACGCTGTCGGAGCATCTCCTTCGAAGGTGGAGCGCTTCGCAATATTCGAAACAGTCCATCCGATAATGGAGTTCGGACTTCGTATTGAGGCAAGCGTCTCGAGGCTCAATCTGGTTTGGGGGGTCGTCTGGAACAACTTTCTCCACTCATTGAACCAACCCTCGTTCGAACGGATCCCGTCCAAAACGGAGAACACCACATCAAGCGAGGCTGCCTCGCGGAATGCCGCAGCATCAGATAGTTGCATGAGTGCCAGCGCATCCGTTGCCCGTTCTCGTGTAGCAAGAATGAAATCAAAACGCTTTTCCGATAGCATGGCCAGGATCATCGCCCTCATTTCTTTGCTGGCAGATGCATCAGCGTCGCGCTCTTGGGAGAGGGCGTACCCGGCCGCGTACAAGTTCCAGTCGTAAATCTGTCGCAGAAAGAGGTCGGCTCTTTCTTGCCCCAGTTGCTCGAAGACAAGCTCTATGGCGTCGAAAGAACTCGCTTCGAAGCTGATTATTGAGAGCGCCTCCGGCGTCCACTCCTCTGAGCGCAGGCGTGCAAAGTATCGAGCTGCAAGATAGTCGTGAAGTAAGTGATGGACGAAGTAGCTTTTTCCCTCGGAAGTGGTCACTATCGTACGTGATTGCTCAAGGGCGCCTGTCGGTCCCTCTCCCGCCAATAACGCGAATTCAGCGCGACTAAAAACTCGTGCGCGAAGGCGCCGATAAGTATCAAACGCGGCCGCTGCGACACCGTCGAGATCGGATCCTTTGAGTCCTCCATGAACTATCAAAAATCTCTCGCTCGCCTGCGATCTGCGATGACCTTTAACCTCGTACTTGAGGGCGGCATCAAGAAAAAAAGGCGAAGTTAAAATTCCGTCCGGCTCAATTTTCGCGTCACTGCCGAGGTGTCTCTGTACCTCGTCCTTAGAGAGCGGCAGCGTGGTCCCGATTGACCAACGAGCAGAATGGGGCAGATCTCTTCGAGTGAGGCGATCAGCGACCAGTACGGAAAGGTTGAGCTGGTCGCGGACAAGCCCATCGAGCAGTTCGAGCAGCTGTGCGCCCACCGGAGAGACGATTTCATTCAAGCCGTCAACCAGCAGAATTTTTGCAGTTCCAGGGGGCAACCTATCGAGTTCGACTGCCCCGAGCTGAAGTCCGCTAAATCGCCGCACTAGGAAATCGGCCGCGTCACCGATTTCGCTCGACGTCCACTTTTTCCATTCGTCGTAGTCCGCTCCACTCCATTGTTTCAGGTCAAGGAGTATCGGCAGGTCCCCCCGATCCAGAACCTTGATGTACAATCTGCGCAAAAGCCAAGTCTTGCCGTCACCCCCGCGACCGGCCAGGATCGCGCGACCTCGGCTCAACACTGACTTCAGGATCTCGTCTTCTTCCAGGACGCGCGTAAACCGTCCGCCAAACAGGTCGCCGTAATCCTTGGCCCACGCCGTCTGAAGTCTGAACTGGGCTTCACTTAAAGGCCAGGTTCTGGAGATCTCGCGCGCACGCTCTCTTAGCGACCGCAATTGTTTGTCCTGTGTGAGAGCCATTCAGCGAGCTCCGTCATCTACTGGAAGGCGGTGGACGAATTCACGAGCGACCACAGCCGCGGTGTGTGCGGCGAATGATTTCCAGAGCGCTCTCATCGCGTTGTTCTCCGGAGCGCCAATGAAATCGGAAATGCCGCGGATTACTACGTATCGAGGATGGTACCAAAACGAACTTCGGCCTTCGCATACGGCACGCGCCATCCCTATTGACTCCATGTCGACCGCAAGAGCCTTATCGAATGGCCTCAGTAGATCTTGTTGTAGTGGGCTGTTTGCATCGCCAAAAACTTTTTCTCCAGAAACGATACCCCCTATGTGAATTCTGAATGGACCAGGAGCGGGCGGCACCCTGCCTCCGAGGTGATCATCGATCGTAAACGTCTCTTTGATAGGTGCACAGACCGACTTGCGAAGGTAGTGCGAGGGGTGATCGATCGCGTAGCTGCGCATGAAAGGTCCATTAGGCTCGATTTTCAGAAATTCGACATAACTGACTTGGTCGGCGATCACTACGTCTCCCAGTTTAATGCCTTCGCGTCCGTGGCCTCCGTCACAAAACCCGCCAGCGATGCCCAGCAAAACCATTATCTGGGGCCGTAGGTCTTCCATCAGCACGGACACGTCGCCCATAACTGGCAGATTTGAACGATCGGTCGCCTTAACCAGCACTATGTCCCATTCTCCACGTTCTGCCTCGGCAGCGAAGTACCCGGTACCCGGGATATTCTCGCTGAGCTCGAAGATGTCCCGAGCAGCCGCAAATTCCTCATCGATGATCGTCACAAGCGCCACACGCGCGCGTCCTACTCGTCCTCGAGGGGCCGCACTTGGCAAACGCGGTGCCAAGCCCAACAATCGGGCGATCGTTTGCAGCATTGACGGAAAAATCCTCCCCGCATGGGCTCCGCCTTCTCGTCGAGCCCTCTCCCACGGGGCTGGTCTCCGCCGCTGGCCGGCGCCGACCCACCGATGCCACGAGTTACCGATCACTGCAAGAATATATTCATGTTTTGTTCTCGCGCAACGCCCGCGGGTCCTTGCACCAGAATGGAATGAGCCCCCAGTACGGTTCCTCCTTTGGGAAGCCTTCAGTTGGGCCCTCAGCTCCTCCTTCACCACCTATCAGCGCTTACGCACCGAACAGCACATAGAGCTACTTTGGTCCGGCCCGCCACCTGCCAACCAGATACCCGCTCGCCGCATTGATCAGGCGCTCTACGACCTGATAGCCAACGCTAAACGCGAAATCCTGATCGTCACTTTCGCCGCAGCGAAGATCGAGCGACTTACCGCGGCACTGTGGACAGCATCAAAGGCTGGCGTGAAAATTCGATTGGTTCTTGAGTTTGAAGAATCATCAGAAGGGCAGCTTAGCTACGATGCCATGAAGGCCTTTCCCCCGGCGCTTATTCACGCGTCGGAGATCTATCATTGGCCTGTAGAAAAGCGGGAACGAAACCAGGCGGGTCGTCCGCGGAAACTCCACGCCAAGGTTGCAATTGTGGACGATTTTTCGCTGGTTTCCAGTGCCAATCTCACGGACGATGCGTTCAATCGCAACCTCGAGGTGGGCCTCCTGGTGAAAAACGCAGAGTTTTTGGTAACAGCTAAAAGCTATTTCGATGCCCTGATTGCTGCGGGAACGCTTAGCCGATTGAGCGGCGACGCCGTAAACAGCTGAGAGGGAAGAAGTTCTTTGATCGTCGTCGATGCGCATCTTGGTGGTAATCGCGCTTTAGGCCGTCGGCGTCGCAGACTTCGTTGCGAACAGGGCGAAAACCTTGAGCCCAACCATGTAAATCCGAATGCCCTAGCGATCGCTGCGAGGGCGTGCGGCACAGCGGCGTCGAATTCGGCGGCAGCGCGTTTTTGCCTGGTCATTGGTGCGCGGCAAGCGTCTCCAACAGTGCCACCACCGACTTGCGAATCGGCTTGCTTTCGATCTTCTCGAAGGCCGTGCACAGCGCGACGCCGTCGCTGGTCGCGAGCGGATCAGCGAAGGTGGACTCCAGCGCGCTGGCTTTCTTGCCGCCCGCTGGGCCACCTTCGAAGAAGAACGACACCGGCACCTTTGAGGAAGTTGGCGGCCGCCTGCAATTTCGAGGCGGTGACGCGATTGGCGCCATTCTCGTATTTCTGCACCTGCTGAAACGTGATGCCGAGCGCGTTGCCAAGGTCGCCCTGGCTGAGGCCCGCCATCATCCGCCGCATGCGAATGCGCTTGCCGACATAGACATCGGTCGGCTCGAAAGGCTCTCGTGACATTTTCCCCTTCCTCCCTCTCATCATCGTATTCAGTATTCAATCCAGCGATTCTTGAACGCCGTGAGCAGCGCTTGCCCGGTGCTCTTGACTTTGAGTTTTCGGCGCGCGTTGCGCAGATGCACGTCGACGGAATCGATGCTGATGTTGAGGGCTTTGGCGACGCTCGTGTGGTCGCCGATGATGGCAACCTGCTGCAGCACTTCGCATTCGCGCGGCGTCAAAATTCCGTTCGGCTTTTTCCTTCCGCCTTTCCGGAGTTTCATAATGATGTCCTCGATCCGGCCGACCGCGAACTGCGCGGCGACCGACAAACATGCCCCGTCACCCGGCGACAAAGCTAACAATTGGCGCGAAACAAATAAACAGACCCACCTGCGAAACGCGCAATAGAGCCCGTCATTGAAGCCGTGGTCGCGCATAAAAGCAAAGACCCACTGGCTGGGCGAGCGCTGCGACTTGGCCTCTTTCTCCGCTTCCGCGAATGCAAATGGCACGGAACTTCGGCGCGCCTTCGCCGACATGAAGCTGAAGCCGTTTTGCCGATAGAGCGCGATGTAACGCTCGACAAAGTCCTTCGGCGTGCTGCGATGAACAAATACCGTTTTGCCGAGATGCCAGGTAAGTTCCTGACCCTTGAATTCGCGCGGCAGATACCACGCGCCAAGCGGTGTCAGACCGCAGTGGCGGTGCGAGATGTCGTGCAGTGCGTCGAGCACGGCAGTCGGTGTCTGAAGGCGTTCGACGCGATTAACAAACTCCTGCACGCGATCCGACAAGACGTGATCGCTCGTCATGGCCTGCGCTCCGGTGCGGCCCGGCGAGAGTGCCGAGCCGCCCCAGACGACGAGGGAGAGACTGTTGCCGAGACTGTATCCCTGGCTCTCGTGATCCGGCGCGGCACCCGTTTAGCAAGAAGGGCGCCGCCGGCCGGATCACCGGGGCGTGTCTTCCTCCTTACCGTCGTCATCGTCGCGGACCAGCGCGGCCTCGGGAGCGGCCCGCAACTCGTCGATGCTGACAACATCGGCGTCCTTGAACACGTCGCCGACCCGCATATAGACCCGTGTGCCTGGCGGCGCCTCACGTAGGCGCCGCAAAAACTCTGTGAGGAACTGCCCCCTTTCCTGCTTCTTGGTCAAATAGGCCATGGGGATTCCTCCGGTCATTTACGGCGCCGAAGCGCCGCCTCGTCTGTGCGATCCACCTTGCTCGGAGAAGCAGGCTGGCATCGGGCCGATTTCGCCGAAGCCCGAACTCCTGACGATGGGAAATTCTATGGCGGTGGATCGGGTGGCACAAGCTGCGACGGATTGCCGTGGGCGGCCGATCCGTTCACGTGGTTAAAGCGATGCTGCCGATTTGCGAGCAGAAAATCTACGTCTGGAGTTGGTCGAAAAGCGAGAGTGGCTGGAGCGCGCTCGAAACGACGTTGATTTGATATATGCGCATAGCAGGTAGAGGCAACACCTCCCAGGCCAAGCTGTGGCGAAAGTCTCCTATGTCGTTTCTCGGTCCGAGGACATTGATCTGAAATAATGTTCGGCGTGCTGATAATAGTTCTCCGCCCCAATCGTATCGCCGGACTGGATTTGAGCTTGGGCTAGCGCGAGATACCGCTCATAGCTTCTTTGCGCGTTTTGAGAGCCCCTCGAACTCGGGGCGGGCGACATTAGATGTCCACTGCTTCGAGCGGTTAACAAAGGGCCTCGCCGATTTGGGGCGGTGGGTACTCGTCATTGCTTTTGGGCCATTCTGCATGGCTCACTCCTTGGTAATGGCAGGTGAAAGTTACCCCGTTGCGGCAGGACGGGAACCAGCGCGAGCGGAATTTACGCCGCCCTTGCTCATGTCCAATCTGCACTATTCGCAGTGGAGAACTGTTCCTGAGAAAGTGCTCACGATTTCCGGAGCTGATCGGTTCAGTCGTCGCCGCGGTACCTGCCGACTACACGCGATATTTATGAACCAATGGTCTATCATTTGGGGGTATCAGGAGGAATTGTCAAGCACGGCGATATGTCCGCGTGCCGAAGGCATATATTCAATCAAGGATTAGGCAGCACTCGGGACGCTGCTGTTTCGCCACGTTTGCAACCCGCTGAAACCGGTCAATAACAGTGGAGTGGAACCAAAAAACGGTTTCGAAAGATGCCAAGGAGAAAACTTTCCAGGTTTGGCCGGGTTTTATTTTTTCGGATTTCAGGTTCTGCATCAAAGCAAGAGCATGCACTAAGGCAGCATGCTGTTTTGGGCGAACGCGTTTTGCGGCAAATGACCCCGTAGCTCCGCGCGACGAGACGGTCGTTGGGCACCAACCTTCGTGATCGGGGCGACGGGCTGCGCTACAGGGAAGGCATTTCGGATAGCTGGGACGGTTCCCTGCTTTCGCCGCTCACCGCAGCCGGTGACCAAGGGGTTGGTCGAACGGACGGGCCATGATGGATATACTGCTTCATGGCCTCAGTCCTCGATCTCATAGGCGAAACGCCGCTCGGTGACGCCTCCCTCTCGTTCCCGCAAACTGCTTCGCGCGCGGGGGCGAAACCAATAACCACCAAACGAAGCGCGCGAGGCCCGAAGCCATCAGCAAAACCGTCTGCGATCACATCAGGCCGCGAGCCGCTCTTGGTGATCGACGGCGACTCGTTCGCGCATCGCGCCTTTCACGCGCTGCCGAAGAACATCCGCAGAAAGGGCCACCGGCCCGCCGGCGCCATCCTCGGTTTCGCCAATCTGCTGCTGCGCATATACCGGGAGGAAAAGCCGCGCGCCGTGCTGGTCGCCTGGGATACTCTGGAAGCAGAAACCTATCGCCACGAGGCCTTTCCGACCTATCAAAGTGGCCGCGAATTCGACGACGACTTATTGGAGCAGCTTACGCTTATGCCGGACTTCGTGGCCGCCTGCGGCTTTGCCAACGCACGGCGCGCCGGTTACGAGGCCGACGATTTCCTCGCCGCCGCCGCTGCCGCCGAGGAGCGGCGCGGTGGCACCGTGCTGGTGGCCAGCGGCGATCGCGACACGTTCCAGCTCGCCTCGGCTAAAACGACGATCCTCTATCCGGTCCGCGCCGGCGAGATGGCGCGCATCGGTCCCGCGGAGGTCCGCGCCCGCTATGGCGTCGAGCCCAAGCAAGTGCCGGATTTCATCGCGCTGCGGGGCGACCCGTCGGACAAGCTGCCCGGCGCTCCCGGCGTCGGTGCGGCTGGCGCGGCCACGCTGTTGCGACAATACGGCAGCCTGGCGGCAATCCTGAAAGCCGGCCGGTTTGCCAAACAGGCCGCGAATTTGCGGCTCTACCGTGCGATCGCCACCATGGACCGCAAGGCGCCCGTGCCGCGTTTGGAAGATCAAAAGCCGACCTGGGCGAAGGCGGCCGCGCTGGCGCGGGAGTGGGAGCTCAAGCAATTAGCCGGAAGGCTGGAGGACCTCGCGCGAAACAGCGCTTCCTCATGATGGGTTCCTCCCGGCGACGTGGTCACGTAATCGACAGCACCACGCCGCCATCGGCCCGCACCGGCGAGCCGGTCATCGCGCTCGCCTCGCGTGAGCACAGGAAGGCGACCACCTCGGCGACCTCCTCGGGCCTGGCCAGCCGCTTGATGATCGAGCTAGGCCGGGCGCTGTCGATGAAGGAACGCTCGACCTTCGGATCGTCGAGAGACCGGCCCATGGACTTGAACATCGCTTCGACGCCTTCGGTGCGGGTCGGCCCGGGCAGTACGGCGTTGACGGTAACGCCGGTTCCCGCCATCGCCTGGGCAAACCCGCGCATCAGCGCGAGATCCGCGGATTTGGTGAAGCCGTAATGGATCATCTCGGTCGGAATCTGCACGCCGGATTCCGAGGAGATGAAGACGATGCGGCCAAATCCCTTGTCGCGCATGCGCGGCCCGTAATGCCGGGTGAAGCGGACGCCCGACAGCACATTGGTGGCGAACAGCCGCTGCCAATCCTCGTCGGGAATGTCGAAGGCGTTTTTGATCTCGAAGATCCCGACATTGTTGACCAGGATATCGACATCGCCCGCCGCCTTGATGATGGCGGCGACGCCTTGCGCGGTCGCGGCATCGCCCGGCGCCGGCACGAGGCGCGCCGTGGGTAGCGTCGCGCGGATGGCCGCGATTGCCTGTTCGACATCGGCCGGCTTGCGCCCATTGATGGCGACCTCGGCGCCGTTCTTGGCCAGCGCGTGCGCGATGGCGCGGCCAATTCCCTTGGTGGAACCGGTAACCAGCGCGCGAAGCCCGGAAAGATCGACTTTCATGCCATGCACTCGTGATTGACGGCGATTAAGGGTCGCCACCGCGGAACATGGGGTTCGCGCCAACCGCCGGCAACACAGAATCGGCGGATTAGGATGCCATTTTGCGCAAGCCCTTTGTTGGCGACGTGACCCGGTATCTCCGCGCGACCGGAGGGTCCTCGGGCACCAACTTCCAGCGCGTCGCAGATCGCTCCGCTTGGCGCGCAGGTCATGTTCCATATTGGCCAATTATGCGCGTGGCCGTTCACCAACAAAAACTCGCTACCGCCCAGCGACTTCTGCGGTCAACAAACAGTTAACCGCGCCGAAACTGTGCACTCAACCGGTGCGAGCGGCGTTCAATCCTGCGCACGCGGTGAATCTTTGATTTGCGGTCTGCATTAAGTTTCTGGCCCGTCGCTTCATCTAATGGGTAGCCGGCAGGTCATTCCCGATCTTGCGCGATTGTCACTACGGAAACTCGCGCCGCATCGTGGTCATTGCCAGCACGGCGCCGTTCGACCCGAGCGCCTTGATGCTGAACTGATAAGTGTGGACCTGGCCCGACGGCGGCGACGGGCCGGTAAAGCCGGAGGAGAAAGCGCCGCACGGCACCGCCGTCTGCCCGCTGTAAGCGACCGTGCCGCCGCCGTGATGAAAACTCGGCACGTTGAGGTCCGTCATCGCGAACTGCAGCCTCGCCGTTTCCTGTGGCACGTCCGTGAGCGCGAAGCTCGGCGAGCCGGAGCATCACGCGAAGGACGCGGAAAAGGCAAAAGCGTCAGACATGGTCAGTAAAAGCGCAAAGCCGGCAATGCCAAGTGCCGCGGCATTTTGGCCGATTGATCATGGATGACTCCGCAAGGCGTAACGGCCACAGCCGTTTTCATTTCGATCGGCCTGCCAAGCCTCCCCCTTCCGGGATAGCCCTTAGGGGCATTATCTGAATTTTTCGCCTCCCGCCCGAGGGTTACCAATACCGCTCGAAGCTCCCGGAGGTAAAAGGCCATGCACACACAGACAGCCGTCCGCACCGACCAATTCCGCCGCTTCGTGCCGGTCCCGCGCAATCCCCCGCCGCCAAATAGCCACGCGCTCAACGGCGCCAGTGAGCGCGAACCGCTCGCGCAATCCATGCACCTGATGGGCGCCGTCGTGTCGTATCCGCGCAATGCGGAGATTTTCGGCGAAAACGAGCCCGCCGAATACCTCTACAAGGTCATCAGCGGCAGCGTCCGCACTTACAAGATCCTGAGCGATGGCCGCCGCCAGATCGGCGGTTTCTATCTACCCGGCGACATTTTCGGGTTTCAATTCGCCGAGGAGCACACCTTTTCGGCCGAGGCCATCACTGATGCGAAGGTGCTGGTCATCAAACGCAGCGCGCTGACGGCGCTTGCCGGCTGCAATGCCACGGTCGCCCGGCAGCTCTTCGCACTCACCAGTTGCGAATTGCGGCGCATGCAGGATCACGTCTTGCTGCTCATCAAGAGCGCGCAGGAGCGCGTCGCCAGCTTCCTTCTCGAAATGGCGGACCGCGCTGCGGCCGGTAATGTCGTGGAACTGCCGATGTCGCGCCAGGACATCGCCGATTATCTCGGCCTGACCATCGAAACCGTGTCTCGGACGTTGAGGTGCCTGGAAAGCACCGCGGCGATCGAAGTGCCGAGTTCGCGGCGCATCGTGTTGTGCAACCGATCCGCGCTGAACCGCCTGAACGGCTGAGTGGGCAGCCCGAGATTTAGGGGATCGGCAAACAGCCGCTGGCACGGAACGTCAACGTCGTGGTCAAGAAACGGCGTGCTTGATGTGGCATTTTATTGTATCAATCAGTTCCGTGCCGGCGGACCGTCGGTTGCATTTGGCTGTTATCGATCAGGATGGCTGCCATCCTCTCGTCTTTCCTTGTTGCCGGGTTGAAGATCGTTGGATTCACGCAGAAACCAAAGTCAAGGTTGACGTGAATCCGACGCATTGGCGTGAATGGTCCGAGTGATGAGCATCTATTGCCGCGAGATTATGTGGAGATCATTTAAATTGGTTGGACCGAGAATACCACTTTATATCTGTCGCGGTTTGATATTCGCTGCGACCCTTGCGACCATGCCTGCATTTGCTGCCGACGCTGACAATGGCAAAAGGCTTGCTCACCGATGGTGTGCGGCTTGCCATGTTGTTTCAGCTACGCAGCACAGCGTCACGACTGATCAGGCGCCGCCATTCGCGACTATTGCCAAGATACCGGGTTTCAATGCCGCCCAAGTCGCGCTGTTCCTGCTCGCTCCGCATCCGAAGATGCCGGACATGGAACTATCTCGCACAGAGGCCGGGGATCTTGCGGCATACATTGCAACGCTCAAATAGTGCGGCCACGCACACCTACCGGGAAGTGGCCTAGTGCCATGGCCGTTTTGGGACACCCAATGTTTTTCAACTTGGCAACACCTTTCGCAAGTGACTTCCGAAGTGGGTCCATCAACGTCATTTCAAGCGCAAGTCGCGCACTTCGGTACCTGATTCCGGACATACCGCTGTGGCGCACCGCTCGGCGACCGCCCGGATGACCGCGGGCCGCCGTTTTTTCCAGCGACGCAACACGACCAAAGCCAAGTTTGCTCGCCGCCATAGAGGCTGAGCTAAAGCCCAAGGTGCTGGAGACCTTCGACACCATCGCCAATTCATTCAAAGACCGAACACATCCACTCGTCGGCGCGGTGACTGCCGCCAATCGCTAGAGCGCTCGACCGGGCAATCGCCGAGAGGGATCAGTGGCTTAGATAGATTTCTCCAAAAACAGCCATTACGCGCAGGTCGTGTCATTGCAGGAGGCGCTTCAGCTTCAAAATATCGCCGCCTACAGCAAGCGTGCGACCGGCGAAAAGTATCTGATCAATCCAAACAAGGTCAGTTGATACGGTGACGGGAGAGCGCATTGGGGAGTTTGGGTTGTCTAACCGGTATTACAGGCGTCACGGTGGGATAGAAGCCGCCTCCGCCGGGTACGACTAATAACCCCGCCGAGCGCAAATAACCCGGAATTATCGCTGAATGGGTCGCGCGTCCAGATGTCCTTTTGGCGAATGTTCCGTTGATGAACGCGAAGTCTGTGGAGGCGACCACACAAAACCGAGTCCCCGCGCGCCCGTCTTACCCGGCTAAAAACAATCGGCCAACAGCGCGCCGTCAGAAAGATTGCACCTTGCGTGCTTCCAGCGCCATGGCGACGAGCGAGGCGCCGCCGAACATCAAATCGACGCCCACGAGAATACCAAACGTCCAGACTTGCGTACCCGGTAAGCCGGAGATGAGGATACCGACGAGGATCAGATCGATGACGCCGTTCACCATCATCCATTCCCATTTGCCCGAAAGCTCTCGGCGATGGGCGATGGCGAGGATGATGATCAAAATGCCGTCGACAATGAAAAAGGCGATCAGCACATAGGTTAAAGTGACCAGACCTCGAAGCGGATTCCACAGCAATACTCCGCCGGCGATCACCGCCACGAATGCCGAGAGCAGCGACCATCCAAATCCCGGAGCCGGCCGCGCTCTCAATGTGGCGACGAGCCCCACGATCCCCGCGATGAGAAACAGCCATCCTAGAAAGACTGTGGTGAAGAGGCCTGCAATGAGCGGAACAATGATCGCGGCAAGTCCGACGACGCTCAAGGCAATCCCCTCGGCCAGAAACAGGCCCCAATAGTCGTGCATCGATTGGGACCGAGCGGCTGACCTATTGGAATTAGCAGATCGCATCACGGGGGACACCCCTCGCGCTCCTTCGTTTCTTGGCGACCGTTCCGCCGTTATTCGGGCTCGCGCAAACCCGCTCGCCGTGCTTGGCGCCGTCCTAACTCAGAGACTTCCATCTAAAACTTGACCTCGCAACTGTCCTAATCAATTCTATGTACGCTGCATCACCGAAAAGCGGCCCTGCGCCGGGCGTCGGTGGCTGAGAGTTCGGTAGAGCTTCCGCCTGTTGCAGTAGAGCGGCGCATGCCCTCAACCTCGCCATTGAATGCTCGTCCCCCGTACCGGACGACCCGCCGACCCTGGTGTGCCGTTCTTGCGACGGCCCCATGAATGTA
>CAVRHN010000010.1:0-121455 GCA_963721025.1 uncultured Alphaproteobacteria bacterium | reverse complement strand
CGCGCAGGCGCAGCGGCCTGCCGATGCGCACCGCCTTGCCGGCAAGGAAGCGCTGCAGGGCGCTGGCGCGATCCAGACCGACGAAATCGTGCGCGAGTACCTCTTCGAACCCGATCTTGGCGCGCTGCGCCAGCGGATGCTCGCGTGCGACAACGAGCACGAAGCGGTCGCGGCGGAACGGATAGGTCTCCAGCGCGCCGGCATCGACGGTGCCGGCGACGATGCCGAGGTCGGCGACCCCCTCGGCGATCAGCCCGACAATTTCGTCGCTCAGGCGCTCCTCCAGATCGACGCTGACGTTCGGGTGTGCGGACAAAAACGAGCTGAGCGCTTCCGGCAAAAACTCGGTCAGCGCGTTGGTGTTCGAGAGCACCCGGATCTGTCCGGCGCGGCCGCCGCCATAAGCGCTGAGGTCCTCGTGCAGACGCTCAGCCTGGCGCAATATCGCGCGGGCATGCTGCAGCAAGGTGCGCCCGGCTTGCGTCGGGGTGACGCCCTGGCGGCCACGCGTGAGCAGCGCCACACCGAGCGCTTCCTCCATGTTGCGGATGCGCGTCGAGGCGGCGGCGAGCGCCAAGTGCGCCCGCTCGGCGCCGTGGGTGATGCTGCCGGCCTCGATCACATGGCGAAAAAGGCTGAGATCGGCGAGATCGAATGGCATAGAGAAACCTTGCCTTCGGATTCCACGAAGTCAGGCTTTAAATAATGCCAATTGTGCGCAGGTATTTCAATGGTATCTTTCGCTTTTCGCGAACTGTCGTGGCCCGTTCGGCGTTCGCTTGCGTTGTTGCACGATTGCGGCATGCGCGCGGATTGGATAGGACACGGTTTAAGCTCGGCAGCGCTGCCGAGCCAATTCGGATGAGCACAATGGCCGAAACCAAGGCCCCCGCCGCACGACCGCTGTCGCCGCACCTTCAAGTCTATCGGCTCACGCTGACGATGGTGATGTCGGGCTT
The DNA here is from genome assembly GCA_963721025.1 of uncultured Alphaproteobacteria bacterium. GTDB lineage: Bacteria > Pseudomonadota > Alphaproteobacteria > Rhizobiales > Xanthobacteraceae > BOG-931. The sequence goes on along the minus strand of CAVRHN010000010.1, from coordinate 120,496 downwards.
CCATCGGATCAGCGGATTCGGCCTCTATTTCGGCACGCTGCTGCTGGCCTGGTGGCTGATGGCCGCCGCGTCCGGGCCCACCGGCTATGCGCGATTCGAATGGTTTGCCGGCTCCCTGATCGGCCGGTTGATCTTGTTCGGCTACACCTGGGCCCTGATCCATCACACGCTCGGCGGCATCCGCCACCTGATCTGGGATACCGGCCGCGGCTTCGGCGCGCAGCAGCGCGAGTGGCTGGCGGCCGCCACCATCATTGGTTCGATCGTCCTGACGGTCATCGTTTGGGTGATCGGCTACCTCGCCATGGGAGGCTCGCGATGAGCGACCTCGCACCGAAGCATTTCCGCACTCCCCTCGCGCGGGTCCGCGGCCGCGGCGCGGCGAAATCGGGGACCCAGGATTTCTGGGTGCAGCGCGTGACCTCGGTCGCCGGCATCCCGCTGACCGTCGCCGCGCTGATCATCGTCATCATGTTGCTCGGACGTAATCAGGCCGCCGTCGCGCAAATCCTCGGCGCGCCGCTGGTCGCCGTCATCATGCTCCTGTTCATCGTCTGCATCATCATCCACATGAAGATCGGCATGCAGGAGATACTCGTGGATTATGTCCCCGACGAATCCTTGAAGCTGACGCTGTTGCTCGCCAACGCGTTCTTCTGCTGGATCGTCGGCCTGATCTGCGCCTACGCTATCCTCAAATTGTCGTTCGGAGTGTGAGCATGGCAGAGAGCAGATCGAACGGGGGCAGCGCGGCGCCGGCCATCAACGGCGGCGCTTATCCGATCGAAGATCACGCCTACGACGTCGTCGTCATCGGCGCCGGCGGTTCCGGGCTGCGCGCCGTCGTGGGCTGCAGCGAAGCCGGCTTGCGCACCGCCTGCATCACCAAAGTGTTCCCGACCCGCTCGCATACGGTGGCGGCGCAGGGCGGCATTGCGGCGGCGCTCGGCAACATGGGCGAGGACGACTGGCGCTGGCACATGTACGACACCGTGAAGGGCTCCGACTGGCTCGGCGACCAGGACGCGATCGAATATATGTGCCGCAACGCGCCGGAAGCGGTCTATGAACTGGAGCATTGGGGCCTGCCGTTTTCACGCCGGGAAGACGGCAAGATTTATCAACGCCCGTTCGGCGGCATGACCACCCATTTCGGCAAGGGCACCGCGCAACGCACCTGCGCCGCCGCCGACCGCACCGGCCACGCCATGCTGCACACGATGTACGGCCAGGCGGTGCGCCATTCGGCCGAGTTCTTCGTCGAATATTTCGCCATCGACCTCATCATGGACGACGAAGGCCGTTGCCGCGGCGTCGTCGCCATCAATCTCGACAACGGCTCGATCCATCGCTTCAGCGCGCAGATGACCGTGCTCGCCACCGGCGGCTACGGGCGCATCTATGCGTCCTGCACCGGCGCGCACACGCAAACCGGCGACGGCAATGCCATGGTGCTGCGCGCCGGACTGCCGCTTCAGGACATGGAATTCGTTCAGTTCCATCCGACCGGCATTTACGGCGCCGGCTGCCTGATAACCGAGGGCGCGCGCGGCGAAGGCGCCTATCTGGTCAATTCGGAAGGCGAGCGCTTCATGGAGCGCTATGCGCCGTCCGCCAAGGACCTCGCTTCGCGCGATGTCGTCTCCCGCGCGATGACCATCGAAATCCGCGAAGGACGCGGCGTCGGGCCGAAGAAGGACCACATCTTCCTCCATCTAGACCATCTCGATCCGAAAATGCTTGCCGAGCGGCTGCCGGGCATCACCGAGACCTCGCGCATCTTCGCCGGTGTCGACCTCACGCGCGAGCCGGTGCCGATCGTGCCGACGGCGCATTACAACATGGGCGGCATCGCCACCAATTATCACGGCGAGGCGCTGATCAAGAAAAACGGCAATCCCGACTACGTGGTTCCCGGTATGATGGCGCTCGGCGAAGCGGCCTGCGTCTCGGTCCACGGCGCCAATCGGCTCGGCTCGAACTCGCTGATCGATCTCGTCGTCTTCGGTCGCGCGGCGGCGCTGCGCTGCGCCGAAATCCTCACCCCAAACGACAAGCAGCCGGAACTGCCCAAGGACTCCGCCGAGCGACCACTGTCGCGGCTCGACAAATTCCGACACGCCTCCGGCGGCACGCCGACGGCGCAACTGCGCGCCAGGATGCAGCAGGTGATGCAGAACAACTGTGCCGTATTCCGCACCGGAGAAGTACTGGAGGAAGGCTCCAAGCTGATCCACGAGGTATTGTCCGGCGTTGGCGACATCCGCGTCAGCGACCGCTCGCTGATCTGGAACTCCGACCTGATCGAGACGCTCGAACTCGCCAATCTGCTCGAACAGGCCGTGGTCACCATGGATTCGGCGGCCAAACGCGCCGAGAGCCGCGGTGCTCATGCGCGCGAGGATTTCCCCAACCGCGACGACAAGAACTGGATGAAACACACGCAGGTGTGGCTCGATACCAATACCGGCAAGGTCACCATCGATTATCGGCCGGTGCATACCTACACGCTGACCAACGACGTGGCCTATGTCGAGCCCAAGGCACGGGTGTATTGAGGTTTTCTGATGGTCCAATTTACGCTGCCGAAAAATTCGAAGATCACCGAAGGCAAGACCTGGCCGCGTCCGGCGAAGGCGCGCGCGGTGCGGGAGTACCGCATCTATCGCTGGGACCCCGATGACGGGCGCAATCCCCGCATCGACACCTATTACGTCGACACCGGCGATTGCGGGCCGATGGTGCTCGACGGGCTGAACTGGATCAAGAACAACGTCGATCCGACGCTGACCTACCGCCGTTCCTGCCGCGAAGGCATCTGCGGTTCCTGCTCGATGAACATCGACGGCACCAATACGCTCGCCTGCACCAAGGCGATGAGCGAAATCAGCGGCGCGGTGCGCGTCTATCCGTTGCCGCACATGCCGGTGGTGAAGGACCTGGTGCCCGACCTCACCAACTTTTATGCCCAGCACGCCTCGATCGAGCCGTGGCTACACACCGTCTCGCCGACGCCGGAGAAGGAGTGGAAGCAGAGCCACGAGGACCGGCAGAAACTCGACGGACTCTACGAGTGTATCCTGTGCGCCTGCTGCTCGACGTCCTGCCCGAGCTATTGGTGGAATTCCGAACGCTATCTCGGACCGGCAGCGCTGTTGCAGGCGCAGCGCTGGATTGTGGACTTGCGCGACGAGGCAACCGGCGAGCGGCTCGACAATCTGGAAGACCCGTTCCGCCTGTACCGCTGCCACACCATCCTGAATTGCTCCAAGGCCTGCCCAAAGCACCTCAACCCGGCGAAGGTTATCGCCGATCTCAAGCGGACACTGGTCGAGCGGCAGGTGTAAGACGGCAATGCTCGACCACGCTGGATTTCCGGTCTCCGACTACAAGCACTCTAAGGCGTTCTACGAGCGGGCGCTGGCGCCCCTCGGCTACGTCTTGGTCATGGAAGTCGCGCAGACCGAGAATGATAGCCCTGCCGCCGGCTTCGGCGCGAACGGCAAGCCGGATTTCTGGATCGGCGGCGAAGGCGGCCTCAATAAGCCGATCCATGTCGCGATCACCGCCGAGGATCGTGCAACGGTTGATGCCTTTTATCGCGCCGCGATCGCGGCGGGCGGCAAAGACAATGGCGCGCCGGGTTTAAGGCCGCACTATCACGCGAATTATTACGGCGCGTTCGTGCTCGATCCGGACGGACACAATATTGAGGCCGTCTGCCATGCACCCGCGTGAGTTTTCCGGCTACAGTTTCAGCTTCCGTTTCCGCTGTCCCAGCGTGCGTAGCCGCAGCGCGTTCAGGCGAATAAATCCTTCGGCATCGCGCTGGTCGTAGGCTACCTTGCCGTCCTCGAATGTCACCAGGTCCTGATCGTACAGCGAATATTTGCTCTCGCGCCCGACCACGCCGACGTTGCCCTTGTAGAGCTTGAGCCGCACGCGGCCGCTGACGAATTCCTGGCTCTTGTCGATCGCCGCCTGCAGCATCTCGCGCTCCGGCGAAAACCAGAAGCCGTAATAAATCAGCTCGGCATATTTCGGCATCAACTCGTCCTTGAGGTGGGCGGCGCCGCGGTCGAGCGTGATCTGCTCGATGCCGCGATGGGCGGCAAGGAGAATGGTGCCGCCCGGCGTCTCGTACATGCCGCGCGATTTCATGCCGACGAAGCGGTTCTCGACCAGATCGAGCCGGCCGATGCCGTGGCGGCGCCCGAGCGTGTTGAGCTGCGCGAGAAGTTCCGCCGGCGACAGGCTCTTGCCGTCGACCGCGACCGCGTCGCCGCGCTCGAAATCGACCGTCACATAGGCCGGTTCGTCCGGCGCCTCTTCCGGATTGACAGTGCGCGAATAGACGTAGTCCGGCACCTCTTGGCCGGGATTTTCCAGCACCTTGCCCTCGGAGGAGGTGTGCAGCAGGTTGGCGTCGGTCGAAAACGGCGCTTCGCCGCGCTTGTCCTTGACGATGGGAATCTGGTTCTGTTCGGCGAAGGCGATCAGCGCCTCGCGCGAGCGGAAGTCCCATTCGCGCCACGGCGCGATGACCTTGACGTCGGGTTTGAGCGCATAATAGGCGAGTTCGAAGCGCACCTGATCGTTGCCCTTGCCGGTCGCGCCATGGGCGACGGCATCGGCGCCGACCTTCTCCGCGATCTCGATCTGCTTCTTGGCGATGAGCGGCCGCGCGATGGAGGTGCCGAGCAGATATTGGCCCTCGTACAGCGCATTGGCGCGGAACATCGGAAAGACGTAGTCGCGTACGAACTCCTCGCGCAAATCCTCGATGAAGATGTTCTGCGGCTTGATGCCGAGCGCCAGCGCCTTGCTTCGCGCCGGCTCGAGCTCCTCGCCCTGGCCTAGATCGGCGGTAAAGGTGACGACCTCGCAGCCGTAGGTGGTCTGCAGCCATTTCAGGATGATCGAGGTATCGAGCCCGCCGGAATAGGCCAGCACGACTTTTTTGACGTCGCGCCTGTTCACATCATCCTTGGCCATTGGAAAATCCTGCATGCGGAGACGAGGTCGCCCGAAATCCGCGCGGACTATAGGCATGCGTGGCAGCGACGCAAGCAGGTCGGGCCCAGCGGCGCGTCGACTTCGTCCGGGACCTCAGGAGCGCTGGCTCTTGCGTCCCGCGATCCGCCGCGCCAGCGCGGCCAAGGCATCGCGGAGCGCGCCCCCCGCCCATTCGAGCGGCCGCTCGATGGCCTGGTCGGTCAGCGGCGTCGGCCGCCAGCGATAGATCAGGCCGTGAAGGACCCACGCCAGGAGGAACATGAACACGCCGGCGAACGCCACATCGGTGAAAAAATGACCGCCGGCGGCTATCCGCACCCCCCCGAGAAGCGTTCCGAAGGCGAGCGCGGCGCCGTAGGCCAGCAATCGCCATTGCGGCGGCGCCAGCGCCGCCGGCGCCAGCGTCCAGAAAGCGCCGGAGGGCTCGCCGGCGATAAACGAGCAATTCTCCGTGCACGGGCCGCGGGGGTCCCACCACGGCGTGAAGCGGTCGGTACCGCCGAACTGCACAACATCGACCGGACGCATGCGGCCCCAATGTTCCTTCAACACCTCGTTGGCAAGAACGCCCGGACCAAGCGCCAACGTCAGGATCAGGAACAGCGCGGCGCGGCCGCCGATCAGCATGCGCCGCCGCGGCAGCATCAGTTTGGCAACGACAGCGAAGAAGGCCGGCGCGACGACGAGCGTGATCAGCGCGCTTGCGACGTCGCGTGAATACAGCGTCCAAGGCTGGGCGCCCATTTTGAACGTGCGGGTGGTCGGATCGAAGAACAACGCCGACACGTCGAGATCGAGTTGCGGATAGACGCCGAACACCACACCGACAATGGCAGCGACGGCGAGCGCGATAGCGAGCCCGGTTCGATTCATGCGCTCACTTCCAGGCGCCGGCCCGACGGCCGGCGAACAGCCAATAGATGAAGCCGCCGGCGATGCCGGCAGCGGCGATCACTTCGCGCTCGCGCGCCAGGCTGCTGCCGGGCTCGCCGACGTAGCCGGCGAAATCGAGACCGTAACTCAGCGACAATGCCAACGCGCCGCCAACCACCGCATAAACCAGTCCTGAGCGCCAGGCGAATCCTTCCGCCAGCACGATCACGAGCAGCGCCGGCGGCGTGGCGATCGCGGCGATAAAAGCGGCGCCGACGCCGACGACCGACCACAATACCGCCGATGGAAGGCCAAGCGACGACAGATCATCCCATTGCGCCGTCAGCGTGCCGATGGTGAGCACGATCGAGGCGGCAACGCATGCCAAAATATACCCGGCGATCACCACCAAAATACGCAGGAGAATGGCCATGTACCGGCGTCAATCCGTCATCGCCATCGCCCGCAGCGCCAAGCGCTCGTGGGCGGAGAGCTTTTCCGTCGCACTCTTGAGCTGACCGCAGGCGGCGAGAATGTCGCGCCCGCGCGGCGTGCGCACCGGGGAGGCATAGCCGGCATTGAAGACGATTTCGGAGAACTTCTCGATCTGCTCCCAATCGGAGCATTCGTATTTGCTGCCGGGCCAGGGATTGAACGGGATCAGGTTGATCTTGGCGGGGATGCCTTTGACCAGCCGCAACAGCGCCCGTGCATCGGCCAACGAATCGTTGACGCCCTTGAGCATGACGTACTCAAAGGTGACGCGCCGCGCGTTGGAAAGCCCCGGATAGTTGCGGCAAGCGTCCATGAGCTGCCGCAGCGGATATTTGCGGTTCAGCGGCACCAGCTCGTTGCGCAGCTCATCGGTGACGGCATGCAGCGAGACCGCCAGCATGACGCCGATCTCGGTCCCGGCGCGCGCAATGTTGGGCACGACACCCGATGTCGACAGCGTGATCCGCCGCTTGGAAATGCTCAGGCCGTCGCCGTCGGCCACGACGTCGAGGCCGTCGCGTACCGCCTCGAAATTGTAGAGCGGCTCGCCCATGCCCATCATCACCACATTGGAGATGAGACGCTTTTCCGGCTCCTCGCTGGCGGGCATCCCCCGCTGCCAGTCCGCGAGCCGGTCGCGCGCCAGAACGACCTGGCCGACGATCTCGCCCGGTGTGAGATTGCGGACCAGGCGCTGCGTGCCGGTGTGGCAGAACGAGCAATTGAGCGTGCAGCCGACCTGACTCGAAATGCACAACGTGCCGCGATCGGTTTCCGGAATGTAGACGCATTCGACCTCGTGAGGCCGGCCGGCAAGCTCACCGGGGAGCCGGATCAGCCACTTGCGCGTGCCGTCGACGGAGACTTGCTCGGCGGCGATTTCCGGACGCGCCAGGGTGAAGTGCCGCGCCAGTTCCGCGCGGAGCTCCTTCGACAGCGTCGTCATCTCGTCGAAGTCTTGGGCGCCGCGCACATAAAGCCAGTGCCAGATTTGCTGGACCCGCATGCGGCGCTGCCGCTCCGGCACGCCCGCGCCGCCGAGCGCCTCGCCGAGTACGCCGCGCGGCAGCCCGATGAGCGACGGCTTGGCCGGCGCGACGTATCGCTCGAGCGGCCGCTTTTCAATCTGGGCGGCCGTCGCGATGGCATCCGGCAGAGTGGCGCCAAGCGGAGCAGTCATGGTCAATCCAAACGAGAAGGGGCAATAGCGCGCCTCAGCATAGATGGTGCGAAACGTCCCTTTCCGACAGGTGCGCAACCGTGAGCGCGTGGATAGCGGTCCGAAGGCGTCCTCCGCCCGTCTATTTGCAATCCTGGTCGGCGCGGTCGAGGGCTTGGGAGAGACCGCGGAGCGAGAAGGTGTCTGTCGTGCGGGTACCCCTCCCCGACATGCCCTTCACCACCGCGCTTTGGCCTGCCCGCATGGCCTCGATCATATGGGCCTCTTCAGCCGCATTCTTGATCCAGGCGCCGTCCTGCTGGGTGTAAAGCGCGAACGAGGTTAAGCCGATATCCACCGTCGCCTCGGAATTCGGTTTGAACGGATAACCGATGATGACCGAGACCTCGTTGCTCACCTTGTCGGCCGGCCGCGACGAAATGAACATATAGGACGGATTGCGCGGTCGATTGGGCGGGTTGGTCTCCGAGGACGAAGGCTTCGCGATAGCAAAGCAGATCTTTTTCCCGCCCGGGGAAGCCGAATAGGCGCCCCACTCGCCATACTGGCCGAGCAATGTCGGCTTCGCCCCGCCTGCGACGGCTGCGGCCGGGGCGGTCGCCGCATGTGCGGCAGGTTTATGCTTGGCATGTTGCTTCGGTGCGGGGACTGCGGCCGGGGGTTCTGACGATGTGGCGGGGGTCGGAGCCGCGGACTGCTGGGCGATCGCCGGAACGGCAAATGCCGCCACAATGAGCAGCGAAAAGACAGCCTGCCATCGTTGATGGATATGCATCGAGCCTCGCGAATACCGCGCTGATTGAATCCAAACCCTTCATGTTTAACCCATTTCGGGCGAGGAGGGAACGGAATCGATCGAGCAAGGGCGCCCTGTAGCCCTGCCGGCCGGCGGCAACAGGCGGGCGGCCTGCCGGCAAAACGTGACAGCCAGCACATCGCGATATCGGCAGAGCCTCGATACTGCGCACGGTAACCGAGGCGCTGCGCGCAGGGGACCGCTGTCTTCCGCCAAGCATTCCCGACGCGCGCGGCTTCACTGCGACGGGTGCCGTGAGCCTGACTTCCTGGGTGCAGACCGACGAGGCGTCCTGCCAACGACGATATTCACCGCCGCGAGCGAACGACTTGGACGATCTCCTGATCGCGGTTGGCGCCAGCCGTGACGAGAAGGCCTTTACCGTCCTGTTCGATCTTTTGCGGCCGCGGGTGCAAGCGCAGATGGTACGCCTCGGGCTCGCGACCATCGCCGCGGAGGATGTGACCCAGGACGTGATGGAAACGATCTGGCGCAAGGCGCACCTCTACGATCCGCATAAATCGGCGGCCATCACCTGGGTCTTTCAGATCGCCCGCAATCGTTGCATCGACCTGAGACGACGCAGCCGCGAATTCAGCTTTGCGGCCGAGGATTTTTTCGCCATTCCCGATCCCGCCGCAGGCAGTGACGATTGCCTTGACTCCGCTCAGCGCGGAGAACGCGTGCGCCTCGCGCTCGATGCGCTGCCGCAAGAGCAGTTCGCCCTCGTGCGACTCGCCTTTTTCGAGGGGCTCTCGCAAAGCGCTATTGCGAAACGGCTAAACCTGCCGCTCGGGACCGTGAAGTCACGGCTGCGGCTTGCCTTCGCGCGCCTGCGTGGCCTGCTGCTCGAACTGGCGTGACCAAAGCATCCGTCCTCGAGCGTGAACGGTTCTGATGGAAGTGCCGGGTCCTCATTTCGACCGCCAAGCCCCGTGCGCGACGCGTATTCCCGGTATTGGAGAGGCCCAGCTACTTCCAAGGTCCGCATATTTTGTGATTATTGATTGTGGGCGCGCGCTTGGCGACGTCCCGGAGGACAGTGACCCCCATGAAAGCGATACTCTGCACGCATTTTGGCCCGCCTGACGAACTTGAGCTCGCCGACATTCCGCAACCGACCGCCAGACCCGGCGAGGCCGTGGTGCGGGTCAAGGCCGCAGCGCTTAACTTCTTCGATCTGTTGATCATTGCCGGCAAATACCAGAACAAACCGCCGTTCCCATTCTCGCCGGCGTCGGAATTCGCAGGAATCGTCGAGAGCGTCGGCGCCGGGGTGACGGAAGTTGTCCCCGGCGATCGGGTGATCGGCGCCGGTTCGGGCGCGGCGCGCGAATGCGTTGTCGTCCCCGCAAGGATCCTGGTGAGGATGCCCGATAATCTCGATTTCGAGCGGGCGGCCGGCGTCACGGTGACCTATGGCACGACGCTCTACGCACTGCGCAGGCGCGCCGACCTCAAGCCGGGGGAAACGCTGGCCGTACTCGGCGCCGCCGGCGGCACCGGACTCGCCGCGGTCGAGATCGGCAAGATCATGGGCGCGCGCGTCATCGCCTGCGCCTCATCCGACGAAAAACTCGCTTTCGCCCGATCCCACGGCGCCGACGAAACGGTGAATTACGCCAGCGAGGACTTGCGTGAGGCGCTGAAGCGGCTTGGCGGCGAGCGCGGCATCGATGTGGTCTACGATCCGGTCGGCGGCCCCTATGCGGAGCCCGCCGTGCGCGCGCTTGGCTGGGAGGGCCGCTATCTGGTGATCGGCTTCGCCGGCGGCGAGATTCCAAAACTGCCGCTGAATCTCGTCCTGCTCAAGAGCTCCGACATTCGCGGCGTACTCTGGGGTGCGTGGACGATGCGCGAGCCGCAGGCTCAGCGCGCCTTGATGAGCGACATCGTGCGGTGGTGCGCCGAAGGCAAGCTCAGCGCCCATGTGCACGCGGTCTATCCGCTGGCCGAGACCGCGACGGCGCTCAAGGCCATCGCCGGCCGCAAGGCCATGGGCAAGATCATTCTGCGGCCGTGATCACGTCTCACCGCGCATGCGCGCAAGCCCGCGCCGCGCCGCCTCGCGATGCTCGGGCGTGATGTGCGAGGCGACGAGCTTGATGGCGGCGGCGAGCACCGCGGCGTCATCCGTATAGCCGATCACCGGAAGAAAATCGGGAATAGCATCGGTTGGCAGCACGAAATAGGCGAGCGCGCCAACGAGTACGGCCTTCACCTTGAGCGGCGTTTGACGATCGAACGCGCAATAATGGGCGGCAATCAAATCTTCCGCGAACGGCAGATGCGCCGCTAGCCGCCGCAGCTTGCGCCAAAATCCGCGCCGGACTTCTTGCTCGTCGGCCGCGAACCGGCGCGCCAGGGCTCCGGCGTCCGCCCATGATGCGGTATTGTGCCCGAACGACATGTGCCCCGCCCGGCCCTCTGCAATCACACGGTCGCCGAAAGCATGGCTGCGAAAGGCGGCAGCCGCAAGGCGTAAAGGCCCGCCTGGCGGGAGCGCGCCGATCTAGCCGGCGAACTTGTCCATGGCTTCGGCGAGCGTCACGTCTAGTTCGGTCAAGCCGCCGGCATCGTGGGTCGACAACGTAACCTCGACGGTCTTGTAGACGTTGGACCATTCGGGATGATGGTCGAGCTTCTCCGCCGCCAGCGCGACGCGCGCCATGAAGCCGAACGCCTGATTGAAATCAGCGAAGACAAACTTTTTGCTGATGGCGTCGCGACCCTTGACCTCGCTCCAACCATTAAGGCGAGCAAGCGCACGGCTGCGCGCCTCGCCGGAAAGTTTCTGCGCCATGGGCAAACTCCGTCTGTGACAGCGACCTCGGCCGACGCCGCTCTCGTAAATAGGCGGCAGCATCACTACCTTTCAAGCGGTACGGCTGTGCGAGAGGCCCAAAGGCTGCTGCCAAGAGGTTGCCAAGAGGTCGTCATGTCCTGGTCCCTGAATATCGGATCGGTTGCCGGCACGGCAGTGCGCATCCACGTCACCTTCGTCTTGCTGCTGGCTTGGATTTTTGGCGTGGAGTACTACTCCGGCGGACCGCAGGCGGCCTGGAACGGGCTTTTGTTCATCGTGCTCCTGTTCCTATGCGTGCTGCTGCACGAGTTTGGGCATATCTTCACGGCGCGCGGTTCCGGCATCAGGACGCCCGACGTGATTCTGCTGCCGATCGGCGGTGTGTCGCGGCTCGAGCGCATTCCAGAACAAACTAGCCAGGAATTCCTCATTGCCATCGCGGGACCGATGGTCAACGTGGTCATCGCGCTCGTCCTGGTGTTTGTCGGCGGCGCCAACCTTTCGGCCGACCACCTCGCCGCGCTGGAGAGCGCCAATGTCAGCATGATCGACCGGCTGGCGTTCGTTAATCTGTTTCTGGCGCTGTTTAATTTGCTGCCCGCCTTTCCGATGGATGGCGGGCGCGTGCTACGCGCGCTGCTCGCGACACGGCTTGGCTATGTCCGCGCCACCGAACTCGCCGCCATGATCGGGCAAGGAGTCGCGTTCGCGCTCGGCTTCCTCGGCCTGTTCGGCAATCCTTTGCTGATCTTCATCGCCATTTTCGTCTATCTCGCGGCTTCTGCCGAAGCGCATCTGGTGGCGATCCGCGCCATGTCGCGCGGCATACCGGTGACTGCGGCGATGATGACGCAGTTCGCCACGCTGACGCCGGACGAGCATGTCGACGCCACCGTCGAGACGCTGTTGCGCACCAGTCAGGGCGAATTCCCGGTGGTGGACGGCGACGGCCGGCCGCTCGGCGTGCTGGTGCGCAACGACCTCATTCGCGCCCTGAAGCAGCGGGGGCCGGACGCACGCGTCGCCGACGCCATGACCGACCGCATCCCCACCGTGAACAAAAGTCGCTGCCTCGACGAGGCGTTCCGACTGCTGCAGGAAAAGTCGGTGCCGGCCGTCGGAGTGCTCGACATGTCGGACCGATTGGTCGGGCTGGTGACATCCGAAACCATCGGTCAGATGCTCATGCTGCATCATGCGATCTCGACTGGCGCTCGGTTCGGACCATGGGGGTCTTCCGCGGCCTAACCGGACCGGCGGCCGAATTTTCGCCTTTTTGCCTCCGATTAACCCAAGGACTTGTTGATCGCGGCAGCCGGTAAAGCGCCGCAGGGTCAAAACACCGAAGCTATGGTAAGATTTGCCATGCCTGCGAGACTACCAAAGCGGCCGAACTCTCGCCATGAAGCTTTGGCTTGCTCAGCGCTTCGGCCGGGCGGGCAACGCGTCGCCTGCCATGCCGGGCCACGTATCGGGCAATGCCATGAGTATCGGATTGCTTGAGCACATCGTGCGAAACCGGGTCAGAACATTCCTGCGGCACACCTGGCTCGTGACTATTCTGGGTACCATCGTCCTCGGTACCGGCGTTGCGGGGGCGATCTATTTGACTACCGCACCGACCGTCATCAGGATTGCCGCCGGACCTGCCGACAGCGTCAACACGAAGTTTGTCCAGGTCTTGACGCAAAAATTCGCAAACAATCCCAACCGCATCAAGCTGCAGCTCGTTTCCACCGGCGGGCCGAAGCAGAGCGCGCAGGCGATGGCCGCCGGCAACGCCGACCTTGCGATTTTGCCGAGCACGATCGGCAACTCGCCGGATTGGCCGGTCGTCGCCATCCTGCGGCAGAACGTGATGGCGTTGATCGTTCCGGCACCCGCAACAACAGTGCCCGCTCAGCAAGAGATAAGCGCCCCCGCCAAGCAGGAACCGAGCGCCCCTGCAAGCAAAGGAAAAAGCGCCAAGGGTGGCAAGAGCGCAACAACCGGTGACAAGACCGCCAACAGCGGCAAGAACGCGAAAGCCGCCAAGAGCGGCGCCGCCGATGCCGCCGATGCCGATGCCGACAAGAGCGGCGACGATGCCGGCAAAACCGCAGCGGCCGACGCCACGTTACAGAAAGTGCGGCAGCTGGTCGGCCGCCGCGTCGGTATCGTTACCGGAAACGTCGCGACCGCGGATTTGCTCGGCGTCGTACTCAATCACTACGGCGTTCCGCTCGACAAGGTGCAGGTTTCGTTGATCGATCCGAAAGACCTCGCCGAGGCCGTCAAGACCAACCAGGTCGACGCGATTTTCGTCGCCGGCGCCGCGACCGGGCAGGCCATCACCGACGCGGTCGCCGCAGCGTCACGCGACGGCGAGGCGCCGACTTTCATCGCCGTCGATCAGGCTGACGGCATCGCCAAGCGCAATCCCGCTTTCGATTCCGTCGATATCGACGCCGGGACCTTCGGCGGCAACCCGCCCAGTCCGGACGACAGCCTCAAGAGTCTCAGCTTCCCCGAATATCTCGTGGCGCGAAAATCGCTCAGCCGCGACAGTGTCGCGCGCTTGGCCAAGCTGATCTATTCGTCCCGGCTGGCGCTGGCGGCCGCAATGCCCGGCGAAATCAAGATCGAGGCGCCGCCGACCGAAAAGGACGCTGGCGTCATGGCGCATCCGGGAGCGCTGGCCTATCTGAACGACGATCAGAAATCCTTCTTTGACAAATACGGCGACACTATCTTCTACGGCCTGCTGATCTTTCCGTTGTTCGGTTCGGCGGTCGCCGCTGTGGCAAGCTATTTCCGCCACAGCGGCCGTACCCGCCGGCTGCGGCTCTTGCAACGCCTGCTCGATCTGGTGCGCAAAGCCCACGCCGCGCCGTCGCTGCAGGCGCTCGATCAGATGCAGATCGACGTCGATAATCTGGTGGTCGCGGTCATCCACCAAGGCGAGCACGAAGAATACGATCAAAACGAGCAGATGTCCTTTTCGCTGGCGCTCGACCAAGTGCGTTTTGCCATCGCCGCGCGGCGTGCCGTTCTGCTCGAGCAAGCCGACACCGACGGCAAGGCCGGCGCCAAGGCCGCAGCGGCGTAAGTTGGGGCGGTGGCGTCCGGCGCGCGCGCAGAATTGTCGCCGTTTCCGACGGCCTATCCCACTTCCTCAGCTTCGCGAAGGCGGCGGCCCGATGCCTCGGCAGGCGCCGACCGACGCGACTGCGCCGAATAGAACGAGGCGTTCTGCTCGCCGCGCAAGGCCTCGCGCGAGAACCGGATCAGGTGATGCCCGACGACGCCCATGGCGAGCGCGGCGTCGACCTGACCGCGGCGAAGCGCCGGCAACACCGCCTTCCAGAACCAGCGGCGATAATCGGAAAAAACGCCGATCTGCAATGCGACATTGAAGGCCAGCACCAGCGCCAGGCGGAGATTGTTCAAGGTGAGCTTGCCGCGGACCGGGCCCACCAGCCGATTCGCGTAAGTCGCTTCGACCTGGTGGGTGAAGCGCTGGTACAGCCGCTCGGGAGCATACGCGTGCGCGATACAGCGCCGCCACATCGCCACCACCTCATCGTGCGGGCGCAAAAACCGCACATTGCTTTCCAGGCCAGTGTCGGCGGCGATGATGCGGCCGTCGCGCTTGAGGCGATCCCATAACGGCGTCTTCGGCAGCGCCTGCAAGAGATTGATGGTGAGGATCGGCACCTGCGACGCGTCAATGAAAGCCTTAAGCCTCGCCTCCGTCTCGGCGGTGTCGGTGTCGAGGCCGAGAATAATGCCCGAGGTGACTTCGAGGCCGTAGCTGTTGAGCGTGCGGATTGCATCGAGCATCGGCAGCGCCGCGTTGTGCTCCTTGCGCATGTGCATCAGCGCATCGGTCTCCGCCGATTCGATGCCGACGAAAACCGTGTGGAATTCCGCCGCCCGCATCAGCGCGAGGATTTCCGTCTGCTTGGCGATATTGAGCGTGGCCTCGCAGGCAAAGCGCAGCGGATGGCCGCGCCGCTTCTGCCATTCGATGAGATGCGGCAGCATCTCGCGCGTCGCCTTGCGGTTGCCGATGAAATTGTCATCGACGAAATAGATCACGGAAGGATGGCGCCCTTGCGCCAGCATGGCGTCAAGCTCGGCGGTCAATTGCTGCGGCGTCTTCAGCCGTGGCTGCCTGCCATACAGCGCCGGGATATCGCAGAACTCGCAGCGATAAGGACAGCCGCTGGAGAATTGCAGCGAGCCGAGCAGATAGCGATCGAGCCTGATGAGATGATAAGCCGGCACTGGAAAGTCGGACAGCGCCAGGCGCTCGGCGGTTTCGAAGCGCACTTGCTCGGGCGGCGCGGCGCAACTGTCGTCGAGGCGGGCAATGAGCTGGTCGGTGCCGTCACCGAGCTCGCCGATGTGGAGGTAGTCAAACTCCGGATACATTTCGGGCGCGCTCGACACCGACGGGCCGCCGAGCGCAATCACTTTGCCGGCAGCCTTGGCGCGGCGGGCGATGTCGTGAATCTGCGGCGCCTGGATGTGCATGCCGCTGACAAAGACGGCGTCAGCCCAGGCGAAATCATCGGCGCTCGCCGGCCGGATGTTCTCGTCGATGAAGCGGACCGGCCAGTGTTCGGGCATATAGGCGGCAATCAGCAACAGGCCCTGCGGCGGCATGAAAGCGCACACACGCCCGAAAAGATGATAGGCGTGGGAGAACGTGCCAAAGGAGGGCGCGTAAGCCGGGAATACGCAAAGGATCCGGCGCGTACTGCAGGTGGCTAGCGGAAAGCGCAAGAGACCTCTCCCGATCCGTCCGCCGCGAGCCTCTTTACCCCCGAGGGGCCAACGGCCGGCCGTTCAATTTATGAATTTTACCACATCCCGATCCGCGCGTGCGTTGCGAAACGGCCACAACTGACTATATTCCGGCTCAACGCGCGGGCCCCTTGGGGCCCGTAACGATTTAACGATGCCCCCATGAAACTCCGCAACATTGCCATCATCGCCCATGTCGATCATGGCAAAACCACGCTGGTCGACCGCTTGCTCCAGCAATCGGGGGCTTTTCGGGAGAATCAGCGGGTCGCCGAGCGCGCGCTGGATTCGAACGACCTCGAACGCGAGCGGGGTATCACCATCCTGTCGAAGGTGACCTCGATCCTCTGGCAGGATACCCGAATCAATATCGTCGATACACCCGGCCACGCCGATTTCGGCGGCGAGGTCGAGCGCATCCTCAATATGGTGGACGGCGCCCTGGTCCTGGTCGATGCCGCCGAGGGTCCGCTGCCGCAGACCAAGTTCGTGGTCACCAAGGCGCTCAAGGTGGGGCTAAAGCCGATCGTCATCATCAATAAGGTCGATCGGCCGGACGCCCGCGCCACGGAAGTCGCCAATGAGGTCTTCGATCTCTTCGCCGCGCTGGAGGCAAGCGAGGAGCAGCTCGACTTTCCCATTCTGTACGGTTCGGCCCGGCAGGGCTGGATGGCGCCCGCTCCCACTGGTCCCAAGGATCGGGGCATGGCGCCGCTGTTCGATCTCATCATTCGCCACGTGGCGCCGCCGGTGGTCGAGGAGGGCCAGTTCCGCATGCTGGGAACGATCCTGGAGGCCAATCCCTATCTGGGCCGCATCGTAACCGGGCGGGTTACGTCGGGTTCGGTGAAGCCGAACCAGACCATTAAAGTGCTCGACCGTCATGGCAACCTGATCGAAGAGGGGCGCGCGACCAAGGTCCTTGCTTTTCGCGGCCTGGAACGCACCCCGATCGATGAGGGTTTCGCCGGCGACATCATCTCCATCGCGGGGCTGCCGGAGGCGTTCGTCTCGCACACGCTGTGCGCGGTCGAGGTTTCCGAGCCGCTGCCGGCCCAGCCGATCGATCCGCCCACTTTGACCATGACCTTCCGCATCAACGATTCTCCGCTTGCCGGCACCGAGGGCGACAAGGTGCAGAGCCGCGTGATCCGCGAGCGGCTCTTACGCGAGGCGGAAGGCAACGTGACGCTGCGGATTTCCGAATCGGCGGAGCGGGATTCGATGGAAGTCGCCGGCCGCGGCGAATTGCAGCTCGGCATTCTGATCGAAACCATGCGGCGCGAGGGTTTCGAACTTTCCGTCTCGCGGCCGAAGGTCCTGTTTCAGTATGGGGCATCCGGCGAACTGCTCGAGCCCATCGAGGAAGTCGTCATCGATGTCGACGAGCAGCATGCCGGCGTCGTGGTGCAGAAGCTCGCCGAGCGCAAGGGCGAAATGGTCGAGATGCGTCCCTCGGGCGGCGGTCGCGTGCGGCTCATCTTTTATGCGCCGACACGAGGGCTCATCGGCTATCAGGGCGAGCTGCTGACCGATACGCGCGGCACCGCGGTGATGAACCGCCTGTTTCACGCCTATGGACCGCATCGTGGAGAAATTACCGGGCGGCGCAACGGCGTCCTGATCTCGACCGACCAGGGCGACGCCGTTGCCTACGCCATGTGGAATCTGGAAGACCGCGGCCCGATGATGATCGAGCCGGGCTGGAAGGTTTATCGCGGCATGATCGTTGGCGAGCACACGCGCGGCAACGACCTGGAAGTCAACGTGCTCAAAGGCAAGAAACTGACCAACATCCGGACCCATTCGAAGGACGAGGCGGTCCGCCTCACCCCGCCGATCCGCATGACGCTGGAAAAGGCGCTTGCCTATATCGAGGACGATGAACTGGTCGAAGTGACGCCAAAATCGATCCGGCTGCGCAAGAAGCTGCTCGATCCCAACGAGCGCAAGAAGGACGAGCGGCGGAAAGAAGCCGAGCGGGTGTAAGGTCTGTCCGACTCTGCGGGCCGGCTCTGCAGTCGGAACGGACGAATTGGCGCACCCGCTGCAACCTTCGATACGTCGGCCTGGCGGAGCGCAAAATATCGGACGACCGTGTCGCTCGTGCAACAGCCCGCCAGATTACGAACAGGACTGTATTTTTCCGGTCATGGCGATGGCGCAACGGCCGCCGTTCGGTTAATAATCCACCATGGTGAGCCGATCGTGAATCTCGGCACTTGAAGGTCGCGGAACCGCTTGCTTTGATTGCACCATGAGCACTGTCCTCATCGAGATCCGCCGCGCCAAGCCGTATGATGCCGGCGCGGTCGCGGATGCTCACGATGAGGCGTGGCGGACGGCCTATCTCGGGATCATCCCCGGCACCGAACTCGACCGGTTGATCAATCGCCGCGGCCCGGCATGGTGGGACAGCGCCATCCGCAAGGGCAGCCGCATCGCGCTCCTGCAGTTCGGCGACAAAATCGCCGGCTATGCCAATTACGGTCGCAATCGGGCGCGCAGCCTTCACTACGACGGCGAGATCTACGAGCTGTATCTGCGGCCTGAATTCCAGGGCCTGGGCTTCGGCCGCCGGCTGTTCACGGCCGCGCGCCGCGATCTCGCGCAAAGCGGGCTCAAATCGCTGATCGTGTGGGCGCTATCGGAGAACGACACCGCCGTGGAGTTTTATCGCGCGCTCGGCGGCAAGACAGTCGCTCGCTCGTCCGAAAAATTCGGCACCCGGGTCCTCGATAAGGTGGCGTTCGGCTGGAATAGCTGAGCCCGCCATTCCGGGACGCCTCGCGAACCCGGAAGCCATATCCATCGTCAACGCGGCATTATCAGCCTGTTGTGGCCAAACGCCGCAATGCCTGCACCAGCACCGCCGGCTCGCCGCTCACGCGAATGCGCTTCACCCGCGATGCCGCCCCGGCCGCCACTGTCACCTGGCGGGGAGCGACGTCGAGCGCATCGGCGATAAGCCGGCAAAGCGCGCTGTTGGCTTCTCCATCCGAGGCCGCCACCCGCACCCGCGCCTTGAGCACGGCGCGGCCATCGGCACGGCGCTCCACCCCCTCGATGGCGTCGCGGCCGCCGCGCGGCGTCAGGCGCACGTCAACGACGACGCCGTCTGTCGTTGCCGTCCACGGCTCATCGGTCACGACGCTCAGTACACATTGGGCAGGATGTAGAGCGCGATCACGTAGCGGATGAAGATGATGATCAAGAACAGGATGACCGGCGAAATGTCGATGCCGCCCAGGTTCGGCAGCAGGTTGCGGATCGGACGTAGCGCCGGCTCGGTGATGCGGTAGAGAAATTCGCCGATCATGGCGACCACCTGGTTTCGCGTGTTGACCACGTGGAACGCCACCAGCCAGGAGAAGATCGCCGCCGCGATCACGATCCAAATGTAAAGTTCGAGGGCAAGGTCGATGACGAGAAAAAGAGCGCGCATGGATGGCTTTCGGATGTGAAGACGAGGGAACCTAGCGATTTGCGGCGGCGCGAACAAGCCGATGCGCTGAAGCTTAGGCGCGCTCGGCGGCGTCATCCTTGACACTCTTCGGCCCCGGCCCTAAATGGCCCGAACTCGCCAAAAGCCGGCACAATATCGGCCTGGTCGTGCCTGCGGCGGGGCCGTAGCTCAGTTGGGAGAGCGCCGCAATCGCACTGCGGAGGTCAGGGGTTCAAATCCCCTCGGCTCCACCAATAATTCGCATAATTCCAATGACTTAAAACCGCGGTCGATTTTGGCGGAGCATCTTACCGCAGGTATTCCGAAAAGCGGGCGGATCAAACTCGATCTCGGTCGAACATCGACGTGCTTCGATCACCGTGCACAAACGACCTGTCGGTTCGCGAGTCGCCGAAGGGGCGATCGTGCTCACGCGACGAGACGATTCCGTACGCTCTTCGCGCGGCGCTTTTCGGTTCGGTCGGCCCTTCGGACTTTTCAGCAAGCGCAAGATACAATCGCCGCGCTTGCAAGGGAGGCAACGATGAAACTGCCCAGCCGCATGCTCGATCTGTCCGTGCCGCTCGACAACGAGACAGTGCTCGACCCGCCGATGATGCGGCCGAAGATCGACTACAAGACCAACAAGGAGAATGCCGGGATGCTGCTGGAAAGCTTTCCCGGCCTGCGAATAGAGGATTTGCCGGATGGCGAGGGCTGGGCGTTTGAGCTGGTGCAGTTCACGACCCATAACGGCACCCACATGGACGCGCCCTATCATTACCAGTCGAAGACCATCCGCGGCGAACCGATGATGACCATCGACCAGGTGCCGCTCGACTGGTTCTTCCGTCCCGGCATCAAGCTCGACTTCCGCCGGCTGCCCGACGGCCACGTGGTCACCGCGGCCGAGGTCGAGGCCGAGCTCAAGCGCATCGGCCATGAGCTGAAACCCTTCGACATCGTGCTGATCAACACCCGGGCGGCGAGTTGCATGGGCACCGACGAATATCTCACCGCCGGCTGCGGCATGGGGCGCGAAGCGACCCTCTATCTCACCTCGCGCGGTGTGCGCGTTGCCGGCATCGACGCTTGGGGCTGGGACGCGCCGTTCCACCACACCCGCAAGCGCTGGGACGAGACGCACGATCCCTCGATTATTTGGGAGGGCCACAAAGCCGGTCGCGAAATTCCTTATTGCCACATGGAGAAGCTGTGCAACCTGGAACAGCTTCCGCCGTTCGGCTTCACCGTGGCCTGTTTCCCGCACAAGGTGAAGAGCGGCTCCGGCGGCTGGACGCGTGCGGTAGCGTTGTTTGATTGACGCGCCGCCGCCTGGCATTTCCGCGATTGTCGACGTGGAGCAACGCGCTCACGACCGCCTCCGCGCCCACAGGCGTTGCTGCACCAACCCGACCAGGCCGTTAGGCGCGATGATGACGAAGCCGACCAGCATCAAGCCGACGATCAATAGGTTCACCGCCGAGGAAATGGTCACCGCGGCGACACTCACGGGCTACCGTCCGAAAAGTCCCGCCGGCCGGAACGCCAGCGTCAGAAGCAGGAAACCGAACGCCACCGCCGGCGCCCATGACGGACCATAGAAGGTCGAGGTCAGACTCTCGATCACGCCGAGCAGCATGGCCGCGATCAGGGTGCCCGGCATGCTGCCGAGTCCGCCCAGCACGCAGATGGCGAATGCGCGGCCGATATAGTCGCGGCCGACCGACGGTTCGACCGGCTGGATGATGATGAGCAGCGCGCCGGCGATCGAGGCGGTAGCGATCGAGATGCCGAAGGCGACGCGCTTGACGCGGATCGGATCAGCCGCCATCAACTCCAGCGCCAACTGATCCTGCGACACCGCCATGATCGCGCGGCCGAGAAAGCTGCGGGTGACGAACAGTTCGATGGCGCCGAACAGCGCCAGCGCCGCCACACAGGGCACCAGCATGCGCAGCGGCATGTCGATGAAGCCGATATGGATGCTGGGGCCGATATAGGCGGCCTTGACGTAGCGGTAGTCGACACCGAACACCAGGATCAGCGACACCTCGGTGACGAACAGCAGGCCGAAGAAAAAGGCGAGCCCGCGCAGCAATTCCTGGCCGCGCTTTTCGAATGACAAATAGTAGACCTGATAGACCAACGCGCCGAGGGCGTAGAACGCCGGCAGCGCAATGATGCTCGCCACGATCGGGTCAATGCCGAAATTGACGTTGACGAAATAGACGATGTAGGAGCCGAGGATGATGAAGGCCGGATGCGCAATGTTGACGATGTCGAGCATGCCGAACGAGATCGACACGCCGGCGGTGACGGCGGCGTAGAAGCCGCCGAGCAGCAGCCCGGCGACGATGGCGTTGATCAAGAGATCGGCGGAAATGTCCATACGGGTCTCAACCGGCACATTCGCTTATCGCAAATTGCATTGCAGGGAAATCAGCCAGGACGCCAACCGCTCAAATGCACTGGTGGCTTCCGACCACGAGCAACCGTGGGAATGGTGCTCGTGATCAGCAACGTGGTCGGACCGGTGGCCACCGGCTTCGTGGCTGTGTTTCCGATTTCGACGACCAGCACCATGCTGATCCCGCAGCCGCGGATCGGTGGACGAGCGACCGCCGCGGTCATCGCGAATGGGCTGTTTGGGCTGGCGGGCTTAGCCGTCGGATTGACTGCATTGTATGTTTCCATCAAGCCGCTCGGGATCGTGCCGGCGTTGGCACTGGCGCTTATCGTCCCGGTGACGTGGAATCTGACGGTCTGGGTTGTTCGCGCGCGCATCGTGCCCTTTTGGCGCCGACGCGCGCCGGCGCGACGCGTTGCATCGCTTCCGTCTCGACATCCGGCGAAGTAATACGCGCCAAAACATTGAATTTTCCTGAAACGTGCGCCGGGGACCAGCAATCTCAGCCTGGTATCCTCCGGCGGAAGCATCTTATGTATTATCGCGGACTTGGAACACTTCGGTCGCAGCCGGTACTGGGCGGCGAATGTCCAGCGTCCGCCCCACTACCATATTCGCGACCCAATGCGCTGATTCATGACGGGTAGCAGGGAGCCAAAGGGCATGCGACCGATCATCGTTCGACTGGCGTTCGTGGTGCTGTGGCTTGGGTTCGTGGTGGCGCCGGCCCTCGCGGCGTCAGCACCCTGCGGCGGCGATTTCGCCACCTGGCTTGATGGGTTCAAGAAGGAGGCGGCGGCTCAAGGCATCTCCCAGCGCACGATCCAATCGGCCCTCGGCGGCATCACCTACGACCCAACGATCATCGCGCGCGACCACGCGCAGGGCGTCTTTCGCCAAAGCTTTGAGCAATTTTCCGGCCGCATGGTGCCGCCGCGGCTCGCGCGCGGCGCGCGGCTTCTCAAGCAGTATGGCCCGATCTTCAACCGCATTCAGCAGCAATACGGAGTACCGGGCGCGGTCATCGTCGCCATCTGGGGCCTCGAAACCGACTTCGGCGCCAATTCGGGCCGATTCCCGACCATCCGCTCGCTGGCGACGCTGGCCTACGATTGCCGCCGCCCGGACAAATTTCGCAGCGAACTGCTGGACGCTTTGCGCATCGTCGACCGCGGCGACATGAGCCCCAGCGAAATGCGCGGCGCCTGGGCCGGCGAGATCGGCCAGACTCAGTTTCTGCCGTCGTCCTATCTCAAATACGCCGTCGACTACGACGGCAACGGCCGCCGCGACCTCATTCACAGCGTGCCCGACGTACTGGCTTCCACCGCCAATTACCTCAAGGGCTATGGCTGGCAGCGCGGCCAGCCCTGGGGCGACGGCACCGCTAATTTCCAAGTCCTGCTGCAGTGGAACGCGTCGCAGGTCTACACCAAGACGGTGGCCTATTTCGCGCAACGACTCGCCGGCGGGCAGTAGAACGGGCTCAGCGCTAGGTCGGCTCGAGCTCCCGCTCGCTCTCGACGCCGATCCAATGTTCGAGGAAGACACTGAGCCAGGCACGCGCGCTGTAATCGTAAACCTCACGGTCGGCAAAGTGCGCCGCGCGGGGCTTTGCCCCCGGCAACTCCAGGCGCAAGTGTCCGCGCGTCGTCCATTTATGCATCATCAAGTGCGTCACGTCCGGGTGGAATTGCAGCGCGTAGCTGCGCCCATAGCGAAACGCCTGCACCTCGAACATCTCGCCTTCGGCCAAAAGCTCGGCGCCGTCCGGCAAATCGAATCCTTCGCGGTGCCACTGATAGACCTGTTCCGGCCAGGGGCTGACGACGGCAAGGCCGGCGGCGGTGGGGCGGATCGGGTAATAACCGATCTCGGCCTTGCCGGCCGGGTGAAGAAAAACCCGGCCGCCGAGCGCCCGCGCGCACATCTGCGCCCCGAGGCAGATGCCGAGAAATGGCTTGCCCTCCTTGAGCGGGACGGCGATCCAGTCGATCTCGCGCCGGATAAACTCGTCCGCGTCATTGGCGCTCATCGGGCCGCCGAAGATGACGGCTGCGGCGTGGTCGCGCATGGTCGCGGGGAGTGGATCGCCGAAGCGCGGCCGGCGCACGTCGAGGCCGTAGCCGAGCCGCCGCAGCGCATAGCCGACGCGCCCCGGGGTGGAGTGCTCCTGGTGCAGAATGATCAGGATCGGCTGTGGCATGATCGACGGAATCGAAGGCGCGCCCACTCCCCCTCGTATCGCGTTCGTCGGTAAATTCAAGACGCCGGCACGCGGGGCCGCTATAAATCGCGCGCCGCAAACCGAGTGCCCCAATAAAGCGCCGGCAGAAGCGCAACGTGGACACGGCTTCCCGGCGCCCGAGATCCACGCTCAGCACCGTCGGCCGCGGCCGGCCCGCTGCCGCGATCTCCTCGGCGAGCGCCGCAAGCGGACTCTCACGGCGCGCCACCAGCACCAGTTCATGACCGTTGGCGGCGAACACGCGCGCGAGTTCCGCGCCGATGCCGGCCGAGGCGCCGGTGATAAGCGTGATCGGCCTCATGCTTCGCCGGGTTCGCCGACCGCCTTGGCGATGCGCTGCCGCAGTTCGATCCGTTGCCGCGGCGAGACGCCAAGCAGGTCGGCGGCCCGCCACAACAAATTGTCCTCGAGCTCGTCGCGCCGGCCGTCGGCATAGACTATCTTCCACATCATTTCGATGACGCGGGCGCGGCCTTCCTCATCGAGCGTACGATTGAGCAGGCTGGTGAAATGGTAAAGGTCGACGGCTTCGTGCTCCACCAAGGTCGCCTTGTCGATCAGTTCGCCGGTCGCGCCGTCGTCGAGGCCGAAGCGTCGCTTGACGATGGTATGAAGCTTGTCACGCTCGGTCTGCGACATATCGCCGTCGATGGCGGCCGCGTGCACGAGCAACGCCACCGCCGCGAGGCGGTAGTCATCATCGGCGAATTGGCTTGGATGTTTGCCGCCCTCGACGAATTCGGCGACAAAGCTCCTGAACGCGTCGAACATAGAACCTTCCAATTGTCCCGGGATTTCATTCCCACGTTCATATCGCGAGGTAAAGCGCGCCATTCAAGGCTCGCCCGGCCTCGGTCGCCTTGCGGATGCCTACTGAACCGTCTTGGCTTCAAAGTAGCGGTCTCCAAGCAATTCCAGGTTGGCTTGAACATATGGGTTGGCCGGATCCTTGGCCTCGGCCTCTTCAAGCTTCTTCTGGGCACGCGCGTAGTCGCCACGCAGCATGTAGGAGAGGCCCTGGTCGTTGAGAATTTCCGCCGTCGGGCCGACAATGCCGATGGCCTCTTGGTAGGCGTTGTCGGCGAGATCGAAGCGACGCAGGTGGTCGTAGCACGTCGCCAGGCCGGCCCAGCCTGCGGCATCGCGCGGATGCTTGCCGACGGCGTTGAGGAAGCTCTGCTCGGCGAGATCGTAATCTTTGCTGCGGAAATATTTCCTGCCGAGTTGCAGGTCGTCGTGGGAATTGCCGCGGACGCCGGCCTTCGCGGATGGCGCCGCCGGCTGTGCCAGGGAACCGGTAGTCTGTCCCGTCCCGGTTACCGCCACGCTCGGCGCTTCATTGTTCCTCGAACCCCACAGGCCGCTGAGTTTGCTCGATGAAGAGCAAGCGGCGAGCGTCATCGAACACGCCGTCGCGACGATCAGGACTTGGATCAGTCGGATGCTCATCAATGCGTTCCGGACCGCACCGCTTTGGGCCAAATCCGTCCCAGCATAACGATTGCGCCGATGCGGCGGCGGCAATGCGGCACACCGGCAGCGCAACGCTAGGCGACGATGGTTAACAAAACCTGCTTTCACCGTCGGCAACGATAACGCAGGGGGCACTTCTTCGGTCGGACCACCGACAACGCTAGGCGCGGACTTATTCCGCCGCCGCAGCCTTGGCCGCCGCCTGGTCGCGTACGAATTTTTGCAGCGCAATGAGATCGGGCTTGCCGGAACCGAGCAGCGGCAGGTTGTCGACGATCATGACTTCGGACGGGAACATCAGCTCGTGGGCGTGCTGGCTGCGCGCATAAGCTTGGAAATCGGCGCGCGTGGCGCTGTGCTTGTCGGTGACGAGAATGAGGCGCTCGCCCTTGCGCGCGTCGGGAACCGCTAAAACCGCCGAGTTATAGTGCGGCCACAGCTCGGCGGCGAGCATCTCGACGGCGGCAAGCGAGATCATCTCGCCGCCCACCTTGGCGAAGCGCTTGGCGCGGCCTTTGATGGCTATGTAGCCTTGGTCGTCGATGGCGACGATATCGCCGGTGTCGTACCAGCCCTCCGGCGGCGGCTCCAGAACACCAGGCTTGTCGGCGCGCAAATAGCCGAGCATCACGTTTGGTCCCTTGACCCACAGCCGCCCGGCTCCCTCGTCGACGCCTTCGATCTTCTCAATTCTCGCCTGCAGGTCCGGCAACAGCCGCCCGACGGTGCCGAACTTGTTGAACATCGGCGTGTTGAGCGCCAGCACCGGCGACGTTTCGGTCACGCCGTAACCTTCAAGGATGCGCATCCCGAACTTCTCCAGATAGACGCGACGGGTCGATTCCTTGATCGGCTCGCCGCCGGAGATGATGTAGCGCAGCGAGCGGAAATCGTAGGCGTTGGCCATGCGCGCGTAGCCGGCGAGGAATGTATCGGTGCCGAACAGATAGGTCGCGCAGATGCCGTAGACCAATTCCGGCACGGTGCGATAGTGCAGCGGCGAAGGATAGAGATAAGTCGGCACGCCGGAAATGAGCGGCAGCACGATGCCGCCCATGAAGCCGAACGAATGGAACGCCGGCAGCGCCATGAACAGCTTGTCGTCGCACCCGAAGTCGATCCGCGCTTCGGCCTGGGCGACGTTGGCCAGCACGTTGCGGTGGGAGAGCACGACGCCCTTGGGCGTTCCTTCCGTGCCGGAAGTGAATAGCACCACGCCCCAGTCGTCGGGTTTGCGCGCGACCAGCGGCCTGTGCGCTCGTAGCGCCCCACGCAGCTTGTCGGCGAAGCTTACCGTCTTGCGAATGTCTTCCAGGTAGACGATACGAACATGCTTCTCGATCTGGGCGATGAGTTTTTCCAGTCTCGCCTTCTCGACGAAGGCATGCGCGGTAAGAATGGTGTCGACCTGCGCGGCACGGCAGGCGCCGAGAACGTTGGCGGCTCCCGAGGTGAAGTTGATCATCGCCGGCACGCGGCCGCCGGACATCAGCGCCAGCACGGTGACGGCAGCGCCGTTGGAGGTCGGCAGCATGACGCCGATCGGCCGCCCTTCGAGCGCCAGCGGCATCAGCTTGGCGCCGAGGATCGCGGTCGCCTGCAACAGCCGCTTGTAGGTCAACCGGCCGCTGGTCGGATCCTCGATCGCCAGCCACTTACCGCCCTGGACTTTTGCCGCCTCGATGACCGCTTCGACAACTGTGCGGTCGGTCGAGGTGGTGCGAAACATCAGGTTGGACATGATGTCGTAAAGCGCCGCGCCCGCGGCCGCGCGCCGCTTGCGCCCTTTCAGTTCCGGGTCGACGCTCATCTTCACCGGTTCCAGGATCGTCACCTTGATCTTGGGAAACAGCCGGCGGCGCACCTGGGTGTGCTTCAAGCGGCTGAAAATCGTCCGCTGCGGCCCGTCGATGCGGACCGGAACCACCATGGCGTCCGATTTGTCGGCGATCATCGCCGCGCCGTCGTAGATTTTCATCAGGCTGCCGGTGACGGTGATGCGGCCTTCCGGAAAAATCACCAGCATATTGCCGTCGCGGACGGCATTGATGATGCTGCGCAGCGCCATCGGCTTGAGCGGATCGAGCGCCATGGTGCGCACGAACGGCAGGAACGGCTGGATCCACCACGCCCGGGAAATCGCCACGTCGACGGCAAAGACCGGCCGCTTGGGAAGGAGCGACATCGCGATCGGCGCATCGAGGAAGCTCACATGGTTCATCGCGATGATGGCGTTGTGGCGGGCCTTGGCGATGTTCTCCAGGCCCTTGACCTCGAGACGGAAGAAGGCGCGGAACACGATCGACAGAAGATCGTTGAGCCAGCTCGCCGGCATGGTGCGGCCGATGATGAAGGCGGCGACGAGGTTGGCGACGCCGAGCAGCGCGAATAGGATCGGCACGCCGAGGCCGAGTTTTTGCAGCACGGCAAGCAGCAGGGCGCCGACCACCATGAAGGCGGCATTCAGCACGTTGACGGCGGCGATGACGCGGGCGCGGTGGTCGGCGCCGGCCCAGGCCTGCACCGCGGTAAACGTCGGCACGATGAACAGGCCGCCGGCGATCGCCAGCCCGGCGAGATCGATCGCCATGTGAATGCTGTGAGGCGCGGAGAAATAATCGCCGACTCCGAGCGGCTGGGCCGCCGGCACAACGGCTGCAACGGTCCAGCCAAGATCGAGGCAGAACAGCCCGAGCAGCACGGCGCCGACCAGCGTAGGCAACAGAATGATGCGCCCGGCGGCAAGCCACGCCGCCAGACCGGAGCCGACGGCAACGGCGACCGAGAAGATAGTGAGAAAGAGGGTGACGACCCCCGCGGTGCCGCCGATGTCGAAGGTCACCAGCGGCGGTAATAGCGACAGCACCAGCGCACCGACCAGCCAGAACCAGCTCGCCACCAGCGCGCCCCACCACAGCCGCGGCTCGCCGCGGATGTATTTGATGAGTGTCCCGGTGGAGACGAAGATATTGCGGTTGATGGAAAGATGCGGCGCACCTTCACCGGTCGGCGGGATAAACCGGCTCGCCACCCAGCAGGCGAGCGCCGACACCATCATCAGCCAGGCGAAGTGGATGGGATCGCCGCCGTTCTTCGCCGCCAGCCCGGCGACGATGGTGCCGAGCAGAATGGCCAGGAAGGTGCCGCCCTCGACCAGCGCATTGCCGGACGGCAGTTCGGCGCGGGCGAGATGGTCGGGCAGGATACCGTACTTGATCGGGCCGAACAGCGAGGCGATCACCCCGAACAAAAACACCGCAACAAAAAGCAGAATGAGCGAATGGAAGGCGAAACCCGCGACCGCGAGCGCGGCAACGCCGATCTCGGCGAACTTCAGGCGCTGCGCCACCAGCGCCTTGTCGTAGCGGTCGGCGAGTTCGCCGCCGAGTCCCGAGAGAAAGAAGAACGGCGCGATCAGCGTCGCGCCGGCAAGCGTGATCAATGCTTCCGAGTCCGCGCCCGCGATCTGGAACAGAATGACGAAGACGAGCGCCGTCTTGAGGAAGTTGTCGCCAAAGGCCGAGAAGAATTGGCACCAGAACAGGGGCGCGAAACGTCGCGTCGTCATCAGGGACGTGGACATGGCTCTCCCGCCGTTCAGCGCTTGCTCCCGCAACAGTCTAGCCGCCCGCGCGCGGCTTGGCGACGCGGAATCAAGCGGCCCAGCGCGCCAAGAGGCCGGACTGAGCAGGGAGAATCGTTGAATTCTGCCGCCAAATCAATGGGTAGCATCAGGAGCCGGTTACCGCGATAATCGCTTCCTTCATCTTCGCCCTGGCGAAGTTCCCGATCGTCTCCAGATCGAAGTGCGGAATATTGGGAAACTCGTTCGGCACGACGACGGCGTCGACGATCGCCGGACCGTCGACAGCGAACGCCTCGCTGATGGCGGCCTTCAGTTCGCCGGGCTGGCTGGCCTTAAAACCGTGGCCGCCGCAGGCCCGCGCTAGCGCCACAAAATCCGGATTGGGAAATTCGATCGCCTTGCGGAACGGCGGCAGGCCCAAATGCTCGGCCTCCAGCGTGATCAGTCCGAATGCCGAATTGTTGTAGATGACGACCTTCACCGGCAGCTGGTGCTGCACGGCGGTCAGGAATTCGCACATCAGCATGTTGAAGCCGCCGTCGCCGCACAGCGCAATGACCTGACGCGACCGATCAAGCGCCTGAATGCCGTTGGCTTGGCCGAGCGCCGTTCCGACGGCGGCGTTGTTGAAGGAGCCGAGGATGCGTTGCGATCCGTGCTGCCTGATCCAGTTTGCCGACCACAGCGTGTTGAGGCCGGTGTCGAGCACGAAAACGGCGTCCTCGCTGGCGCTGTCGCTGACCGCACGCGCCACCGCCTGCGGATGGATGCGATCCTTGCTGCGCGCCGGATCGGCCTGCCGGTCCAGCATCTCATCCCACTTGCGCCGCTCCTTGGTCACCTGATCCAGGAAACCGGTGTCGGTTTTGACCGCGACCCGATCGAGCAGCAGCTTCAGGCTCGGGCGGACCGCGCCGACGACCCCGAGCGCAGTCGGCGTTCGCCGGCCCAGCACGGCGGGCCGCACGTCGAGCTGGATGACATCGGCTTTTTTCGGCAGGAATTCGGAGAACGGATAGTCGGTGCCGAGCATCAGCAACAGGTCGCAACGCATCATCGCGCTGTAGACCGGCTTGGTGCCGACGATGCCGATGCCGCCCATCCAGCGCGGATCGTCGTAGGGCATGACGTCCTTGCCCTTGAGCGAATGGATCAGCGGCGCTTTGATTCGATCAGACAGCGCGCGAAGCTCGTCCGCCGCCCCGATGCAGCCGGCGCCGCACATGATTAACACCTTTTGCGCCGCCTCGATGCGGCGGGCGATGGCGTCGATCTCGGCCTCGGTCGCGGCGAGTTCGGGCGGCGGCTTCAATGTCGCGATGCTGCCGAGGTCGCCGTCGGCCTTGGCGCCGATGACATCGATCGGAAGCGTGAGATGGGCGACCCCGCGTCCTGCATACGCGGCGGCGATGGCCTGGTGGAAAACCGCGGGCGCCTGCGCCGGCGAAGAGACGGTCTGCGTATAGAGCGAGACGTCGCGAAACAAGAGGTCGGGGTCGGTCGCCTGCACGTGATCGATGCCTTGCAGCTTGCGCGGCATGTCGCCGGACAAGGCCAGGACCGGCGCATGATCGCAGCTCGCCTCGTAGAGGCCGGCGACCAGGTGAGTGCTCCCCGGCCCCGTCGTGCCGGCGCAGACGCCGAGCCGGCCGGTCAGCTTGGCCTGGCCGGCGGCGGCGAGCGCCGCGCCTTCCTCGTGGCGAACGCCGACCCATTCAATGCCGCTGCGGCGGATGGCGTCGCCGACGGGATTGAGTGAATCGCCGATCAGGCCGAAGACCTGCTTGACCCCGATCTGCTCGAGCGCACCGATCAGGACATCCGCGACCGTTTGCGCCATGTACGCCTCCTTTGCCGCGATCGTCCGCTCCGCGCCGGTTTCGCGGGACCGCAGACAAGAAATGCCAGGTGCGGTGCGCGGGTTAAAGCCTCGTGCGTGTCCTGTTCAGCGTTTTTTCGCGATATCGCCGCGGAGCACTGCCGTTGACATACGCCGAGATAGGTCTCGAGGAGCGGCTGTCGTGCGGCATAACGCCGACCCGCGGGGCTTTTATTTGCCAACGACCCCAGGCATAATGAGAAACGAAGTCGTTTGACGGCCAACAACGAAATCGTTTGACGGTCAACGTAGGGAGGATCAGCATGAAGCGCTTTGAATTGGCGTCTGCCGCCCTGTTGGCGGCCTGCCTGCTGCCGGCCGTCGGCCACGCCGCCGACACAATCAAGATCGGGGTGGTCATGCCCTATTCGGGGCAATTCGCCGATCTCGCCAAGCAGATGGACAACGGTATCAAAATTTACATGCAGCAGCACGGCGACAAGGTCGCCGGCAAAACGATCGAGATCATCCGCAAGGATGTCGGCGGCATCGACCCGCCGACCGCCAAGCGGCTGGCGCAGGAGTTGGTGGTGCGCGACCAGGTCGACATCTTGGCCGGCTGGCTGCTTACCCCCAACGCGATCGCGGGCTGCAGCGTTTCGGCCGAAGCGAAGAAATTTATGGTTATCATGAACGCGGCGACCTCGATCATCACCGACAAGTCGCCTTACTGTACGCGCACTTCGTTCACGCTGCCGATGATCACGGTGACGCTCGGCCAATGGGCCGCAAAGCAAGGCATTAAGAACGACTACACCATGACCGCCGACTACGGGCCGGGTCATGACGCCGAGCAGGGCTTCATCGCAGGGCTTCAAGGCGGGCGGCGGCGACATCGTCGGCTCCGTGCGGATGGCGGTGAAGAATCCGGACTTCTCGGCTTACGTCCAGCGCGCGAAAGACCTCAATCCGCAGTCTATCTTCGTGTTCATCCCGGGCGGCTCGCAGCCGGCGGCCTTTGGCAAGGCGTTAGCCGAGCGCGGCATGAGCGCCCAGACGATCAAGGTGCTGGGCACGCAAGAACTAGCTGACGATCACGGCGGTCAAGTCGATGGGCAACGATGCGGTCGGCATCATCACCGCCGGCAACTACAACTACAACTACGATTCAGCGATGAACAAGAAGTTCGTGGAGGCCTATCGGAAGCTCTCTGGCGACGAGAATCCCAACTTCGGTGCGGTCGGCGGTTATGACGGCATGCACCTGATCTACGCGGCGCTGGGCAAGACCAACGGCAAGACCGACGCCGAGGACCTGATCGCCGCGGCGAAGGGCATGAAGTGGGAAAGCCCGCGCGGGCCGATGATGATCGACCCAAAGACTCGTGACGTCGTGCAGACTATCTACATTAGCAAGGTCGAAGATAAGGGCGGCAAGCACGTCAATGTGGTAATCGACAAGATTCCGGACGTACACGATCCTGTGCACGCGGGGCAGATGAATTAACTGCGGTCATCGGCTCAATCCGAATGGGGCGACCACGAGCGGTCGCCCCATTTGTTATTGGCCGTATCGCGGGTAGATTGAGGCCGCGGTTTTCGCTATTCGATACAAAGTCCCGTCCGAGGAGCCGACATTAATCATGCTCCCTCCCGTCTTCGGCGTCCTGTTCGACGGCATCGCCTATGGGATGCTGCTGTTCCTGCTGTCAGTCGGACTGTCGGTGACACTCGGCCTGATGAATTTTGTCAATCTTGCGCATTGCGCATTCGCCATGGTGGGCGGTTACGTCGCCGTGCTGCTGATGCGCGACTTCGGCTGGCCGTTTTTCGGCACGCTGCCCATGGCGTTCTTCGCCGCGGCGGTGGTTAGCATCGTTTTCGAGCGCGTGCTGTACCGGCCGCTCTACCGGCGCAGCGACCTCGACCAGGTGCTGCTCACCGTTGGCATCGCCTTCATCTCAGTGGCGGTGGCGGCCTATTTCTTCGGCACGCAGCAGCAGCCGATCGAGCTGCCGAATTACATGCACGGTTCTTACCATGTGATGGGCCTCGATATCGCGGTCTACCGGTTGTTTCTCGTTGCGGTGGGCGCGGTCATCACAATCTTGCTCGTGGGCACAATCGAGCTAACCCGCTTCGGCGCGCAGGTACGCGCGGCGGTCGACAATCAGCGCATGGCGAGCGGGCTCGGCATCAATGTCGAGCGCACCTTCGCGATTACGTTCGCGCTCGGCTCAGGGCTGGCGGGCTTAGGCGGAGCGCTCGCCATCGAGATCGTCGGGCTCGATCCCAATTTCGCCTTCACCTATCTGATCTATGTGCTGATCGTAGTTGCGGTGGGCGGACTCGGCTCGATCGCCGGCTCGCTGGCGGCGGCGGTTCTGATCGGCGTCAGCGACATCGCCGGTAAATACTACGTGCCGGAACTCGGCGCCTTCCTAATTTATCTGGTCATGCTCGGCGTGCTGATGTGGCGACCGGCGGGGCTGTTGGGGAGACGCTAGCGATGCCGGTGACGGCGCAGATGGGCGCGGAGCCGGTCGGCTATCTCAAGGCGCAGACGCGTTGGGGCGCGACCGAGACCCTGTTCTGGCTAGCTACCCTGCTGCCGTTCTATTTCCTTCCCGACTATCTGCAACTCGCCAGCCAAATCGCCATTACCGCGCTGTTTGCGCTCTCGCTCGACCTGATACTCGGCTATGCAGGTATTGTGTCGCTAGGCCATGCGGCGTTTTTCGGCACCGGCGCCTATGCTGCCGGGCTGTTCTCGAAATTCGTTTGGGGTGAGCCGCTCACCGGCCTTATCGTGGGCGCGATGGTGGCCGGCCTCGTCGGCTATGCGACCAGCTTCATCATCGCGCGCTTCCGCCATTTCACTCTGATCATGCTGACGCTCGGCTTTGGCTTGCTGCTGGGCGCCGCGGCGAATAGTGCGAGTTGGCTGACCGGCGGCAGCGACGGCCTCCAGGGCGTGAACATCTGGCCGCTCCTCGGCCGCTTCAACTGGGACCTCTATGGCTATACCGCCTATGGCTATTCGCTCGTGGTGCTGTTCGTGCTGTTCCTGTTCGCGCGGCGGGTGATCCATTCGCCGTTTGGCTTGGCGCTGCGCGGAATCCGCGAGAACTTGCTGCGCATGTCGGCGATCGGCGCGCCGAGCCGCGCGCATATCCGCACCGTCTATACGATCTCGGCGGCGATGGCGGGGGTTGCCGGCGCGCTTATCGCGCAGACCACCCAAACGGTCGCGCTCGATTCGCTCGACTTCGAGCGCTCGGCCGAAGTCTTGATCATGGTGGTGCTGGGCGGCGCCGGTAGACTTTACGGCGGCCTGCTCGGTGCGCTGGTCTTCATGGTCGCGCGCGACCAGTTCTCCGGCATCGAGCCGCAATATTGGTATTTCTGGATCGGCGTGCTGCTGGTCGCCGTCGTGATGTTCCTGCCGAACGGCATTTTGGGCGGCCTGTCGCGCTTTACTGCGCACTGGAGGGCAAAGTGAGCGCGCCCGCTTTGTCCACACGGCAATTGTCCAAGAGCTTCGGCTCGCTGGTGGTGGCGCGTGACATAGCGCTCGAACTGCCGGTGGGCGCGCGCTACGCGCTGATTGGGCCGAACGGCGCCGGCAAGACCACGCTGATCAATCTGATGACTGGCGTGCTGACGCCAAACGCCGGGCAGATTTTTCTGGGCGAAAAAGACATCACTGGTCTCGAGCCGCAGGAGCGGGTGCGGCGGGGTTTGGCACGTACCTTCCAGATCAACACGCTGTTCGCGGGCTTGAGCGCGCTGGAAGCCGTGACGCTCGCCGTGTGCGAGCGCCGCGGGCTGGCGCGCGAATTCTGGCGCAATGTCGCGGTGCATAAAGAGGCGATCGACGAGGCGCACGACATCTTGGTCAAGCTCAGGCTGGGGGAAGCCTGCTATCAGCCGACGCGCGAACTACCCTACGGGCGGCAGCGGCTGGTGGAGATCGCGCTGGCGTTAGCGACCCGACCGAAGGTGCTGCTGCTCGACGAACCGGCGGCCGGCGTGCCGCCGGAAGAAAGCGGCGACATTTTCGAGGTGGTGGCCGGGCTATCGGCTGACCTTGCGCTGCTGTTTATCGAGCACGACATGCACGTGGTGTTTCGTTTCGCGACGCAAATCATCGTGATGGTCGGCGGCACGGTGTTCGCCGAAGGCTCGCCCGCAGAGATAGCCGCCCATCCGGGCGTGCGGGAAGTCTACCTGGGGACTCGCAAGCGTGGCTGAAGCGCTCCTCAAGCTCGAGCGCGTGACCGCGGGCTATGGCGATGCGGTGGTACTACGCGAAGTGTCGTTCGAATTGCCAGAGAAGGGCAGCCTGACGCTACTGGGCCGCAACGGCGTCGGCAAGTCGACCCTGCTACTCACCGTCATGGGTTACACGCAATTGCGCGGCGGGCGCATTAAATGGCGCGGCCAGGATATCTCGCGACTGCCGCCGCACCGGCGCGCCGTCAGGCGGCATCGGCTGGGTGGCGCAGGAGCGCGAGATTTTCGCCTCGTTGACGGTGGAGGAGAACCTGAGAGTAGCGGCGCGGGCCGGCCCGTGGAATTTTGCAAGCGTATGCAAGCTGTTTCCGCGGCTGGAAGAGCGCCGCCGCAACATGGGCAACCATCTTTCCGGCGGCGAGCAGCAGATGCTGGCGATCGCGCGCGCGCTGATGACGAATCCAGCGTTGATACTGCTGGACGAGCCGTTCGAGGGGCTGGCGCCAGTGATCGTGGATGAGCTGATCGTGGCGATCAAGGCGATGGTCGCCGACCGTGGTATCGCCATCATCCTGGTCGAGCAGCACTCGGACATCGCGCTGGAGCTGACCGCGGATGCCATCGTCCTGGAACGCGGCGCGGTGGTGCATCACGCGCCCTCGGCCGAGCTCGCCAAGGACCTGACGACGCTCGAGCGGCTGGTCGGTTTGCGCGTGAGCGCGACGGCGTGACACATTACTCTCATTATCTGGGAACGCAGCCGCAAGCCCGAACGCTCCCGCTTCCGTTCGTTCACGGCTGCCTCGGTAATCGCAGGCTTTGGTGATGGCTACGTTGGGCATACCAACTCCGGCCGGCCCGTGTCCGGATCGCAGGTCGTCGCAATCGCTATGTCGCGCTGTGCAACGAGCCGACGGCCCGGCAAGCCGGCATCCAAAACGAAAAAAGGCCCTGGCTTACGCCAGGGCCTTTCGACGGAGCCAGGAATCTCCGCCCCACGCTTGTTTATCAGTTACTGGACGATCTCCCCATGCAGCGCGAGATCGAGACCTCCGCGCTCGACGTCCTCGCTCACCCGCAGCCCGATGACCATATCGACGATCTTGAGGATGATCAGGGTTACGACCACGTCGTAGACGAAGACGGTGCCGACGCCGATGAGCTGATTAACCACCTGGCCGGGATTGCCTTCGATCAGGCCGGCGGTGCCGCCGTAGGCCTCAATGGCGAACACGCCGGTGAGGATAGCGCCGGTGGCGCCGCCGACGGCGTGCACGCCGAACGCATCGAGCGCATCGTCGTAGCCGAAGAAATGCTTGAGGCTGGTGACACCCCAGTAACAAATGATGCCGGCCGCGACGCCGATGGCGAACGCCCCCATCGGGCCGACGAAGCCGGAGGCCGGCGTGATGGCGACGAGCCCGGCCACCGCACCCGAGCAAATACCGATGACGGTCGGCTTGCCGCGCATCATCCACTCCACCAGCATCCAGGTGAATGCTGCGGTCGCGGTGGCGATGTGCGTCACCGCCATCGCCATGCCGGCCTGCATGCCGGCACTCACGGCAGAGCCGGCGTTGAAGCCGAACCAGCCGACCCACAGCAGCGAGGCGCCGATCATCGTGTAGACCATGTTGTGCGGCGGCGCGGTGTCCTTGCGCTTGCCGACCATCAGCGCCGCCATCAGTCCGGCGGTCCCCGAGTTGACGTGCACCACTGTGCCGCCGGCGAAATCGAGCACATGGAACTTGGCGTCGGGATTGGCGCTGTTGAAAATGCCGTCCGGTCCCCAGACCCAATGCGCGATCGGCGAATAGACGAAGATCGCCCACAGACCGATGAACCAGAGCATGGCCGAGAACTTCATGCGCTCCGCGAACGACCCGGCGATGAGCGCCGCGGTGATGATCGCGAAGGTCAACTGGAACATCGAGTAGACGGTCTCGGGGATCGTCGGCGCCAGCGGATTGGGATTGCCGATACCCTTGGTGATATTGCTGACGATGCCCTGCAGAAACGCGCGATCGAGCCCGCCGATGAATGGCGTGCCAGCGCGGAACGCGAGGCTATAGGTAAAGAATAGCCAGAGAATACTGATCAGGCAGGTGATGGCGAAGCTTGTCATCACCGTATCGCCGACATTCTTCTTCCGCACCATGCCGCCGTAAAACAAAGCGAGGCCCGGGATGGTCATCATCAGCACGATGGCCATCGAGGTGAGCATCCAGGCGGTGTCGCCGGAATTCGGTGCGCAATTCGTAAGTATCTTGGCATCGCAGGCAGGCGGCGGAGCCTCGGCCGCCGCCGGCGCGGCTTGCGGCGATGCCGCGGCTGGAGCGGTCGCTGCCGGCGCGGCCGCAGTCTGTGCATAAGAGGCGTGGAAGGTCGGCACGCTCAGCACGACGGCGAGCGCCAGCGCTCCGGCGAGAGCAAGCAGCCCCGCACGCGAGAATGTCTTCAAGGTCATGATGTCACTCCTGTCCGTGGAGATGGAGGTGCGGGGTTGCTAAAGGGCCGCGGCATCGAGTTCGCCGGTGCGGATGCGGACCGCATGGTCGAGGCCGAACACGAAGATCTTGCCGTCGCCGATCTGGCCGGTTTTCGCCGCGGCACTGATCGTATCGACGACCTTGTCCACTTGATCCGACGCGCAGGCGATTTCGAGCTTGATTTTCGGTAAGAAGCTCACGGCATATTCGGCGCCGCGATAGATTTCGGTGTGGCCTTTTTGGCGGCCGTAGCCCTTCACCTCGGTGACGGTCAGCCCCTGAACGCCAATCTTGGTGAGAGCGTCGCGGACTTCGTCGAGCTTGAAGGGCTTGATGATAGCCATGACGATCTTCATTGGTTTCGATCTCCTGTCGAACCGCCCGGTCCGCCGTGCACCTGCCGATCGGGCAGACCCGGCTCAGGCGATGACCGCGCAGGAACACACGAGCCCCCACCCGCGGCAGTACCGGAGCGCTCTAATCAAGCGCCGTGCCAGTTGCGGGGCGGGGCTTTAATTGGCGGTAATCAAAGGGATTCGGGCCTCAGCCGGCCCCGCTCGTCGCCGCCGAAAGGGCATTGGCGAGGCGGCCGCCTAAATACCGGACAGGATGCATAAAAACTAGGCTGGAAAGAATTCTAAGCACTTATTGCAGGGCTTCGCCGTTTCCCTCCAGGGAGTGGGCGATATTGCCGGCCGCGCTAACAGCGAACACGCCACCACCAGGGTGCGGTCGCGCGTCGATACTAGGGACGCCAAACACGTCCAGCGCGTCATCGCAGCGCCAGAAGTTTCCCGGAACCCAGTTTTGAACTCAGAGCGCGCCGGCGTCGGTCTCGCCGGTACGGATTCGGACCGCCTGCTCGATCGGCGCCACGAAAATCTTGCCGTCGCCGATCTGGCCGGTCTTGGCGGCGGCGCTGATGGCCTCCACCACCTTCTCGGCCTCGTCTGCCGCGACAACGACCTCGATGCGGACTTTCGGCAGGAAATTCACCGCGTATTCGGCGCCGCGATAGATTTCGGTATGGCCCTTCTGGCGGCCGTACCCTTTGACTTCGGTGATGGTCATGCCGCGAACGCCGATTGCGGTCAGGGCGTCGCGCACGTCTTCGAGCTTGAAGGGCTTAATGATCGCGATGACGAGCTTCATGGATTAATTCCTGGACAGACGGCGCGGAGCGCGATGCGCACGATATCGGCATCACGACCAGACATTAAGCAGTTTATCGGTAAGCCGCGAGCGCGCCGTCTTCCTGCGGTGCATAACTCGGCCGTCGGCTGTTACGCAGGCGGGGCGCGGCGCTGCCGCAGCAGGCCCTCCTGCGCCACTGAGGCGACCAGCGTGCCGTCGAGGGCAAAAATCAAACCGCGAGAGAAGCCGCGCGCACCGCTGAGATTGGGACTGTCTTGGGCGTACAGGAGCCACTCGTCGGCACGAAAGGGGCGATGAAACCACAGCGCGTGGTCGAGGCTCGCTGCCATGATGTCCTGGTGGAAAACGGTACGGCCGTGCGGAATGAGCGCCGCATCAAGGAGCGTCATGTCCGAGGCATAGGCCAGCACGCACTGATAAATCGCTGGCTCGTCGGGCAGCCGTTCGGTGGCGCGAATCCACATGTGGAAGCGGCCGCCTTCGAGCTTCTCGCCGAGATAACGGCCATACTCGACCGGCCGCAGCTCGATCGGCCGCTCGCGATCGTAATAGCGCCGCACCGGATCGGGCATGAGCGACAACAGCCGATCCCTGACCTCGGCGTCGCTCGGCAGTGCGTCCGGCTTCGGCACGTCGGGCATGGGGAACTGGTGCGATAGCCCTTCTTCCGCGCCGTGGAACGACACTTCCATCGAGAAGATCGCATGACCGTGCTGGATCGCCATCACGCGCCGTGTGGTGAAGCTCTTGCCGTCGCGAATGCGATCGACTTCGTAGACGATCGGCACCTTGGGATCGCCGCCGAGCAGAAAATAGGCGTGTAGCGAATGCGGCGGCCGCCGTGCCACGTCCTCGACGGTGCGACAGGCGGCGACCAGGGCCTGGCCGATGACCTGGCCGCCGAACACGCGTTGCCAGCGCGATTGCGGCGAGCGGCCGCGGAACAGGTTCACCTCCAGGGGCTCGAGATCGAGGATAGCGAGAACGTCCTGGAGGGCGGATGCCATTCGTGAGGTCCGATCTATGCCGGCGAAACCGCGGCCTAGCCGGCCGCGACGATCATTCGCGCGTTTGCCGGCCGATGCTATATGCTGCCGGTTAGTGTCCCGATTTCGAAGTTCGCAAGTGTATGCGGTATCCTCTGATGCGAACTTCGAAATCGAGGAACACTAGCATTTATCC
The DNA here is from genome assembly GCA_963721025.1 of uncultured Alphaproteobacteria bacterium. GTDB lineage: Bacteria > Pseudomonadota > Alphaproteobacteria > Rhizobiales > Xanthobacteraceae > BOG-931. Next base: position 80,496 of record CAVRHN010000010.1, on the reverse strand, counting down.
TTCTATTGCGGTCCAGAAACCGGTACCAGGACAAGTTTGCGTGCCATGACTAGCGCTGACGGCCCGATCGACGTGCTGATTGCCGGCGGCGGCTTTGCCGGCCTCACGCTTGCCATCGCGCTGCGCCAAGCGCTGGGGCCGCACTTCTCCGTCACCGTGGCGGACCCGATGCATGGCCGCAGCCACGCCGATGACGAGCGCGCATCGGCGATCGTTGCGGCGGCGCGCCGGCTGTTCGAGACGCTGGGCGCTTGGCAGAGCGTGGCCGAGGAAAGCCAACCGATCCTCGACATGGTTATCACCGACAGCCTGCTCGGCGACGCTGTACGTCCGGTCTTTCTCACCTTCGCCGGTGAGATCGAGCCGGGCGAGCCTTTCGCGCATATGATCGAGAACCGCTTCCTGATCGCCGCGCTGGAAGCGACGGCGAAGGCCGCCGGGGTGACGTTCCGCGCTGCCGCCGTCAGCAAGGTGACGCAGGATGGCGAGCGCGTCATAGCGGAGTTAAATGACGGCGCCGTGGTCAACGCACGGCTGCTCGTCGCCGCCGACGGCGCGCGCTCGTCGATCCGCGAGCGCGCCGGCATCGCCGTTCACGGCTGGAACTACGACCAGTCGGCCATCGTGACCACGGTCGGCCATGAACGCGATCATGGCGGCCGCGCCGAGGAGCACTTTCTGCCCGCCGGGCCGTTCGCCATTCTCCCGCTCAAGGGACGCCGCTCGTCGATCGTGTGGACCGAGACGACGCCCGAGGCGGAACGCATCGTGGCGTTACCGGATGACGCCTTCCACGCCGAGCTTGAGCAGCGTTTCAAGTTGCATCTCGGCGAGATCACGACGGTCGGAGCGCGGCGCGTCCACCCGCTGGGTTTCTTCGTCGCGCGTTCGTTCATCGCCGAGCGCATCGCGCTCATTGGCGACGCCGCCCATCTCATTCATCCGATCGCCGGGCAGGGGCTGAATATGGGGCTCAAGGACGTCGCCGCGCTCGCCGAGGTGATTGTCGATGCCGCGCGGCTCGGCCTCGATCCGGGCGCCGCCACCGTGCTCGAGCGTTATCAGCGCTGGCGGCGTTTCGATACGATGACCATGGAACTCGCCACCGATGGGCTCAATCGTCTGTTCTCCAACCACTCCGCCGTGCTGCGCCTTGCCCGCGATGTCGGCCTCGGCATGGTCGATCGCGTACCCGGCCTCAAGCGCCTGTTCATCCGCGAAGCCGCCGGTCTCGTCGGCGAGGTCCCGAAGTTGCTGCGCGGCGAACTGCTATAGAGCATGATCCCGAAAAGTGGCTCCCGGTTTTCGGAATAGATCATGCTCGAACGAAGGGCCATGCCGTTCAACCATATCGCGGTCATCGGAGCCGGCGCCTGGGGCAGCGCGCTCGCTTTGACTTGCGCGCGCGCCGGGCGGGCCGTCACCCTGTTCGAGTACGACGCCGCCAATGCCGCGCAACTCGCAAAAAAACGCGAAAGCCTGTTCCTGCCCGGGGTGCGGATCGACGACAGCATCGTCATTGCCGGCGACCTCGCCGAGGCTGCGCGCGCGCAGGCGATTTTGCTCGTGGTGCCGGCCCAGGCGGTGCGCGCGGTCGCGAAACCCTTGGCGCCTTTGATCGCCGAGCGCACGCCCGTGATCGTCTGCGCCAAGGGCATCGAACGGGGCACGAAAAAATTCATGACCGAGGTCATCGCCGAATGCGCCCCCAACGCGGTGCCGGCGATTTTGTCGGGGCCGAGTTTTGCCGCCGACGTAGCGCGTGGGATGCCGACCGCGGTGACGCTCGCGGCGGACGACGACAAGCTCGCCGGCGAACTGGCCCGGGCGATCGGCTCGGCGAGCTTTCGTCCCTACCATTCCACCGACATACGCGGTGTCGAGATCGGCGGTGCCGCCAAGAACGTGCTGGCGATCGCCGCCGGCGTCGTCAACGGCCGCGGCCTCGGCGCCAGCGCCGCGGCCGCGCTGACCACGCGCGGCTTCGCCGAGCTGATACGCTTCGGCAGAGCCTTCGGCGCCAAGGCGGAAACGATGATGGGCCTGTCCGGCCTCGGCGATCTCTTGCTCACCTGCTCGAGCCCGCAGTCGCGCAACTTCACCTTCGGCTTCAATCTCGGCCGCGGCCAAAAGCCAGACGCGATCCACGCCGGTCTAGCCGAAGGCGTGTTCACCGCCGCGGTGCTCGTTGACATGGCGCGCGAACGCGCCGTTGACATGCCGATCTCGTTTGCCGTCGCGGCGCTGGTTAGCGGGACAATGAGCGTGGACGCAGCGATCGAGTTGCTGCTGACGCGGCCGCTCAAAGCGGAGGGATAGCCATGGCCTACTGGCTGATGAAAACCGAGCCGGAGGAGTTTTCCTGGGACGACCAGGTCAAGTGCGGCGCCAAGGGCGAGCCGTGGAGCGGCGTGCGCAATTTCACCGCGCGGCGGCATCTCAAGGAGATGAAGAAGGGCGAGAAATTCTTCTTCTATCACACCGGAGATCAGAAGCAGGTGGTCGGCATCGGTGAAATCATCCGCGAGCATTATCCCGATCCGATCGCCGCCAAGGGCGAGCCTTGGGTCGCTGTGACCACCGCCGCGGTCGAGCCGCTGCCGAAGCCGGTGACGCTCGCCGCGATCAAGGCCGAACCGAAGCTCAAAGACATGGCCCTGGTAAAATACGCCCGCCTCTCGGTGCAACCGGTGACGGCCGAGGAATGGAAACTCGTTTGCAAGATGGGCGGCCTGAAGGCCTAACCTTCCGCGACGGGCGAGGTCCGCCGCTCCAACGGCATTTCCAGGCCGGACGAACCCGGCCATGGCCTTGTCGCCCGTCGGCCCATCATCGCATAATGCCCTTGGGAGAACGCTTTATGGCCCGTCGCCTTTCGAGGCTCCCCCCGACCAAAGTCGGGGGTCGCACCTCCAGGTGACGGACTATAGGTGAACATTGAATTTCAGTTGGTATGAGCCAGCCCGCGTCGGGCCGTGTGCGCCTGGAGGACGAGATGTCGGACAAGATCTACGAGATTCCCGCCGAATGGACGAAGCGCGCCTACATCAACGAAGCCGAATATAAAAAAATGTACCAGCGCTCGCTGGCCGATCCGGACGGCTTTTGGGGAGAACAGGCCAAGCGTATCCACTGGTATAAGCACTTCACCAAGGTCAAGAACTCGTCCTTCGACCCGCATCATGTCTCGATCAAATGGTTCGAGGACGGCACAACCAATGCCGCCTATAACTGCATCGACCGTCACCTGCATACGCGTGGCAACCAGACCGCTATCATCTGGGAAGGCGACGACCCCAAGGATTCCAAAAAAATCACATACAAGGAGCTGCACGATCACGTCTGCCGCTTCGCCAATGTGCTGCGCAACCGCAACGTCCAGAAAGGCGACCGGGTCACCATCTACCTGCCGATGATCCCCGAGGTGGCCTACGCCATCCTCGCCTGCGCGCGCATCGGCGCGATTCATTCGGTGGTGTTCGGCGGCTTCTCGCCGGATTCGCTCGCCGGCCGCATCGAGGACTGCAAGTCCAACGTCGTCATCACCGCCGACGAAGGCTTGCGCGGCGGCCGCAAGGTGCCGCTCAAGGCCAATGCCGACGCGGCGATCGCCAAGGTCGGCGGCGTCGACCACGTCATCGTCGTCAGGCGCACCGGCGCGGCCGTCGACATGACCCCCGGCCGCGACGTCTGGTACCACGAGGCCGCCGATATGGTGACGGCGGAATGCCCGTGTACGGAAATGAACGCCGAGGACCCGCTGTTCATTCTCTACACGTCGGGCTCGACCGGAAAACCGAAAGGCGTGCTGCACACCACCGGCGGCTATCTGGTCTATGTCGCTATGACGCATCAGTACGTGTTCGATTATCACGACGGCGACATTTATTGGTGCACCGCCGACGTCGGCTGGGTCACCGGCCACAGCTACATCGTCTATGGGCCGCTGGCGAACGGCGCCACCACGCTGATGTTCGAAGGCGTGCCGAACTATCCGACCGCATCGCGGTTCTGGGAGGTGGTCGACAAGCACAAGGTCAACACCTTCTACACCGCGCCGACCGCGATCCGCGCGCTGATGCAGTCGGGCGATGCGCCGGTGAAGAAGACCTCGCGCGCATCGTTGCGGCTCCTCGGCACCGTCGGCGAGCCGATCAATCCGGAAGCGTGGGAATGGTATCACCGCGTGGTCGGCGACGGCCGCTGCCCGATCGTCGACACCTGGTGGCAGACGGAAACCGGCGGCATTCTGATTACGCCGCTGCCGGGCGCGATGCGGCTTAAACCCGGCTCGGCGACGCTGCCGTTCTTCGGCGTCGTCCCGGAGATCGTCGATGGCGAAGGCAAGGTGCTGGAGGGGCCAGCGCGCGGCAACCTCTGCATCGCCGATTCCTGGCCCGGAATGATGCGCACGGTCTATGGCGACCATCAGCGCTTCGTCGACACCTATTTCAGGGCCTATCCCGGCAAATATTTCACCAGCGACGGCTGCCGCCGCGACGCCGACGGCTATTACTGGATCACCGGCCGCGTCGACGACGTGATCAATGTCGCCGGTCATCGTCTCGGCACCGCCGAGGTCGAGTTGGCGCTGGTCGCGCATCCCAAAGTGTCGGAAGCCGCCGTGGTCGGCTATCCGCATGACATCAAGGGCCAGGGCATTTACGCCTATGTCACGCTGATGTCCGGCGAACAGCCGACCGAAGACTTGCGCAAGGAGCTCACCGGTTGGGTGCGCACCGAGATCGGGCCGATCGCCTCGCCCGACCTCATCCAGTTCGCACCCAACCTGCCGAAGACGCGATCGGGCAAGATCATGCGCCGCATCCTGCGCAAGATCGCCGAGGACGAGTACGGCAACCTCGGCGACACTTCGACGCTCGCCGACCCGGCCGTGGTCGATGACCTGGTCAACAACCGGCAGAATTGCAAGAGCGCGTAGGGCGCGACCAAAGTTCACCGTCATCCTGAGGCGCCCGCCAAAGGCGGGCCTCGAAGGATGGCAGGGCCTGGGCCATCACCCTTCGAGGCTCGCTGCGCTCGCACCTCAGGGTGACGGCGGAAAAATTTGCGAAAACTTTACCGTGTTGCACGCGCGATGCTGAGCCGCGCGGCCGTTTCCATTAAGGTCGTTCGCGGCCGTGACCCGCCGGAACGGTCATTGGGGTGTTTCGGGGTGGGGACTTCGACAATGCCAGCGAAAATTCTGGTGTGGGCCGCGCTCGCGGCCATCGCCGGCGCGTTCGCGCTCGCGCCGAGACCGGCGCACGCGCATGGCGCCGTGGTGACGATGAGCGGCGACTTTCAGCCCGGCACCATCGTCGTGCGCACCGGCGAGCGGCATCTCTATTACGTGCTCGGCCGCGGCGAAGCGATCCGCTATCCGGTCGGCGTCGGCCGGGCCGGCATGCAATGGTCGGGCACGACGACCATCAGCGGCAAATACCGTGAGCCCGCCTGGTCGCCGCCGGCCATCGTCAGGCGCGAAAACCCGCGGCTTCCGGACGTGATACCGGGCGGCTCCCCGCACAATCCGATGGGCGTCGCGGCGATGACGCTTGCGGGCACCGAATACGCCATTCACGGCACCAACCAGCCGAAATTAATCGGCCGCTTCGTCTCCCACGGCTGCATCCGCATGTTCAACGAAGACATCACCGACCTCATCGGCCGCGTCAGCGTCGGCACACCGGTGGTGGTGCAGTAATCAGCACCAGCTCCCACGCCTTCCGCCATCATAGCTGCGCGCCCAGCCGCCAGTCAGAAGCGCGGCGGAAACATCGGCCGTGTCGCGGGTGGCGACCAAGGCATCGACGCGCCCGCCATATTTATCGATCCCGACCCGCGAGATCGTCACCCCGCCTGCGGCCAGGATCGTTTCCAGCGCGGCGCGCGCGGCTTGCGCTTTGGCGTATTCGTCGCCACAGCGGGCGTGCAGCTCCGGCGCGTCGATACCGCGCAACCGCACCTTGGTGTCGACGCTGAGACCGGGCCACACCTGCACGCGGGCCTGAAACGTGTCGCCGTCGACGACCCGCACTACCTCGGCGGGATAGATGGTCTGCAAATCGAGCTTCCGCGAATTCGCGGCGACCGGAGTTGTCGGCTCAGAATCACTCGCCGCCGCGCGCGCCGTGTCGAAGGATGTCGCGCTTTGCGGCAGCGATGACGGCCGCACCATCGCGCCGACTGTAACGCCAAGCGCAAAAATGACTGCGGCTGTGACCAGCGCACCGCCATGTCGCTGGTGGGCGAAAGCTGTAAAGGACGGATGCCGCATGCTTCACTCGCAGTGAGTGCATCGGATCGTGACTCAATCATCGAGAGTGATGGGATTATGGCGGTTGCTCGCCGGATGGCCGCCGCCGCTTGCGTCGCCTTAGAGCCGAGATGGGAGTATTTTTCGCCATATTCTCTATCGCACCTATTCGACGAACCGACGGCAATCTCGGTCTATGAGGCCATGAACGCTGCGCGCCGACGATACGGCGGCCGGTCTGACGCTCATATTCCCGCCAAGAAATCTGCCGCGTCACGAAGTCGACGTAGTCATTGAGATTGAGAAAATCGTTCCGCAGCGTTTTCCAGAACTGCACGCTTTTGATTGCGTTCAATCGCCGTATATTTATCGGTCTAGTGCTGAATCCGCCGATCGCTGGAATCTGAGCGTAGGGTTTGTCGCGCCCCACGACATATCGAAATCTCATCGGCGTATGCACTATCAGATTGCGATATTCGGCAAGTTTGTCGGCTTGCGTATGCGCCCACTGTAGCCGCTTGATTCCTCCTTTGATGTCTAGCTCAGTCGGCAATTTTTCAAGCGCCGTCATGGCCAATTGGCGCTGCAATTTATCATTCTGGAACACATGCCAAAGGGCCAAAGCGTAAGGGTAGTATTCGGGTTGCCGAGAGGGTTGAACGATGGGGCGCTCCAGGTTCAACACCAAAATAAACAGGTTGAAAAAGGTCTCTTGAAGAAGATTATAGGCGTAGCCGACTTCGCCTTGGGCTGTAATGAGAGGCCGGAAATGTGATAAGGCAGAGTCCCAAGTGGAGGAACGTTTCGCCATGGCACGCCACCCACAAAACGGTAACGAACAATACAGCGACGAAGAAGCTCAACGTCGCTTCCTAGCTGCGGTAAAGGCCGGATTGAACACCAAGCCCAAGCCCCTAAAGAGCATGACTCCGAAGGGCGTCCCGGCGCAATCGAAGAAACGCGGGGCCAAGCAAGCGCGGCCCTTATAAGAAATCCAAGGAAGCGATGAGCTTCTGGCGCGAGATTATCCCTGGGATTGTCTGGGTGCTTCTTATTTGGCTCGGACTTAATGCGCTTGCCGAACATGAAATGGAATTGCTTGGCGTTTATACGTTTCTCGGTGCAACGGGCGTAGCGGTGTTCGTGGGCTGGCTCTTACGTCGAGGAAATTCAAAATGAGGCGTTACCGCCACGGGAAGCGAGGCACGAGCCCTAACTATCATCGACCTCCGAAAGCATCCAGTGGGCGACGCGACGTTGCCCGATGACTAATATTTTTTCTTCGGACCAATCAATTATTGGATCAGTCTTACGCAATTCAATGACCTTTTTATTGTAAAGTACGAGCTTCTGCGCGTCCATGTTGCCACATGCGGCAACCCAATTTGGTTGCATTGGTCCGCTCGATTTGCATTCCGTCAAGATAATCGCGCATCCGGGAGGTGGACTGATGTGTGAGACCAATTCTTTCAAAATTGCTTGGGCCGATTTCATCGTAAACTCCTTCGCTGACATTCCCCACATCATCCCCACAAGACGCGCGCGCCGCCGAGAGACCTAAAATAAGAAACGGCCCGCGGTGCCAGCCGGGGCCGTGTATTATAAGTGTGAAATCGTTGCACCGATCCCTGTGAGCAACTTACACGGAGCGCTTTGCTATGTCCACGCCCAATTCAGCGAATGAGCGTCTCGACCAACTAGAAAAATTATGCGACCACTTAAACGAGCAAGCGGAAATATGGGCCGCGGCGCCTTGGCGGTCGCTACGCGAGTCCTTGCGCAGCACCTATAATTTCGTCGATCGTCGTTCGTACTCCTTCAAGAAATCGGGGATCATTCTGCATGCTGTCAATTCTCTGGCTCAATCCATTCGATATATGTCTGAAAAACTCAGTCGGCTGGCTAGATTGCCGCGCTTGATGCGCTAATAAGACAACAATTATGTCGCGCATTGCGGCCGTTTGTGTTGCTAGGCGCAGAAATAATTTTGTGGTCTCGGATGCTGGCTCATCTGTCATGACATTTGTTCCCTAGGTCTGGTTTGCCCCTAGGATAGCGAATCAAGGGCCGGACTCACACCCGGCTCTTGTTCTTTTTTCGCCAGCGCAAAAACCGGGCCGCTCGATGTTTGAAAACTGGCTTAGTGAGGTTGCCGGTACATCAACCGCTTGCCTTCAACGCCACGGATCGCGGCGAGGGTACGGTCGATGTCACTGTAGCCGAGCGCCACGCGGTGATTGTAGCGATGGTCAAACTCGGCAAGATAGCGGTGAAGGTGCTTCTCTTTGCAATGCTGATACACGCCGCGCATTCCGCGCTTGAAGATCGAGAAATAGCCTTCCGCTGAGTTGGTGTGAATGGCGCGGCCATCTTCATATCGGACATATTCGCCCGATGTATGATGCACCGTCTCATGCGCGGCAAACGTATCAGCCGCATTGAAATAGAGCCTGCTTTCATCAGTGTGCAGCCGCGACTCGCGGGCAATGTTCTCGCCGACGATCTTCTCAACCGTGGCCTGATCGGCGACGGGAACGTGGAAAGTGCGGACGTTGCCGCCACGCTCGACCAGGGCGACGATAGGCCGCTTATTCGACGGGCCGCTCTTGCCACTCTTGGTGAAAGGCTCGCCGCGCGCGGTCTTGGTGCGGGCTTTCCCCTTCTCGACAGGGCCGTAATAGGTTTCGTCGGCCTCAACGATCTTGCCTTCACCACCGAGCGGGCCAAGGCCGCCAGAGCGCATCGTTTCGCGGATACGGTGGCACATGAACCACGCCGACTTGTAATCGACGCCAAGGGCGCGGTGAAGCTGATGCGCGCTCACGCCCTTCTTGCTGGCATTGAGTAGGTAGAAGGCCATCAGCCACTTGTTCAGCGAGATATGGCTGCGCTCCATGACCGTCCCGGTGGTCACTGTGAAATCCTTGCGGCACTCCTTCTCGGCGCAGCGATACCAGCCGGGCTTTTTCGTCTTATAGGCGTGGCCGATTGTCCCACAATGCGAGCAAACCGGGCCGTCCGGCCAGCGGATGCTTTCCAGCCAATTCCTAGCGTTTTCGGGACTCTGGAAGTGGGGGGCGACAAAGGCGTTCGACATGGCTCAATTCCCTCAAAACTGAGCCAAACCTAGCACTTGTGGCTTGTGGAGTCAAGTCCATAATTGGGAATAAAGTCAACTTGTGCCCTAAAAATCCGAGGTCAGGCCCTTGATCTCCCAGTCGCCGTAGCGCGTCGGTTCGGGGCCGTCGCGGCCGCGGATTTCCTTCGGGCGATCGGGCGCCCCGCGGTCATTCACGGCGCGGCGCGCAGCGGCCTCGGCGAGCGCACGTTCGGCCGCGGGGCTGAGCGGCCGTTGCCCGTCTGCAGGCTGTTCCGCGCCATCGCCGCCGGCGGGCAGCTTCGGCGGTTTCGGATCGGGCGGCGACATACCTTTCACTTGGCGCAACTATCGCCAGACTGCAAGGCGACCCTCGCCCCAGGAAGGCGATCCGTGCCAAGACGGCGCCATGAACGCCGCGCCAAACTCAACCACCAATCCGGGCAACCGCACTGACGCCGTGCCGGGCCTTGCCGCCCGGCGCCTCGCCGCCGACATCCTCGATGGCGTGCTGCGCCTTCGCCGCGCCCTAGACGATGAGCTCGACAGCGCGGACACGCGCGCCGCATTGGCCGGCCTGCCGGAGCGCGACCGCGCGCTGACGCGGGCGCTGGTCGCGACCGTGCTGCGCCGGCTCGGGTCGCTGCGCCATCTCATCGGCCTCCTGCTCGATCGCGGCCCGCCGAAGGAGGCGCCGCGGGTCGAGACCGCGCTCCTTCTCGGCGCGGCGCAAATTCTGTTGCTCGACGTGCCCGACCACGCCGCCGTCGATCTCGCGGTCCGGCTCACTCAGGCGGACCGCCACGCGGCCCGCTATGCCGGCCTGGTCAATGCCGTGCTGCGGCGGCTGGCGCGCGAGGGCGCCGAGCGGCTGGCCGGGCTCGATGCGGCCGTGCTCGACACGCCGGACTGGCTGATGGCGCGCTGGATCGCAAACTACGGCGAGGCGACTGCGCGCGCCATCGCCGCCGCCAACACTCGCGAGCCGGCGCTCGATCTGACGGTCAAGCGCGATGCGGAGCTCTGGGCCGCGCGGCTCGGCGGGCGCGTGCTGCCGACCGGCACGGTGCGCACGATTGCGCATGGCGCCATCACCGCGCTGCCGGGCTTCGCCGAGGGGGCGTGGTGGGTCCAGGATGCCGCCGCGGCGCTGCCGGTGCGGCTGTTCGGCGACATTGCTGGGCTTCGCGCCGCCGATCTCTGCGCTGCGCCGGGCGGCAAGACCGCGCAGCTCGCCACCGCCGGCGCGCGCGTCACTGCGGTCGATCGCGCGCCGGCGCGGCTTAGCCGGGTGCGCGAGAACCTGGCCCGGCTGTCGCTTGCGGCCGAGCTGCTCCTCGCCGACGTGGCGGAATGGACCGCCGAGCCGTTCGATGCGGTGCTGCTCGATGCGCCCTGTTCCTCGACCGGTGCTATCCGCCGCCATCCCGACGTGCCGTGGCTCAAAAGCCCGTCGGACATCGTCAAGCTCGCCGCCTTGCAGCGCCGATTGATCGCGCGCGCGGCGGCGCTGACAAAATCGGGCGGCACGCTCGTCTACTGCACCTGTTCGCTCGAGCCCGAGGAAGGCGAGCACATCGTCGCCGACCTGCTCGCACGCGAGCCGAGCTTGCGGCGCGTCCCGGTCACCGCCGCCGAGGTCTTCGGCTGCGCTGAGTTCATCACCAAAGACGGCGACCTGCGCACCCTGCCCTGCCATTTTCCCGATGCCGAATCGCGGCTGGCGGGGCTCGACGGCTTTTACGCCGCGCGACTCAAAAAGCGCTAGGGTTTGCGACGAAAACATCCGCCCGTTGGCCGCCGCTATACCATTCCGTTATGGTGAGAATCGGCGGGAGGCCGTCGCTTCCGCCAGGAGGGGCAAGCGCTGGGATGGCGCGCGTTTCAATCGCGAACCTTGCGAAGCCGTCATGGCTGTTGCTACGCGGCGGGCTGCGGCAGCTCGCCGGCCGGCTCAACGGCCATCCGCTGCTGCGCTGGCCGCTGCCATCGCTGAAGGCCGATCGACTCTTGATCGCGCCGCAAGACCTGCGCACCGCCGACGCGACGCTGGCGACCGAAATCTATTCCGGCCGTTTCGCTTTCGCCGGCAAGGTCGTGGTCTGTGACGACCGCTCGGTTTTCGAGATGGCGCCGCCGTCGGAGGAATGGGCGACGGCGCTGTTGGGCTTCGGCTGGCTGCGCCACCTGCGCGCGGCCGAATCCGGCATCACCCGCGCCAATGCCCGCGCCTTGATCGACGAATGGATCACGTTACAGGGCTCGTGGCATCCGCTCGCCTGGCGCCCGGACGTGCTGTCGCGCCGCGTCATCTCCTGGCTGAGCCAGGCTGCGCTGGTGTTGCAAGACGCCGATGTCCGCTTCTATCGGCGCTTCCTGCGCAGCCTGGTCCGTCAGGTGCGCTATCTCCGCCACACTGCCGGCGATGCCCGCCGCGGCGTGGCCGGCCTGCAGGCCATCATCGCGCTCACCTATGCCGCGCTCTGTATTGCCGGCCAAGCACGCCACATCAGGTCCGCCACCGAGCGGCTCAAGCGCGAGCTCGAAGCCCAAATCCTTCCAGACGGCGGCCATGTCAGCCGCGATCCGGGAGCCATTATCGAGGTGCTGCTCGAATTGTTGCCGCTGCGCCAGGCCTATGCGTCGCGCAACATCGCGCCGCCGCCGGCGCTGCTCAACGCCATCGATCGCATGATGCCGATGCTGCGGTTCTTCCGCCATTCCGAGGGGACGTTTGCGCATTTCAACGGCATGGGGGCGACGCCGGCCGAGCTGTTGCTGACGCTCTTGGCCTATGACGAGACCCGCGGCGCGCCGCTGTCGAACGCGCCTTATTCCGCTTATCAGCGCCTCGAAGCCGGCGGCGCCGTCGTGATCATGGATACCGGCCGTGCGCCGCCGCTGGAAATGAGTCTGGCGGCACATGCCGGCTGCCTGTCGTTCGAATTCTCTTCGCCGAAGCAAAACCTCATCGTCGTCAATTGCGGCACGCCGGTCACCGCGCGCGAGGAGTGGCGGCCGCTGGCGCGGGCAACCGCGGCGCATTCGACGGTCACGCTCAACGACGCTTCGTCGGCCGAATTCGTCGACACGCCGGTATTCCGGCGGGCGCTCGGCGGCTCGCCGATGCTGGGCGGACCAAGCCACGTCTCGGTGTCGCGCGAGCAGCGGCCCGATGCGATCGTGTTGCGCGCGGCCCATGATGGCTATGCCACCCGTTACGGCATCGTGCACGAGCGCACGCTGGTGCTGGCGGCGGACGGCACGCGGCTCGAAGGCGAGGATCTGTTGCTTGCGGCCGACGGCGGACCGCAGGTGCGCAGCAGCCAGGACCGGTTCGCGGTGCGCTTCCATCTGCACCCTTCGATCAAGGCGACCCGGCTCACCGACAGCCACGGCGTCCTGCTCATGATGCCGAACCGAGAAGTCTGGCGGTTCAGCGCCGGCGAGGATCGCGTGGAGCTCGAAGACAGCGTCTATCTTGCCGGCAACGATCGCCCGCGCCGGGCCGTGCAATTGGTCATCAGCGGCCACGCGCGGTCGGCGCCGCGCGTGACCTGGAGCTTCCAGCAGGCCAATGCCGGCGCCTTGGCAACCGCCGGCGGCGAGCGCCGCACCCGCGACGACGAACCGAGGCTGCCATTGTGATGCCGAAAGACTTTCGCTTTCACCTCTCCCAGTTGGGGGAGAGGTGTTATTAACCGCCTCATCGCGTCTCGGCCGGAATGACGAAATGAAACAGCAGGTATAAAAGCACAGCCATGACCGAGCATCTGCGCCGCGCAATGCGCGCCCTCATTTCCGTGTCCGACAAGTCCGGGATTGTCGAATTCGCCCGTACGCTCGCCGGCTATGGCATCGAGCTCGTTTCGACCGGCGGCACGCGCAAAGCGTTGAGCGATGCCGGCCTCGCCGTCCTCGACGTCTCCGACCTGACCGGCTTTCCGGAGATGATGGACGGCCGCGTCAAGACCCTGCATCCGGCCGTGCATGGCGGCCTGCTCGCCATCCGCAACAATCCCGCGCATGCCGAAGCCATGACCGCGCACCACATCCGCCCGATCGATATTCTAGTCGTCAATCTCTACCCGTTCGAGGAAACCGTCGCGCGCGGCGCCGATTTCGCGACCTGCGTGGAGAATATCGATATCGGCGGCCCGGCGATGATCCGCGCCGCGGCCAAGAACCATGACGATGTCGCGGTCTTGGTCGACGCCGGCGATTATGCCGCGGTGCTAGAGGAGCTCGCTCGCTACGGCGGGATGACGATGCTGGCGCTACGCCGCCGGCTCGCCGCCAAGGCCTACGCGCGTACCGCCGCCTACGATGCGGCGATCGCCAATTGGTTAGCCAACGAGCTAGGCGAGGTCGCGCCCGGCTACCGGACCTTCGGCGGCCGGCTGATCGAGCCATTGCGCTATGGCGAGAACCCGCACCAAACGGCGGCGTTCTATCGCACGCCGGATGTTCGCTTCGGCGTTGCGACCGCGCGGCAGGCGCAGGGCAAGCAATTATCCTACAACAACATCAACGACACCGACGCGGCTTACGAATGCGTCGCCGAGTTCGATCCGGCGCGCACCGCCGCTTGCGCTATCATCAAGCACGCCAATCCGTGCGGCGTCGCCGAAGGCGATAGCCTGCATCGAGGCCTACCGCAAGGCACTCGCCTGCGATCCGGTCTCCGCGTTCGGCGGCATTGTCGCGCTCAACCGCACGCTCGATGCGGACGCGGCGCGCGCCATCACCGAAATCTTTACCGAGGTGATCATCGCGCCGAACGCGACCGCGGAAGCCGTCGCCATCGTCGGCACCAAGAAGAATTTGCGGCTGCTCATCGCCGGCGGCTTGCCCGATCCGCGCGCCAAGGGGCTGACGGCAAGGACCGTCGCCGGCGGCCTCCTCGTGCAATCGCGCGACAACGCCGTCGTCGATGACATGGAACTGAAGCCGGTGACCAAGCGCGCGCCGAGCAATGCCGAATTGCGCGACCTGCGCTTCGCCTTCCGCGTCGCCAAGCACGTCAAGTCGAATACCATCGTCTACGCCAAGGATTCCGGCGACCGTCGGCATCGGCGCCGGGCAAATGAGCCGCGTCGATTCCGCGCGCATCGCCGCGCGCAAGGCCGAGGACGCCGCCAAGGCGGCCGGTCTGACGGAGCCCGCCACCAAGGGATCGGTGGTCGCCTCCGACGCGTTCTTTCCGTTCGCCGACGGCTTACTCGTCGCCATCGAGGCCGGCGCCACCGCGGTGATCCAGCCCGGCGGTTCGGTGCGCGACGAGGAAGTGATCAAAGCCGCCGACGAGCATGGCATCGCCATGGTGTTCACCGGCACGCGGCATTTTCGGCATTAGGGTGTAAACTCCACACCGGCAGAGGGCGAGAAATTCAATCGTCAACTTCAGCTTCAAGTCTCAATTCAAGAGGAGGCAGCATGCGACTTAATATTACAGCGTTGGCGATGGTTTCCGGCCTGTTATGGGGCGGCTGCATCCTCGTCGTTGCCGCAGCCAATTTGATCTGGCCGAACTATGGTCTGGTGTTTCTTCAGCTCTGCGCGTCGATCTACCCGGGTTACCATCCGGGCACCGGAATTGGCTCGGTCGTTACCGGAACGATCTATGCGCTGGTGGATGGCGCTATCGGCGGAGCAATCTTCGCGTGGCTCTATAATCTGTTCGCGGCCCGGAAAGCCGGATAGATCCGGTCAAGGCCGGCAGCCGCGGTCACACGCCTCACACGGCGCCGGTAATCCACTGTTCGAGCTTCTGCTTGGGTGCGGCGCCGACCTGACGGGAGGCGAGCTGACCGCCCTTGAACAGCATCAGCGTCGGGATCGACATGATGCCGAACTTGGCCGCGGTGCCCGGGTTCTCATCGACGTTGAGCTTGACGATCTTGACCTTGCCGCTGAGCGATTTGGAAATTTCTTCGAGCGCGGGGGCGATCATTCGGCACGGGCCACACCACTCCGCCCAAAAATCAACGATGACCGGCTCGGTCGCCTTGAGCACATCCTGATCAAACGTCGCGTCCGTTACTTTGTCGACCATGGAACCCTCGCCATTTTTTAAGAATTGGCAGCCCGCGGACATGAACCTATGAATGGCTCCGGGGGCGTCAAGGCAGCTTCACTGGGGCGTGACCTGCTCCCAACGCGTGGCTCACAAGGCTTGGCTCATGATTGCGGCAAGTGCCGCGTTCATCGCCGCGCCGGGAACCTCCATGACGTTCGGCCCCTCGGTGAAGATCAACGCGGCGCGAATTGTTCTCTCCGGGTAAATGCGCGCCAGCACGGCGCGGTAGAGCGCGAGCTGGGCGACGTAGGCCTCCGGCACCTCAGTGAGCCGCCGCGGCGCGGCCCGATCGGTCTTGTAGTCGGCGATCAGGACCGTCGCGCGCGTCACCGCCAATCGGTCCACCTGTCCGGACACGGCGATCACGGCGCCGTCCGGGCGCGCGATGCGGCCGACGATCGGCACTTCGGCGCGGCTGCCTGGCGCAAATACTTCGGCAAAGACCAGATCGTTGAGGATGGTGAGGACTTGCCGCGCGATCTCGGCCTGCTCGGATGCGAGGAAATCCGCCGCAGCCCCCTTAAGATAGTGCTTGATGGCGTCATGGCGGCCGGCTGGCGGGATGTCGGGCAGCGATTGCATCAGCCGGTGGACGATGCGCCCCCACGCCAGCGCGTGACGGCGCTCGGCAGCCAAGGCCGTCGCCGGCGCGGCAACGCGCCCGATCTCCTGCGCGAGCGCCGAGGAGGGCGACAGCGACACCAGGCGCGGCGTTTCGACGGCAGCCGGCTGCTGTAGCCACAACGGTATATCGCGTCGGTCGGCGGTCGCCGCTTCGGCCGGCAGCGGCTCGGCCTCGGCGATTTGGCCGGGCATCGGCTTACGGTAGCGCAAGACCTTTTCCCCGAATTCATCTTCCGCGACCAGGAACGGCTGCAGCGGCTCGGCCACAAGGTCGTACCAGCATCCCTTCGGCCGGGCGCGTTCGCCTTCGGCGCCGCAGACGATCAGCCGGTCGGCGGCGCGCGTCATGGCGACGTAAAGGAGCCGGCGATATTCGTCCTCGGCTTCGACCAGCGCCGCCGCGCGCGCTGCCGCGACTGCCGGCACGTCATCGTCCTTGCGTCCGGCCCAGATCACGGCGCCGCCTGGAAGCTCGAGCAGCCGCGGCGGCCGCGGACCGGCAGGCTGAGTCATCGTGTCGGCGAGAATCACGATCGGCGCTTCGAGGCCCTTGGCGCCGTGCACGGTCATGACGCGCACTTCGTCGCGTGCAATCTCCATGTCACGTTTGACCTCGGCGCGAGCTTCGCGCAGCCAAGCGATAAAACCTTGCAGTGAGGGCGTCTCCCGCCGCTCGTAGTCGAGCGCGAGGCTGAGGAATTCGTCGAGCGCATCGTTCGCCTCGGCGCCGAGCCGCGCCAGGAAGCGCCGCCGACCGCCGCCGGCGCCGAGGAGAAGCGCGTAGAAGGCAAACGGCGTCTCCCGCCGGGCACTTTGTTCAAGCTCGTCGAGCCGCTTGCCGGCTTCGGCGAATTTGTCCGCCTCGGCCGATTGGCGCGCCAGCGCCGCGCGCAACGAGGAGCGGCCGCGGTCCCAGGCGACCGCAAACAAATCGTCGTCCGTGAACCCGAACAGCGGGCTGCGCAGTACGGTCGCCAGCGCCAGATCATCCTCCCGCAACAGCAGCGCGTCGGCGAGCGCGATGAGGTCCATCACCGCGATATGCTCGGTGAGAACAAGACGATCGGCGCCGGCCACCTCGACGTTCTCGTTCTTCAGCGCGCGGATGATCGCCTCGAACAGCGCCCCGCGCTGGCGCACCAGAATGAGCACGTCGCCGTAACGCGCGGCGCGGCGGTCGATGCTGACCGGCGTGCGACGATCAACGAGGCCGCGCACGGTGCGCGCGATCCGTTGCGCGAGCTTCACCCGCGGGTTTGTTTCGCTCACCGTATCGAACGGTGCGTCCCAGCCTTCGATCTCGCTGCGCTCGTCGGGTTTTTCCGGCTCCCAGATTTCGACCAGGCTGGGCGGCGCATTCGGTAAGGCGATATGCGGCGGAAAGCCGTCGCTATCCGCAGTGACGCTCGCCGCGATGCCTTGCGCCTTGAACACTTCGTCCACGGCGCCAAGCACGCTCTCGCCCGAACGGAACGAGTGCTTGAACTCGCGGAATACGAAATCCAGTCCGCTGGCTTTATGCGCGCTCTCGAAATGGCGCCGCATCCACGCGAATTCCTTGGGCGCGGCGTCCTGAAACGAGAAGATCGACTGCTTTTCGTCGCCGACGGCGAAGATCGTGCGCGTGACGTCGCGCGCGCCCTTGCCGGCGGTGAATTCCGCGACCAGGCGGCGGATGATCTCCCACTGCTTGTTGCTGGTATCCTGCGCCTCGTCGATCAGCACGTGATCGATGCCGAGGTCGAGCTTGTAATGGACCCAGGCCGCGTCGACGTTCTCGAGCAGCGCCAGCGCCTTGTCGATGAGGTCATCGTAATCGAGGAGACCGCGGCGTTCCTTCTCGATGCCATAACGCGTCAGCACCGCATCGGCGACAGTCAGCAGCGCGGCGCTGCGGTCGCGGCTGACAACGGCATTGCGCCGTTCAAGAACGGCGCAAACGCGCTTTTGCTCCGCGCCTAGACGCTCGACCAGACCAGCATCCTTGATCGCCTTGGTGACGATGGATTTGCGCGGATTGCCTTCGTCGGTGCAGAAGATTTCAAGATAGACTTCGAGCCGGTTGGATCCGGACAGCGCCGTCAGCGTGGTGAAGCGCTGCGCTTGCTCGCAGTCGGTCTTGTTGCCCCGTGCCAAGGCTGCGGCAATCGCCGGCCATTCTGCGGACGCGATCAAGGAGCCGGTCAGAAACTCGGCCTCGATGCTGTCGAGGCTTTCTTGCGGCTCGACGCCGAGGCGCGTGACAGACCGGCGATCGCCGCCTCCACGCCGCCGGCGCTTCGCCCGCCAGCGAATGATGGCGTCGCGCCGGTTGATCGCCTCGCGCACCGTATCGCGAAACGTCTGATCGGCGCCCGCGGTCATCGCGGCGCCGAGCGCGCGCCCGAGCCGGCTCTCGGGCGCGGAGGCGCCTTCGAGCAGCGCATGCAGCGTCAATTGCTCCAAGAGCTGCGCTTGCGCCGTCTCGTCGAGCACGCTGAAGCGGGCGGCGACGTTCGCTTCGAACGGAAACCGGTGCAGAAGCTGCGTGCAGAAGGCGTGGATGGTCTGCACCTTGAGACCGCCCGGCGTCTCCAGCGCCCGCGCGAAAAGCCGGCGCGCCAGCGCCCGACGGGCCACTGGCACCCCGCCCGGCCGCTCGCCGATGGCGGCATCGAGCGCCTCGTCGTCGAGCGTCGTCCACCGGCCGAGAGTGTCGAAGACACGCTTCGCCATATTGGCGGCGGCGGCCTTGGTGAACGTCAGGCAGAGGATTTTTTCCGGCGCGACGCCGGCGAGCAAGAGATTGATCACGCGCTGCGCCAGCACATGGGTCTTACCCGATCCCGCATTAGCAGCGACCCACGCCGAGACGTCCGGATCGGAAACCTCGCCTTGCAGCCGCAGCACGTCGGCCGGAATGATGCTCGGCGATCTCATGGGACGCCCGGAATGTCGTCTTCGACGCCGCCGGTGCTCGACCATTCCCTGACGCGCGCGAGATGATCGTAATCGCCGTATCGCGCCTTCCACATCGGATGGACCAGCGAGCGGTAGGGCTCGTTGTCATCGGCGAAGCGCCGCACCAGCGCCGCGAGTTTTTCCAGCGCCCAATCGGCTTGACTGTCGGGCGTGCCTTCTTTGAAAGCGATCGGCAGGAATTCGCCGGCCCGCGCGCCGCCCTTAAGCATCACATAGGCGAGCGCGGCGACCGAGCTGCCGGCCGGGATCGCCTTGAATCCACCTTGGCGCAGCATCGCCGCTTCCAGCGTGAGCTGCGGCGCCAGCCCGGTTCGCACCTGCCTTTCAGTGCGCGCCGAACCGGTCTTGTAATCGAGGATGACGTAGCGGCCACCGGCGTGGCGTTCGATGCAGTCGGCAATGCCGCGCAGTTTGAAGCTGCCGTCGTCCAGCGGAATCTCGATCTCGCCGCGGATCTCGGCAGCGATCGCGCTGATATTTGCGCGTCGCCCCGCCTCCCAGGCACCGAACCAGCGCGCGATGCGCTGGAATCGCGGCCACCAGAACGCGCGCGCTTCCGGAAAATCTTCGAGCGCGGCGAAGTGCACCCGCCCGAGCGCGATGAGTTCGCCCGCAGGATCGGCCGGCAGACCGTTGGCAAAACGCTGGGTGAATTCGCCAAGGATGGCATGGATGATGGTGCCACGCTCGGCGGCGCCGGGCGCCGTGTCGACTGCATCGAGCGGCGCCAAGTGCAGCACGTGCTTGGCGTAGATCGTATAGGGGTCGCGCAGCCAGTGTTCGATCTCGGTGACCGAAAGGCTGGCCGGGCGCGCGGCGCGCGGCGGTTTCGGCGCCGGGCGTGGCGCCGGCACGATGCGTTCAGGCCGGTCGAGCGCGCGCGCCCAGGCAAGATAGACATTGCCGCGACCGATCGCTGCCTGCCAGCGCCGCTCGCCGGCAACGGCTGCGAGGCGCTGGACGAAGCGCGAGGGCGCGGTCGGAGCGCCGGCGATTTTGGCCGCGCGCGTCAGCATCACTTCGCGGGCGCCGAGCATCTGGGCGAAGTCGTGAGCAGAGAGGCCGATCCGCCGCTCCGGCAGATCGAGACCGAGACTTTGCCGCATCGGGCGGCTGAGCCAGGCATCGGTGCGGCCTTCGGGCGGCCATGCTCCCTCCACCAGCCCGCCCAGCACCACGCGGTCGCTTTCGGTGAGCCGCGCTTCGATAGTGCCCATGATACGCACGCCCATGCCAGGCCGCGGTGGCTGGCGGACCACGCGGTCGGCGAGAGCTGCGGAAAACAACTCGACATAATCGGCGGGCGCAACGAGCAGCGCCCCGGCAGCTTCGCTCGTCGCCAGATCGTCGAGCGCGTCCTGGAGCTTCGCGCCGTCGGGACCGTCGAAAGCGCGCGCGCGCTCGCCATCCCGCGACAGCGCCGCCAGGACCTCATAATGACGCGCGGCGATATCGCCGAGCGCGCGCGGGTGTTTGCCGAGGCCTTCGAGCGGCGCCAGCGCCTCCGCGAGCCGGCGGACCAGATCGGCGGCAGCCGAAAGCTCGGTATCGGTCAAACCGATGCGCGGATCGGAAGGGTGGAGATCGACCGGCTCCTTGCGCCGGAATTTTTCGAGCCGCGCACGAAAGGCTGCGAGCGCGCGGGCAAGCCCCGCAGTGCCGGGCCGCGGCCGCGGCCCGCGCAAGATCGCACGCTCGAGCGCGGCGACCGCATTCTCCGTATGGCGTGAACCAAGCCGCAGCAGCGGATGCTTGAGCAAGCCGAGCGAGGCGATTGGTGCGAGGCCGCCGAGCGCCGCGTCGGCCGCCAGCCGGGCAAACGTTCCGGCCGGCGTGTCGGCCAGTGCATCGCCGCCGCTATCTTCAGCGTCGATATTCCAGCGTGCCAGCGCGGCATGAACGCGCCGCGCCAGCGCGCGGTCCGGCGTCATCAGTGCCGCGGTCTTGCCCTCTTCCACTGCTTCGCGCAACGCCACCGCGATGGCGAGCGATTCGTCTTCGGCATGCGCCGCTTCGATCGTGGTGACCGCTTCCAGCGCGGCATCGGCGTGCGCACGGAATTCAGGATCGACCGCGAGCTTCGGCCACAAATCGGTCGTCACCGCCGGGCGCAGCACTTCCGAGATCAGCCGCTCGCGGCCTTTTGCCTCCGCCAGGCGCTCAACAGCGTCGCGCGTGATTCCGATACGGGTCAGCAGCGCCTGCATCGCGAATTGCGGATGTCCCGGCGCGGGCGCAATGTCCCTCGATGAATCGCCGGCGATCAGGCGCCAGGAGTCCTCATCGAGATCGGTGTCGAGGCCGGGTAGCACCACGGCGCCGTGTGGCAGGCGCGCGATCGTCGCGATCAGTTCGGCGGTCGCCGGGATCGAGCCAGTCGAACCCGCCGCGATCACCGGCGCGTCGGTCTGGCGCGCCAGCCGCGCGGCCTCCGCCTTGATCAGCGCGTCGCGCCGCGCCGCGGGTTCGATCCAGCCGCGCTCGCGCAGCAGCGCCGGCCAGGTCTCGCGCGCGATCTGCAAAAACTGCAGCGTGAACTGCCAATAGGGATCGAGGAAATCGGGCACCAGACCGTCGAGCTTGTCCCACGGCACATCGCGCGTCGTCATGTCGTCGATCAGCCGCGCCAGATCGTCGGCGAGCGCGCACGCCGCCGCCGGTGTCTGCGCCACCAGCGGAATGCCGCCGGCGCCGCGCACCGCGGGCGCCGCCGCCCACTTGCCGACCAGTTGCATGAGCAGCAGGCGCCGTTCGAGGCCGCCGAGCGCCGGCGGCACCGCGAGCGCGTCCGCCGCGATGTCGCCCGTTGCCGCTTCGGCAAACGCGATCTCGTCCTCGTCGATATCGCCGACGGCGACGATGCGCGGCAGGATTGCCGCATCGTTCGGCAGCGCGTCGAGAAAGGCGTCGCGCGCCAGCCGGCAGGCGCGACGCGTCGGCAGATAAAGGGTGACGGCGGCCAGTGCGAGCGGATCGTCAGCGACGCGAAAGCCAAGCCGGCCGCCGGTCAGTGCGCCGATCAGCGTCGGCAGAAACGGCGCCGACGGCGGAATGGTGAAGACGCGAGCGGGCATACCGATGATCAATTCACAATCAACCGTCATTCCCGCGAAAACAGGAATCCATAAGCACTATCAAAGCGAGATTTGCTCGAACTGTGATTATGGGTACCCGGGTCCGCGGGGACGAACAGGGAGCCGCACTAAATAGCAGATTCTAATGCGCGGCGGCGAGCGCCGCCTCCGCGGCCGCGACCGCTTCCGGCGTACCGACATGCATCCAGAGGCCCTCAAGACGCAAGCCGAACAGGCGGTCCTTGGCGCCGGCGCGATCGAACAGCGGCGTCAACGGAAACGCACCCACGGGCGCGTCGGCAAACAGCGCCGGGCTGAGGATGGCGGCACCGGCGTAGACGAACGGCACCACCTCGTTCTCGGCGCGGCGCCGCAAGCGGCCGTCGGGCAGCATGGCGAAATCGCCGCGGCCGCTATAGCCGATGCTCTCGGTCGTCGGCGCCAGCAACAGGAGCGCATCCATCGCCGCGGGATCGAAGGCCTCGGCCAGCCGGGCAAAGTTGGGCTTAACGCCGTCGAGCCACACCGTGTCGGAATTGACCAGAAAAAACGGCGCGTCGCCCAGCTGCGGCAGCGCCTTGGCGATGCCGCCACCGGTGCCGAGCAATTCCGCGCGCTCATCCGAGATGACGATATGCGGGCGCTTCCGCGACGCCAGATGGCGCTCCACCGCGTCGGCGAGATGATGCACGTTCACCACGGCGCGCTCGACGCCGGCATCGGCCAGGCGATCGAGCGAGTAATCGATCAGCGACTTGCCGCCGATCTGCACCAACGGCTTCGGGACCTGGCCGTTGTACAGCCGCATGCGCGTGCCAAGGCCGGCCGCCAACACGATCGCACGCTTCGGCTTCATGGTTTGACCGGCCACCCCGACAATCCCCCGATTCGCCCCATCATAACCCATCTCTCGATGCGTCTCGTGGCGGCAGGTTGGCGGCGTACCACGCCTTGAGCGGGGCCAGTGCCGGATGCGCCAACGACCGCCACAAATAGGTCAACAGGCGGGGCACATGGCGCAAGTATTGCGGCTTGCCATCGCGCCGGTCGAGGCGGGCAAAGATGCCGAGGACCTTGGTCGCCCGCTGCGCCGCGAGCGTTGCGTAAAGCCTAGTGAAGGAAGCGGCGTCGAAGCGCTGATCCTCGAGGCGCGCGCGGACATAACGGCTGAGTAACGCCACTTCCAGCGACTCCGCGACGTCGATGCGGGCGTCCTGCAACAGCGAGGCCACGTCGTAGGCCGCCGGACCGAACAGCGCGTCCTGGAAATCGAGCAACCCGATCCGGGCAACATCTTCGCGCTGCGGCAACCATAGCAGATTGGGCGAATGATAATCGCGCAGCACCCAGGTGGTGGGCGCATTGATCGTTGCCTCGAGCGCTTGCCGCCACAGTGCAATGAACTCTTTGCGCACGGGGTCCGTAACCGTGGCGGCGGCATTGACCAGGTACCAGTCGAGCAGCAGCTCGGCCTCGATCAGAAACGCCTTCATGTCGTAGCGCGGCAGGTGATAGTCGGGATGCGACGGCACCGGCAACGTTTCCGGCAATTTGCGGCGATGCAACG
The DNA here is from genome assembly GCA_963721025.1 of uncultured Alphaproteobacteria bacterium. Lineage (GTDB taxonomy): Bacteria > Pseudomonadota > Alphaproteobacteria > Rhizobiales > Xanthobacteraceae > BOG-931. Next base: position 56,835 of record CAVRHN010000010.1, on the reverse strand, counting down.
ACACCAAAAGATCAATGGCGACTTCGTAGCGTGCCTCGATCGGCGCCGGCGGATCGCCGCCGACGATACGTTCGTCGCCGAGATCCTCCATGATGATGAGCCCGCGCCCCAGATCGGCGTGCAGGATGGTCGGCGCCGAGAGGTTGCGATCGCGCAACCCCGCCGCGATGGCGACGTAGGGAACAACGTCTTCGGCGAGGTGCGCGATCGCGCTGTACGGCTTGCCGTCGCGCACCGGCGGACCGTCGGGCCGCCGCGGCGCGTTCATCAGCACCGTCGTCTGACCGTCGAGCTCGAGGCGCTCGAAGATGCGGGTGGAGGCATCGCCGACCATGCGCCGGCGCTGCGCCCGGCCGAAGCCGGTTTCCTCGAGGAAGGCGCGTAGCTGCGGAATGCGCTCGGCGCGCGCCGCGAGCGCGCCGTAGCCGACGACGCGCGCGTCGCGGACCTCTGAACCGAGCTGTGGCGCCAGCGTGAAGGTAATGTCGAGGCGATCAGGCGGCAGCAAGCCGGCGGCGCGATCGGGCCATTCCAGCAGCACCACGGCGCCTTCCGGCAGGTCTTCGAAGCCAAGCTCCGCCAGCTCGGCCGCGCCCGAGAGCCGGTAGAAATCGGCGTGAACCAGTGCAAAGCGCGGCAATTCGTAGCTTTGCAGCAGCGTGAAGGTCGGGCTCGGCACCTCGATCGTGGCGTCACCGGCGAGGTAACGGATGAGCGCGCGCGCAAAAGTCGTCTTGCCGGCGCCGAGGTCGCCCGACAGCGTCACCAGATCGCCGGGTTCGAGCGCCGCGGCAATGTCGGCCGCAAGGCGGTCGGTCGCCTGTTCGTTGGCTAAGGTCACGGTGAAACCGGCGCCGCCGGGAGCAGTCGGAAACATGGCGTTACTCGGCTAATAAATTTTTTGTTGGCGCATGATCTTTTCTGAAAATCGGTTCCCACTTTGCGGGATCATGCTCATTTGGTGGCGCATGATCTTATCCGAAAACCGGTTCTCACTTTGCGGGATCATGCGCTGAGCTTGACCGCCGCGCCGAGCGGGAACGTGCACGTCACCGTGGTGCCTTCCCCCACCACCGAGGCGATCCTGACCGTGCCGCCGTGCAGCTCGACGAACGAGCGCACCAGCGACAGGCCGATTCCGGTGCCGCGATGGTGCGAGCCGAGCGAATGGGTCTCGAACCAATCGAATACCCTTTCCAGGACGTCAGGCGGGATGCCCGGCCCGTGGTCGGTGACCGCGAACACCAAGGCATCGTCGCGCCGTTCCGCCGACAGCGTGATGGTACCGCCGGCGGGCGAGAAGCTCACGGCGTTGGCCAGGAGATTGAAAAGGATCTGCCGCAGCCGACGCTCGTCGGCGATGAAGCTGCCGATGTCGTTCGGAGCGCGAATATCGAGCACCAAGCCGGTGCTGACCAGCCGGTCCTGGACGCCTTCGGCCGCCGCCGCCATGGTTGAACGGATGTCGACCGGTCCGAGATTGAGCTGCATGCGGCCGGCGTCGATGGTCGCCAGATCGAGGATATTGTTGATCAGCGCCAGCAGCGTGTTGGTGGAGACCGTGATGTAGTCGAGATATTCACGCTGCTTCGGCGCCAGCGGCCCGGTCCCCGGATCGCCGAGCAGATGCACGAAGCCGATGATGTTGGTGAGCGGAGAGCGCAACTCGTAGGACACGTGGTGAACAAAATCGATCTTGATCTTGTCGGCGTCCTCCAGCGCCTCGTTGCGTTCGCGCAGCGCGCGCTCGACGTTGACCGAGTCGGTGACGTCGTGAAAGGTCACCAGTGTGGCGCCGTCCGGCAGCGGCACGGTCCGGCAATCGACCACGCTGCCGTCGCGCCGTTCCAGCCGTCCCGCGATCGCCTCGCGGCTGTCGATCGCGGTGACGACCTGGCGCAGCGCCTGCCAGATAGCGTCGTCGCCGTGCAACGGCTGGCATAACGCCGTGATCGTCTCGATATGCGGCCGCTCGGCCAGAACTTGCGGCGAAAGCCGCCACATGCGGGCGAAGGCGGAATTGGACAGCCGCAGGCGGCCGTCGCTGGCGAACACGGCGACGCCTTCGGCGAGGTTGTCGAGCGTCTCGCCTTGCACGCGGATTAGTTCCTCGAACCGCCGCTCCAGATCGAGCCGCTCGGTCACGTCGTTGAACAGGTAGGTAACGCCGCCGTCCGGATTGGGGGTGGTGACGACGCGCAACGTGCGGCCGTCGGGCAGATGCCAGGTTTGCTCCTGCGCCTCGACGGCGCTGTAGGCGGTGTGTAGCTGCGCCTTCCACTGCCGGAAGTCCCGTTCCTCGGGCAGCTTGCGGGTGGCACGCAGCTGGTCGAGCACTGCCGAATCGGTCGGCCCTTGCTCGAGATAAGAGGCGTCCAGATTCCACAACGCGCGATAGGCGGCATTGTAGAACGTCAGCCGGTGATCGGCGTCGAACATGGCAACGCCGGTCGAAAGCTGATCAAGCGTGCGGCGGTGCGCGTCGACCATGCGGGCGAGCGCGCTGCGCATGGTCTCCGCTTCCGTGGCATCGATAGCGAGCCCGGCGCTGCCGGTCTCGGTGCGAAAGTCGAGCACGTCGAAGCTGCGCCGTGCTCCGGCAACGATCGCGGGCAGCCGACCGGCATAGGCTCCGCCAGCGGTCCGCGTCCGCACGATGTTCTCGCGCGCGGCGCTATCGAGCAGCTCCAGGTTCCGTTCAACGGCGTCGGTGGCATTCACTGCTTCGACCGCTCGCGCATAGGCCGCATTGACGAAGATCAGCCGGCCGCGCGCATCGCGCGTCCACACCGGCGACGGCAGCCGTTCGATCAGCGTGCGCAGCGACGCGATCTCGCTCAACAGCGCCTCATGACGCTCGAGGAGGTCCAACAGCTCGCGCTTGATGCTGCCGGCGTCTTTCAGCCGCAACACGGCGCGCCCGGCGATGGCGCGGCCTTGTGCCTCGATCGGGCGACCGGCGAGCGTCGTGAAGCTCATCGAAAAGGCTTCGCCGCGCGTCCGAAGCGCTTCGGTTGCCTGCTCCATCGCGCTCGCCTTGCCGGCATTGAGCCAACTGCCGAAGGCTAGCACGCGGTGCGGCGCCGACACGCCGACGATCGCAGGATCGCCCTCGATGCTGGGTTCGTCGGATGCCGCCGGCCAATCCACCATCACCTGCGGTTCCGAGGCCAGCAAAGCGTTCGCGCGGTCGAGCTCGGCGCGCAACGCCGCGATCTGGTCGTGCGCTGACGCTTCCAGCCGTGCCGACCGCGCGCGCGTGCGCACCAGCATGATCGCGGTGACGACCGCGAATACTAAGAGTCCGATCAGCAGCACCAACACCGCGATCTCGTGGCGGTCGAGGCTGCGCGAGGCGCCGGCGACAAGTTCGTGCAGCACAAAGGCGGGCTTATCGGCGGCGCGCGCCGGCCCCGCCGAAACGGCGCCAATAGCTATCGGGAATCCGCCGAGCCACGGACGCGTCGTGCCCCCGCTCCTCCGGATCGTGTCCGGCATGCCCCATTGCCTCTGCTGGCCACCACCGCCATCGCCAGCGGGTCTATCGCGGGCGAACCCGCGAATCGCTCGACTTTACTCTCAAGCGGAATCGCGCCGAAAGAGTCCAGATCGTGAACGGGCGGCGGAAGCGGCGGTGTCTACGCGCGACGGCTGATCAATCGCGATCATTTTTGGTCTTCGAAGCTGTTCCGGTGGAACCAAAGCCGCCGGTAGCCCGCTCGGTCGAGTCGAGGTTACGCGCTTCGGCAAATTCTGCGCGTTGGACCGGCGCGATGACCATTTGTGCGATGCGCATGCCGCGGCGAATGACGAAAGGCTCGGCGCCGAGATTGACAAGAATAACCTGTAATTCCCCGCGGTAGTCGGCGTCGACCGTGCCCGGAGAATTGAGCACGGTGACGCCGTGACGCAGCGCCAGACCCGAGCGCGGCCGGATCTGGGCCTCGTGGCCGGGCGGTAATGCGATGGCGACACCGGTCGGGATTGCCGCGCGCGCCCCCGGCGCGAGTTCAAGCAGCACCGCGGCCGGCATGGCGGCGACGAGATCGAGCCCGGCGGCCAGCGCGCTCTGGTATTCCGGCAACGGCAAATCGGCGCCGTGCGGCAGCCGCATGATGCGCACTTCGACGCGTTCGCCGCGGCTCATTTTTTTGTTTCCTGAAGCGCCGCGGCAATCCGCTCGATCAGCGCGCGCGCCACGTCATTCTTCGACTGTGGCGGCCAGGACTCGACACCGTCGGCGGTGACGACATGGATGGTGTTGGCGTCGCCGCCCATGATGCCGGTTGCCGGCGAGACATCATTGGCGAGAATCCAGTCGCAGCCTTTCTTCGCGAGCTTCGCCTTGGCGTTGGCGATCACGCGATCGGTCTCGGCGGCAAATCCGATGACCAGTCGCGGCCGGCCAGACTTGCGGTGGGCGATCGTCGAGAGAATGTCCGGGTTCTCCACCAATTCGAGCGTCGGCGCTTTGCCGTGCTTCTTGATCTTATTTTGGCTCGCCTGCCGCGGGCGCCAATCGGCGACGGCGGCGGCGAACACGGCGATATCGACGGGCAGCGCCTGTTCGACCGCCGCCAGCATCTGCTGCGCGGTTTCCACGTGCACCACAGTCAACCCAGGCGGATCGGGCAGATTCACCGGGCCCGAGACCAGCACCACGTCGGCGCCGGCTGCGGCCGCCGCCGCGGCGATGGCGTGCCCCTGCTTGCCCGACGAACGGTTGGCGATGACCCGCACTGGATCGATGGGCTCGGCTGTCGGTCCCGACGTCACCAGCATGCGCTTGGCGGTGAGCGGACCGGAGCGGCGCATGATCGCCTCGACGGCGGCGGCGATTTCGAGCGGCTCGGCCATGCGGCCGATGCCCGCTTCGCCGCGCTCGGCCATTTCGCCGGCGTTCGGACCGACCTGGCGGACGCCGTCCGCCTTCAGGCGCGCAAGATTGCGCTGCGTCGCCTTGGCCGCCCACATGTGCGGGTTCATCGCCGGAGCGATCAGAATCGGCTTGTCGGTCGCCAGCAGGACGGCGGCGGCAAGATCGTCCGCCCGGCCGGCCGCCATCCGCGCGATGAGGTCGGCGGTGGCCGGCGCGACCACGACCAGATCGGTGTCGCGCGCCAGGCGAATATGGCCGACGTCGAACTCGGTCCGCGGATCGAACAGGTCGGTATAAGCGCGTTCGCCGCAGAGCGCGCCGACGGCGAGCGGCGTCGCGAAATGCTGCGCGGCGGGCGTGAGAATGCAGCGCAGCGCGGCGCCGCGTTCCTGCAAGCGGCGGATGAGATCGAGCGATTTGTAGGCGGCAATGCCGCCCCCGATGATGAGCAGAATTCGCGACGCGCGAAGGGTCGTTGCGGCGGGCGGCGCGGCGGCAGCGTGTTCAAGTCCGGCGCCGGTGGGGCGCGCGGCCGCGTCATGAACTGCGGGACCGAGGTCGTCGGGCTCGTCTTCGCCGGCGGCGCCGCGCAGGATGGCGCGCACCTCGTCCTCCATGGAGCGGCCGTGCTTGGCCGCGCGGACGCGGAGCCGCTTCTTCAAGCGCTCGTCAAGCTTGCGGACGGTGAGGCTCGTCATCCAGGCAAATCGCCGGTTGTTTCCGCGCCATTCTATCCGATGATTGCATTGCAATCAATGCAATCACGAGAGCCGGAAGCCGATCCACAACAGCAGTGCCACGATCAGCCACAACGCCGCGGCGATCCAGCGGTTACGGCGGGCTTCGGCCTTGCCGATGTCGGCGACAGTCTGCGGCGACAGCACCAGGCCGTCGCGCGTGATCTCGTCGAGTTGATCGAGCACGCGGGCGCCGCGGGTCAGCAAACCCGGCGCGTGGCCGATGAAACGCCCGATCTCGCCGGCGCCTTGCGCCGCGCTTTCGAGCTTACCGGCCGGCCCGAGGTTGTGCGTCATCCATTCGCGCACCACCGGGTCGGCGGTCGACCACATGTCGAGCTTCGGATCCAGCGACCGGGCCACGCCTTCGACCACCACCATCGTCTTCTGCAACAGCAAGAGCTCCGGCCGTGTACGCATGTCGAACAGGCCGGTCACCTCGAACAACAGCGTGAGCAGCCGCGCCATGGAAATGTCCTCGGCGGTGCGGCTATGGATCGGCTCGCCGATGGCGCGGATGGCCTGAGCGAAGCTTTCGATCGAATGGGAAGGCGGCACATAGCCGGCCTCGAAATGCACCTCGGCGGCACGGTAATAATCGCGGGTGATGAAGCCGTGCAGGATCTCCGCCAAGAACAAACGCTCCTTCGCGCCGAGCCTGCCCATGATGCCGAAATCGACGGCGATGAGCCGCCCGTCGTCGTCGACGAACAGATTCCCCGGATGCATGTCGGCATGAAAGAAGCCGTCGCGCAGCGCATGGCGGAGAAATGTCTGGATCAGGGCACGGGCAAGTTTCGGCAGGTCGAAGCCTTTAGCTTCCAGCCGCGCCCGGTCCGACAGCGGCGTGGCGTCGATCCATTCCAGCGTCAGCACTTCCTTGGTGGTGCGGTCCCAGTCCACCGCCGGGACGCGGAAATCCGGATCGTCCTTGGTGTTCTCGGCCATCTCCGAGAGCGCGGCGGCCTCCAGGCGGAAGTCCATCTCGACCGTCACCGTGCGCCGCAAGGTGTCGACCACTTCAATGAGCCGCAGGCGCCGCGCCTCGGCGGAAAAACCTTCGGCGTGACGCGCGACGAAGGTGAAGGCGCTGAGATCGGCGCGGAAACGAGGCTCGATGCCGGGCCGCAGCACCTTGACGGCGACGGCGCGCGTCCCCGTCGCCGTCGCGATCTCCGCCCGATGTACCTGCGCAATCGAGGCGGCGGCGACCGGCGGGCCGAAGCTCGAGAAGACCGCGCTGACCGGCCGGCCGAACGAGGCGGCGACCGCGGCTTCCGCTTCCTTTTGCGGGAAGGGCGGCATCTGGTCCTGCAGCCGCTCGAGGTCGCGGGCGAGCGCGGCGCCCACCACGTCCGGCCGCGTCGCCAGGAACTGGCCGAGCTTGACATAGCTCGGGCCCAGCCGCGTCAGCGCCGCCGACAGCCGCGTCTCGGCCGCCCCGCTCGACGGTCGCTCGATGAGGCGCGCCATCCGCAGCAGCGGCCGCACCGCCGGCGGCACGACCGCAGGATCGATCACGCCGAAAACGCCTTCGCGCGCGAACACGAAGCCGGCGCGGCCGAGGCGGACGAGATACGCGGGAGCGGAAATCACAAACGCCAACCGGAATGAAGCGCCACGATGCCGCCGCTCATCAGTCGATATGAGACGCGGGCAAAGCCCGCCGCGCGCAGCATGTCGGCGAACTGCTGCGGCTTCGGAAAGCGGCGGATCGATTCCACCAGATAGCGATAGGATTCGGCGTCGCCGGCGACGACGCGGCCGAGCGCCGGAATGACATTGAACGAATAGGCGTCGTAGAGCGTGTCGAGGCCGGGAACGCTCACGGCGGAGAATTCGAGGCAGAGAAATCGTCCGCCGAGTTTGAGCACGCGGAACGCTTCGGCCAGCGCCTGATCGATGCGCGGCACGTTGCGGATGCCGAAGGCGATGGTCGCGGCGTCGAAACTGCGATCCTTGAACGGCAGCGCCTCGGCATTGGCCTCAGTGAACGTCACGGCGTCGGTACGGGAACGCGCGGCGGAGCGCTCGCGTCCGACGGCGAGCATGTCCGGATTGATATCGCAGACCGTGACCCGGGTGCCTGCGCCGCCGGCTTCGATCACCCGCAACGCGACGTCGCCGGTGCCGCCGGCGATGTCAATGAGCGCAAATGGTCGGCTTTTCGGCGGGTTGACCGCCGTTACCAGCGCATCCTTCCAGGCCCGATGTAACCCCAGCGACATCAGGTCGTTCATCAGGTCGTAGCGGTGCGCCACGCTGTGGAACACGTCGTCGACCAGCGCCTGCTTTTCCGCCAGCGGCACTTGGCGCGAACCGAAATGGGCAGATTGTGCCATCGCTTTTTCTTCCTATCCGCTAAACCATAGCGCGGCGGCACCAGCGACGCTATGTCTGGCGAAATTAACCATGTTGCCGCTGCCGCCAATGGTCGATTGAGCGATGCCCGAACTCCCCGAAGTCGAGACGGTGCGGCGCGGTCTTGCGCCAGTGATGGAAGGCGCGCGCTTCGTCAAGGTCGAGGTGCACCGCGGCGATCTGCGCTGGCCGCTGCCGAAGGATTTCGCGCAACGGCTCAAAGGCCAGACCGTGACCTCCGTCGGCCGGCGGGCGAAATATCTTCTCGTCGATCTATTGTCCGGCGACGTGCTCCTCATGCACCTCGGCATGTCGGGCTCGTTCCACGTCTTTCGCGGCGTCGGCGCCAACGCGCTCGGCCGCTACCACCACGAACGGGCGCGACACGTCACCCACGATCACGTCGTCTTTCACATGTCCTCCGGGGCGATCGTGACGCTCAACGATCCGCGCCGTTTCGGCTCGATGAAGATCGTGGCGCGCCAAGAACTCGATGCGGAGCCGCTGTTGAAAAACCTCGGCCCCGAGCCGCTCGGCAACGCCTTCGACGCCGCGATGCTGGCGCAAGCCTGCCAAGGCAAGAAGACAAGCCTCAAGGCGGCGCTGTCGGACCAACGCGTCGTTGCCGGTCTCGGCAACATCTATGTCTGCGAGGCGCTGCATCGCGCGCGGCTGTCGCCCAAGCGCCTCGCCTCGACCATCGCCACCCGCAGCGGCGCGCCGAACGAGCGCGCCGAACGCCTGGTCGAGGGCATCAAGGCGGTGCTCAACGACGCCATCAAGGCCGGCGGCTCGTCGCTGCGCGACCACAAGCGTCCCGACGGCGATCTGGGGATGTTCCAACACCACTTCCGCGTCTACGACCGCGAGGGCGAAAAATGCCCAACGCCCGGCTGCCGTGGCAGTGTCAAGCGCATCGTGCAGAACGGGCGCTCGACGTTTTATTGTCCGGTATGCCAAAAGTGATGCCGTGCCAGACAACGCCGGGGGCGGCCATGAGCTACCAGACCATCATCGTCGAGACGCGCGGCAAAGTCGGACTGATCCGGCTCAATCGTCCGCAGGCGCTGAACGCGCTCAACAGCGCGCTGGTGCGCGAGCTGGCGGCGGCCCTCGCCGCGTTCGCGGCCGACGCCAGTATCGGCTGCCTGGTGATCACCGGCTCAGACAAGGCGTTCGCCGCCGGCGCCGACATCAAGGAGATGGCCGACAAGACGTTTGCCGAGGCGTTCCTCGGCAACTTTGTGTCAAGCTGGGACCACGTCGCGCACATGCGTAAGCCGATCATCGCCGCGGTCGCCGGCTTCGCGCTCGGCGGCGGCTGCGAGCTGGCCATGCAGTGCGATCTCATCATCGCCGCCGACAACGCCAAATTCGGCCAGCCGGAGATCAAGCTCGGCGTCATCCCCGGTATCGGCGGCACGCAGCGATTGACCCGCGCCGTGGGCAAGGCGAAGGCAATGGACCTCATCCTCACCGGCCGCATGATGGACGCGCAGGAGGCGGAGCGCTCAGGCCTCGTCGCCCGCATCGTGCCGCTGGCGAGCCTGGTCGAGGAGGCCGTCAAGATTGCCGAAACGATTGCGTCGATGTCGTTGCCCTCGCTAATGGCGGCGAAAGAGGCGGTCAACCGCGCCTTCGAGACTTCGCTCGCCGAGGGCGTGCGCTTCGAACAACGGGTCTTTCATTCGCTGTTCGCGACCGCCGATCAAAAGGAAGGCATGACGGCCTTCATCGCCAAACGGCCGCCGAAGTTCGAGAACAAATAACGATGCTTTATCGCGTCATGCACGGACGGGGACACCGTTGCGCCAGAATGACGATGAATAGCGGTGTCACTTCCGCACGCAGATCACCCGCACCACCGATTGGTCCATGGCGCTAGCGCTGGCGACCGCGGGCGCGGTCGCGGGCGTGATGTGATGCTCCTGCAGAAAGCCGCGGACCGCCTCGGCCGGCACCAAGGTCGCCGCCTGGCCGGCAGCGCCGCTGCCGGCGACGATGGAGGAGTTGAGGCTCACCACGCCGGCAAACCGGCCGCGCGCATCGAGCGCTGCCGCCCCGGAAAACCCGGACTTCGGCGCCGGCGCGATGCCTTGCGCGGTGAGGCTCGCCGCGGTGCTCGTGACCGCGCCCCCGCCGGCCTGGGCTAGCGGATCGGCGACGCCGAGGAGCGTGAGGTTGTTGCCTTGGCTGTTGTCGCCACTGTCGCCACCGAGCGCCGCGGGCTTGAGGTTGCGCGCGCCATAGAGGCGGATGAGCGCAAGATCGTTGGCCTTGTCCGCGCCGACGCGCTCGGCGTGCCCAAGACCGGGTACGGTAATCGCTTGGCAGTCGTCGGTGACGCGCGCCGGCGCAATCAGATCGCCGTCGCTCGTCACCACGATCGCGGTGCCGTATTCGACCGTGCGCCGCAGTCCCGGCAGCGGCGCGGCATTGGGGTCCGGGAATCCGGCAAACGAACTGGCGATCGCGGCGGCGACGCGGTCCATTGTACCTTCGGTGGCCTGATCGTAGAGGATGGTGACGCCGCGCACTTCGCCGCCGTGCGCGTCGGCGCGGACGACAAAATTCTTCAGCCCCTGAGCGCCGACAATGACGAAGCTATCGGGCTTGAGCGTGCTCGAAATGATTTCGCGGTGCGACGCCTTTTTCTCCTGCTCGAACAGCGCCGGCAACGACGCCTCGGCCAAGCGAAACGTTTCGATCTGAATCTGTCCCTGCGCCGAAGTCCAGCGGCTGCCGGTGCGGGAAGCGCCGGCGCGCGGCACAAGCTTTTCGGGCAGGCCGAGGCGCGCGCCGCTGGCCGTATCCTCGATCAACCGCCAGCCGACAGCCTCCGCTGGAAAATTCACGGGCGCGGCAAGCGGATCGCGGTCCGCGGTAGCGAGAGTAGCGCTATCCTTGTCCTTATTCTTTTTCTGGACCGCCTTGCCGCCCTTGTGGTGGTGACCATGTCTGGTGGTTTCGGCAGCCGGTGGCGCCGGCGGCAGCGCGGCAACATGCGATTTTCCCGCTGCGGGCTTTTTCATCGCGACCCGATGTACGACGCCGCGCGCTGCCGCGGTCACGGCCGGCTTGCGCAGATGGATGTCCTTGGCGAGCGCCGGCGCGCCCGGCGCGCCAGCCGCGATGAGGCCGCCAATGATGATCGCCACCCTGATGTGCATGATTGCACCCGCCGCCGACCGCCGAGCGTAGCCGAACTGCACGCGAAGGCCAATCGCAGCGACAAAAACACCGCGCATCCGCATACCGGCACGAGGTTGCGATGGCCGTTCGTTCCGTTCAAGCTTATGTTGACGCGTCATGCTGAATGCCGACGAACTCGAACGCTATGCCCGCCACATCGTGCTGCAAGAGGTGGGCGGGCCGGGACAGGCCGCGCTTCACCGGGCGCGGGTGCTGGTCATCGGCGCCGGCGGTCTCGGTGCGCCGCTCATTCTCTATCTGGCGGCAGCCGGGGTCGGCACGCTCGGCGTCATCGACGACGATGTCGTCTCGCTCTCGAACCTGCAGCGCCAAGTCATCCATGCCACGCCGGATGTGGGCAAGCCGAAGGTCGACAGCGCGGCGGCCATGATCGGTCGGCTCAACCCCCACGTCGCCGTGGAGCAGCACCGCTCCCGGCTCGATGCGGCGAACGCGCTGGCGCTGATCGGCCGTTACGACATCATCGCCGACGGCTCGGACAATTTCGCCACCCGTTATCTCGTTTCCGACGCGTGCTATTTCGCCAAGAAGCCGCTGGTGACGGCGGCGCTCGGTCCGTTTGACGGCATGATCACCACCATCCGCGCCCACGAGCGGGGCGCCGACGGCAAGCCGAATCCAACCTATCGCTGCCTGTTTCCGGAGCCGCCGCCGCCCGGCACGGTGCCGGCCTGCGCCGAGGCGGGCATTCTCGGTGCGCTTGCCGGCGTCGTCGGCTCGATGGCGGCGCTCGAAGTGATCCGCGAGATTGTCGGCTTCGGCGAGGGCCTGGTCGGCCGCCTCGTCATGCTCGACGCACGCGCGATGCGGTTTGAGACCTTGCGCTACGCCTGGGACCCGGCGAACCCGCTGTCCGGCGAACATCCGACCATCCACGATCTGTCGATGCATGCCTAGCGCTCGCTCTTCTTCACCTCTCCCCAGTGGGGAGAGGTGACGGAAGGGATGCGGCGGATTTATTTGCTCCAGGTCGCCAGGATGCTCGAGCCTTTGAGCACCGACCATTTGTTGTCGCCGGCGGCCACCACCGTGAAGCAATTTTCCTTGGCGCCTTTCCAGGTGGTGCAGAAGCCGTCCTTCGACAGCTTCCAGGTACCCTCGCCGCGGTGGCCGGTGCCGATCGGCACGCGCTTCATCTTGCCGTCAGCAGTGAACGTCATCTTGAATTTGACGTTGGAAGGCGTCGCCGCGGTGAACGGCTGATCGTTGAAAAACGTCGCCTGAATGTCGCTCGGCGAAAGCTTTGCTGCCGGCGCGGCAAAAGCCGACGCGGCGAGGAAAAAGCTCAGGGCGCCGGCTACGACGCCCGCACTCTTGGTACGCATCGCGCGCCTCCGCTGATAAGCGTTAATACCATATCCCGTCATGGCCGGGCTTGTCCCGGCCATCCACGTCTTGACTTCCCTCCGGCTGATAAGACGTGGACGCCCGCCACACGCGTTAGTCACTCAGCCGAGCGAGAAGGTGTACGCGTACGGACCGGTCCTGCTGATCTCAACCACGTCACCGGGTTTGGCACCGGAACGCTCGAAGAAATCCTCTACCGCAAAGCGATTACGGAGGAAGCAGTGCTTCGAGCGGCCTGGGCGCCCGAAGCGATCAGCTCCCGTTATATCCGACTGAACCGTTATGCCGGGCACGAAAGTCACGGTGAGCAGTCGATCCGCGATTTGTGTCTTGTCAGAACCGCCGCGCGCTTCCTTTGGAAAGAAGTCGTCAAGGATTGCCTTCAAATAGATGTGCCCGTTTCGCAAGTTCCCAGGGGTCAGAGTTACCTCGCGGCGGTCGATTATCGGTACCTTCATGTGCCCTCTCTCTGCGTACTCGGCTTCCATTCACGTGCGAGTGGCGGGATCACAGGGCTAAAATCAAACTTACAGCGCTAGCGTCTTTGGTCTGTGAAGACGCGGGCGGCTACTTGGTCGGCTTCCACTCGCGGGCCAGCTTCTGCGCTTGGGCGATCTGCGCGGGGGTCATGCGCTTCGCGATCTTGTCTCGACTTTCTCGACTTTCTACCGCAGCTTCGCCGCTCTGCGCCGCCGCCAAGTTGAGCCACATGTGTGCGGCTACGTCGTCCTGCGGCACGCCCATGCCAAGCTTGTACATGGAGCCGAGCCAAGACTGCCCGAGACAGTCGCCTTGGTCAGCAGCTTGGCGAAACCACTTCACCGCCTCAACGAAGTCTTGCGACACTCCGCGACCGCTAACGTACATGGAGCCCAAAGAGGTCTGTCCCATGGCGTTGCCCTGCTCAGCGGCGAGGCGATACCACTTCACCGCCTCAGGGTAACCCTGCGGCGTCCCCTCTCCTTCCTGGTACAGGAACCCAAGCATTACCTGCGCTTCGGCGTCACCGTGCTCGGCAAGCGGGCGGATAATCTGTAGAGCTAGTTGGTAGTTGCCCTTATTGTACGCCGCGTTAGCTTCCTTGAGCGGCCCTGCGGCCACGGGGGCAACAAAGCTCAACACCAGAACGATGGCGGCGAGGACGTGCTTGAGCGTAACCTTCATGGTCTGTGACCTTTGACCGGTGCAAACTCACTTGTGCGCGCTATTGTTTGGCGCGGTAGGCATCATCCCTATGGAGACGATTTCGGAGAAGCTCGTGATTCGAGAGGGTGTGATGATAAGCAATTTCTGCAATATGCCGATACGCTTCTTCACCGTGCCTGCCCATGATAGACGCTGTTCGGCCGCATGTCGGTGGCGGAGGCCATGCGGTTCGACATGTTGAAGAAGCTGGCGACGGCGGCGATGTCCCAGATATCGCGGTCAGTAAAGCCGGCGCGGCGCAGCCTTTCGCGATCCGCCTCCTCGATTAGCCACGGCTCGACGGTCAGCTTGACGGCAAAGTCGAGCATGGCGCGTTCGCGCGCCGACAGCCGTGCGGCGCGGTAGTTCATCGCCATCAGTTCGCCGAGCGGCGGATCGCCCGACAGCTGACGCACCGCGGCGCCATGGGCGACCAGGCAGTAATAGCACTGGTTGTGCGACGATACCGCGACCGCAATCATCTCGCGCTCGAGCTTGCTCAGGCCCGACGGCGCCAACATCAGATCGTTATACATGGCGACGAAGGCTGAAAGCTTCGCCGGGTCGAAGGTATAGGCCTTCAGCACATTCGGCACAAAGCCGAGCTTTTCCTCGCATTTGCCGAAATAGGCGGCCATCTCCGGGGAAAGCGGCGCCGCCGGCAGGTTGAGCGCGGTGATCTTGGTATCATCGTCTGCCGCCGCGCCGGCGCGGCGCTCGGGCGCGCGGCTGGCGGAGGCTTTGCTGTTGGGTTTTACCATGGTCTGGGTGTCCTTGCTGTCATGCCGCTGTCCGGCGGCAGACGATAGAGTGATTGCATAAATCTTGAATGGCGCATCTGCGCGTCGTGCGGGTACTATCGCATAGTATCGCGCTGCCCGCCGAAAGGGGACATATGAACGTCCAAGATATTCCCCGCCCTGACGGGAATGCCGCCGCCCGGTCGCTGGTCGAAGCGGCCGCCGCCCTCCTTGTCGGGCGCCGGCGCGATATCCCGCCGGATTTTCTTGCCGAGATGTTCGCACGCGCGGTGCCCGACGACCTCGAACAATACCAGCCGGAGGAACTCGCCGGCATCGCCGAGCAGTCCTGGTCGTTTCTGCTGGAGCGTAAGCCCGGCACGCCGAAAATAGCCTTCGCGCCGGCCCGCGCCGCGCCGGCCGTAGCGGTGCTGGAAATCCTCAACGACAATATGCCGTTCCTGGTCGATTCGGTGGTCGGCGAGCTCGGCGAGCGCGGCGCCGACATCCGCCTCTTGGTCCATCCGGTGTTCACGGTCGAGCGCAACGAAGCCGGAAACCTCATTGCGTTCAAGGGCACGCACAAGAGCGACGGCGCCCGCGAGAGCTTCATTCATATTCATATCGAAGGCATGGCCGATGCCGCGCGTCGGACGGACATCGTGCATGCGCTCGAAGCCGTGCTCGCCGACGTCCGCGTCTGCGTGCAGGATTGGCGGGCCATGCTGGCGCGCGCCAACGAGGTCGCCGCCGAGCTAAAAGCCAATCCGCCGCCGCTTCCCGCCGATGAGATTGCCGAAGCGATCGAGTTTCTCCAATGGGTTGCGGCAGACAATTTCACCCTGCTCGGTGCGCGCGACTACGCCATTACCGAAACTGAATCTGCGCTGGAGCCGGAGTTCGAGACCGGCCTTGGCCTATTGCGATCGCCCGACATGCGGCTGCTCCGGCGCGGCAATCAGCTCGTCACCATCACTCCCGAAATTCGCGAATTCCTGAAAGAGCCGAAGCTGATCATCATGACCAAAGCCGCGGTGCGCTCGCGCGTGCATCGGCGCGTCCCGCTGGATTACGTCGGCGTCAAGTATTTCGACCACGAGGGCAGAGTGGTCGGCGAATGCGTGTTCTGCGGGCTACTCACCTCCACCGCCTACACGCGTTCGGTGCGCGCCATTCCCTATCTGCGGCGCAAGGTCGACCACGTCATCGGCCGCGCCGGCTTCGATCCGGGCAGCCATTCCGGCAAGGCGTTGGTCAACGTATTGGAGCATTACCCGCGCGACGAATTGTTTCAAATCGACGAAGACACGCTCTATCACTTTGCGCTGGCGGTTTTGCAGCTCGACGAGCGCCCGCGGGTGCGCGTATTGCCGCGGCGGGATCGCTTCGATCGCTTCGTGTCGGTCCTCGTCTACATTCCGCGCGAGCGCTACGACAGCCAGATCAGGGCGAAGATCGGCGATTATCTCGCCATGAGCTTCAAAGGACATGTCAGCGCCTTCCATCCGTTCTTCCCGGAAGGTCCGCTGGTGCGCGTCCATTTCATCATCGGGCGCCGCGAAGGCGAGACTCCCATTGTCGATCGCGCTGTTCTCGATCACGCGGTCGAAGCGATCGTCCGCAGCTGGGCGGACGGCTTGCATGACACCCTTCTCGCCGGCGCCGACCCGGCCCTCGGGCGCGCTTTGTTGGCCCGTTACGACGACGCGTTCCCGATCGACTACCGCGAGGTCTATCCACCGGCGGCGGCGGTCGCCGACATCCGGGTCGTCGAAGCGCTGACCGCCGAGCGCCCGCTCGGCGTCGAACTTTACCGCGACCCCGGCGCGGAACCGACGAGCGCCGGGCTCAAAGTCTTCAGCCATAGCCGCCCGATTCCGCTCTCCGAGCGGGTGCCGGTGCTGGAGAACATGGGTTTCCGCGTCGTCGACGAGCGCACCTACCACATCCAGCCGCGGGACGCGGCCGATGTCTGGTTTCATGACATGACGCTGGAGAGCGCATGGAGCCAATCGTTCGATCTCGATGCGCTCAGGGAGCGGCTGGAGGCCTGCTTTCTCGCGGTGATGAGCGGACGCGCGGAAAATGACGGCTATAACGCGCTGGTGCTCGCGACCGGACTGATCTGGCGCGAGGTGGCGCTGCTCCGCGCGCTGTCGCGCTTCCTGCGCCAGATTCGGGTGCCCTACTCGCAGGATTACATGTGGGCAACGCTGGGCAAGCACGCCGCCGTCGCGGCACAGATCGTGACCTTGTTCCACACCCGGTTCGATCCGCATCTCGACGTGCCGCCGGATGAACGCGCGGCGCGCGAGCTCTACATCGCCTCCTCCATCGAAGCCGCCTTGCAGGCGGTCGATAGCCTCGACGAGGATCGCATCCTTCGCCGCTTCGTCAACGCCGTCCAAGCTGCGATCCGCACCAATTTTTATCAACGCGATCGCGACGGACGCGACCTCATTGCCGTGAAGTTTTCAAGCCGCAAGCTCGATGACATGCCGTTGCCGCGGCCGCTTTACGAAATCTTCGTCTATTCACCGCGGGTCGAGGGCGCGCATCTGCGCTTCGGCAAGGTGGCGCGCGGCGGCATCCGCTGGTCCGACCGGCCGCAGGATTTCCGCACCGAAATCCTCGGCCTGGTCAAGGCGCAGAACGTGAAGAACGCGGTGATCGTGCCGGTCGGCGCCAAAGGCGGCTTCGTGCCCAAACATCTGCCGAGGGGCGGTGCGCGCGAAACCCTACAGGCGGAAGGCATCGCCTGCTACAAGGCCTTCATCGCCACGCTGCTCGATCTCACCGACAATATCGGAACCGGAACGGCCGGCGTCATCCCGCCGGCCGATGTGGTGCGCCACGACGGCGACGATCCCTATCTGGTGGTCGCCGCCGACAAGGGTACGGCGACGTTTTCCGACATCGCCAACGACATCGCCGTCGCGCACGACTTCTGGCTCGGCGACGCCTTCGCCTCCGGCGGCTCGACCGGTTACGACCACAAGAAAATGGGCATCACTGCGCGCGGCGCCTGGGAATCGGTCAAGCGCCATTTCCGCGAGATGGACGTCGACATCGCGACCACGCCGTTGACGGTGGTCGGCGTCGGCGACATGTCGGGCGACGTATTCGGCAACGGCATGCTGCGCGAGAAAACCATCAGGCTCGTGGCGGCGTTCGATCACCGCGACATTTTCATCGATCCCGACCCGGATGCGGAACGGTCATTTGCCGAACGCCGGCGGATGTTCAATCTGCCGCGTTCGAGCTGGCAGGATTTCGACAAGACGATCATCTCCAAGGGCGGCGGCGTTTTTCCACGCGGCGGCAAGGAGATCAGGCTTTCGCCGGAGGCGCAGAAGCTGTTCGGCGTCGGCGAACGGCTCACGCCGCAGGAGCTGATCCGCGCCATCCTCAAGGCCCAGGCCGATTTATTGTTTTTCGGCGGCATCGGCACCTATGTCCGCGCCGCCGACGAGAGCGACGAGGCGGTCGGCGACCGCGCCAACGATGCGGTTCGCGTCGCCGGCAAGGATTTGCGCTGCAAGGTGATCGGCGAAGGCGCCAATCTCGGCATGACGCAACGCGGCCGCATGGAGGCGGCGTTGCGCGGGGTGCGGCTCAATACCGACGCGATCGACAATTCGGCCGGCGTCAACACCTCCGACATGGAAGTCAACATCAAGATCGCGCTGAGCATTCCGGTGCGCGACGGCCGCCTGACGATGACCGCGCGCAACGCGCTGCTTGCCGAGGTGACCGATGACGTCGCCGGCTTGGTGCTGCGCAACAATTATCTGCAGACGCTGGCGCTTTCGCTGGCCGAGCGGCGCGGCATGGAGGATTTCGGCTTCCTGCAGCGGCTCGTTCAGACGCTGGAAGCGCGCGGGCTGCTCGACCGCGCGGTCGAGTATCTGGCCGACGATATGCAGCTCGCCGAGCGCCGCCGCCGTTCGCAGCCGTTCACGCGGCCGGAACTGTCGTTGCTACTCGCCTATGCCAAGTTGACGCTCTACGAAGACCTGCTGGAGTCCGCGGTGCCGGACGATCCGTACCTCGCCCGCGAGCTCGGCCGTTATTTTCCAAAGGCGATCGCCGAGCGGTTTCCCGATGCGCTTCGGCACCATCGCCTGCACCGCGAAATCGTCGCCACCCAGCTCGCCAATTCGATGATCAACCGCGGCGGACCTTCGCTGATCGTGCGGATTGCCGACCAGACCGGGGCGGCGCCCACGGCCATCGCATCGGCCTTTGCCGCCGTGCGCGACAGCTACGGCATGACCGCGCTCAACACCGCGATCGACGGCCTCGACAATCGGATTCCGGGAAAACTGCAGCTCGATCTCTATGCGGCGGTGCAGGACCTGCTGCTCGACCGCATCATCTGGTTCCTGCGCCACGTCGATCTGACCAAGGGCCTTGCCGACGTGGTGACGCACTATCGCGACGGCATCGCCGTGGTCACGGCCGCGCTCGACGGCGCCTTGTCGGAGGACGCGTTGCGCGCGCGCACGGCGCGCCGGCAGGAACTTGCCGAAGCGGGCGTGCCCGCTGAGCTTGCCGACCGCATCGGTAATCTCGGTCCGCTCACCGCCGCGCCCGATATCGTGCTGGTCGCCGACCGTACCGGCAAGGCGGTCGGCGACGTGGCAGCCACCTATTTCGCCGCCGGCACGTTCTTTCGCCTCGACCGTATCGCCAGCGCGGCAAACAATATCCCGATCGCCGATTATTTCGACCGGCTGGCGCTCGATCGCGCGCGGGATTCGATCGGCGACGCCGAGCGCCGATTGACCGCGGCCATGGTCGGCAACGGCGTGGCCGGCGTCGGCGCGGTCGAGGCCTGGGTCGCACCGCGCAAGAGCGAGGTCGAGCGTATCCGCGGCGCGATTCACGAGATCGCCAATTCCGGCCTCACTTTGTCAAAGCTTGCCGTTGCCGCGAGCTTGCTCGGAGATCTGGTGAAGCATTAGCTGATCCGGAAAATGACTGACCCGGACGGGTGGACCGCGGTGTTCCGAAAAAAACCCCGCACCGCCAAAATGTTAGTGCGCTGATTGATGCAAGCCGAGGCGATTGCGCTGTCGTTTGGGCGGCGCCTGCCCGCCTTGTTGCCAAACCCTTGCCACAAAAAAGAACCCCAAGCAGAGTACACGCTTGGGGTTCTTGAGTTGTTGCCTCAAACTAGGCTTTTTCGGCCGAGCGGCAGGGTGTCGGGGGATGGGGGGAGCCGCTCGGTCGGCCTATTGACCAAAAATAGGCGCGCGCGCCAAAGATGCAATGCGGATCACGCGTTAGTGTTATCGGCTGCGGCAAAACGCCCATTGCGATGTGACGGCGAGCCGTGGGGGGCTGCCTGATGCAACGCAACATGGAGCGGTGAGGTAGGGGCAGGGCGTCGCATCGCCGGCATCGGTATGCCATGCATTTGAGTTAATCTGCTGAGTTAATCCGCGTTTCGCCGACGCCAGACTTTCACGGCGAAAAGTGGGGCGCGTTGCGCCGCTTATCGGTCTTGGGCTACGATTGATCAACGCGCTGCGGCCGCTGCCATTCGCCCAGATGATCCCGGTCACCCGTGAGGTTCACGATCATCATGATGGCTTTGTTGTCCGCTGCAGACTGCGGTGAGATCCCGCGATGAATGCGATCCACGCGTTCCAGCCGATCTACGCGATCGCCGGATTCGCCATCGGCATGCTGGTGGGAATGACCGGGGTCGGCGGCGGCTCGCTGATGACGCCGGTGCTGATCTTGCTGTTCGGCATGAATCCGGCCGTTGCGGTCGGAACCGACCTGCTGCACGCCGCGGTGACCAAGACCGCCGGCAGTCTGGTGCACGGTTTCAACCGAACCATCGATTGGCGCGTGGTGCGGCGGCTGGCGACCGGTAGCATCCCGATGACGATCGTGACGATGTCGGTCTTGAGCGCTCTCGATATCAACAGCGCGCTGGCTCGCGAGCTCATCAACGCCGTGCTGACGCTGGCGCTGATGGTGACGGCGGTCACGTTGCTGTTTCGCGACCGGATCGTGAGACTGTACGCGAAGCGACTCGACGTTCTGACCCCGAAACAGGTCGCGATCCTCACGGTCATCGTCGGCGGCGTTCTCGGAACGATCGTTTCGATATCGTCGGTCGGCGCCGGCGCCATCGGCGTCACCTGTCTGGTCCTGCTCTACCCGAAGCTGCCGACCGCGCGAATTGTGGGCTCCGATATCGCGCATGCGGTTCCGCTCACGCTGGCCGCCGGCATCGGACATTGGTTCTTGGGTTCGGTCGATTTGCAGGTCTTTATGTTCCTGATTCTGGGATCGGTGCCGGGAATTTTGCTCGGCAGCTATGCCGCTGCCCGGATTCCGGAGTTCGCGCTCCGCATCGTGCTGGCGGCAGTGCTGCTTGTGGTGGCGACCAAGCTGTCTTTTGGCTTGTTTCCGTCCGCGTCGGACGTCATAGCGCAAACAACCGCGCCGCATTAACCGATGCGGGCTTGTCCCGCCTGCAGGCAAGGGCAGGCATGACTGGATCGGTTATGGCGATTTAACCCGACCGGGGCTACCGTCCGGCGTGCCGTAGCGATGCAGATCGCTGCCATGAACCTCAAGCCACACTTTGGCCCGCTCGTGCTCCGGGCAGAGGCGGCGGACCAGGCGCCAGAACCGGGCGGAATGATTCATCTCGACCAGGTGAGCCACCTCGTGCGCGGCGAGATAATTGAGCACGAAGCTCGGCGCGAGGATGAGCCGCCAGGAATATGACAGTACGCCGGTCGTCGAGCAGGAGCCCCAGCGGCTCGCCTGGTCGCGCACGGAAACCCGCTTGATCCGCACGCCGAGATCGACCGCAAATTGCAGGCTTGCGGCCTCGAGCTCGCGCTTGGCCTCGCGGCGCAGGAAATCTCCGATACGGCGGTTGACGTGCGGAGCCTCGCCGGCGACGCACAACAGTCGCCCGCCCGCGCCGTCGGTCTCGATCCAGACCGTGCCGCGCGCGCCGCGGCGGTGCGCAATGCGGTGCGGCAGCCCGCGCAGCGGAACCACGATCCCCTGTGCAAACCGCACCGCTTCCGGCAGCCGGCCCAGCCGCGTCGCGATCCAGCCGCCGTGTTTCTGCGCAAACTCGCGCGCTTCTTTCAACGTGCCGCGTGGCGGAATGGTGAGGACCACTTCGCGGGTCGCAGCCTGAATGCGCAACGTATAGCGACGCGCCTGCCGGTGCCGCCGCAACCGCACGAGATAGATCGATCTGTCGAAGACGACCTCAATCGCCTGAGGCTCGCTCGGGCGGCGATAGAGCAGCGCGCGGTACGACATCGAGCACCCCGAAACACAGTCTCAGTGGATACTGCCATAACCCCCAGGTAACGCAGCCTCTTTATGATGCCCGCCGCATCATACAACATCTTGGGCCCTCCCCCGTTGGAAGCTGCCAGAACGTGTAATTCATGGAATGAATTTAACTTCAGGCTTTACGCGAAGGGCAGACGTAGAAGTTCACGCCGGATGATTCGAAATCCCGTGGATTTCTCAGGGCGTTAGAGCCGTCCACCCGGGCGGACTGCCGCTAATGTCGGATAAAGAGCGGTATTATGGCGCAAACGCCACAAGAATATCAAATCCGAGGAAGAATGGGCTGCGCGGGCGGCAGCTTTCCTGAAGCACAAACTGCGGGAAACCGAGGTTACTTACGTCGAGCTGGCCAAGCGGCTCAAAAAGCACGGCTTCAAAGAGGAAGCAGGCATCGGTGACGAATAAGCTGAAACGGGGGACATTCCCGGCTACATGGTTCCTAGCCTGCCTTGCGGCCCTGGAACTGGACAGCGTGGCGTTGGAAGAAATTTAGGGCAATCGACTCGCCCAAAATTCGAGTAATCTGGCGCCCGCTTCAACGCCATTGTGGCCCATCGCAAGACGGCCATCAAACATAGTGTGCCCCACGGTATTTATTGCATTTCCGATAGGTCTATCAATCGGCGGATCGGGTAACGTTCCAACGCGCGCTTTCAATTCGTCTCGAATGATAACCGCATCTGAACTATATTTCCGCCGAAATTCCCCATCAAACTTTGCTTGCAATGCGGTTATCTTATTGGAATGTTCCCAAAATTGTTTGGTTTTTTCGTCCTCGCTAAGATTTTGCCAATCCCTTCGGCGCCCCATCCATTGCCGTTCACTGAGTTCTCGGTCCTCGCGCTCCCATTGCTCACCTAACGCCCTCAAATTTTGGACAAAGGTTAGCGTCCGTTCGCGAAGCTGAGCATTTGTGAGGCCAGCAAGAGGGCCGGGAAAAATAGCATTCAATGCTCCGGTCTCTGAAAAATGCCATACGAGACCAGCTACTAAGAGACATGTCGCAAAATTAATGAGAATAGTCGGCCCCACGATTGGCCTCCTTGCTCGGCGGGCGAGATCGCTAAATTCCCAAACCGAGAGAATTATCACATTGACCAACCCCAAAGGCGTGCAAATCACGCCTACCCAAAAGGCGATTTCCCAATGAGAAAGGGCTCGGTCGGTTAGAGCGAGCAACATGGCACCCGCTCCAAAAAACAAAATTCCTGCCGCTGGCACGGCCAGGAAAATATCCTTGCGCATAGGTTTGGCTCCCATGGGAATTGTATCCCGGTTGAGAGCCCAAATGAACGTGCCCACATGGCGCGCGCTCCTACACGTCAGCCTCCCTTACCCATTTGAGGGGACCGTGTAGGAACGCCACCGCCGCAGGGCTTGTGGCGTTTGCACCATAATGTCGGATAAAGAGGGCCTTTCGCCCGCCTGCTAGTCGATGCGGGTCCGGCCGAAGTCGGCCGTTGCAGCGGCGCGTTCAGCCTCGGGCGGCGTCCCGCCATTGTGTGCCAGACGTAGGGCCGCGCCATTGCGACGGACATGCCCGCTGTGGCTCACCGACAGCACGAAATCGGCGATGCGCGGGGCGATCTCGGAACGGAAGCGCGAGCCGTTGAACACGCCGTAATGTCCGACGCCCTGCTGCAGCCAGTGCGCCTGCCGATCGGCTGGGATGTTGACGCACAATCGATGCGCGGCTTCCGTCTGCCCAACCCCGGAAATGTCATCGAGCTCGCCTTCGATGGTGAGTAACGCCACCCGCTTGATACGGCTCGGGTCGACCGACCGGCCACGATGGGTCATTTCCCCGCGCGGCAAAGCGTGGCGCACGAAGACGGTTTCGACCGTCTGCAGGTAGTACTCGGCCGCGAGGTCCATGACCGCCAGGTATTCGTCATAGAATTCCCGGTGCTTTTGGGCGGAGTCGCCATCGCCGCGCACGAGGTGCTGGAACAGCTCCCGGTGCGCCTCGATGTGCCGGTCAAGATTCATGCTGACGAAGCCGTTGAGCTGCAGGAAGCCGGGATAGACGTCGCGCATGAAGCCCGGATTGGGAAACGGCACCTTGGTGATGACGTTGCGGCGGAACCAATCGATGCCGCGCCGTTCGGCCAGCGTGTTGACGATAGTCGGATTGATCCTGGTGTCGATCGGTCCGCCCATCAACACCATGGACGCAGGCACATAAGGATCCTCATCTGCCTCCATGAGCGCGGCGGCAGCCATGACGGGAACTGCTGGCTGGCATACCGCGATAACATGGGTTTCCCCGCCGAGCGCATGCAGCATCGAGATCACGTAGTCGATGTAATCGTCGAGATCGAAGCTGCCCTCCGACATCGGCACCATGCGCGCATCGCTCCAATCGGTGATGTAGACGTCGTGATTGGGCAGAAACGCCTCGACCGTGCCGCGCAGCAGCGTCGCGTAATGCCCGGACATCGGCGCAATGATCAGCAGCCGCGGCTGCGGCCGCCGCGGCTGGCGCTCGAATACCCGTTCGAAGTGAATAAGGCGGCAGAATGCCCGTTCCCATACGCTTGCGACGTGGACCGGCACCCGCTCGCCCCCGACCGTTGTCGAGGAGATTCGCCATTTCGGCCGGCCGTAGCGGCGCGTCGAGCGCTCGAACACCTCGCAGGCCGCAGCGATCGATTTTCCGAAGGTCGTGTAGTACAGCGGGTTGGCCGGGTTCTTGAAAAACAACCGCGTGGCGTCGGCCCACGCCCGCGAAGGATTGAGCGCCACATGGCTCATCTCGTAGAACCAATACAACGGCGTCGACAGCAATAAGCCGTTGCCGGGCACGCTAGGCGCGCCGCCGAATTCTCCGATGGCCATAGATGATCCTTGCCCGGCTGCGCTGCAGTGCAGCATTGTGACGCTGGCATGTCATGCCGTCAATATAAAAGCAATTTCCTTATTCGTTACGTATGAAGGTCGACAATCTCTCGTCGGGTCGGTGGTCGAGATTGCGACTATTCGCCCGTCTGCATCAAGGAGCCGTGGCGGCGGGCGCTCTGCAAGAGCTTGAGAAAGCCGAATGTGCCGCCGGCAAAGAACAGGACGTTGAGCCCCAGCGCATCGAGCATAAGGTTCGGGTGAAAGGTGTGCTCGATCAGCAGCGCGCGCATCCCCTCGAACACATAGGTCGGCGGCAGGAGCCATGCCAAAGGCTGCAGCCAGACCGGCAGTGTCGTGACCGGGTAGTAGACGCAAGTCAGCGGCATGAACAGGAACATGATCGACCAGGCGAAGTTCTCCGCGCCGAGGCCATTGCGCAGCACCAGCCCGGACACGAAAATTCCCACCGCCCAGCTGGTCAGCATCAGGTTGATGAAGAACGCCACCAGCGCCAAGCCGAGTCCGAAGAGGTTGAAGCCGAAGAACAGGAACGCCAGCAGCGTGACCGGGATCACGCCGATCAACAACCGCACCATGCTCATCACCATCAGTGCGATGATGAACTCGAACGGCCGCAGCGGACTCATCATCAGATTACCGATGTTGCGCGACCACATCTCCTCGAGAAACGAGATCGAGAAGCCGAGCTGGCCGCGGAACAGGATGTCCCAGAGCAAGACCGCGCCGATGAAGGTGCCGGCGGCACGCGCAAAAAATCCGGCATTCTGCATTACATAGAACTGCAGAAAGCCCCAGGTGATCATCTGCACCATCGGCCAGTAGACAAGCTCGACCAGCCGCGGCCAGGATGAGCGCAACAGGTACCAGTAACGCAGCATCATCGCCGCGACACGCCGCGGCGAGAAGGCGAGCGCGCTTTCGCTGTGCGTGATCATTGCGCCGCCTCGCGCGCTTCGCCACCGCGCGCCACGTCGAGAAACACTTCTTCCAGGGTGCGCCGGCCGTAACGCGCCAACAGCCGCGCCGGCGTGTCGTCGTCCTCGATGCGGCCGCGCTTCATGATGATGACGCGCTCGCACAGCCGTTCGACCTCGGCCATGTTGTGCGAGGCCAAGAGCACCGTGGCGTGGCGGTCGCGGCGATAGCGGTCGAGGTGGGCCCGCACCCAGTCGGCGGTATCGGGATCGAGCGAGGCCGTAGGCTCGTCGAGCAGCAGCAAGTCCGGGGCGTTGATCAGCGATTTTGCCAGCGACACCCGGGTCTTCTGCCCGGACGAAAGCTTGCCGGTCGGGCGGTCGAGCAGATCGGTCAGATCAAGCGCGTCGGCGAGCTGGTCGATGCGATCGGCGAGGTCGGGCACGCCGTAGAGCATGCCGAACACGGTCAGATTCTGCCGGATCGTCAACCGCATCGGCATCTCGACATAGGGACTCTCGAAATTCATCCGCTGCAGGACGCGGTAGCGCTGCCGCGGCATCTGCGCGCCGAGCACCGTGACGCGGCCGGAGGTCGGGGTGATCAGCCCCATGATCATGGCAATGGTGGTGGTCTTGCCGGCGCCGTTGCCGCCAAGGAGGCCGGTGATCGAGCCGGGCGCGATCGTAAACGACACGCCGTCGACTGCCGGCACGTTCTTGTAGATTTTGACGAGGCGCTCGACTGCTATGGCGGGTGAGGCGGGCATGACCGGCGAAGATGTGGCGTGCGCCGCCGATCGAGGCAAGAGGCGCGGGCGTGGACGGACACTAAGCCCGCGCCCTACTGCCCGAGTTCCTCGCTCCGCTCGCGGTCGGCCCGCAGCGCGTCCGGATGCGGCATGGCGATGATATTGTAGCCGGAGTCGACAAAATGGATTTCACCGGTGACGCCGGTCGAGAGGTCGGAAAGCAGATAAAGCCCGGCGCCGCCCAGTTCCTCGAGCGTCACGCCGCGACCCAGCGGTGAATAGCGCTGCTGGAACGCGAACATCATCCGCGCGTCGCCGATGCCGGCGCCGGCCAGCGTCCGGATCGGACCGGATGAGATGGCATTGACGCGGATGGCGCGCGCGCCGAAATCGACCGCCAAATAGCGCACCGAAGCTTCCAGCGCCGCCTTGGCGGGCCCCATGGCGTTGTAGTTCGGCATCGCCCGTTCGCCGCCGTTATAGGTCAGCGTCAGCATCGCGCCGCCGTTCGGCATCAGGGCGGATGCGCGCTTGGCCGCTTCGGTGAAGGCGAAGCACGAGATCAGCATGGTGCGCAGAAAATTGTCGCGCGTGGTGTCGGCGTAGCGGCCGGTGAGCTGCGTCTTGTCGGAAAAGGCCACCGCGTGGACCAGGAAATCGAGCGTCCCCCAGGTCCGCTCGAGCTCGGCGAAAACGGCATCGACCGAGGCGATGTCCTCGACGTCGCATGGCAGCACCAGATCGGCATCGACCGAGGCCGCCAGCGGTTTCACGCGCTTGGCCAGCGCCTCGCCCTGGTAGGTGAAGGCGAGCTTGGCGCCATGCTCCGCCAGCGTCCTGGCGATGCCCCAGGCGATCGAGTGATCGTTGGCGACCCCCATGATCAGCCCGCGCTTGCCGTGCATCAATCCCTGCATGCGTTCATCCTTTTTCTTGTCATTTCGGCCGAGCCAACGGGTCCGGCCGTTCCGGACCGGACCCGTGGCGGCGCCGCAGAACAACGGGAAGAGAAATCACGCATCCGGCCGCTTGAAGACGATGGAGGCGTTGGTGCCGCCGAAGCCGAAGGAATTCGACAGCACGCAGCCGAGCGTCACGCCGTCGCGGCGTTCGCGCACGATCGGCATGTCGGCAAAGGCCGGGTCGAGGTTCTCGATATTGGCGCTCTCGCAGATGAAGCCGTTGTTCATCATCAACAACGAATAGATCGCCTCGTGCACGCCGGTCGCCCCTTGCGAATGTCCGGTGAGCGACTTGGTCGCGGCGATCGGTGGGCATTTTTCTCCGGCGCCGAACACGTTGCGGATGGCCTCGATCTCCTTGAGATCGCCGATCGGGGTCGAGGTGGCGTGCGGATTGATATAGTCGACCGGCGGCTTGACGTGCTGCAGCGCCATGCGCATGCAGCGGGCGGCGCCTTCGCCCGAGGGCGCCACCATGTCGACGCCGTCGGAGGTCGCGCCGTAGCCGGCGATCTCGCCATAGATCCTGGCGCCGCGCGCCTTGGCGCGCTCCAATTCTTCGAGCACCAGAACGCCGGCGCCGGCGCTGATCACAAACCCGTCGCGATCGGCGTCATAGGCACGCGAGGCCTTGGCGGGGGTGTCGTTGTACTTCGACGACAGCGCCCCCATGGCGTCAAACAGCACGGTCAGGGTCCAGTCGAGCTCTTCGCAGCCGCCGGCGAAGATGATGTCCTGCTTGCCGGCCTGGATGATCTCGTAGGCATTGCCGATGCAATGGTTCGAGGTCGCGCAGGCCGATGAAATCGAATAGCTCAAGCCTTTGATCTTGAACCAGGTGGCGAGCGTCGCCGAGGCGGTCGACGACATCGCCTTGGGCACCGCGAACGGCCCAACGCGCTTCGGCCCCTTGCTGCGGGCGATGTCGGCCGCCTCGACGATGGTGCGCGTCGACGGGCCGCCCGATCCCATGACGATGCCGGTGCGTTCGTGCGAGACCTCGGTCGGTTCGAGGCCGGAATCGCGGATCGCCTGCTCCATGGCGACATGGTTCCAGGCGGCGCCGCCGCCGAGAAAGCGCATGGCGCGGCGGTCGACCGTCTCGCTGGGATCGAGGGTGGGCGCACCGTGCACCTGAGAGCGGAAGCCGAGCTCGGCATATTTGTCGGCGCGCACGATGCCCGACTTCGCTTCGCGCAGCGAAGCCAGCACTTCCTGCGTGTTGTTGCCGATGGACGAGACGATGCCCATTCCGGTGACGACCACCCGCCTCATCTTGGCCTCGTCAGCTTCTTTATTGCGCTCCGCTCGCCTGCGGCGCCGCATCGTGGAACAGCCCGACCTTGAGATCGAGCACACGATAGATCACGGAGCCATCGGCGGATAGCCAACCGTCGGCGATGCCGAGCACCAGCTTCGAGCGCATCACGCGTTTGATATCGACGCCGTAGACGATCTTCTTCATAGTCGGAAGCACTTGGCCCGAGAGCTTGATCTCGCCCGCGCCCAGCGCGCGGCCCCTGCCGGACGAGCCCAGCCAGCCGAGAAAGAAGCCGAGCATCTGCCACAGTGCATCGAGGCCGAGGCATCCCGGCATGACCGGGTCGCCTTTGAAATGGCAGGGGAAGAACCAGAGGTCGGGCTTTAAGTCGAGCACCGCACGCACCAGTCCTTTGCCATATTCGCCGCCCACCTCCGCGATTTCGGAAATGCGGTCGAACATCAGCATGGGTGGCAGTGGCAGTTGCGGGCCTTGGGTGAACAGCTCGCCCCGCCCACAGGCCAGCAGATCCTCATAGTCGAAGTTGGAACGGCGTTCCTGCATTCTTCGGTCCCATGTTTGCGCCGGGGGCTGGCCAGTCGCATGCATCCCTAACATATGGGACCATCGCGGCAAAGCTGCCTGCCGCGCTGCTCTGCCGCCGTGCGAAAGCCGATCTGCGGCTGATCGCCTTGGGGTGTTGCAGCAGGCGTGGGCTCGCGTATACTGATTTTCGCTTGCAACGATCTTACTCGGCCCGTTCTCGGGCCGAAAGGTATGGTAATGACCCAGTCGCGTCCTTTCGTTCCCGGTGCCGGCACGCTCACCGCGCCGCTCGTCCAACGGCAGGCGCCGGCCGCCTTTGCCGATC
This sequence comes from uncultured Alphaproteobacteria bacterium, assembly GCA_963721025.1. Taxonomy (GTDB): domain Bacteria; phylum Pseudomonadota; class Alphaproteobacteria; order Rhizobiales; family Xanthobacteraceae; genus BOG-931. The sequence goes on along the minus strand of CAVRHN010000010.1, from coordinate 27,407 downwards.
TCACCGGCTGCCCGTGGCACGACGTCAAGGCGAAACTGCGCGAAGTCGGGCTGCGCCCGACGCGGCAACGCATGGCGCTGGGGTGGATTTTGTTCGCCAAGGGCGACCGCCATGTGACGGCGGAAATGCTTTACGAGGAAGCCCACCACGCCAAGGTGCCGGTGTCGCTCGCCACCGTCTACAACACGCTGCACCAGTTCACCGAGGTCGGTTTGCTGCGCCAGGTCGCTGTCGAAGGCTCGAAAGCCTATTTCGACACCAACAATTCCCAGCATCACCACTTTTTCATCGAGGACAAAAACGATCTCATCGACATTCCCTCGTCCGACGTGGCGGTCGGCAAGGCGCCGACGCCGCCGGAGGGCTACGAGATCGCGCGCATCGACGTGGTGGTGCGGCTGCGGCGCAAGCGCGGCTAAGAGTCCGTCCGCCCTAAAACTGTCATGGCCGGGCTTGTCCCGGCCATCCACGTCTTTGACTTGGCTCGACCTTTAAGACGCGGATGCCCGGCATAGGCAAGCGACGCGACGCCGTTCTTCGAACGACTAAGGCCGGGCATGACGAGTTCGAATTCCAACGCCGGCTCACGTTACTCGATCTTCTCGTTCGGATAGACGCCCCAGAGGCGCTCCTGTTCGATCCAGCCGTCGAAACCGTCGCCGCTGAGCCGGCACCAGCTACCGTTGCAATGCTTGACCGATCCGAGCACTCCGGACTGCAATCGAGCCAACACCGGGCTCTGGGCATCGGGCTTGGCATGCAGCGGCGCCAGATCGGTCTTTGATTTCAGTTGCACCGCCGCCATGCGCTTGCCCGACAAGAGCGAGTGATAGACCCAGCCCTCCGAGCCGTCGGAGTCGCGGATGCGGCGCCAATTCTCGAATTCCGCGGTGATTTCGACCGGCCAGCCGACGCGGGTATAGATCCAGGAGACGTCGTGATCCTTGTCCGGACCGCCGCGCACATTAACGCGATCCGCCTTGAGGCTGACGAACCGCGGCACCGGCAGCCCGCTCGACGCGGTGTCGCCGGCCGCCTGCGCCGCCGCCGCGGCGAGCGTCAGCATGAAGATGGCGGCCGCCGCCCTTGCCCAAACGATCATGAACCTGCCATGCCGCACTGCCATGGCGACATACCCGGATGCCTAAGCTAAGCGCGATGACGCCGGGGAACCCAGCCCGCTTTGTCGGAGCGCAGCCATCTGGTAGAGAGGATTGATGTACCGCCCCCGAAGTCTCAGTGTCGGCGAGGGCGGTTAACGAGACCTGAACGGGCGGATGCGGCAAAGGGGCCGGTGCCGCCGGCCGACCAGAGTATGATCCGGAACGGCGCAAGCCGTTTTCGACAAGGATCATGCTCCGGGTAGTGTCTGAGGCGCACGGGGCAGCGAATGGCATCGGGCAAGAAACCGCTGGTCGTGGTCACCCGCAAATTGCCGGACAGCGTCGAAACGCGCATGTGCGAGTTGTTCGACGCGCGGCTCAATCTCGACGACAAGCCGATGAGCCAGGCCGACCTCGTGGAGGCGGTCAAAATCGCCGACGTCATCGTGCCGACGGTGACCGATCAGATCGACCGCTCCGTGCTCAGCCATTCCGGCGAACAATTGCGGCTGATCGCCAATTTCGGCAACGGCGTCGACAACATCGACGTCGCCACCGCGCTGCAGCGCGGCATCACCGTGACCAACACGCCGGGCGTCCTCACCGAGGACACCGCCGACATGACCATGGCGCTCATTCTCGCGGTGCCGCGGCGGTTGGCCGAAGGCGCCCAGGTGCTGCTCGGCGACAAGGATTGGGGCGGCTGGACCCCGACCTGGATGCTCGGCCATCGCATCTGGGGCAAGCGGCTCGGCATCGTCGGCATGGGCCGCATCGGCCAGGCCGTCGCGCGCCGCGCCAAGGCGTTCGGGCTGCAGATTCACTACCACAATCGCCGCCGCGTCGCGCCGCGCATCGAAGAGGAGCTCAATGCCACCTACTGGGAGAGCCTCGATCAGATGCTGGTGCGCATGGACATCATCTCGATCAATTGTCCGCACACGCCGGCGACCTATCACCTGCTGTCGGCGCGCCGCTTAAAGCTCATCCGGCCCGAGGCCTATATCGTCAACACCGCGCGCGGCGAGGTGATCGACGAGAACGCGCTGGCGCGGCTGATCGAGGCGGGCGAGATCGCCGGCGCCGGGCTCGACGTCTTCGAGCACGAGCCGGCGGTCAATCCCAAGCTCGTCAAGCTGGCGCGCGAGGGGAAAGTGGTGCTGCTGCCGCATCTCGGCTCGGCGACGCTGGAGGGCCGCGTCGACATGGGCGAGAAGGTCATCATCAACATCCGGACCTTCATGGACGGCCACCGCCCGCCCGACCGCGTGCTGCCGTCGATGTTGTGAGGGCGGAGTGTCGGCGGACCAAGGCGAGTACAGGGGATCTTGGGACGAGGGCGGCCGAAGAACCGCATGAGGTTGGGGTTGATCAACGCTACGGTGCGGATGAGATTTCTTTGATTTGATCCCAAGGCAAAAGAACGAGGGCTTTTGTGCTCTCGTCAAAAAAGAGCAAGCCTTTATCACCAGAACGAACAATCTTTGCTTTTATCGGGGCGCCCTGTAGAGGCGTTACTGTTTGACTATATTTCTCTGACTTCCGATATGAATTTGCAGAATCGAAGCCAAGCGAAAACGCCACTGCAAATGCGAAACTCGCCGCCAAGAAAAACAACGATAATATATGAGCAAGAGTCACTCGAAAGGCTGTCACGATAAGAGCTGCAACAAAGAAACTCAACCCCACAAAACTCGTTGCGCTTTGCGAATACCAGCACCAAAAAACATCATAAAAGCAGCATGCGAAAAGCAGCCAATTAATCCGTACCTTATAGAAGGGTGTCCTCCTTCCAGAGCGCACGTCGCGTTGAGCGGTCACTTGACCCTCCTTCCATGCCCACTGCGCAAGGATGGGTAAAATAAACGCTATGCTTGATATGGCTAAAGCGAATGGTATGTATTCCAACGCAAACGCAATGTGCTCTTGCAAGGAAAAAGCACTGAAAAAATTGATATTGAGCCCCCAGAAATAGCCAACGTCATACGTCACGGCCAGTGCTGCCCCTAGGACTGGCAGAGCAACCAATATGTCCTTGGTGCCAACCCCCGAACCCTGAGCCATTACAGCCTCTCTGGCGATTTCTTCCCTCGCTTGTCCACCTTAGTCCTGTCTGTCCCCTTGCGGGAGAGGTCACCGCGCTGAAATGTGCGGCGGGCGAGGGGCAGTCAATGATGTCGTCATGCCCGGCCTTGACCGGGCATCCACGTCTTTGTTTCTGGCAATCGGAAAAGCCTGAAGGGCGGATTAGCGCAGCGTAATCCGCCAACCAGGCGGCGCAATACGCTTCGCCATTGCGCCCTACGGACCGTCACTGAGGCAGCGACCTCATCTCTTGACATGCGTCCCTCATTCCGTTACATCTTAACGAATCTTGCCCACTAAAGGACGCCGGCCGGGTGACATCGGCCGATAGGGCAGGAGCGGTTCCCGCGGGCTCGGGCGCGGATCGCGCCGCGAGAAGGAACTTCTTATGTCGTCATTGCCGGGCTTGACCCGGCAATCCATGCGGAGGGACGACTTGCTCACATTCGCCGCATGATTTCGTTCGCCGCTGGTCAGCATGGACCACCGGGTCAAGCCCGGTGGTGACAACGCAAGGGGTGGTGGAGGATGAAACACGGTCCGCCGGTCATTTGCGCCCATACACCGCCTCGTATCTAATTTGCGGGATGTCCATGCGTTTCCTCCGCAAGCTCACCGCCTTCGCATTCATCGGCCTTCTCGCACTGCCGCCGCTCGCGCGCGGCGAAGGCCGCTTGGATTCCGCAATCGGCCGCGCGCAGGCCGTCACCGCCGCGCACGGCATGGTGGTGGCGCAGGAGGCGATAGCCGCGCGGATTGGCGCCGACATTCTGCAAAAAGGCGGCAACGCGGTCGACGCCGCGGTCGCGGTCGGATTTGCCCTGGCCGTGACCTATCCGCGCGCCGGCAATATCGGCGGCGGCGGCTTCATGGTCATTCATCGCGCCAACGGCGACGACACCACCATCGACTATCGCGAGACCGCGCCGGCGGCGATCAACGACAAATCGTTCCTCGACGCCCAGGGCAATGCCGATCCGCAAAAATCCCGCGACTCCGCGCTCGCCATCGGCGTGCCGGGCACGGTCGCCGGGCTGGCGCTGGCGGAGGAAAAATACGGCTCCGGCCGTTTCACGCTGGCCGATTTGATGCGGCCTGCGATCGCGCTGGCGCGCGACGGCATTGCGGTCGCCGACGACACCGCGGATGCGCTGCCCCGCGACCGGCCGCGCCTCCTGCGCTGGCCGTCCTCGGCGCAGATCTTTCTGCAAGCCGACGGCGCTGCGCTTGCGCCCGGCGACCGGCTGGTGCAACCGGACCTCGCGCATACGCTTGAAGCCATCGCCGAAGACGGGCCGCGGGCGTTCTATGAAGGTCCGATCGCGCAAAAGCTCGCCGCCGCGGTGCAGGCCGCCGGCGGCGTGATGACTGCCGACGACCTTAAGGATTATCGCGCGATCGAGCGGCCGCCAATCCGCGGCAGCTATCGCGGCTACGACGTCGTCTCGATGGCGCCGTCGTCGTCGGGCGGCATCGCGCTTCTCGAAATGCTCAACATCCTCGAGGGCTACGATCTGGCGCACCAAGCCGAGGCGCCGACGCTGTTCCTGATGATCGAGGCGATGAAGCGCGCTTACGCGGATCGCGCCTGGTTCCTCGGCGATCCCGATGTCATGCAGGTGCCGGTCGCGCGCTTGATCTCGAAGAGCTACGCCGACAAGTGGCGCGCCACCATCGATCCCGCGCATGCGACGCCGGCGATCGACATCCATCCCGGCGGCACGGTCACGGCCGAAGGCCGCAACACCACGCACTTTTCGATCGTCGACCGTTTCGGCAACGCCGTCGCCAATACCTATACGCTCAACTTCAGCTATGGCGTCGGTCTGGTCGCCGCCGGCACCGGCGTGCTTCTCAACAACGAGCTCGACGACTTCGCCGCCAAGCCGAACACGCCGAATGCCTACGGCCTCGTCGGTTTCAAGGCCAATGCGCCGGGCCCCGGCAAACGGCCGCTGTCGTCGATGACGCCGACGATCGTACTCAAGGACGGCAAGCCGTTCCTGGTCACCGGTTCGCCGGGCGGCAGCCTCATCATCACTGCGGTACTGCAGATCGTGGTCGACGTGATCGATCGCGGCCTCGATATCGCCAGCGCGGTGTCGGCGCCGCGCGTGCACGATCAATGGATGCCGGACAAGGTCTTCGCCGAACCGGGACTCGCCGACGATCTCATCACGGCGCTCGAAGCGCGCGGCGACAGCGTGGTGGTGCGGCGTTTGCCGACGTCGGCCAATTCCATCCTGGTCACGCCGGCGGGCGTGGTCGGCGCCGCCGACCCGCGCACACGCGGCGCGCTCGCCGCGGGGTATTAGGTGATGAAGGAGCCGGATTCCTGCAGCAACGCCGCGGCGCCGAGCAGTTCCGGATGCGGCCGCACGATGAGGTAAGTCGGAATCGCGGCGAGGTAGCCGCGCATCCGCCCCTTGGCCTCGAACCGGGAACGGAATTCAGATTGCGCGAAGAATTCCGGCAGCCGCGGCACGATGCCGCCGGCGATGTAGATGCCGCCGCGCGCGCCCAGCGTCAGCGCCAGATTGCCGGCCACCGTTCCGAGCATGGCGCAGAAGATCGCCGTCGCCTCGCGCGTGCGCGGATCTTTGTTCCAGGTTTGCGCGCTGATGATCTGCGCCGGCGTGAACGGGGCGGCGGGAACTTCCGCAAGTTCGCACAGCGTGTTGTACAAATTGACCAGACCCGGACCGGACAACAGCCGCTCGGCCGAGACATGGTCGTAGCGCTTGCGCATCAGATCGAGGATCGCGCTTTCCTGCGCCGTGGCCGGCGTCATCGTGACATGGCCGCCCTCGCCGGCGATGGTGACCGGGCCATCCGGCGACGGCGCTAGCGCACCGACGCCGAGACCGGTGCCCGGTCCGATGATGCCGACCGGCGCAGCGCTGACCGGCGCGTCGCCGCCGATCTGCAAGCAATCCTGCTCGCAGAGATGCGGAATCGCCGCTGCATTGGCGACAAAGTCATTGACGACGCGAAGCCGCCGAAAGCCGAGCTGCTGCCGCAAGCCTTCGATGGAAAACGACCAGGGATGATTGGTCAGCGTCACTTGGTCGCCGGTGACCGGGGAAGCGATGGCAAGAACCGCCTGCAGCGGCCGCGCGGCGGGCGACGCTTCTGCCAGATAGGCCTCGATCGCATCGGGAAGCGACGCGTGATCGTTCAAGGCGTAGACGCGAGCGGGCGCAGTCGTACCGTCTGCATGAACCAGGGTGAAGCGAATGTTGGTCGCACCGATATCTCCAATCAAAGCGATGCCGGGCTTTGACACGTTCATCAGTGCGTCTCGCTCCGCAGCGCGGCGAGCACGTCGTCGGGACGCTCGCTCATCAGCATATGACCGGCGCCTTCGATCATGGTGAGGCGGCAATCCGGGATGGCGGCGGCGATCGCTTTGCCACCCTTCGCCGGAGTCATCAGGTCGCGGCTGCCGAGGATCACGCGTGACGGAACCGCAACCTTCGCGGCGGCGGCGAGCGCGTCCTGATAATCGTTGCAGGCGGAGAGATCGGCGAAGATAACGCCGGGATGTGCGCGTTCGAGCAATCGCTCGGCCTCGCCCAGCATCCACAGACCCGGCGCCAAAGAACCGCCCAGCGTGGCGCGAAAACCGTTGCCCCAAATGGAAATCATGTCGACGGCGGCATGGTCGTTGGCCTTCGCGGCATTGAGCAAATCGTCCGACACGCGCATCGGCGCCGCCGTCGAGATCAAGCTGACGCCGGTGACGTTTTCGGGGTGCCGCGCCGCGGTCTCCAATGCGACGAGCGATCCCATGGAATGGCCGACGAGCCGCGCCGCGCCCAGACCCGCCGCGTCGATCAGGGCCGCGGTCCAATCCGCCAGCGCGGCGATGGATGAAAGCGCGACGCCGGCTGAATGGCCGTGTCCCGGCAGGTCAGGAGCCAAGACGCCAAATCCGTGATGCGCGAATGCGCGCGCGAGCAGCGCCCAGACGGAATGATCCATGCCGGCGCCGTGCAAAAAGACGACCGTCGGCAGCGCCGGATCGAAATCGCGGCCGCCGGTCCCGACGAATGTTTCCGAGCCGTCAACGACGAGGCGCATGGATTTAAGCCTTCTGCGAGGCGCGCAGCGCCTGGCCGAAATCGTCGAGGATGTCGCTCGCGGCTTCCAGGCCCACGGAGAGACGCACCAGTTCCTCGCCGACGCCGGCGGCGGCAAGCGCCGCGGCGTCCATCTGCTGATGCGTGGTGCTCGCCGGATGGATGACCAGCGTCTTGGCGTCGCCGACATTGGCAAGGTGGCTCGCCAGCCGCACCGCTTCGATGAACTTGCGCCCGGCGGCGCGGCCGCCTTTGATGCCGAAGCTGACGATCGATCCGGCGCCCTTCGGCAGCAGTTTTTGCGCCAGCGCGTGATCCGGATGCGTTTCCAGCGAAGGATGCAGCACCCAGTCCACGGCCGGATTTTTACGCAGGAACGCGAGCACGGCAGCGGTATTCGCCATGTGACGCTCCATGCGCAACGGCAGCGTCTCCACGCCCTGCAGCAGATGAAAGGCGTTGGTGGGAGAAAGACAGGCGCCGAAATCGCGCAAACCTTCGGCGCGCGCCCGCATGATAAAGGCGGCGGGACCGAACTCCTCGGCGAAGACGATGCCGTGATAGCCCGCGTAAGGCTCGGTCAGGGTGGGAAATTTGCCGGCGGCCTGCCAGTCGAAGCGACCGCCGTCGATGATCACGCCGCCGATGGCGATGCCGTGGCCGCCGATCCATTTGGTGACGGAGTGCATGACGATGTCGGCGCCGAGCGTGAGCGGGCGGCTCAGATACGGCGTGGCAAAGGTATTGTCGATGAGGAGCGGAATGCCGGCAGCGTGGGCGATTTCGGCGACCTGCGGGATGTCGAGCACTTCCAGGCCGGGATTGCCGATGGTCTCGGCAATCACCAGCCGGGTGTTGGGACGGATTGCGCCACGGAAGCCGTCGAGGTCGCGCGGCTTGACGAACGTGGTCGCGATGCCGAAGCGCGGCAGCGTGTGGGTGAGGAGATTGATGCTGCCGCCATAGAGTGAGGCCGACGCAACGATGTGGTCGCCGGCGCCAGTCAGCGTCGCGATGGCGAGATGCATCGCCGCCATGCCGCTCGCCGCGCAGACGGCGCCGACGCCGTCTTCAAGCGCCGCGAGCCGCTCTTCCAGCACTGCCGTGGTCGGATTGGAAATACGCGTGTAGATGTGGCCGGCGCGTTCCAGATTGAACAGGCCGGCGGCGTGATCGGCGTCGTCGAACACGTACGACGTCGTCTGGTAGATCGGCACAGCGCGCGAACGTGTGACCGGATCCGGATGTTGCCCGGCATGCAGGCTCAAGGTCTCGAAAGCGGGCGGTTTCGGCGCGGGCATGCCTTCCTCGTGCACAAGAGAGTACGCGGCGGGACCGCGATCGATATCCCGAACGCTTCCCACCAAATGGCAAGATGCGCAAGGCGCCACGCTTTCGAGCGAAACACTGAAATGAAAGGAAGGCTTTGGAGCGGGCGATGGGAAACCGCCCATCCCGCCGGTGCGCGCTGAAATCACTGGCGTTTTTTCGGCGGCCGGTCGGCGTTTTGTAGCGCGTTTTGTAGTGTTCCGCCACCCGTTAATGGTGCGGCCGTTTGCGTATGGCGGGCGGACCGTCAGTCTTATCAAAAGACACCTCAGTCTCGACTTGCAGAAACGGCGCTACTTCAGGAGCCGCACGCATAACCCGAGGCCGGGATGGGAACGACAATTGCGCCCGTCCATTGCTTTCGCGAAACCGGATGGATGGCGTTTAGCTCTCCCAAGAAGTCTGCGACCGCGTCGACGAAGTTATCCGAACTTGCGCCAGCCAGGAACGCGTCGGTCGCAAGCTTTTTGAAAAGCTGGTTCATGGAACCCGGGAAGCAATAGTCATTCTGCCATGCATAGGAGGGCAACCTTGCGAAGGCGAGCTTGTCGCCGGAGCTCAATTTATTGGATTTGAGGAGGAAGTTCGGGACCTGAGTAAAGCCCTTTGTGGTAGCAGCGTCAGCTCCCTTCAGGATGATGTTGCTGTCCTTGAGTACCGCCCCGATTGGCTGCATGGGTGAATATTCCGTGTAGCCACATTATACGGCGCAATCGGCGGGCGAACGAGGGTGCTTATCGCCTAGCGTCGGTCAGCCGACCGGCCCTATCGCGCGATCAAGCCGCGATCGACTTAGGTCGGTCGAGCAGGGCGCGAGCGAGCGCGGCCGCGGCGTCTTTCGCTCGTGTCAAATTAACGAAATCACTGAGTTCACCATTAGGCAGTTTTACACGCCACATTCCGGGAAAGGTTGCGTCTGGTTCTATTGGAAGAGAACGTCCAGCACGCTGGCGATCGCCGCCATTTAACACTTGCGCGGGCTGTAGCGGCCAGGTGTCGATTGCCACTTTGACCGCGGTTGCATCTTTGAAGAGATGCGGGTTCGCGACGAATTGAGTAACCGTCGCCAATTCACCGGGTTGGAAGCTCCGCTCGCGTACGAACCCAATAAAATGAACCCGCTCGCGCGCCTCGGTCGAGCCATTAACCTTTGTCCGCGGTCCAAACACGCCTGAGATCAGCTTTCTCTTCTCACCTTCTCCCCAATACATCCGGAAGGCTCCTTCACATATTCCCCTCCGAGACCAATGTGCATCCGATCGTGAACGTCGCCGCCATTCTTGAAAGTGCGCAGATCAACGAGAATGACGTGAAGTGCCTTGTCCGGCTTTGGAAACTTGTGAGGCTTGCCCCCAGACTCACATTTTTGGCAAATGCGCTGGACGGCCTTGAGTGTCTCGCCCTCAGGAGATGTTTTTTTATCTTTGTCGTCGCTGGATAGAATTTGTCTGGCCCATCGGCCGCCGTGCTCATCGACGCCCGTCTTTGTGGCGGCTTTGGCAGCCTTCGTTTCTTGCAAGCGCATCATCTCGACCTTCCAAGACTGACCTTTTGACGTGAAGCCAAAATCCAAAGTCGAAGCACCTTCGCCGGGTACTTCATACTCCACGCCGAAGCCGGCTTCATGCAGGGCGTGCCCAAAGCGAAGTTCGAAGAAGTTGGCCATGTTTTTGCCAACCAAACCTCCTTTCTGTCGTACATCACTGAGAACAGCCTGTGCCCACGGCTCAGACGCGAGCTCCGCGAGGATGGTTTTCATCCTCTCGGCCTCGCGCTCAGTAAACGTGTCGAAAAAATTGGGTTGTTGGTCCGACATGCGGATTATCTAGCATATCGACCTTCATTTGCGCACTCGTTTGCAGCGCTGCGATAGCTATTCCCCACCGCTTCGGTCGCCGGAGCTGAAGGTCGCGAATGGCACCCTCAGACAACCTGGGATGCGTATGCGGACTCATAGATTTTCTTCGCTCCCTCGGCCTCAAGCGACTCCAAGCAGTGGCGTTGCAAGCAGTAAAGACTCCAGTACCGCTCCCACCGCTCATCGGCGGCGGGAATGTACTCAATCGGGAGCTCTATTTGCTTCGCGTCGGCATGCTTTATCGGTTGCCCATGGGTTTTCCACCTTGCGGAATCCAATAAGGCGGCGGAGATGCTGGACGCAGGCGCCCCATGCCGCTTCAGCTTATCCTCCGCGAATATCCTGACACGATCACGAATTCTTTGGAATTTGCGGACAGTCTTTGCGTCGAACCCATCCATCATTAACAGCGTAACTGGATCAGTCGGATTTCTGCGTAGCGCCGCAGCATGCTCCTCGTAAGCTTCAAGATAGCACATGACTGAGTACATCAACTCGTTCCCCCGCGCGTCCTTCATCAAGAACTGCGGGTCGATCATGCCAAGCTCTGACGTGTCGCTCATGATGATCTTATTGGCGGCAAGGGCCATGAGCGTGCCCGCGCTTTTCGCAAGGTCCGGCACAATGACTCTAAACTCTTGGCTGCCGACCCGGGAGAGAATGAGTGTGACCAGTTTTTCACACGCGTCAACATCGCCGCCGCAGGTATTGAGAAGCAAGTCAATGGGCGAGTTTTCGGTAATGTTATGAAGCATCTCGTTAAAGCCGATGATGTCATTGCGGTCGATTTCGGCGTCCAAGTTACCGACGTAACAGATGAGATGAGTGCCTTCTTTCGCGTTGATGCGCTTTATAAGGTCTTGCCGTTGATAGCGAGAAGCGTTGATAGCCGAATACATTGGCGTCTTGGTGGGCGCCTGCGCGGTCTTAACCGCCGGTTGTTCTTGCCCTTGCAGCGGAGCTTTGGATGCGGCTTTTTGGTTCTTGTTTCTGCTCACGGAAATGTATCTCCCGACCACACTATTTTCCCATTGCGGACAACATAGTGACACCTGCGATTGCCGTCATAGTAATTCACACTTGGTGAGACTGAAAGATGACCGTTCTGTTTTTGGCTCACGGACCACGCCGGACTGCGCGACTGATCCAAATTCAGAAGGATGCGATGGCCACTCCGACAGGGACAATCGAAAGCGACCCACTTTTGACGTCCGTTCGATGAAACCAAAACTGCCGCGCTTCGTGGCAGTTTGTCAGGAATCTCGTCGGCGGAGTCCACCGCCCCGACGCAACTCAGGCGCCGAAATGGAAGCCAGTGCCACCATCTGATGTTTAGTCCGGCCATGCTTGCTCCAAGAAAGGTCGGGTGTCGCCTTTGCCGATCTTTTGACTCGCCGGGTCGCAATAGTGCTTGCTTCGTGGCTCCACGCGATTGGTCGAGATTTCCCGCTCATGCCATCGGAGTAGCACTTCGGTGGGCCGTGGCGTCGGGCCAAAGCCGATCAGCCGGTCGAGCAATTCACTGATAGCCGCGGAGGCTGCAGCGCTCGTGAATGTCACGACCGCCGGTTCGATGCCGGTTAGGTCTGGCGCGTAACCTTCATCTGCAAGGCGGCGTCTTTCTTCCGGTGTCCGCAGCTCTATCGCTGCCCTGCCCAGGTCAACCCGGTCACGGCATATCAGACAGCCCGCACCAGGCACCAAGGTCGTGACGCGGCCATCAATGCCTGTTAGGCCGCTTGAAACATCGGTCGTCAGTAACACGCCCAGATCAATGACGGGGGTGGCGAAGAACGTTGAAAATCTTGAGAGGACGAGCCGCCCGGCATTGTCGTCGGTACAGCCAAACACAAGATCGCAACTGATAAGCTGGCGTGCGGTACGCTCGACCGTGATCATGGAACGGACCGCTTCACATTCCAAATCAGGCGCGATGGCGCTAAGATGCTCCCGCAGAATCTGGACCTTGGGTGCCCCGATGTTAGCCGGCGTTGACCCGTAGACCCGCGTGACATTGCTTTCGGTAAGCGTATCCGCATCGATGAGGATGAGGTGCCGAACACCGAGACGCACAAGTTGTTCGGCCACTGCTGAGCCGGTTCCTCCGCAGCCGACAACGCCAACGCGCAGGTCCCCAAGTGTGCCCTGTATCGCCGGCCCGAAGGCACGAACGCTGCGATCAAAGATGGCCGGAATTTCAGGCAAGCCCGAGTCAAAGGAGCGTGTCACCTGCCAGCTTTCACCGACGCGCCAGAGACGATCAATCCGGATGGGTTCTCCCGACTCGGGTGCCAGGGCGCCCGTGAACGTCAATGCGTTCTGACGTGGCGACACAATAAGAGTGCCGTAATATTCACCTGCTGACCTCAACCGGAACAGATCCGATATCTCACGGTCAACCTTCCGGTCGGCCATGCTTGGTGTCGGATGACCGACAACGCTCGGATGCGTATGAAACCAGATGGGAATGGCACCCATGCACTCGGCCTCGCCGAGGGCGTGAACGTACCCGTGCGATGCGATCGAGAGATGGGCGCTCTCGCGCGCCAAGTAAGCGTCGTCAGGCACCCAGTGCATCTGGCGCCCGAGGAGCCGCTGGTCGCCGTTCGGCGCCTGTGCAAGAGAAGCCAACAGAACGCCGGCTGTTTCAACGGGCTGCTGTGCGGCGGATTCGATAGCAGACGCGATCTTTTCGGTGAGGACGAGTGTTGTCGTCATTTGGCCCCCGGTGGTGCGGCGGCCAACAATTCCTTCCTGATGAGAGCGAAATAACTTGCCAGCGAATCTACGCCTGAGCGCCACTGCCCCGGTTGCAAATGCCGAGACCAACGTTGCCATTGGCGCCCAAGGTGGCCTTCGCGCGCTTGCGTGGCGGGGATCTCCACTCCGTCGCACCGGCGAACAGGAGGATTGAACCACCACATATCCGGCTGTACGTCAGGATACCCCGGTGCCAAGCGCAACAATAAGTCGGCCGCCGCCCGATCAAACCCCTTCGGCAGCGCATATGCTGGTATGAGGACGCAAGTCACGCCTCCTTCATGGAGCACCTGATGACCAGGCGCTTTGTCCTGAAGGTATTCGAGGTCGATCGAAGGTAGCATCGTCGCGAACCGTTAGTTCGAACCGGGATTGATTTGTGTCGGCGCGGTGAAGAACCGTAAACCATCGCGCATCTTCACTTCCTGGTTGTCCGCGATTTTCTCGTCAGAACCGCCGGGCACCACCTCGAACAGATCACGGTCCGGGCCGATAGGCGGGTTTGGCAACTGACGAAGTTGCGCACCTGTGCGGAAACGCTCACGCACCTTGAATTCCGTCCGGTCGATCTTGATGTCGAATGGCCGGTCCCGCTCTTCGAATTGCTTGACCTCCTCGCGCTCGCGGCGCTCGAATTCTTCAAGTTCCTGGCGTTGCCGGTGCTCGAATTCCCGAAGCTCCCGCTCCTGGCGCTCCTTAAAGGCTTCCATCTCCTTGTTCCGGTCCGGTTCCGTTGGCTTTTCAGGCTGGCTCGACATGCGGTATCTCCTCTGTGTGATACCAAGATACCACGATACCGTGGTACTTGACAAGCCCGGTGTGTTGGTTCATTTTGTGCCCATGAAACCTACAAAAGCCATGACCATCCGCCTCTCCGAGGAACAAGCCGAGGCCCTGGAGACCGTTGCCACCGTCGAACAGCGCGCCGTTTCGGACGTGATTCGCGCCGCGATAACCGAGCATATCGAGAGCCGGCGGAAAGACCCGACATTCCAGGAGAGCCTGAAGGCGCGTCTCAGCCGCGCCCGGCGGCTGCTGGCCCGGCAGGCCGGCAGTGAGGCAGATTGAGCCAGCAGCTTACGAAGCTCATTGACGAGCAGCCGGTTGTCGCCGCCGAAGCTCGCGACCATCACCGGCAGAAAAGTGACGCGGTCAATTTGAACGAGCCGGAATGGATGGCCGGCCCGGCGCCCGAGGAAGATGCAAAAGACCTCAGTTAACCATCCCAAGCGAAACGATTGGCTTGTCAGAAATCGCATCATAGATGAGTGTCAGCGTATAGAGACGGGCATCGACGGATTGGCCCGCGCCAGCCTGCGCTTCTCCTCGCAAGGTGGTCCGTAAACGCGGCAGGTGCCGGGTGGCACCCGCAACCATAGGAGACGATCCATGGCTCCCGCGCGTCCGTATTGGAAGGGCTACCTCAAGCTGTCGCTCGTCTCGTGCCCGATCGCCCTCTACACCGGGACATCATCGACCGAGCGCGTCTCGTTCCGCCAGATCAACAAGAAGACCGGCAACCGTCTGCGCCAGCAGCTGGTCGACGAGGTCACGCGCGAGCCCGTCGAGGGTGAGGATAAGGGGCGCGGCTACGAGTACTCCAAGAACGCCTACATCCCAGTGGACGATGATGAACTCGACGCCATTGCGATCGAGACCAACCACACCATCGAAATTGACTCGTTCGTCCCGCGCGAGCAGATCGACGAGCGGTATCTAGACAGCCCCTACTACATCACGCCGGACGGCCAAGTCGGGCAGGATGCATTTGCGGTGATCCGCGAGGCCATGCGCGGCAAGGATATGGTGGCGCTCGGTCGTGTCGTGCTGGCGAAGCACGAGCGGGTCATCATGCTGGAGCCTTGGGACAAGGGACTGATGGCCACAACGCTCCGCTATCCATACGAGATCAGGGACGCAAAGGAATATTTCGACGACATTCCCGACGTGAAGGTCGAGCCGGATATGCTCAAGCTGGCCCAGCACATCCTTCAGAGCAAGGCGACGGACTTCGATCCTTCGCGGTTCGTGGATCACTACGAGGAAGCCGTCGTTGCCATGCTCAAGAAGAAACAGGCCGGCATGCCGGTATCGCGCGAGCATGCCGCGCCGCGGCAGCAGAACGTCGTCAACCTCGTGGACGCACTTCGCCGCAGCATTGCCCAGGAAAAAGCCGCATCCGCTCCGCCGAAGAAGGGGCGCAAACGGATTGAGGGACAAGGCGAGATGCTACTTCCCATTCCGGGCAAGAAGGGCAAGGAAGCGGCGGCAAAGCCGGCCGAACGACCACGCGCTCACCAAAAAAGGGTCGGCTGATTATTTGAAGCGATTTCACGCGCGATAGTGCTGTTTTGATCGGGGTCTTGGCGCCGGCCGTCCTCGGGAAACCGATGGAGGGTTTTTATGTAAACACGCAAATCGGGCGGCCAGGCGGCAGAGTCGCCGGCTCAACGCTCACCAGCAACATCTTAATAAGTTGAGATTTGTCATCACGGGCGATTGAGCATAAACCACTCCCCAGTTGTGTGATTGAGTGGGGAGTGCGTTCCATGCCGACACATGCCGTACTTATTGATCGTCGAGAGCAGCGCAAAGAAGAGCAAAAGCTGGCTAACTCGATTGCTGATCGTCTGTCGGAAGAACTGGTCTTTGCATTAGTAGGCCCAGTGGGGTCCGGTGTCTCGACCGCAGGCAAATACATAGCCGAAATCTTGACACAGGATTGCGGTTACGCAGTCGCTCCGGTAATCAAACCAAGCGAAATCATTAAGGCCGAGGCGCATCGAGTTGGGCGGCAAAACATAGATCTTGAGCCTTTAAGCACTTACATCGACGAAATGCAGACTACAGGCAACGAGCTGCGCAAGAAGTTCGGGCCAAATTACCTTGCTGAGAAAGCGGTTGAGCGCATTGTTAAGTTTAGGCGCGAACAAGGTGGGTATGGAGAGAAAGGTATCAGCCTTCCTGGAAGACGCGCATACATCATCGACTCCATCAAGAATATAGAGGAACGTAGCCTTTTGCGGCAGATTTACAGGGACACGCTTTGCGTCGTTGGAGTATTTGCTCCTGATATGCTGCGAAAAGAACGTCTTATTAGCGATGGCGCCCAAGAGGCGCAGGTTCAGAAAGTATTAGATCGAGACGCTGGCGAAGTCCCAACATTCGGGCAGATGACACGGAAGGTGTTTGTCGAATCAGATTTTTTTCGTGGCGTTGTCGTTAGCCGCTTCCTCATAGAATCTCTCGTTCGGGTCGAGCTGCCCTAGCTCGCGGGCAAAGCCCTCCAGACCGCCGTAGTCGCGCAGGAGGGCGTCGAGGTCATCGGGCTTGGCTTCGGGGCCGGTCATAAGTTGCAATCTAGCGATGAATTATCTTGCCAGACACCCACAAAAAGGCGTGCAATTGTCTAGGCCGAGAACGAGGGGATGGCTATGCGCGCTTGTACATTCGCCTTCGCGATCACGGCAACGATTGCATTCGCTCAGGCCGGATACGCCCAGGATCGAACCTTCGGCGATTTTGATTGTATAGACGATTGTTCCGGTCACGCTGCCGGATTTAAGTGGGCAGAAAAGCATGGCATCGAAGATGAAGGCAATTGCCCTGAAGGCAATTCCCAATCCTTCCATGAAGGCTGCATCGCCTACACTCGCGATCCTACCTTGGACCCAGATACCGACGCCGAGGGGCATGCGGTAGGAGAACCGTTGCCGGAACCCGATCCAGAGGATGACGACGACAAATAGACGGCTGTAGGCGGCGGCGCGGTCTGGAACTGGGTTCCACATTGCTTCTGAATCGAAGTCTGTTGGATTGCGTCCATTTCACCCTTTCGCTGCGCCAGCTGAGCATCGTTTTGTTTATCGCCCTGAACAAAAAACGCCGCAGGCCAGAAAATTATTACAGCTGCCGTGGTCGCCACGGCATCCTTCGTGGCCTGACTGTCCTGTGCTCCGGAAGCTGCGGCTGCTGCTGCGGATACGCGCTGAGCCTCGGCTGCAAGCTGCTGGCAATTAGTATGAGTGATACAGCATGGGCGAGACGTAAGCTGGCGTCACCTCGGCGGCCTTTGAAGCACAGCCGACCAGCATCAACGCCAAAATTACCGAAATAACGCCCCGACTTCGCACCCCGTCCCCCCAAAGCCGCCGCAAGGTATCATCGGACAACTTCAACGCGAGGGCAAGGGGGCCACTAGCCTTAGTTTGTGGTTTGCAAGAGATATAATCGCCTCCTCCGGTTGTGGTAGGGTTTTTTCGGCTGGCCTGCCCTTTGGTAGCTTGGTGCTCCGGGTTGAGCTCCCGGACTGGCGAGGGGCCGCCACAGGCGGCCTGAAACGGGTCACTGATCAACGCCATAGGGGAGCCTTAACCTCCCGTTGGAAGCACCCGCGGAAGATGGCTCACCCTCTTAGCCGAGGAGCCATCGCCATGAGCGACGCCACCGACAGAATACTATTCGGCCGCAAGCGCCTTGTAGACGCCTACACCCAACAGCACGAGAGCGACGCGGAAGCGGCTCGCGCCTACGCGGAGGACATCCTCCGATCCGACCTGCTGGCGCTCTCCGTCGCCGAAGCCGCACGGCGGCTTTCCGTTAGTGTCTCTACCATCGGGGCCGTGATCGCCGACAAGCGCCTGCCCTGCGTTCGCCTCCTCGGCCGCAAAGGCTCACGCGATCACGTGCTCGTGCGCACCGCTGACCTCGACGCGCTTCTCGGCGACCTGCCGGTACCGTGCGCGACCGGCCCTCAGACATGCGCCTGCACTGACGAGACCGACTGTCGCTACTCCCATGTTATGCAGCCCGGCACGCTCGCAAGGGCACGCGCGGAGGAGGAGACGTTCTTGCCGGTGCGTAAGAGTAGCAAGAAGTCGAAGGGGGGGTGCCATGACTGAGCGCATCCCCACGCCGCTCGCCGAGAAGCGACTTGTCTACACGGCCGAGGAACTTCGCCGCAAGAGCGAAGGAACTTGGGACGCCACAACGATGGTGAGCGCAACCTCACCGGAGGGCGCGGCGCTGCTCGCGTTACAGCGGGCATCGCCTGAGAAACTGACGGTCGCTGAAGAAATCGCGGTCGAGCGGCTCAAGAACGAGACCGTTGAGAACGGGACGACGAAAGCTGAGCTGCTGTCGCCCGCCACGGCGGCCACGAGTGAGGCCGAGGGACCTAAAACCGAGACAACTCCACTCGGGGCGATGGGCAGCAAACGAAGTCGCAGCGGCGATCATCAACTCAAAAAGCAAAAACTGCCAGCAGGAATCTCCGAACTTGGGCGAAAGCGTTCGCCTGAGCGCATGCGGCTTTTCCTCGATAGCCTCGCGGAAGATGCTGTCCTAATCCACGCGACCAACAAAGCGGGCATTCACCGCAAGACGCCTGAATATTGGCTCAAAGGCAGCGCGGCGGGGCATGACGGATATGACCTCGAATGGCGTGGCGTCACAATGAAGTTTGACGAACACTACATTTCGGCGATGGAAGAGGGTGGTGACATCGAAGAATTCGCCTTCCGCCCGGCAACAGGCTATGAAGAAATCCTGACATACAAAGGCCGCGTGAGCTACAAGATTGACCTGGTTCGGTGGTCGCTCGGTCATCGAGGCGCCGCCGCCTACCTGAAGGATGAAAATGGAGACCCTGTTCCAGAGACCGTCCGCAAATATGACCCGAAGATGATCCGATGGCTCCTGGCGCGGCAGTTTCCCGACAAGTACGGCGAGCGTCCGAAGACCGACGTTACCCATAAGAGTGGCGTGCTTGTCGTGGGCGTACCGTCGAAAACCGAAGTGACGGTCGCTCAAGCTGAGCTGCCGCCCGCCAAGGCGACCGCGAGTGTGGCCGAGGGACCTAAAATCGAGACAACCCCACTCGGGGCGATGGGCAGCAAACGAAGTCGCAGCGGCGGTCGTCAACTCAAAAAGCAAAAACTGCCACCGGAAATCTCCGAACTTGGGCGAAAGCGTTCGCCTGAGCGCATGCGGATTTTCCTCGATAGCCTCGCGGAATATCCTGCCCTAATCTACGCGACCAAGAAAGCGGGCATTCACCGCCGGACGCCTGAATATTGGCTCAGAGGCAGCGCGGCAGGGCATGACGGATATGACGTCGAATGGCGTGACGTCACAATGAAGTTTCACGAACACTACATATCGGCGATGGACGAGGGTGGTGGTCACCTCGAAGAAGTCGCGTTCCGCCTGGCAACAGGCTATGACGAAATTCTGACATACAAAGGCCGCGTGTCCTACAAGTTTGACCCGGTTCTCTTGTCGCTCGGTCATCAAGGCCCCGACGCCTACAAGAAGGATAAAAACGGAAACCCTGTTCCAGAGACCGTCCCCAAATTTGACCCGAAGATGGCGCGATGGCTCCTGGAGCGGCGGCTTCCCGACAAATACGGCAAGGATCGGAAGATGGACGTTCCGCATAAGGCTGGCGTGCTTGTCATCGGCGGACCGTCGAAATCCGAGAAGCTCGAAAAAGAGTTCGGCGGTGAGCAGCAAATCCAGGACGTCGAATTCGATGTCGACGAGGGTTCGGAAGGCGAAAAATAATACCGTCTCCTCGCTTCTTCGGGGATTCCGAACGACACTGTCGAGTCTGCACCGTCTGTGGCAAAAGCCAACGGTCTCTGGGGAATTTCAAACGGCTCTATCAAGTCGACGATGTCTGCAAGTTGCTAAGAATGAGGCAGATGGCTTCATACTGAGATCGCAGGTTCTCCCCATCACCATGCTGTTGCGAGCGAGGGTTGCCGAGCCACCGCCGAGCTCAGCGATCGCCGCCGTCGACCTAAAGCCATACCGACCGCGTCACCAAAGACACCATCCGCAGCCGCGAAAAGGTGTCAAGCGGCGCGAACTTCATATTTACGTTCTCCGACTTGACGGTGCGGCATGCCGCCGCTGATGACGATAAATCCCGAAAGAACCTACAGAGCTTCCTGAAGTCACTCTGTAATGCACGCGATAACTATTCGATGGCAGTTAGATCTGATGCTTTTGAATCCGCCAAATCACACTTCTTCGATACGAGCAGCTGGGGTGCATTTTGCGACGTCACCCTAACCCTGAAGCAAGCTCGTCAGCCCGACAGCGGCGGTTGGGTAAAGATCGACGACTATCGGTGCAGACGAGCTTTTCGGCACTTCATGAACCTCCTCAACAGAGCAGTATATGGAGCGGCATTTCGTCGATACGGCAAGAGGCTTCGTGTGTTACCCGTACTTGAAAAAGGCGAGGTCCGCGCCCGCGCATTACGTTCATGGGACCGTGGTACGACAGGTCGATGGCATATTCATTGCGCAATTGAATTGCCCTCGCACTTCGATGGTATTGCGCTTGAAAACCTAATCCGCGACTGTTGGGCGAAGATCGAGTGGGGTTACGGCCGAATTCTTGTCCGCGACGGTGCGAACGCGGGTTGGATCAACTACATGTTGAAAGACCGCCAGAAATCAGAGTTCGACGGTTTCGTTGACTGCATCATTATAGAGTCCTTGCACAATCCAATTGCCGACGCGTAGACGTTCTTTTGGAATGGGACTCTTCATAGACAAGCCTGAGCAAGGGCGATTGGTTAGCAGTCGCCTTGTTTCCTATTATTGCTTGTGGCGGCCCCAGCGGGTCGCGCTGTCGACCTCGTGCGCGCGAGTCAATGGATAAAGAGGAGGAACGCGCTCCCTAAACCGCTGGTCTTTCAATGCCGCCTGTTGGCGATGACCCCGTGGCTCGCCGGCGCCGCGCGGCCGTAGCAGCAACATCATCAGCAGCAGCGTTCGCCACGAGCGCCCGAGCCCCGACGGCGGCCAGCAGCCGCAGCGCCGCCCAGGCGGCCCGAGCGGGTCGCTCCGCTGACCGACGCAGCGATCGCCGCGGCCCCGAACCGAATTTCTCTAAAATGGAATTGGCGACGGCGGCCAGGTGGCGGCCCCAGCGGGTCGCGCTGTCGACCTCGTGCGCGCGAGTCAATGGATAAAGAGGAGGAACGCGCTCCCTAAACCGCTGGTCTTTCAATGCCGCCTGTTGGCGATGACCCCGTGGCTCGCCGGCGCCGCGCGGCCGTAGCAGCAACATCATCAGCAGCAGCGTTCGCCACGAGCGCCCGAGCCCCGACGGCGGCCAGCAGCCGCAGCGCCGCCCAGGCGGCCCGAGCGGGTCGCTCCGCTGACCGACGCAGCGATCGCCGCGGCCCCGAACCGAATTTCTCTAAAATGGAATCGGCGACGGCGGCCAGGTGGCGGCCCCAGCGGGTCGCGCTGTCGACCTCGTGCGCGCGAGTCAATGGATAAAGAGGAGGAACGCGCTCCCTAAACCGCTGGTCTTTCAATGCCGCCTGTTGGCGATGACCCCGTGGCTCGCCGGCGCCGCGCGGCCGTAGCAGCAACATCATCAGCAGCAGCGTTCGCCACGAGCGCCCGAGCCCCGACGGCGGCCAGCAGCCGCAGCGCCGCCCAGGCGGCCCGAGCGGGTCGCTCCGCTGACCGACGCAGCGATCGCCGCGGCCCCGAACCGAATTTCTCTAAAATGGAATCGGCGACGGCGGCCAGGTGGCGGCCCCAGCGGGTCGCGCTGTCGACCTCGTGCGCGCGAGTCAATGGATAAAGAGGAGGAACGCGCTCCCTAAACCGCTGGTCTTTCAATGCCGCCTGTTGGCGATGACCCCGTGGCTCGCCGGCGCCGCGCGGCCGTAGCAGCAACATCATCAGCAGCAGCGTTCGCCACGAGCGCCCGAGCCCCGACGGCGGCCAGCAGCCGCAGCGCCGCCCAGGCGGCCCGAGCGGGTCGCTCCGCTGACCGACGCAGCGATCGCCGCGGCCCCGAACCGAATTTCTCTAAAATGGAATTGGCGACGGCGGCCAGGTGGCGGCCCCAGCGGGTCGCGCTGTCGACCTCGTGCGCGCGAGTTAATGGATAAAGAGGAGGAACGCGCTCCCTAAACCGCTGGTCTTTCAATGCCGCCTGTTGGCGATGACCCCGTGGCTCGCCGGCGCCGCGCGGCCGTAGCAGCAACATCATCAGCAGCAGCGTTCGCCACGAGCGCCCGAGCCCCGACGGCGGCCAGCAGCCGCAGCGCCGCCCAGGCGGCCCGAGCGGGTCGCTCCGCTGACCGACGCAGCGATCGCCGCGGCCCCGAACCGAATTTCTCTAAAATGGAATCGGCGACGGCGGCCAGGTGGCGGCCCCAGCGGGTCGCGCTGTCGACCTCGTGCGCGCGAGTCAATGGATAAAGAGGAGGAACGCGCTCCCTAAACCGCTGCTCTTTCAATGCCGCCTGTTGGCGATGACCCCGTAGCTCGCCGGCGCCGTGCGGCCGCAGCAGCAACATCATCAGCAGCAGCGTTCGCCACGAGCGCCCGAGCTCCATCGTCGCCCCGATGGCGACGGCGGCCAGCAGCCGCAGCGCCGCCCAGGCGGCCCGAGCGGGTCGCTCCGCTGACCGACGCAGCGATCGCCGCGGCCCCGAACCGAATTTCTCTAAAATGGAATCGGCGACGGCGGCCAGGTGGCGGCCCCAGCGGGTCGCGCTGTCGACCTCGTGCGCGCGAGTCAATGGATAAAGAGGAGGAACGCGCCCCCTAAACCGCTGGTCTTTCAATGCCGCCTGTTGGCGATGACCCCGTGGCTCGCCGGCGCCGCGCGGCCGCAGCAGCAACATCATCAGCAGCAGCGTTCGCCACGAGCGCCCGAGCCCCGACGGCGGCCAGCAGCCGCAGCGCCGCCCAGGCGGCCCGAGCGGGTCGCTCCGCTGACCGACGCAGCGATCGCCGCGGCCCCGAACCGAATTTCTCTAAAATGGAATCGGCGACGGCGGCCAGGTGGCGGCCCCAGCGGGTCGCGCTGTCGACCTCGTGCGCGCGAGTCAATGGATAAAGAGGAGGAACGCGCTCCCTAAACCGCTGGTCTTTCAATGCCGCCTGTTGGCGATGACCCCGTGGCTCGCCGGCGCCGCGCGGCCGTAGCAGCAACATCATCAGCAGCAGCGTTCGCCACGAGCGCCCGAGCCCCGACGGCGGCCAGCAGCCGCAGCGCCGCCCAGGCGGCCCGAGCGGGTCGCTCCGCTGACCGACGCAGCGATCGCCGCGGCCCCGAACCGAATTTCTCTAAAATGGAATCGGCGACGGCGGCCAGGTGGCGGCCCCAGCGGGTCGCGCTGTCGACCTCGTGCGCGCGAGTCAATGGATAAAGAGGAGGAACGCGCCCCCTAAACCGCTGCTCTTTCAATGCCGCCTGTTGGCGATGACCCCGTGGCTCGCCGGCGCCGCGCGGCCGCAGCAGCAACATCATCAGCAGCAGCGTTCGCCACGAGCGCCCAGCTCCATCGTCGCCCCGATGGCGACGGCGGCCAGCAGCCGCAGCGCCGCCCAGGCGGCCCGAGCGGGTCGCTCCGCTGACCGACGCAGCGATCGCCGCGGCCCCGAACCGAATTTCTCTAACAAGAAACAGAACGCAGTCATGCCGCTAGAGGGGTGATCTGGACGGCATAGCCGAGGTTCTGAAGTCTGGCGACCAGACGTTTGGTCTGTGTGATTTTGGCGCGGCGATCGAAGTGATCAGGGCCGAGGTCGTGATAGCAGGTTCCATCCTTGAGCATGTGGTAGACGACGGTGAGGATGGAAGCAGCGACGGCGGCGATGGCCTTTTTGGCGCCGCGGCGTGAACGGATGCGGTGGAACTGGGCGTGGATATAGCTGCCCTTCTTGCGCGCGCCCGCCCAGGCGCATTGGATCAGGGTGGTCTTCAGCCAGGGGGCACCCTTTCGCATGCGGGTGGACCGCCGTTTACCGGCGCTCTCATCATTTTTGGGGCAGAGACCGGCCCAGGAGATGAGATGGGCGGCGCTGGCGAAGCGGCTCATGTCCTTGCCGATTTCGGCGGTAATGATCTGCGCACTGAGTTCGCTGATTCCTGGAATGGTGATCAGCAGCTCGACCGCGGTGCGAAAGGGCTCGATGCGTTCGTTCACCTCCCGATCGATCTCGGAAACGGCGGCGTCGAGGGCATCGATCTGCTGTAGGTGCAGCCGCAGCAGAAAGCGGTGGTGCTTCATGATCCGGCCGCGCAGCGCCTCGCGCAGTTGCTCCGGCAGCGCTTTGATGCGGGGATGGGCGAGAGCGGCCAGCTTGCCGGGATCGGTCTCGCCGGCGATCAGGGCCGCGAGCATCGCCCGGCCGGTTACGCCGATGAGATCGGAGATCACCGAGTTGAGCTTGATGTTTGCATCCTCCAGCGTCTTCTGAAGTCGCTGGACATGGCTGCTTCTCTCGCGAACGAGCTGCTTGCGGGTGCGCAGCAGGTTGCGCAGGACTTGAGTGTCGGCATCCGGCACGAAGCTGCCGCGGATCAGACCATGGGCGAGAAGATCGGCCAGCCAAGTCGCATCGTTGACGTCGGTCTTGCGGCCCGGCACGTTTTTCACGTGTTTGGCGTTCGCTAGCAGCAAACCAAAATCGCCGTCGCTCAGGACATGCCAGACCGGTTTCCAGTACACGCCCGTGGCCTCCATGGCCACATGCGTGCAGTCCTCGGATGCCAGCCAATCCGCCAGGGCAAGAAGGCCAGTGGTGGTGGTATCAAACGTGCGGACTTCCCGCTTGACCGTACCGTCCACCATGTGCCGCACGCAGGCGACCACCGTCTCCTTATGCACATCCAGACCGGCGCAATGTGGATAAAGAACTTCCATGTTCCCTCCTGACGCGCCGTCGGCTTGGAACCCCCGTTGGTGAACTCTAACAAACGTGCTCCCAGGTCGTTGCCGACCTATGGCACAATCCGGGGTGCTCAGGGGCTCCGGGTCCAACTAAAAGACGGGCTCGCAGGCACCAAGCGAAAAGCCGACCTCAGTGCCGACGACGCACCAACAATATACAAAACTCCGTATCCCGTTTCATTCACTGCGGGTCGGCGTAAGCTGGTGTCGAACTAAAATGGAATCGGCGACGGCGGCCAGGTGGCGGCCCCAGCGGGTCGCGCTGTCGACCTCGTGCGCGCGAGTCAATGGATAAAGAGGAGGAACGCGCTCCCTAAACCGCTGGTCTTTCAATGCCGCCTGTTGGCGATGACCCCGTGGCTCGCCGGCGCCGCGCGGCCGTAGCAGCAACATCATCAGCAGCAGCGTTCGCCACGAGCGCCCGAGCCCCGACGGCGGCCAGCAGCCGCAGCGCCGCCCAGGCGGCCCGAGCGGGTCGCTCCGCTGACCGACGCAGCGATCGCCGCGGCCCCGAACCGAATTTCTCTAACAAGAAACAGAACGCAGTCATGCCGCTAGAGGGGTGATCTGGACGGCATAGCCGAGGTTCTGAAGTCTGGCGACCAGACGTTTGGTCTGTGTGATTTTGGCGCGGCGATCGAAGTGATCAGGGCCGAGGTCGTGATAGCAGGTTCCATCCTTGAGCATGTGGTAGACGACGGTGAGGATGGAAGCAGCGACGGCGGCGATGGCCTTTTTGGCGCCGCGGCGTGAACGGATGCGGTGGAACTGGGCGTGGATATAGCTGCCCTTCTTGCGCGCGCCCGCCCAGGCGCATTGGATCAGGGTGGTCTTCAGCCAGGGGGCACCCTTTCGCATGCGGGTGGACCGCCGTTTACCGGCGCTCTCATCATTTTTGGGGCAGAGACCGGCCCAGGAGATGAGATGGGCGGCGCTGGCGAAGCGGCTCATGTCCTTGCCGATTTCGGCGGTAATGATCTGCGCACTGAGTTCGCTGATTCCTGGAATGGTGATCAGCAGCTCGACCGCGGTGCGAAAGGGCTCGATGCGTTCGTTCACCTCCCGATCGATCTCGGAAACGGCGGCGTCGAGGGCATCGATCTGCTGTAGGTGCAGCCGCAGCAGAAAGCGGTGGTGCTTCATGATCCGGCCGCGCAGCGCCTCGCGCAGTTGCTCCGGCAGCGCTTTGATGCGGGGATGGGCGAGAGCGGCCAGCTTGCCGGGATCGGTCTCGCCGGCGATCAGGGCCGCGAGCATCGCCCGGCCGGTTACGCCGATGAGATCGGAGATCACCGAGTTGAGCTTGATGTTTGCATCCTCCAGCGTCTTCTGAAGTCGCTGGACATGGCTGCTTCTCTCGCGAACGAGCTGCTTGCGGGTGCGCAGCAGGTTGCGCAGGACTTGAGTGTCGGCATCCGGCACGAAGCTGCCGCGGATCAGACCATGGGCGAGAAGATCGGCCAGCCAAGTCGCATCGTTGACGTCGGTCTTGCGGCCCGGCACGTTTTTCACGTGTTTGGCGTTCGCTAGCAGCAAACCAAAATCGCCGTCGCTCAGGACATGCCAGACCGGTTTCCAGTACACGCCCGTGGCCTCCATGGCCACATGCGTGCAGTCCTCGGATGCCAGCCAATCCGCCAGGGCAAGAAGGCCAGTGGTGGTGGTATCAAACGTGCGGACTTCCCGCTTGACCGTACCGTCCACCATGTGCCGCACGCAGGCGACCACCGTCTCCTTATGCACATCCAGACCGGCGCAATGTGGATAAAGAACTTCCATGTTCCCTCCTGACGCGCCGTCGGCTTGGAACCCCCGTTGGTGAACTCTAACAAACGTGCTCCCAGGTCGTTGCCGACCTATGGCACAATCCGGGGTGCTCAGGGGCTCCGGGTCCAACTAAAAGACGGGCTCGCAGGCACCAAGCGAAAAGCCGACCTCAGTGCCGACGACGCACCAACAATATACAAAACTCCGTATCCCGTTTCATTCACTGCGGGTCGGCGTAAGCTGGTGTCGAACTAAAATGGAATTGGCGACGGCGGCCAGGTGGCGGCCCCAGCGGGTCGCGCTGTCGACCTCGTGCGCGCGAGTCAATGGATAAAGAGGAGGAACGCGCTCCCTAAACCGCTGGTCTTTCAATGCCGCCTGTTGGCGATGACCCCGTGGCTCGCCGGCGCCGCGCGGCCGTAGCAGCAACATCATCAGCAGCAGCGTTCGCCACGAGCGCCCGAGCCCCGACGGCGGCCAGCAGCCGCAGCGCCGCCCAGGCGGCCCGAGCGGGTCGCTCCGCTGACCGACGCAGCGATCGCCGCGGCCCCGAACCGAATTTCTCTAAAATGGAATTGGCGACGGCGGCCAGGTGGCGGCCCCAGCGGGTCGCGCTGTCGACCTCGTGCGCGCGAGTCAATGGATAAAGAGGAGGAACGCGCCAAAATAACAAACATTCCGGAGCTGATCGCGAAGGTAGA
>CAVRHN010000009.1:0-641667 GCA_963721025.1 uncultured Alphaproteobacteria bacterium | reverse complement strand
CCTTCCGAAAGAGCTAGTTGAGTTTTGGCGGGAATTTCTAAAGCCTCATGGCTACAGGTTGACGGTGCAGGTCGTCGAATTTCCAGGCGGAATTCCGGGAGACATCGGTATGAAGCTGAGCTGGGGCGGATAGCGGATGGCTATAACGTCGGCCACGGCAGTGCCTAAAACTACCAGCGCCACTGAATGGAATATCCTAATCCATGATGTGGTAGCCGGCATCGACGTATAGCGTTTCCCCGGTAATGAGACGCGCAGCATCATGGGCGAGAAAGGCAGTCGCGACGCCGACATCTTCGATGCTGACGAGGCTCCGTGCAGGCGCCTTTTTTTTGGCCTTGTCGAGCAACGCGTCGAATTCCGGAATTCCGGACGCCGCGCGGGTAGCCAGAGGGCCGGGCGAGATCGCGTGGACCCTGATTCCTTTCGGCCCGAGCTCGGCCGCTAGGTAGCGCACTGCGCTTTCCAGGGCCGCCTTGGCAACACCCATGATATTGTAGTTCCTCACCACCATTTGACTGCCATAATATGTCATCGTGAACAGCGATCCGCCATTGCGCATCAGCGGCTCCGCCAAGTGCGCCATCCGAATAAAGGTCCAACAAGACACCTCCATTGTGGTCAGAAATCCTTCCAGCGGTGCATCGACGACGCGACCCTGCAAGGTCTCCTTTGGCGAATAGGCGATGGAGTGCACGACAAAATCAAGATGCCCCCAGTCCCCAGCGATGCGTTCAAACACCGCCTCAAACTGGCCGGTCTCACGTACATCGAGCGGCATCACAATTGAAGATTCCAGGACACGCGCAAGCGGCTCGACGTATTTTCTTGTCTTATCATTGAGATAGGTCACCGCAAGTTCGGCACCAAATGCTCGGAAGGCCTTTGCGCAGCCCCAAGCGATCGACTGATCGTTGGCAATGCCAACGATCAGTCCTTTCTTGCCTTCCAGAAGCTTGGCTTTAACAGCGGGAATTTGGATTTTTGCAAGGCGATTTATGACGCACGCTCTCTATCCGTCGAGTTTGGTTGCCAGTTCGGCGTAGGGAAATGCAAATCTCCAAAAATTGATTACGACTGCTTAACCCCATCACTTTGATCTATCGCAAAAGGGATTTGATTTTCCTGAGCTAGGCTTGATGATCCTTTCTTGCGTGAGGCGGCCGCGACAACTCGGAAAGTCGAAGCCGGTCCGGCGCTATCGAGCGACCCAAGTGTCCGCCAGAGAAAGGTCGTTTTCGCCGCCCGACGTATCCTGACCCAAAAAGGAATACAATTATGGCGTCGAATCAGCATCTTTCAACCTCAGCCGCGGCTGGCCCGTCAATTCCGTCCTTTGGTTTGTTCGCTCCCGCGCTTGAATACGCTATCGACGCGGCGCAGCGCGGCGTCTTGTTTTTGGATGTAATGCATAGTCGTGGCATTCAATATCGCGAGCATTTAGCCGAAACTGCCCCGCACGTGCTTCACTATGAGGTGGAGCTCGTTGTCGATGGCCGCCAGCTTGATCGACCTGTTAATTACGCGCTGGCGAGGGTTCTACCTCCTGTGGGCGTGGAACTCGATCCCACGCGGAGGCCGTTCGTCGTTGTTGATCCGCGCGCAGGACACGGCCCCGGCATCGGGGGATTCAAAGCTGACAGTGAAATCGGTGTCGCGTTCAAGGCCGGGCATCCGTGTTATTTCGTCGGCTTCCTTCCGGAGCCGATGCCGGGTCAGACAATTGAGGATATCGCCCACGCCGAAGCAGCATTCCTCGAAAAAGTCATCACCTTGCATCCGCAGGCCGATGGCAAGCCCTGCGTTATCGGAAATTGCCAAGCCGGCTGGGCAGTCGTGATGCTTGCCGCCCTTCGACCTGAATTGTTTGGGCCGATCATCATCGCCGGATCGCCGCTTTCATACTGGCAAGGCGTCCACGGCAAAAATCCTATGCGCTACAGCGGCGGGCTACTTGGGGGCAGCTGGTTGACGGCGTTTGCCAGTGATCTAGGCCACGGCAAATTTGATGGCGCGTGGCTGGTACAAAACTTCGAAAACCAAAATCCGGCGAACACGCTCTGGAGCAAGCAATACAATCTCTATTCAAAGATCGATACGGAAGCATCACGTTATCTTGACTTTGAGCGTTGGTGGGGTGGGCATGTCAATTTGAATGCGGAGGAAATCCAATTCATCGTTGACGAGCTGTTTATCGGCAACAATCTGGCAGCAGGAAAAATGCAAACCGCGGACGGCACGGCGATTGATCTCCGCGAAATTCGCTCTCCCATCGTGGTATTCTGTTCCAAGGGCGACAATATTACGCCGCCTCAGCAGGCGCTCGGGTGGATTCTCGACCTTTATCAGGACGCCGACGAAATTCGAGCCTACGGACAAACAATCGTCTACTCAATTCACGAGAGTATCGGTCACCTCGGCATTTTTGTCTCTGCCGGCGTAGCCCGCAAGGAACACGGCGAGCTTTCGAGCAACATTGATCTGATCGATACGCTGCCGCCAGGTCTCTATGAGGCCGTCTTTGAAGCGAAGACCACGGATACAGCAAACCCCGATCTCGTCTCTGGCGATTGGGTGATGCGGTGTGAACTGAGGACGCTCGATGATATTCGGGCACTCGGGGGTAACGACGCAGCCGACGAGCGCTGTTTCGCAACAGCAGACCGCGTATCCCAGACCAACCTCGCCCTTTACCGAACGTTTTTGCAGCCGTTGGTTCGAGCTGCCGTCGCATCTCCTTGGGCGGACTGGATGCGGCAGCTTTGTCCGTTGCGCCTGCAATATGAGATTTTTTCCGATGCAAATCCCGTTATGGCCTCGGTCGCTAGCCTTGCGGAGCACGTTCGCAATGCTCGTAAGCCGGCAGCCGCCGACAATCCGTTTCTCGCGTTGCAGGAAAATGCATCACGCCAAATCGTCGCCGGCCTCGACGCATGGCGTGATGCTACGGAGGCCTTCGCTGAACAGATGTTCTTTTCAATTTATGGCTCGTCGACGCTGCAAGCGGCTGTTGGTGTCGATGCAGGCGCAAAACAACCACCACGTCGAGCGGCCAAAAGCCCGTTACACCGCGAGCTCATCGAGAAACGGATTGCCGAACTCAAAGCGCGCATTCCCGTCGGTGGCCTGCGCGAAGCGCTCATCCGTGGCCTCCTCTTTGCGGGCATGGGGCGCGCCGCGGTCGACGAGCGGGGATTCGAGGCTGTTCGCCGTATTCGCAAGGCGCTGAGCGACGTGTCGCTCTCGACATTCAAAGCCACAATTCGCGAACAGTATTGCATGCTTCTGCTCGATGGCGAAAGCGCACTGGCCGCCATTCCATCGATGCTGCCTGTCGAAAAGGAGCCTCGGCTAAAGGCGTTCGATCTCATTACTCAGGTGCTGAGTGCCCGCGGCGAATATTCTGCCGACGATTGGGAACGCCTTCACCGGATCGGGCAGCTGTTCGGCGTTGATGAGCGATTGAGTGCGGAGGGAACTCCTGCCATCGGTTCATCGACGAGGAGGGAAATACCGTCGAAGGAATCTGTTGCCTTCTCCTTGCGATCGGCAGTAACCGCCGAAGCTCTGCGCGACGTAGAAAGCAGACGCCGATAATGGCGCGCGAACAGAGCGACGTATTTCATTAATTGCCGGCGTCGATCCATTTTGACAAGGATCAAGAGGACGTTCGTCCAGACGTGATGAATTGGGCGGCCAAAAAGCCACCTTTGAAGGTCGGAGTGGCGCAAACGGACAGGCCGTTCGTATGAGCAGCATTCTGGACAGTCCGCTTATTGTCTTCATAGTCTCTCTCTTTGCCCAATGGCTGGCGGCATATGTCGGCGACTTCAGTGGCCGCGGACGACCCGTACGCACAGACGAGCGAGAAGACCTCGATATCGTCGAAGCGGCTATTCTGACGCTGCTGGCTCTTATTATCGGATTTAGCTTCTCCATGGCGGTCACGCGCTACGATCAACGGAAGAATTACGAGGAAGCGGAGGCCAATGCGATCGGAACCGAATATGTGCGTGCCGATCTGCTGCCTGCCACAGACGTAGCGAGTGTACGTGAATTACTGCGGCGGTATCTCGATCAGCGTATCGCATCCTACTTGAGCCGCGAAGAGCGCGAGATCGGTCAGGCCAACATCGAGGGTGCAAAATTGGAAGCCGCGCTTTGGTCCGCCATCCTGCCGGCAGCGAACGCCCGCCCGACACCTGTGACGGCCCTCCTCGTTGTCGAAGGCATGAACGACGTTTTGAATTCGCAATCACGAACTCAGGCAGCTTGGTGGAACCGCATTCCTGTTGCAGCATGGTCCTTGATGGCGCTGATCGCAGTCTCCTGCAATCTGCTGCTTGGCTATGGCCAACGTCGAAAAGGCGCGCTTTTGCTTCTTGTCTTGCCGGTAATCGTGTCAATTTCCTTTTTGCTTATCGCCGACATCGACAGCCCGCGCGGGGGGATCATTCGCGTCCTACCGCACAGCCTGATCGCACTCTCGCATTCGATAAAAGCGCAATAGGCCGCCAATCATGACAAACGAGACTCTGACCAGAAAGCGCTTGAAAACTCCGAACGCCGCGGCTGTCGCCGGATTGCTGTTTTCTCTGCTGTTGATGGCCACTTTCGCGCTCCTTCGCATTTCGGTACCCGCCGACCCTCAGAAGCTGGGTTCGTGGCTGCGCACCGACTCTCGGACCGTCGCATTGGCGACGAACTTGGTTCCTTTGCTGGAATTGCATTTCTGTGGTTTATCGGCGTGCTGCGTGACCGGCTCGGTGAGCTGGAAGATCGATTTTTTGCAACCGTGTTTTTCGGAAGCGGTCTTCTCTTCTTGAGTATGTTGTTTGTAGCCTCCTCCTTAGTGGATGGAGTATTAATAGCCTTTGCCATCAAACCGAAGGAAATGATCGGTTCGGCGACGTTTCAATTCGTTCGAGCCGCGATTTATGCGACGATAAACGTCTACATGGTCAAGATGGCCGGCGTTTTCATGATCATCACGTCGACGATCGCTCTCTATACCGGGATTGCACCGCGGTGGCTGGCGGTTCTCGGATATGCATTGGCACTGCTGTTACTATTCGGCAGCTACTATATCGGCCGGAGTTTTGCTGTTTTTCCCTTTTGGGTTTTTCTGTTGAGCGTTTGCATTCTCGCTGATAATTTTCGTCGGACGCCCCAGCGCGGCGGGTACTCGCTTTAGAGGCTGCGATGCCCGAGCCAGCAGCATCAGGACAGACGCTAGCGCGGCAAGCAATATGCCCTGCAAAATTCCAAGGAGCAGCACTCCGCCAAGTGCAATCGTAGCCGCATAGAAATCGAGTTTGCTGATGCGCCACATGCGAAATAGGTCGGGAACATTGATCAAGCCAATCACAGCGGTCAGTACGACTGCGGCCAAGACCGCTTTGGGCAAGTTTGCCAACAGGCCCGTGAGGAATAGTAGGCAAAGGGCGAGTGTGAGCGACGCGAAGATCAGGGCCAGCGGCGTGCGGGCGCCTGCCTTGTCATTCACGGCCGATTGAGACAAACCGCCTGCCGCCGGGTAGCCATGACCGAGCGCCGCGGCGAGATTTGCTGCGCCAATCCCCAGAAATTCCTGCCGCGGGTCGACGGTGTAGCCGTGCTTCGCTGCAAGTGTGCGGGCGGCAGAAACCCCCTCGACATAAGCAAGGAGCAGACACCCGGCTGCGAGTGGAAAGAGGCCCTCTACGTCCGGCAGGCGCATTGCCGGTCCCGCCAGGAAAGGAAGGCCACCTGGGACCTCTCCGGTCGTGGGTACCCCCAGCGCGGGAAGTCCCAACACCGATGCGGCAATGATCGCCAGTGCGACGACGCCGAGTGCAACCGGTCTTCCTGGCAAAAACCGGTCGCCGAGCACCAGCGCGAGGATCGCAATGGCGCCGAGCGTGAGCACCAGAAAGTTAGTCTGGCCGAGGTGACCGGCTAAGAGCGCTGCGCGTTCAAAGAAGTTTTGTCCATCGCTGGAGACGCCAAACAGACTCGGCAGTTGGGTCATGATGATTGTCAGCCCGGCACCCGCCTTGAATCCCACCAGAATACTGTCGCTGATCAACCTCACGAGGATGCTGAGTCGCAGGAGCCACGCAATCAGGCAAAGCAAAGCTACGTTAAAACCGGCAAGGCTCGCTATCTGAGCGTGATGTTCCACATTGCCCCCGGCCATTGCCGCAACTGTACCGCCAACCATCAGCGAGATCGCCGAGGTCGGACCGACGGCCAATTGACGCGACGAGCCAAGCAAGGCGTAGCCCAGCCCGCCGAGTAGATAACCATAGATGCCAGCCTGAGGCGGCAAACCAGCCAAACCGGCATAGGCCAGGGAAACCGGAATTGCATAGGCTGCCAGCGTGACGCCTGCGACGAGATCGCCGGCTAGCCAGGCAGCCTTGTACTCCGCCAACCAAACCGCCGGCAGGAGATATTGAAGCCAAGTTGCGATCCCTCCGCGTTTCGTCGGCTTTTCCATTCTTGCGGTCCGATTGACATTATCCGGCCGATTGGCCGGGCAATGCGTGAAGGCAACTCAAACCTCAGTTTTTACTGACTGCCGATGTTTAGACAAAAGCGACACTGTGTGCCGAGCGATCGCCAATTCCTCATCCGTGGGCACGATGTAAAGACCTATCCCGCTGTCAGCTCGTGATATCAGCGTTTGCTTCGTTGCATTAGCGACCGGATCGAGCCGGATTCCCAGCCATTCCAGTCTTTCGGCGATCCGCGCTCGGATGGTCGCTGAGTTCTCACCGATTCCCGCCGTGAAAACGAACGCATCGAGCCCCCCGAGCGCGGCCGCTAGCATTCCGGCGTAAAGCCCCACTCGGTAAACGAAGTAATCGATAGCCAGTGCCGCAGCCGGTTCGGCGCTGGTTTCGAGCTCTCTCATGTCGTTGCTAATGCCGGATAGCCCCTTAAGTCCGCTATCCTGATAGAGCAGATTTTGGACGGCCGCCGGGTCCATTTTGCGCTCCATGATGAGGTAGAGCAAAACGCCAGGATCGATCTGTCCTGGGCGGGTTCCCATCGGCAGCCCATCGAGGGCGGTGAAGCCCATCGTGCTTTCAACGCTTCGTCCACCGGATAGGGCGCACATGGATGCCCCACTGCCAAGATGCGCTATGATAACGCGGCCGCTCGTCACATCGGGCGCGATTTCCCGCAGACGTCCCGCCACGTATTCATAGGAGAGCCCGTGAAACCCATATCGCCGGATACCCTCGACATAAAAGCACTCTGGAATGGCGAAGCGATCGGCTAGGGCGCTGTGGCTGCGATGAAAGGCGGTATCGAAACACGCGACTTGCGGCACTCCGGGACGCCGCTCGAGCATTAACTGTATCGGAGCGAGGTTGTTAGGCTGGTGCAGTGGTGCGAGTGAAACGTAATTTTGCAGTTGCTTGAGAACGTCTCGATCAACGACAATTGGTTTTTCGAAAACAGGGCCTCCGTGAACTACCCGGTGGCCGACCCCTACAAGAACGAGGCTTTGCGTCGCTCGCATCCAATCCCCGACCGCCGTCATTGCGGCCGGCACATCGGGGATTTCTTTTAGTGCGAATTCCTTATTGATCAGCGATGACCCGTCATTCGCTTCAGCGCGGAGCCGCGGCCGGCTTCCGATCCCATCCATCTGCCCCTTGACCAGTCGTCGTGGCTCACCGTCACTGCCGATCTCATATATTTGAAATTTTATGCTGGACGACCCGGCATTGACGACGAGGATCCCATCCATGATACGTCACGCCTCCGGCACTCCAATCACGTTTCGGCGCGCGTTGGCGTAGAGGACGGCAGCAGCGCAGGACGCGAGTCGGCTCCGCACGGAATCGGCGCGAGAGGTGAGGATGATAGGGACTCGGGCACCGAGAACGATCCCAGCAGAATCCGCCTTCGCCATGTACACAAGATTTTTGGCAAGCATATTGCCTGCTTCGAGATCGGGGACCACAAGGATCTGTGCATTGCCGGCCACCGCAGATTGGATACCCTTAATTCGCGCTGCCTCCGGATCAATCGCATTATCGAAGGCAAGCGGTCCATCCAGGATGGCACCCGTAATTTGTCCGCGATCGGCCATCTTGCACAGGGCGGCAGCGTCGATCGTCGAGGGAATTTTCGCGGTCACGGTCTCGACAGCGGAAAGAATCGCCACTCGCGGAATTCCAAGACCAACCTGGTTGAAGAGATCGACCGCATTTTGAACGATGTCACGTTTTGCGTCGAGATCTGGGAAGATATTGATCGCAGCGTCCGTTATGAACAGAGTTTCGGCATAGGTCGGAACGTCCATGACGAACACGTGACTTATGCGGCGCGCCGTACGCAAGCCGGTACTTGGCGCGGTCACGGCCCGCATAAGCTCGTCGGTGTGCAAGCTGCCCTTCATCAGTAGTTCGCCCTTACCCTGGTGGATCAGTTGGACGCCTCGCTCAGCTGCCGCTTCGCTGTAACTCACGTCAACGAGCTCAAATTTCCGGATGTCGACGTTGCAGTCACGCGCTACCGCGTTGACCTTCGCGGCAGGTCCAACCAGTATCGGAACGATAATCCCGGCTTCAGCTGCTTCCGCTGCTCCGCAAAGCGAAGTCTCATCGCATGGGTGAACCACAACGGTTTTCGTCGCTGGGACGGCTTTTGCTCGTTCAATGAGCCGCTCGTACTTCGAAACAGGCGGTGAAGCCACCGGCCCAATTGCCTGAATAGCGCCGATCTCGCTTTCTGGGGTCATCGCCAAGGTTCTCTGAATTTATATTTGCCGAGCTTGCTGCGGGCGGGAGCGGCCTGCGGCTTGTGCTGGCGTAGCTCACTATGCCGGTTGTGTAGTTGTGTAAGTTGATCCAGATCAAGTGGTTATTTGGTTCAATTAATGTCAATTAGTGTTCTCCCACCGTTGCTTCACGCGAAACGTTCAATATTTTTCTGGCACAAAGCGCCGCCGCTCAAGCGAAGTCTGATCGTCATACTTATTCTTTATAGACCGCTTTGGTAATTTGACCGTCGCTTCCGGAAACTTTTTATGCGGGATTAATGATAGAATTTGCGAAATGCAGTTCAGTCGCCCGCGACGCTTGTCGTCGGTCCGCACGATATGCCATGGCGCATGCTTGCTGTCTGTGGTCTTGAGCATGAGGTCACGTGCCATCGAGTACTCGTACCAGCGCTTATAGGACTCCAGGTCCATGGGACTCAGTTTCCATTGCCGCAGAGGATCACTGATACGAGCCAAAAATCGTCTCTCCTGTTCCTCCTTTCCAACTTCGAGCCAAATCTTGATCAATGTTATGCCGCCATCAATGATGTAACGCTCAATTTCCGGGCAGAGATCCAAGAACCGCTTGTGTTGCGCTTTAGTAACAAAATTCATGACGTATTCGACCCCGGCGCGATTGTACCAACTCCGGTCGAAGATAACGACTTCGCCTGCGGCGGGAAATTGGGTGATGTAGCGCTGCATGAACATTTGGCTCTTTTCTCGATCGGAAGGAGCCGGAAGGGCTACGACGCGGAAGACACGGGGACTGACGCGCTCAGTGATCGCTTTAATGGTTCCACCCTTTCCGGCGGCGTCGCGGCCTTCGAAGACGATGATGACTTTCAGTCCCTTATGCTTTACCCATTCTTGCAACCGACAAAGCTCAACTTGAAGCTTGCGCAGCTTCGCTTCGTAATCCTTGCGCTTCATTTTTGGCACGTTAATTTTGTCGACCATTGATGCACCATTTCGGACGACTTTCAAACAAACGCGCGGAAAAGTCACCAGACAAAATGATCGGGTCACTCAGCGGCACACATACTGCGGTGCAGCGAAGTCTAGCAGTCAATGTCGCAGAATGGGGTGGACCGGCCGTGCCCCCGCCCCTAACGGCTCCCAGAGTCGGTGGGGCTTAAGAAGCACGAGGAGCACATCGCCATGTCCCGGAAGACAGATACTGTAATCACCTGCACCATTGGCATTGATACAGGCAATAACACGCTGCATTTGATTGGCCCGGAACTCCTTTAGAATGCACTATGAATAGGGTACTGTTCCGCACACTGCGAGGCGCTCATCCGAATGGCAACTCTCGCGACGAACCAATTTGGATCTTATCCCTACTGTGGCGGCCTGCTTTCACGCCTCGCTTACCGTTACGCCAAACATAAGGGCGTCGACGCGGACAAGTTACTCGAGGGCGCCGGTTTGACTGCGCAAGCCATGAAGAATCATTACGCCACGATCGGTATCCCCAATCAGATCACATTTGTCCATCTTGTCGCCGACGCACTGGGCGATGATCTTCTCGGCTTTCATCTGGGCACCGCCTTCGACATTCGTGAACTTGGACTATTGTACTATGTGGCCGCATCGGCGGAGACACTTGGCGACGCGCTGAAGCGCTTGGAGCGCTACGTAGGCATTCAAAATGAGGCTGTGAAGATTACGGTGCGCAAGGCAAGGGCAGTCAGCGTCATTTTCAGCTATGCAGGAATTTCCCGGTACCAAGACATGCATCAAATGGGCTCCTTTGTCGCCGCGCTCATTCGCATCTGTCGGCACGTGGCCGGCCGCAGCCTTCATCCGATCAGAGTGCGAATCATTCAGCGGATATCGGCCGACAGGCTTCGTCTGGAGAGGCTCCTCGGCGGAAAGATAGAGGACAATTCACACGTCGATGAAGTCGAGTTTCCTAGCGCCAGTTGGAACTCGCCCCTCGTTTCGGCCGACCCCTATCTGCAGCGAATGTGCTTGCGATGCTGCGAAGCGGCGCTTAAACGGCGCAATAAGTCTCTCATCACCCTGAGGACAAAAGTCGAAAATGAGATTGCAGTGCAATTGCCTCACCGGAAGGTCCGCCATCACGTGGTCGCGGCAAAGCTCGGGATGAGTCCACGGACCCTGGCCCGACGCTTGTCGGCCGAGGGTTTGTCTTTTGCGGACATCGTGGTTGAGGTGCGGTCCGCTCTGGCGACCCGCTATCTGGCGGATCGATCGCTGACAATCTCACAGATCGCGTGGCTTCTTGGCTATGCGCAGGTGGGCACGTTCACCCGTGCATTCCGGTGCTGGACGGGAATGGCTCCAACCGCTGCGCGAGCGCGGCAAGAGCAACGCTCGACCTCTCCCGTCGACTAAACTCCGCGCCAAGATTGGCATTAAAAAGCAAATTTTTGGCAGCAGACGCCAAGATGTGACCGGCGGATTCCCCTAACTAGCAACGCCCTGCTGAAGCAGCGGATTGCTGGGAATGTGCCGATGATCAAGCGTATTGCCGAAGAACTGCGAACGGTTGCCCTGCATTGCACCGCCATTGCCCGCGATTGCCAAGACCGCGCACTCTCCCAGGTGCTTGAGGAGCTGGCGGCCGATCTGGCGGCGAAGGCGTTTGAGCTCGAACGCCGGTTTGAGAGGTGATCGCGTAGTAACAGCGGCCATTCGTCGTGATGGCTATAAGTCGGGATAGCTGGACGCTGCACCTAACACGAGCGGAGAAAGCCGCCACTTTTACCAGCTTTGTTGAGCCGTATAATCAGCATCATGCTGCGTTGCATCGAAATCTCGCGACAAGTTGACGAGATGGGTCACTCTCGACTGAGATGGTCAAGGCCCAGGTTCGTACATGTCCGCTTCAACTCCGATGGCGACCGTCAGCCATCAAAACGTGATCCGACGCACAGGGCCAGACTCGGACATGGCCACAGCCCGCCAGCATGCGCCAATAGCCGACGGCTGCCGGCTCTCCGCCAAGTTCGCGACTTGAGTGAAAACGACAGC
Source organism: uncultured Alphaproteobacteria bacterium (assembly GCA_963721025.1). Classification (GTDB taxonomy): domain Bacteria; phylum Pseudomonadota; class Alphaproteobacteria; order Rhizobiales; family Xanthobacteraceae; genus BOG-931. Next base: position 629,903 of record CAVRHN010000009.1, on the reverse strand, counting down.
CGTCAGTTCGCTCATGGAGTAAGGTCAAGCGCTTCGACGACCCGCGAATATGGAAGCTTCGCCTCGTCGTTCAGCTTCTTCACATCTTCCGCGTTTTGCGCCTCGAACAGGCACATGCAGCGTCCGTCTTCCGGCGCGAAGGTCGACCGAATATAGCGCATGGGCGTGCCCTTGGCCGCGTACGTGTTGGCAGTGTTGATGGCCGCCTTTTGCGCGGCGGCCAAGTCGCTCATCGCAATTCCTTTGAGATTGCGTTCAACCATATAGACCGTCATGGCAGTGCTCCTTGGGTCGAGGGGGCAACAATGTCGAATGAGCCACAGGTTGGCGCGCAAGAGAACAACCGTTTGGTTATCGATCCATAATCGCCAGCTAAGGACAATGACGCTATAATACTCGGGTGCTGATCCCGACGAGGAGGCGCTCATGGAAATGCACCAGGTTCGGTATTTCCTTGCGGCGGCGAAGTCGCTGAGCTTCACGCGAGCCGCCGAGGCTTGCCACGTTTCCCAGCCGGCGCTCACGACAGCGATTAAAAAGCTGGAGGCGCACCTCGGTAGCCCGCTGTTCCATCGTGAGGGGCGTCAGGTGGCGTTGACCGAGTTCGGACGTCGAATGCAGCCGCATCTGAGCCAGATCGTAGAAGAGGCGAAAGCCGCCGAGACGGTTGCTAATGATTTTCGGTTGCTCAACCAAGTGCCTGTCCGCCTCGGAGTGATGTCGACCATTGGGCCAATGCGTCTGGCCGCTTTGCTAGCAGCATTCGGAAGACAATCGCCCGGCGTCGAGGCAGCCGTGCGTGACGGCGCCCCCGAAGCACTGGCGGCGCAACTTGATGCGGACGAACTCGACATGGCGATCCTCAACCCGCTTGACGGTCTGGGCGATTATCGCGCCGAGCCGCTTTACACCGAGCGCTATGTTGTCTTGCTGCCGCCGGGACATCCCTTGTGCAAACGCAATGCGTTAGCGTTGCGTGATCTTTCAGAGCAGCCGTACGTCGACAGGTTATCGTGCGAAATGCGTGAGATGGTCATGGGCGTCTGCGAAGATATGGGGGTCAAGCTTTATGCGCGCTTTCGCTCAGAGCGGGAAGATTGGGTACAGGCAATGGTGATGGCGAATATCGGCTTCGCCTTCATGCCGGAGTATTCAGTGACCCATCCGGACAGCATTCGACGGCCGCTGGTCGACCCAGCGGTAAGCCGGACCATAAGCCTCATCACCGTCCCCGGCCGGAAGCACTCCCCTGCGGTTGCAGCCTTTATCCGCGCTATTCGGACTCACAAGTGAGGCTAAGTGCTCACATTCGCTTTGCCGCGCTCTGCTCGCCGCCGAATGTCTGAGATTTAGCAACCGCGTCGGTTTGAGTGCGCACCAGCCCGCAGACATATCGTTGCGTGGCACCAAATGACGTGACGGGCCACTTTCAGACATGCGGCGTGCAGTGGATCAATTCCTTTCGTTAAGCACGCCGATCACGCGAGTAGTCGCGAAATATTTGATGGTGTGAAGTATTCTTTGAATGCAAGTGTGCCGGCAAGAACGTCCATGAAGCGATTTGTTTCCTCGTTTGATTGAGCAACCTTGGCATACAGCGCCAAAGTCGGCGCCGGATCTTTGAGACCGGCGGCCCTCACGGTGTACTCAAAGACCGGCATGGTTTTTTGGCGAAATGCATTTTGATAGGCGGCGAGCATGGCATCGAGATGCGCGTCGTTTCCGGTAAGTCCTTCTGCGAGTGCGTTGGCGAGTAGGTCGGCACCGAAGAAGGCATCGCCTATGCCCATGCCGGTCAGTGGATCGCGATGATAGGCGGCATCGCCCACCAGCGCCCATCCCCTGCCGAAACTCAGACGATAAAAGTTCGGGAGCTTCGAGGTGCCTTTGAAGGGAGAGACTTGTCGCGCGCTGCTCAGGCGTTTGGAAAGATCGGGTGCAAGCGAGATGATCTCACGGTACGCCCCGTCCACGTTTGTCCGATACGTGTTCCACTCACCTCGCGAGCGCCCGGCCCAGATGCATGTCAAGTGGTCGTGAGTAGGAAAGACCAAGATGTCCCTTCCGTGACGCACATAGAACTCAACCCCGTCAGTCGGTACACCAGCCCAGTAGGCGTAATATCCGCACGTCAGCGTTTCGCGCTGTACATCAGTGACGGCACCCGCCGCCCGAGCCACAGCCGACCAGATGCCATCGGCGCCCACCACGACGGTGGCTCTCTCTTCTGTGGAATTCCCATCTCCGCCCTGTACGCCGGCCCCGACCACTCTATTGTCTTCCCAGATAAGCCCGCGAAATGTGGTCCCCTCCCGTATCTCGGCGCCGGCCGCGCGTGCAGCTTGAACAAGCAGCAGGTCCAGGACCGTCCGGCGCGGCGAGTACATGATAGCCGTGCCATCAACGGGGCTCGGTCTTCCGCTGATCGCAACTGCACCATAATCGGCGGTCACCCGCTCGATCGCCGGACAGCCCGTCGCCGACAAATTTTCCAAAAGGCCCCATTTTGCAAGGAAGGACGTCGTTCGCGGCCACAGGAAGTGGGTCGAAATGGTGTCGCTCGGGAAATGCACGCGATCAATGGCAAGAACTTTGCAGCCGCGGCGGGCGAGAAGCATCGCCAGGGCAGCTCCCGAGCAGCGCGTTCCGACGATCAGGGCGTCATATCGCATGATGCTCTCTTCGGCCCCAGGAGTTGAAGCCGCAAGGATATCCCGCCGCCAAAATTATTTCACGGAGTCTCAGGTCCGCGTTGGGTCACTCTCGACCGAGATGATCAAGGCCCAGGCTCGTCCATGTCCGCTTCAACCCCGATAGCGACCGTCAGCCATCAAAACGTGATCCGGCGCTAAGGGGCCACTTCCGGACTCATGCACTGCAACAAAAATCCCGCTATTCGATTACCTCGTCGGCGCGGCCCAGCAGCGTGATTGGGCCGCAAGCCCCAACGCCTTGGCGCTCTTGAGATTGAGGATCATCTCGCTTGGTCGATTGCTGAACCGGAAGTTCGGCCGGCTTCTCCCTTGAGAATCCGGCCGGTATAGACCCCGACCAGACGGATGGCCGGCTCAATCTGGCGACGAGCGCGACCTCAACCGGGGGTCGCAGTTTGCCGCCGCGGTGTTGTAAACCGGCCACACGAGCGGCAAAAACTCCAGGGAGCGGAGCGCGCCTGTTGACCTAACTCATGAGCAAGCGGAGCGTGGCTGGCGCCATGACGGATTGGAAGACTGCGGGCAGCGGTCGCGCGCGAGTTATTGCGGGGGCGGATAGCGGCGCAGGCGCCGCAAGAGGGGGCGTCAAGATTTCGCACTTCCCCGCGTCTCGGTGACGAACGCGGCCTGTGGCGGTCCAGTTTTTAATTATTGGCACCGCCGGATTGATTAGAGGCCGATATGGGGTGCGAACCGCGTCCACTGTCGTCCATAGGAGCGCGCCAAGGCGCTACATCACGGGCGCGCGCCGGCTGCAAATTTGTCTTGTCCGCATTGCTGGCGGCAATCGCGCTTTTCGCAACATCTGCGGTTCCGACACACGCCCAGAGCAACTGGACCGGACTGTTCTCCTCTAATTGGTTTTTGTCTGGCAACTGGACCTCCCCCGGTATTCCAACAGCTACAAACAGCCCAACCATCAACACTGTGACGACGAATCCGACGGTGATTGCGAGCCCGGGCGCAAGAGCCCAAAATCTCACCGTCGGTGCAAACGGGACAGGGATGCTTACAATCCAGACCGGCGGGACATTGGCCAACTCCTTCGGGACAGTCGGCAATCTACCGGGCGGGCTGGGCACGGTGACGGTGACCGGAGCGGGCTCCAACTGGTCGAATGCCGGAAGCGTCGTAGTCGGCGGCCAGGGCACGGGGACCCTTACAATCCAGGACGGCGGCACGGTGAGTAGTGGCGGCGGCGGCTCGGTCGGATTGGCTGTCGGCTCGATCGGTACGGTCTCGGTGACCGGCCCCGGCTCCACCTGGGCCATCGGTCCAGGTGGCGGGCTCAATATCGGCAGTTTTGGCACCGGCACGCTCACGATCGCGAACGGTGGGATGGTCATCAATGCCACCCCCGCCGCCGCCAACATCGGCAATGGCGCCGGCTCTCTGGGTATGGTGACGGTGACCGGCGCCGGCTCCACGTGGAGCAACAGTTCCGGGGCGAACATTGGCAACTTTGGCACGGGCACGCTCACGATTGCGAACGGCGGCATTGTCACCGGGCCTATCTTGATCGCAGCGAGCCCCGGCGCGATTGGAACACTCAACATCGGCGCGGCCCCAGGCAATCCGGCGGCGGCGCCCGGCATGCTCACTGCGCCGAGCATCGCATTTGGCGCTGGCACCGGCACGCTCAACTTCAATCACACGTCCGCCGACTACGTGTTTGCGCCCGCGATCAGCGGCAACGGTACTGTCAATGTGCTCGCGGGCACCACAATATTCAAAGGTGCCAACAGCTACAGCGGAGCGACGAATGTCAACGCGGGCACGTTGCAAGCAGGCGCGCCGAACACGTTCAGCCCGAATTCGGCAGTGACGGTCGCGAGCGGCGGAACGCTCGATCTCAATGGCTTCAGTCAGACCGTCCCCAGCGTCACCAATGGCGGCTTGGTGAATATGGGCACGGGCACTGCGCCGGGCACGGTCTTGACGACGACCAGCTACACGGGAACTGGCGGAACGATCGCGATGAACACCTTTTTGGCGGGCGACGGTTCGCCGTCGGACAAGCTTGTCGTCAACGGCGGCACGGCGACCGGCATGACGGACCTTATGATCCGCAACACCACAGGTCCAGGGGCAGAAACCGTCAGCAATGGCATTCAAGTGGTGAGCGCGAGCAACGGCGGGACAACCGCGCCCGGCGCTTTCATGCTTGCTGGCGAGGCGCGAGCGGGCGCCTTCGACTACGATTTGTTCCGCGGCGGCGTTGGCGGCAGCAGCCCCAATGATTGGTTTCTCCGCTCGACTTTCATCGAGCCGCCCATACCGCCGATCCCGCCTGTCCTGCCGCCAACCATACCGCCGTTCCCGTCTGTCCCGCCGCCAACACCGTTGCCGCCGGGCACCTGGCCGATCATCGGACCGGAGCTTGCCACTTATGGCGTGGTGCAGCCGATTGCGCGGCAGATGGGCCTGCAGACGCTCGGGACGATGCAACAACGCATTGGTGACACACTGACGCTTGCGAACACCGGTGGCGAGGGCGCCGGCGTCGCCCGCTCCGACTGGGCGCGCTTCTTCGGGCAAGGGATCGACAATCGCTACGAAGCATTTGCCGATCCGCAGGCCAGCGGCTGGATCGGCGGCTTTCAAGGCGGCGTCGATCTGTTGCGTAGCAGCTTCTTGCCCGGCCATCGCGATGTTGCCGGCGTCTACTTGGCGTTTGCCAACAGCGACATCAATGTGAACGGCCTGGTCACCAACCCTGCCGCCACGGCCTATGTGCAGACCCATACCGGCAACCTAGGTCTCAGCGGCTATTCTGCTGGCGGCTACTGGACCCACTATGGCCCGACCGGCTGGTATCTCGATGCGGTGCTGCAGGGGACGTACTACAACGGCAACGCGATAACACAATCCGCCAACTTGCCGATCAATGGCTCTGGCTTCATCTCCTCGCTCGAAGGCGGCTATCCGATGCCGCTGCCTTTGGGGCCGCGCTTCGTGTTGGAACCGCAGGGACAGATCATCTGGCAGCAGGTCTCGTTCGACCAGGCCAATGATGGGCTAGGCCCGGTCGCGCTCGGCACGACCTCGGGGCCGACCGGACGGGTCGGCTTGCGTGGGATGTGGACCATCGACGGCTATAACGGTCAGGTGTGGCAACCGTATGTGCGCGCCAATCTCTGGAGGGATTGGGGTGCCGAGGCAACGACAACATTCGGGATCGACCCGGTGCCGCTGATCGAGCAGGCGACGGAGCTGGAGTTTGCCGGCGGCGTGACTGCTCTGCTCGGGCGCGGCATCAGCCTTTATGCGCAAGCCGGCTATCAGTTCGGTCTCGATGGGGCCTTCATCCGCAACGGCGTTCAAGGCGACATCGGTCTGCGCTACGTCTGGTAATCGTCGCTGGCTCCTTCCCCGTCGCGATCTGTCGTTTCACGCCACCTGCTGATCCCGCGATTGAGCTGCATCGCGGTCAGTTTTTATGATGCGGTGCGTTGCGTATGTCCGAGTTGGGTCAATCGCAACAGATGCGGCGCGCGTCAAAATCCATCGATGTCCGCTTTGCTCCGAAAGCGACTGTCAGCGATTAAAACGTCATCCGTCGTTGTGGGCCAACAACCGACATGTTTCAAGATGCCGGTCAGTCGAGATCGAAGGGGTCTGCCTCCGCGTGCTCCTTGAGGCCGTCCATGACGCAGTTCGCAACGTATTTTCGTCTTTGCAACAAACCAAGGTTCTTTTCCTTAGCTTCAGTTTTACATTGCGATTTGACATGGTCGTAAATGGCCTGCGTATCCTTGGACAGTCCCTTGGCCGAAACTGGAATTAGCGTGAATGCAACACCGCCAACGATTGCCGTTCCTACAACACCAACAGCCAATCCAATAAAGAACCGATTCATGTGGTCCCCCTGACACTTACCGTTTTTTGGTCCTTCTCTCGAATAAATATGCGCCAAACACGACAGTTTTGTGAATTGGTGCTTTCATTTCGAGAGGCGCGCGACCTGATAGCATTCTCTCTCGGCCGAAGACGCAATTTTCGCTCGGACAATGGCGTGTTCGGAGGCATACTTTGACAAGCACCTGCCGTTTCCATGACTGAAATGCCAGTCGCATCTAGCACTAGAGGCAGCTTATAGCTGGGGGGGGCAATGAACAGAGATTCTCTTGATCTGGCTGCCATATTGCATCGTGCCCTCGAACGCGCGGCGCAAAATCTTACGATCGAAAAACTGCTGATCCAAATTGGCCTTGATCCAAGCAGCATCACATTTGACGCCATATTTCACCGGTTAATCGACATCATGTTGGCAAACATCAATATTGCGAGCATGTGCGCCCTGGTCGGTGCCGGTTTCTATGCTGCAACGCTACTGATGCGAACAATGGTGCCGCTGCGCGTTTTGGGCATTATTAGCATTTTGTTCTTTATGGCTTACGGGGCGCTAGCCGGTGCGATTTCAACCTTTTTGATGTATTTGCTATTGCTGCCGATCAACAGTCTGCGCCTGTTTCAGATGCGCAACCTCGTCAAGAAAGCGCGCATCGCTGCGCAAGGCGATCTATCAATGGACTGGCTCAAGCCGTTTATGAACCGGCGGAGCTATCGACAAGGCGATATTCTGTTTCGCAAGGGGCAGCTGGCTAATGAGATGTTTCTTACGGTCACGGGAAAATTTCTCGTGACCGAAATTGGGGTCGAACTTCCGTCCGGACGTCTTATGGGGGAACTTGGTTTTGTCGCGCCCAATAACAGCCGGACGCAGACGGTCGAATGTATCGAGAATGGGGAGGTGCTGATCATCACCTATGATCGACTGCTCGAAATTTACTTCCAGAACCAGGAGTTCGGTTATTACTTTCTTCGGCTCTCGAGCGAACGGCTTCTGCAGAACATTACGCATCTAGAGGGAATTATCGAGCAGAACAGAATGAATATCGCGCGGCTCGAGGGAATTATCGAACAGAACAAAATCAAACAGCAAAGTAAATCAGCCGGCAGCACGGGTTGAACATTAGTAGCGCGCCGATGACGTATTCAATGACCTTCATTGACGTCAAAAATAAGTCATTCGCTACAGATCGTTGGGCGCCGAAAATCGCTCTATGTCTGTTGTTCCCCGAAAGCGACGCAAAGTCAGAGCCTTGGCATCTGTAGCAAAGGGTCACGGCGGTAGTCGCCGTGAGCCCCTGCAACGCTCCGTTATAATGGTTGCGCGTGTTACGTTCAATCGGCTGGGCCACGCTTGCGTTTGAGCGCGGCTTTCCGACGATAGTTCTCGACGTTCATCTCCAGGATCGTGGCGTGGTGCACGAGCCGGTCGATGGCCGCCAGCGTCATGGCCTGGTCGGCGAAAATCTTGTCCCATTCGCCGAAGGGCTGGTTGGCCGTGATGAGCAGAGATCGGCGTTCATAGCGGGCGGCGATCAGCTCGAACAGCACACTGGTCTCGGCCTGATCCTTGGTAACGTAGGCGATATCGTCGAGGATCAGCAGTCGGTACTTGTCGAGCTTGGTGATGGCGGCTTCGAGCCCCAGTTCCCGGCGCGCCACCTGCAGCGCCCGCCCCGCTATGGGAAGCGTAGATTGCCAAGCGTTCTGGTGGTCGGAGCCCATGCGGTTGCACTTGCCAGCAAATGGCGCCCACCACTTGGGGGCGGTGTCTGTCATTCAAGCTGAACGTGCACCGCGGGAGGCCCTTCGTAAGCCTTTGTAGCGATGCTCACTTGGAGTCTGCCCTCAGGACTTTGAGGAGAATGAACGACCATATTCCCCCCGGGGGAAAGTCATTATGCCAGCCTGTTGGGGTCCTGGCCAGCCAGCTCCCCAACTTGCCTTCGACGCCGCAGCATTTGCTCCAATTCTGCCCCCCGCGTGGCCGTCGCTAGCGTCCATATCGGTGCCATGTCTGTAATAGTTCCCTCGATTTGGCCTAGATTTTGCCCTAAGCTTCGCGCCAGACTGTCTCCACCATGGCGAATGTAACGCCAGATGAAGTGGGAGTGTTCTTGGGTTTGCGGGAGGGACACATGCAAAGACGAAGGCCCGACGGTGCGAATTCGGATTTGAACTCGCCGCCTCCGTGCCTTCTAATAAGCGGGTTCCTTTGTTGTGCACAATTCGGTTCATGCGGCAAGTACTAAAGTCGTTGCGCAGCTGCAGAACTTCATTATCACGCAGCCGCGCAGAAGTGGGGAATAAGCAAGTACTGCCTACCATTGGAGCGGGTAGCAGCCGCGTTTGGCACAACCGGGGCGTTCGATGACGGACGAGACCGTTATGCGTTCTACGGGAGTCGTAATGAAGCAGGACCATTATTCCCTCCTCGCCCGAACGGTCGAGGAAGTTAGTGGAAATCATGCTCAATTACGCAGGTTCATCTACGAGTTCGCGCGCGTAAAGTTGCGAAAGGATCTTTACCAGCAGTTTGTGGAGGGGGCTTGGTCTGAGATAGAAGAGCAGGTTCATAGACTAGAAGATGCGATCGATCGGGTCGAGGCGGATTTCGCGCAGAATGCACCATCCTTGCCCTTTAATTCCAAACCGGAGTCGATGCGGGCGACATCGGAACAGTCGTCCCACAATGCGCTTGTCTTGCCCCCTGCCTCACACGAAGCAACGATAGTAGGCGACGATTACGCCCATCTCGAATCTGCCATCCTTCCCTCACCGCCATATTATAGTCGTTCCTCGTCGCTGCGAATTATTTCTGAGACTAGCGACTCTTTTACAAACAAATACCTAGACAAACACTTACGCTCAACTTTCTGGCGTAACGTGCATCTAATCATTGCCGTTGTCTTAGGAGTGGCAATCTATGCTGCAAGCGATAGTGAAACCGCACTCCGCTTGTTGGGACTAAACTGGTTCGATAGGTCGACAAATACGAGATCGACAAATGAAGTCAAAAAGGACAGAACCGCAGCAGTCGGTGAACAGGAATTATCATCTAAGGCCCGCACAACAATTGTACCCAATATTCCGATACCGACTGAATATGGTGTTTATGCTATTACTAAGGGGAAGCTTACCGAACTCGACCTTATACCTATAAAAGTTCCAGATCAGCGGGTTGCAATATCGGCTTCATTTTCTACGCCAAGCCATACTCACCTCCCAAATGGTCCATTTCAGTTCGTTGTATTTCGACGTGACCTTATGAACAATGCACCGGACAGAGTGTCGGTGCGTGTGGTTGCGCAAGTGACGCGGGCTCTAACTTTCGATTCAGGAGGTAACGCGAAAATAGCAGATATTGACCAATCCTGGGTCATTCGCAGCAACTCCTACCAAATGAGAGTAGCGCCCGTGGCTGACAAGCCGGAGATGATCGTCATTCGTCCGGAGTCCTCCAGTTTTGTCCTCCCGACTGGACGATACGCTTTGGTGCTAAAAGGTCTCGCCTATGACTTCACGCTGGACGGGCCGATCACTGATACAGCGCACTGCCTTGAACGCGCCGACACGCTAAACACCCCGATATATACGGAATGCAGGAAGCGATGAAGCTGAAACCAAAAAAGGCCGGGCGATGAAAGGTGAAGCTGCGTCCTCGATGCAGCGGCTGCAATACGATAGAGGGGATCTTCAGCCGAACACAGCTCGAAGGAACCGTCACATTGCGATACATTGAAACGTAATGTGGTCCGAGACTTTTGTTCGGCCATTGGTAACGGGGGCCTCATGACCGCAAAGGTCCGATTTATTACGCTGGTCTCCGTGTTGCTCATGGCGGCTGGAGGCGGAAGCTTGAGTGCCGGTCCCGTGCGGGCGCAAGAGGATTGCTTGTCCGTGCCGAATGTGCCGCCCCCGCAGGGCAGTCATTGGTACTACCGCACGGACCCGGTCAAACAAAGCAAGTGCTGGTATTTGCGGACAGAAGGTCAAGCAATTCAAAAGCAGGCGGCGCAGGAAAAGCCCAAAACTGCGGTCATCAGGCGAGCGGCGACTACGTCAAATACTGCCCCCAATCAGCTAGGGTCAGAACCCCTGGAACTTCGACCGGTTCAGGTAACGCCGGCCACATCGAGCGACAGAGCGACGATAGGGAGTATCCAACACAACACTCGGGCGAAGCGCCAAGTGGGCGCCAACAAAGTGGCGTGGCCTGACCCGCCAGCACCCGCTGGAGCCGACAAAGTGGCGTGGCCTGACCCGCCAGCGCCTGCTGGAGCCGAGCAAGTGACGTGGCCTGACCCGCCACCACCTGCTGGAGCCGACAAAGTGGCGTGGCCTGACCCTCCACCACGTGCCGGAGCCGACAAAGTGGCGTGGCCTGACCCGCCAGCAGCCGCTGGAGCCGACAAAGTGGCGTGGCCTAACCCCACATCGCCGGTCCGGGGCGTTACGCCGGAGGCGGCCGCGGAAAGTACCCGAGAGGAGAGAGAGAAGCGGACGCTGGAGGTGCCCGCAACGGCTCCTAATTCTAATAAAGACGCTCGGAATGACACCGGAGTGGGTAGGCAGGTCACCGAGGCAGCCGCGAGGGCGGGTTCTCAAAGCGAGATGCCTGCTGGTATGCTTTTGGCCTTTGCAGTCGGATTGGTAATTGCGGGAATAATCATGCGGCGAGTCGTAAAAATGACATTTGCGCGACAACGAACGGTCCAGCCTGATCGGCGGGAGCCAATCTTGACTACTGGCGTCGCAAGCGAACGTATGAAATTGCTGTTCGCGGAGGAACACCACGATGTTACGCCCGTCTCGCTTGGCAATGATCACCTGGATGATGAAGTCAAGGAGGCGCTGCGGAAACTCTTACGAGTTCTCGATGAGCAAGCGGTATAGCTCGGGGAGGATGGTTGGCTCTATGGGGTGGTCGTCATCGATCTGTTCGCACGCCGCGTGGTCGGCTGGTCGATGAATGCACAGATGACGGCGCGTTCGTCACCGACGCCCTGGTGATGGCGATCTGGCAGCCCGATGCACCGCTGCATCACTCCGATCGCGGCAGCCAATACACCAGCGAGCAGTTCCGGCAGCTGATGGCCGATCACTGCATGGTCTGCTCGATGAGCCGCTCGGGCAATATCTGGACAATGCGGCGATGGAGAGCTTCTTCGCGGCGGTGGAGAGCTTCTTCCCGTCGCTCCAGACCGAGCGTACAGCGCGCAAGACCTATCGGGCGTGTGACGAAGCCAAGGCTGACGTGTTCGATTACATCGAGCGCTTCTACAATGCCAAACGGCGGCACTCGACAATCGGCTACAGAAGCCCCATGGAGTTCGAGATGCGGCCGGGTTTAGCTTAGGTGGCTGTCAACCGAACCGAGTGCAGGCCACGATGCCGCCAAGCCGACACATACGGCTATTGAATCGACGATGAAATCGCTAAGACGTGCGTGCCGGCCGGGCACAAAGAGTTGCGCCATCTCGATCCCGCTCGCAAAGATTATCAGCGCGATCGCGGCTAGATATCGGGTGCTATAGCCAAGGCCGAATGCCAAGCCAGCCGCGGCAAATATGGCAAAGTGCTCAAGGTCATGGGGAAGGCCGCTTGTGGGACGCAGCGCTGCAGGAATTACGGACAAGACGACAATGACAACAACCAGAAGCCACGCTAAAATTCTGACAACTTTCAACATCTGAAGTCCAACGTCGCTATCAGTTGAAGAAAGGCAAGATACGGAGCGATCGCCACGCATCGGTGCGCAGATTAAAGACCCGGCGCGCTTGGGCGAAGCGTACCCAGGCTGGATGGATCGATCTCCCCGACGGCTTCCTCGATGAGGCGCCTTCCGGCCGGCGATGCGCCTTCGTAGGCCTCCTTAACAGCAAACTGCTGCTGCCGAGCCAGGAGCAGGCGCAAATCCCGACGCACAAATTCCTGCACATCGGTATCGCCGATTGCTTCGGAGCTTGTGGCCACACGCAAACGCAGCGGCATCAAAGCCACCTCGTTTTGGCCGGTATAATAGGACATTTTTAAGGCCGCCGTGGCGTTGAGATTGGGCGGATGGTAGCGTGATGCCAAGCCGGCCAGCATTAACCAAGCATCGGCTTGATGGGGCGCATCATCGAGCGCTCGATCGAGTTGAGCGCGAGCCTGCGCTAACGATTTTGTCCGATCCGTCCCGGGACCGGCCCATAGTAAGTCCGCGTACGTGAAGGCGGATTCCGCCCACAGATTTCCGCGGATGCCACCGATCCGGGCGGCTAGGGCGGCCTCGCTGCGGCGTTGTGCGGCTATTGCTGCGGCCTGTGCGCTTGTTGGAAGAAGAATAGGACTCGGTCGAGAGAATTCGCTGAGCAGAAGCCAAATGCTCTGCGCGCCCAGGAACAGCGCCAAGGCCAGGGTCGCGAGGCGAAAAGCGACGTGCGAGGGCGCGCTCATAGCGGATCAAATCGACTACCGAAGGAATTCATGCAATCGTGCATGCCCGCACGCTTGCGCAATGTCAAATTAAGGTTACGTAGCCACTCGCGCGTAAGATCGGGCATATCCATTGATATTCCGGCCGTACTACGAACGACAAAGCTGCTGGTGGTCATTGAATCGTCCGACTTTTACTTTGCGCCAAAGCGAGGCCGAGCACGACAGCTCCAATCACTGCAGTCGCAGTTCCAAGAATGCCAGCATTCATGAAAGATAGAAAAAAGAGTGCGACCAGACAGCCCGCTCCGGCTCCCGGATAGAAGGAATCGCGCCCGCGCTGCAGCGCTGCCCTAAGCAAGATGACGATAGCACCAAAAACGGCTGCCATGATCAGCCAGAGCATTGGCGGGCCCAATTCAATCGCCAGCGCTGCCACTGCGGTGGGTGCGGTCGAAGTGGAGGGATCATCAATGTCATGGTAAATCGGCATAATCTCGGCAAAGGCTCCGGCGCCCGTCCCGGTCCAGGGAGTGTCGTGGAGAACACGCTGGCTGGCGGAGATCAGAGCGGGATCCGCGGGGGCCGCAAAGGCAAGCGCGACACCCTTCGTGCGCAGTCCAGGTTCACTCGCGATCAGCAGAACCGCGAGGCCAATCATCGACACCGCAATGGCAGTGACGCCCCACGGTCCGAGGCTCAGGCGGCGGATGACGGCAATCCCGATCAGTGCTCCAACTCCGTAACCGGCAGCGATCATTGCACCCCCGGTCGAGCTGACGGCGAGCGTCATCGCGCAGGTTACAAGGGCCGCGTAGCTGGCGACCAGTGTCCAGACGAGCGCCGGCTCCGCTCTCTTTAGATTCCTGCGTGTCTCGTATCGCTCGTGGGTCCTAATTCCGGCCGCTGTCGCAACGATAGCACCAATCACAGTACAGTCGACCGCTTGCGCTCGCCCCGAAGACGTCCCAACGCCGTTCAAGAACGTTAACCCGGCTAGATCATGAAATAACAGAATGAGCGCAATCACTACCGTGGTGCACATTAGCGCGAACAAGACCGATTCGGCTCTTTGGCGGTCCACCGCCACCGCAGCGGACAAAAGCGCGACCGCGACGGTCGACAGATATAAACCAAGGGCCATGACGCTCGCACCAAGATCGATACTGATCGACCCCGAAAGCGGATGCCCCAACGCGGCCTCCGCGCTAGCCCAGATTGGGTTGGCGATCGCTTTTAGTGGTAGGATCTGAATGACAATCCACAGCGCCGGAACGGCTGCGAGCGTTGCGCCTGGACGGATCATGGAGATCAGAAACTTGGTTTCGCCTGGACGACTGGTGCAAGCCACTACAGCGACGCCGGTGGCTGCGACGCCGGCCACAACGCCGCGAATGATTGCTCCATCCATGAGCAGGATGAAGGGAAACAAGCAAATCAAGATAACCAGGATAAGGCGTGCGTAGGACACTTTGGGCGCCGATCGCGATGAACGACGATCGATGGTTGCACAAAGTATATCATGCGCACAAGCGTTTGACGTGAGCTCGGAGCGTAACCGAGACGCCGCAGGCGCCCAGAACGCGATGCCTCGCAATGCGACGGCTAATAGGTCATTTCACCTTCGGTCTGGCATCAATGCCTTGAGCGCCTACGTATTAGCGGACATCAATCCTGTGCGACCTACCGTGACCAACCTGTTTGAAGATGACCTTTCGGGCTTTAATCCGCGTTGCTCGAGAAGCGACCGCCAGTGAGACCAAGATCGCACCACAGAGATATCCAATCTGCAGGCACACGACAGCCAAGGTTACGGTAAGAACAATCAACCAAACGTCGACCGCTTCGGCGAAGCCAACACCGATTGCGACAGCCGAGCCAATAGCAACGGTTGGAACCAAGACAAAAACCTTGAAGCGATGACCCAACACCGCACCGAGTAACAGACTCAAGATCGCCACGATTGTCATATCCGAGCAGCTCCACGCCACTCAGAGTCGTCTTTCACCACTTAACATTTGGTTAATTTAGGCGTGCCTAGCCCATCGCCCAAGCTCCACCAGCCCTCAATGTGCTCGAAGTCATCGGCTTTATCGTTTGGTGCATCTACCGAGCAGATATTAGCTAGGTCGCGGTCAGCTCCGCCGCTGCTACCGGCAATGACAAAATTGTGCAGCATTCGGCGTTGCGAACCTCAGCCGACCAGCCGACCCATTCGCAATTCAGGCTATGCTTTAAGTCCAACGCGACCACTTCCATATACTGGCAAGCCGCTTTAGAGCCGTGAAACTCATCGCCCTTGTAATCGTAGAGCGGCACCTGGCCAAGTGTAGTGAAGTCGAAGAATGACACGTCACGGTCGCCCCTGTTACACATAGAATGTTTTTACAACTCTTATATTGTATAATACATATAACTGCTGCAGCTTATTAATTTACTTACTCGTTAAAATCTGTAGTCCCCAACAATCACTTCAGGTGCCACCGCTTCCGCTACTTAGATAAAGTCTCTTTTGTCGCCCTCTAACATCAGACACGTGAGTAGTCCGGTGGCATAGGCACCGGTATCGATGTTAATCCTGTGTGGGCGAATGTCAGGCTCCGGCACGGGAGTGTGGCCATGAACGACAATCTTGCCAAAGTCAGCTTCACAAAGAAGGAAATCGTCACGAATCCACAGAAGGTCTTCTTCGCGCTGCTTTGCAAGCCGAACGCCCGGTCGCACCCCGGCGTGGACGAAAAAGTAATCACCACAAGTGAAGGACGGTCGCAGACTGCTAAGGAATCGGAGATGGCGTTCGGGTAGCGCTTCTGCAAAAGCCGCGGCAAGCGTCGTTTGCTCAACCAAATCCATACTAACCGACGGCGCAAGTCCATAGGACAGCAACGTTTGCAGGCCACCATATTGGCGCCATTCATTAAGCGTGGTGGGGTCGTTCAGGAAATCCTCGACAAAGATCTCATGATTTCCCTTCAGGAATATGGTCTCGCGCGCCTCACCGCGAGCGATCAGGCGGTCAAGCACCTCTCGCGACGCCGGTCCACGGTCGATGTAATCTCCGAGAAAGATTTCCACCGCTCGGTTCGCTGGATTTGCGGCCTGATGCGCATCGATGCGTAACAGGACGCGCTCAAGAAGGTCGGCACAACCGTGGACGTCGCCGATCGCGTAAATGCGCAAGCCGTCCGGTACTCCTGGTCGACTGATGGGCGAATGTGGGCGCGTGGACACGATCAGGACACCGACTTGGGGCGCAGCCTCATTTATGGAGTTCCGCACTGGTTAACAAGTTTTCATCGATGATGCTAGTATAGGAGAGGAGCGGCAGTTTTTAAATTGACCTGAGCCCCGTGTCTCATCCGCCCGCAGCCGGCAAACTCGATCTCGATAACGCCGACGTTCTCCGGCGACGCCGCTTCAGGCTCTGGCGTGATCGAGACGGGATTGAACACCGCTGGAATTTGCGCTGGCTCGCAAAGCTGTCGGCGCCAACGGAACAGTTGGCTGGTGTAAATCCCGGATGCACGAGCAACCTCGGACGCGACCGCGCCGGGCTCCATCGCCGCCGCCACAATCCGTTCTTTCTCCGCCCGTGACCAGTGTCGGCGATGCTGCACCGACGTGATCGCCTCAACTTGCGCATTGGTCATAGGACTAACCCTAGGCTTAGTCCTATGACTTGCGAGAACTCACCTCCGCAAGGCGGTCTTCACCAAATGCTTCCGGGAAAAGATGGAGGATTGGCGCAAATACTACAACGAGGAACGCTCCCACGAAGCGATAGGCCAAAAGACCCCCGATTATGTTGCTGAACCACGTGGGCGCAGCCAGCCCGCCAGCCTGAAAAGAGCCGGAAATATCTACCCTCCGGTGATCCAAAGATGTGTCTCAGCGCAAATCCAAGGGGCACAACGTTAACTCACGCCTATCGGGTGGGCGTCAGCGGCAGATGGTTGCTACCATGCTCTCGCGTTGTCCCGATTAAGCTAACCGACGATCATCGACTACGGAGCGAGTATGGAGGGGGCGCCGGCTGTAGGTGCCGCGAGATATCTCAGGACGTACGCGTTTGTTGCGGTCACGATTGGGTCATTAACAGTAGCCATAACCAGCCGGAAGAAAGTCATAGCCTTGGCTGCGTCGGCTGTCGCCGCGTTCGATATGTAAATAACGTCCTTGTTACGCATCTGGAATTTTGCCGCCAGGAAATATCCTGCCGGATCCCGGAGATTGATGTTATAGATGACCGGAATGATTGGTCCTTCAAACTTTGAGCAATCGATTCCAAACTCCTGCGCGACCCGGCGGGTTTCCCCGCGATATAGGAAAACGTTCGCTGGCTCTGCCAGCGAGTCGTTTAACCCGCCCGCCTTAGCAAGCCCCTCGGCAAGCGAAATCCGCCAGGCATCGAAATTGAATTGTGTCTGTATACCGGTCACTGCGGGCTGACCGATTGCCAACGATGTTTGAGCGAGCTGACCAGGCAAACCGGTTGCGCCGAATGCTACGAACGTTTGAGGCTCGCGGTAGAGGTAGATCGTATCGTTGGGATGCGTCCAAATATTGTTGGCTTGAGCCTCGTAGACCAAGGCCCCGAAGGGCACGATCTCGCGGTGGCCGTCGCGCTCAAGCATAACCCAGCTGTCGTAGCCTTGGCTCTTTGGCCCTCCTGCCCGAGTAATCGAATCGAGAATATGTTCCCCGTTGGCGTTGGCCGGGAACCGGGATGGCGTGTTGACATCTCCCAACACGCTGATCAACGAAGTGCGCTGGTCAACCGTCGCTACGACCGCTTGCGGCTCAATGGCCCTCTGCTTAAGAGCATCGACAATTTCTTGCTGAACTTGCGGTGGTGTCCGTCCCGCGGCGCGAACCAGGCCTGCATACGGCACTGAAATATTGCCATTGTTGTCCACGGCTTGATTGGGAAGGCTTACGAAATTGCCGGGGCGGACGCTTGCTTCAGCCGGGATAAACAGTCCTCCGGCCGATGCCTCAAAAATCGTAACACTCACGACGTCGCCGATTCCGAACACAATGCCTTTTGGCGGCCGTCGATCTTTGAATGCAACCCCGAGTTGTGGCTCGTTTGCTGCTAAAATGCTTTCGACCTGAGGGGTAATTTTTACTAGGGCATAGGGCAGACTTCGTGGGTCTTGCTCACCAGCACGGATGTCCGTGCCCGACGGTCCAGAGACTGGCATAATGGCGCAGCCCGCCGTCGCAACAGCAAGGCCGGCAAGCGCGACCATCGCGACTGAACGAAACCCCACCATGTGCTTGATTCCCAAACCCCCGTATAACCAAACACATCTGGAGGCAGGAGAACAAGCCTTCTGAGCGCGTGCAACGGTCAACAGTTAGATTGAGACAAGTTGTGGCATAAATGCAACTCATCCCGGTGGGTCAGAAATTGCCGTATGTCTCCCGAAATGCGTCTTAAGGTGCAGCGATGAAGGCCAGCTCCTTCTTCAGGCCTCTTGATGCGGCCGCAGGGAGCGAAGCCCCAGAGCCAATAACACCTTTTGCTTCAACGCCTCGTGAGTCGCAGGAGGGGGCATCTGCAAGCGATCCAGGGTCCCCGGTCCGGAACCCAGACAGCTGTCCCCTGTCAGTCACTCATCTAGCTCACGAATCCGCTTCGGAGGCTTGGCTCGGCGACTGTGACACCCAGTTTCGGTTGGACGCTAAATTTCCAGTGCGCCACCATGGGGGCAGCGAGGAGCAGTCCCTAGTGCGGACTAACCGAGTTGGAAGCACCAAACTGCACGCCGGTGCCACTAATCCCCCCCCCGATGTTAGGCTGCTAAAGCCCGATGATCCTTTCGAGCCAAAGGTGGTTCCTCCGAATGAATTCGTCGGGTCGGTGTTTTTGCCGCCATTGGGGCCCTGCCAACCCGTCGTCCCGCCGCCGCCGCCGCCACCGCCCGCCCCGATGCTCCCTGTGGTAAGCGAACCGTTGCTGCCCAAGCTCGCGAAATTGAGGATCGAATTTGCCTGGTTCGATTGCGCCACGATCCCATTGCCGTTGATATTTACCACTTGGTTTGGCTGCGACAGGTCAACAGTCTGTCCACCATCAATGGCAAAGCTGGCGCCGCCTTCCACCAGCTTTAGCGTGACGCCGCACTGAGTGCGCGGGATGCCCGGGGCGCAGGGTGTCAGCACCATTTCAACGATGGTGCCGCGCACGCCGAGAGTTCCGAAAGGAGTTTTGACCTGGTAGACGTGCTTGTCTTGCGAGCCAGTTACGAACCGGAACGCTCCCCTGGTCGCCTGAATGACGACGCTGCCGGACGATCCGCCGGGGTCGTACACGAACTTATCCAACTTGACCTCTGAAGTCGGTCCAACGCTCAGATTGGTATTATCAATAAAAACAAGGTCCGCGATGCCTGTATTTCCTGTGCGCACCGTCTCGTTTGCAAACACCACGCTTCCGGTCGCGAGGGGCTGATTTTGGCCGTCAATTACGCCCTCAACTTTGTCCTTCGTCGCTTTGGCACTCCCAATTTCCGGCCCTTCAGCAACCGCGGTCGCGTGCAGCGCGAAAAGCATCGTCGCCACATACGCTAGGGTCCATTTGGAGTGCTTCATGGTCTAGGTACTCCTCATAATAGGCTACACCTTGGAACGCCGCCAATCAATCGGGGCGGTTCGGAGTTTGAAACAAGCGGAGATTGCAGCCCAAGTCGGTCATGTTGTTCGTCTTGCACACAATCATCTATTCGTTTTGAGCAGGGAACCACTTGCGCTCTCGGAAAATAATCCTATCAGCTCGCTGGTATTACAACCTGATCGAAGATGCTTGGACGGCTGAAAGTTGTCACCTTCTGGCGTGAATTTTTCAAGCTTTGCACCGTGTGACACTGCCGTTTCCGCAGCGAATGCAACCTCCCAAGCGCAAAAACTGGCTATCCTTGATCTGTGCATATTTGCGTACTCAGGCGTCCACTTGCGAGGGAGTCAAACTTTCAAGCATAGTTAATTCGAACGAGGCTCCTAAGTGCCAGCAGGCTCCTAAGTGCCAGCACCAGCCGCCCTTCGAGCCCAAACCTGGACTAGACCGATCCGATATCGCGTTCGATGGGTCGATGCCCGAATTTGAGGAGCGTTTGAGCCATCAATGGTTCGTCTCCCGAGGAGCCTCGTCTACATTGGACTCGTTTCGGCGTTACTCGCGGCGGCGATTTTCATCCGCTATCTTGATCCGTTTTTCGTTCGGGCGTTACGGCTCATTGCGTTTGATCATTTTCAGCGACTAGACCCAGAGCCATATGATCGCAATCTGCCAGTGCGGGTGATCGATATCGATGAGGAATCGCTTGCGAAAATTGGTCAATGGCCGTGGCCACGAACGACCCTGGCCACACTGCTCCAGAGATTGACGGCCCAGGGTGCTGCCGCCGTCGCATTTGATTTCCTGTTCGCCGAGCCGGATCGTACCTCGCTCGACCAAGTTGCGAAACGGTTGCCAGCGACGGAGGCAAAACTATTAACCGACGTTATTGCGGGACGGCCAACCAATGATCAGGTCTTTGCTAACGCCCTGAGAGATTCACCGAGTGTGCTGCCGGTGTCGCTCGGGTATGGAGTGGCCACAACACTGCCAAGAAAGGCGGGCTTTGCCATCGCCGGGGATGATCCACGTCCTTTCGTAGGAAGTTTTAACGTCGCGACCCGGAATCTAGCAATACTGGATGATGCCGCCCACGGGATTGGGGCGTTCAACTGGCTAGCCGATCGCGATCAGATTGTTCGTCGCGTTGCGCTGATATTCCGATTGGGATCTACCCTCGTGCCGTCACTTGCGGCTGAAACCTTGCGCGTCGCACAAGGTGCTTCGAGCTATGTGATAAAGGCTGCAAACGCCAGCGGCGAAACTGCATTTGGGCAGTCCACCGGAATTAATCACATCCGGATCGGCAAAATCGAAGTGCCTACCGACGGCGCCGGCGGGGTTTATCTAAGATTCCAGCACTTCAACAAGTCGAGCTACATACCTGCTTGGAAAGTGCTGGCTGGGCAAGTTTCACAAGACGAAATTGATGGGCGCATCGTGCTTGTTGGAACGAGCGCAGCCGGGCTATTGGATCTGCGAGCGACCCCCCTCGATGAGGCCATTCCGGGGATCGATATTCACGCGCAGGTGCTCGAGCGGCTTTTAACCGGGCGATTTCTGACCCGACCTGATTATGCCCTCGCGCTTGAGGAGTTTGAGATCCTGATATTCGGGATCATCCTCGCGGTTCTTTTGCCGCGGGTCTCTGCAAGGTCTGCTGCCGCGGTTGGGCTATTCGCCATGGGACTTGTCGTGATTGGAGCTTGGGTGGCGTTTCGCTATGCGGACCTGTTGCTGGATCCGTCGTATCCTGCGCTTGTCGTCGGCGGCATGACGGCTGGCATCACAACTTACACGTACCAAGCCGTCGAAGCCCAGCGCAGCCAAATTCGTACTGCGTTCGGCCGATATCTCGCTCCAGCTGTCGTCCAGGAGATCGTCGCACATCCTGAAAAGCTCCAGCTAGGTGGCGAGCTGCGAGAACTCACTTTGATGTTCTGTGATGTGAGAAATTTCACTTCGATTTCGCAACACCTAACGGCGGTAGAGCTCACACAATTTATTAATGAACTTCTAAGCCCGCTGAGCGAAATCATATTAGATCGGCGAGGCACGATCGATAAATATATGGGCGATGCGATTATGGCGTTCTGGAATGCGCCGCTCGACGACCCGAACCATAAGACCAACGCGTGCCGCGCCGCGATTGAGATGGCAGCAAAAATGGACGAACTTAATGAACAGTGGCGCGTGAAGGTGCAGGCAAGCCACCACCCGTTTCAGCGCGTGAGCATTGGGATCGGTCTCAACAGCGGCGAGTGCTGTGTCGGTAATCTCGGTTCAACTCTGCGCTTCGATTACTCAGCCATTGGGGACGAGGTGAATGTGACTTCGCGTTTTGAAGGGCTAACGAAGATTTATGGGTTGACGGCAGTCGCCGGGCAGCGGGCCCTCAGTCCAGAATTTCGCACGCTCGAAGTAGACCTAGTCCAAGTCAAGGGCCGTACAGTGCCGGAAAAAATCTATACTTTCTTGCAGCTGTTGCGAGCAGACGAGTCACTGCTGGAGCGGTTGGAACAGAAGCACAATGAATTCCTCGCCGCCTATCGTGGCCAACATTGGGATGAAGCCGATCGCTTGATTCTAGAGTGCCGTAAAATCGGCATAGCGCAGCTTGACACCTGCTACGCTCTTTTCACATCTCGTATCAACTCGTTGCGACAAATGTCACTGCCATCCGATTGGGATGGCTCGTTCGCGATGACAGAGAAATAAATTGGTTTCCGGCTCGACAATTACGACGTGAATCGCTGTGGGCAACGGCCCAGAGGAGCACGGGACCGCTAGGGACCGTTGGTAAATCGGTGCTTGCTGCATAGCAGCGCTTTGGCGTAAAGGGACACGCACAGCGGAGGCGTCTCAGTGAAATGGTCGGCGCTGGGCAATTTTTGCGTGGCAATGGGTTACAGCTTCTTGAGACCTAAAGGGAGCGGATTAATGCGTACGCTTGCGATTTCGTTTTGCGGTTTGGCTGTGCTTTGTGGAACCTCTTTAGCTCAGCAGCGCCCGGCGAGTGTGCCACATAAAAGCAATGCTACGCTGGTCCAAGAAGTCGTTAACGCGAATCCGGAGCCAGACGGCAAGACCTACCGCCTAGATTTGCTGCTGAAGAATGGCCGGCAGGTTTCGTACGAAATTTCCCCACCGGACGCGTCAAAGATTTCAGATGGTTTAAGCAAACCGGCCGCTGCGGGAGCGCAACGCGAGCAGGTAGCTCAGCTTGTGTACGGCATGATGATCCAGGCTGATCCGCTAGGAAGGGCGGTCATCATTACCCCGCGCAACAGCTCTGGTAACCTGCAAGCCTTGGCTGTTCCGCTGACTGGGGCAGACGAGCTGCTGGAGGTTCTGAAGGAAAAAATTGCTGAAGCGAAGGGGTTTGCTGCCAAGCAGTCCAAGTCAACTGCACCGAAGAATTAGGCATTCGCTCTTAGGTCGTCATTCGATTGAATGCTCCCGCCCGGTGCGGTCAGTAAATTCGTGCGGTCCGACAACCACCCTGCCAAGCGCGCTGCATGGCAGGTTGCTGTTCCCGCCGCTGCGAAGGCATTATGCAAATATTGTCGCTCTGTTTGGAGGTTCCGATTTTGGTGTCAGCTCGCACAGGGGATGTGCTTTGATTTCGAGTTCCCGACATTTTTCTGCGACTGCTGCCGCGGGCGGTGACGGCTTTATTGGTGCGGCCACCACCGTTGAACCTAATGCCAGCGATTATTAATGGCCTTATCATGGTGTGTCTACATGCGCGTGAGTTTCAACAATTCCACCCAAAACGCGTTGGGGTATTTTGCGCCACTCCCGTCGAGATACCTGGCGCCCAACGATAATTTCCTTGTATCGAGCAACATCGCTTTGGCCTGCACCCGGTTCGGTTGACACCCGCCTAAGCTAAACCCGACTGCATCTCGAACTCCATGGGGCTTCTGTAGCCGATTGTCGAGTGCCGGCGTTTAGCATTGTAGAAGCACTCGATGTAATCGAACACGTCAGCCTTGGCTTCATCACGCGTCCGATAGGTCTTGCGTGCCGTACGCTCGGTCTTCAGCGACGAGAAGAAGCTCTCCATTGCCGCGTTGTCCCAGACATTGCCCGAGCGGCTCATCGAGCAGACGATGCCATGATCGGCCATCAGCTTCTGGAACTGCTCGCTGGTGTATTGGCTGCCGCGATCGGAGTGATGCAGCAGCGCATCGGGCTTGCCCCGGCGCCAGATCGCCATCACCAGGGCGTCGGTGACGAGCTGTGCCGTCATCTGTGCGCTCATCGACCAGCCGACCACGCGGCGTGAGAACAGATCGATGACGACCGCCACATAGAGCCAACCTTCCGCGGTCCACACATAGGTGAAGTCAGCGATCCATTTGCGGTTGGCAGCAGCTGCCGCGAAGCTGCGGTCGAGTACGTTGGGAGCGACGGCGGCGACCTGCCGCTCACCCAGATCGGGCGGCAGCCGACGCCGTCGCGGACGGGCTTTGAGAGCCTGTAAGCGCATCAATCGCTCGATCCGATGCAGACCACACGAGAAGCCTTCCGCCAGCAGGTCGTGCCACACCCGCCTGGCGCCATAGGTTCGATCGCTGGCAAGGAAGCTTGTCCGGACCTTGGCGCCCAGCTCTTCATCGCTACGGCTGCGCCGACTGCGCGGTCGTGTCAGCCAGGCATAGAACCCACCCCGCGAGACACCGAGCGCCCCGCACAACCAATCCGCCGGCCAGATCCCCCGGTGCTTCGCAATGAAACCGAACTTCACGTCGATTCCTTCGCGAAGTAGGCCGCGGCTTTTTTTAGGATGTCGCGTTCGGCCTTCAGCTTGATCACCTCGCGCGTGAGCCGCGCGATCTCCAGCTGCTCGGGCTTCATCTGACCCTGGCCGGGGAAGGCATGCTGCGGATCGTCCGCAAATGCCTTCACCCAGTTGCGCAGCTGCGTCGGATGCACCTTCAGGTCTTCGGATGCCTGCGCATACGACACCCCGCGATCCCTGATCAGCCGCACCGCCTCAAGCTTGAACTCCCGCGTAAACCTTCGTCTCTCCATGACTTACCTCCGGTTCCATAAAAACACCTAACTCGGTGTCTTCGGAACCAGGTGCAGGCCACTTCGCCGACCTCCGAAGAGAGCGCAAGCCGCAGCGAAGGTGAGCCATGGCCGTTTGTCGTTGGTCATCATCGTCCATGACAACTAGCTACTAATTCGTTGAAGGCCGCTTGCAGGCCTGTCAGGATAACGACCCCACGAATCGCAGCTTGGCCATCGCCGACCTGGATAAGAAGATCGTTCAGCGATTGCCATGATTTAGTTATCAGAGCTGTCGCATCCGTTGGAATGACAATGGCAGTACCGGGTGGGGCGACCGTTGCCTCGAATTGGGTTTCGTTTCCTAGCTTGCCGAATACGACATGAAGCCGCGCGTGGAGCGGAAACGGTCGGATGACGACAATAACAACTTCAGGGTGGTCATCACTGCAACGGATCATAAGACCGGCAAAATCGAGGTCGGACCTTGAGGTGTCAGCGGTATGCATGATCGAAATTGAGTCGGTATCTGTTTGTGGATTATTCGTGCGCACGATATGCCATCCCCTTGTCAATTCGGAACTGGGGCGTTGCTCGGCATCTCTGGCTTGGGAGGCGGTGAATGCAGCTGCAATGGCCACAAAGAGTACCGATATCGACGCGGCCTTTTTCATCTTGCTGCTCTCATGCGGCGTCAGGTCCGAGCCGACGACATATTTGTCGAGACTGCAGACAGCGAGATTGTGCAGTCGAGTTTGAGGATAATCATGCATTCCCGCAAGTGCGACCCCGCTGGTAAACTCCAGGTCGCGGACGCGAGCATCCGTGGATTGGCCACCCAGGCCTGCTGAGGATCGTTAGGACTATTGTTTCAGTGCGGTGACGTTGGAGACACTCATCCGAAAGGCGGTCAGGCAAGGGTATGATGCAAGAAGGCACCGATCAACGCGCATCGTTAAACCGCATTTCCGCTTTCCTGCTGTTTGCGACAGTCGCGGCTGCGCCATTCCCGTATGGCTCGATGAATCCTCCTGTGATCGCATTTTGGTGCATCGTTCTCGGCATCGCTGCGATCACCGCTTCCCCACGGGGCCTTCGAGCTGGCCAACTCGCCCTTGTCGGCCTGGCCGGGATTGTGGTCACGGCTTACGGTCTGGTGCTACACGAACAACTTGCTGCGAACCCCTGGTTTGCAACATTCCATCCAATCTGGCGCGAAACCTCTGAGGTTCTCGGTATACCGATCGAGCCGTCAGTATCGATTGCGCGCGACCAACCTTTTTTCGCGCTTGGGGCTTCTTTAGTCGATATGCTCGTTTTGATTTGTAGTTTTGTGGTCTGCACCGATCGGCATCGCGCCAGTCAACTTCTAAGGGTCGTGGCTTGGTCCGGAGCGGCCTATGCCATTTACGGAATCGCCGCCTTTCTGATCGAGCCTACCAAAATCCTCGGGCGGGAAAAGCTGGCGTATCTCGACGTGCTCACCTCGACATTCGTCAATCGAAACACGGCGGCGGTTTTTTTCGGCTCATGCGCGCTCGTATGGCTGCTTCTTTTGTGTGAGCGTATCCGTCGGCAATTCCCAAGCGGTCTTATACAGTGGAAGGGGATCCTGAGTTGGCTCTTCTCTGAGGTGCCGCTTGCCGTGGTCGTCTCATTCTCGATGTTATTTGTGTGCCTCGTGGCAATGTTCATGACGGGCTCCCGTGCCGGCGTCATCCTTTCGCTGATCATGCTGGTTATCGCGTGTGCTACTTTCTTTCATCGCTCCCTGCCGCGTCGGAGCGGAGTAATCGGGCTGATGGCCGCGGGCGCTGCCATCGGACTCGTCCTGTTCCAGGTGATGGGCGGGGGGGTCATGGAACGCTTCGACGCCCAGGGCCTGGCCGATGAGGGGCGTTTGGAGACTTATCGCTCGACATTGCGGATGATCGGCCAGCATCCATGGTTGGGGACGGGACTTGGAACCTTTGCCTGGAGTTTTCCCGCTTATCGAAGCGCCAACGTCTCGATGTGGGGCACATGGGATCTGGCTCATAGCACCATCCTTGAGCTGGCCGCCGAGCTTGGAATACCATTTGCGGGACTGGTCGTCATTGCTTGGGTGATTGTCCTCGCCGTCCTGGTACGCGGCGTGCGGATTTGTCGGCGGGACATCGTTGTCCCAATTGCGGCGCTTTCGGTCGCCATTCTAGCGCTGAGCCACTCGTTGATCGACTTCTCGCTGCAAATCCCGGGTTACGCGATTGTAGTATTTGCCCTGCTCGGCGCCGGGTTAGCCCAATCATTCCCAAGTCGCAGCCAAGATAAAATGCCAAACCATCCCGAATTCGTATCGGCACCGGCAGATCGCGGTAATGGCCATCTATCTTGACTTAAAAGCGACGCAGCCCGAGGTTAAGGCAAATTTGGGTTAATACGAAAACGCCCCAAGCGCGTCTCATTTCTACTACAATTTTTCTACTACAATTTTTGCGAAAATGGCTGTATGCATGATAAACTTCCACGTTGCGGAGGGCTGGATTTACTCTATTGAAGAGGAGATCGGTCGGCGGGCGGTTCCGACACCTCCCGGTGGGATCGGCACCCGCTTTGACGACTGGATGAACTAGTTTGATGGCGCATCCCCCGCACACCATTGCAATCCGTCGGAACGGCGGCAGTTTCGCGGCGTTTACGGTTACTTCCTGGGCAGATTCGGGACGGGCGCCGTCCAGCAACACGATATATACACTCGGTGCGTCCGCTATTAAGCAACCGAGAAGCTCAAGACAGTCGGAACGTGGTCTTGGCAAGGCTTTAACCGTTAGCCAAGGGCAATACGCCCGGGTAGTTGGTCGGTGGGTTGAGAAGAAAGAGCGCAGCTGCGCAGCACAACTCGAATCGCGGTAGCTTGGGCAACGTTATGCTTCAGACAACCAAAGACCAGCCGGTTGAACAAAGCGATCAAAAGATCGCATTGCCGGAAGAGACTCTTGCGCTGTTTGTCGGATTCATCCGCCGCCAATTTCCCGTAATTGTTTTTATTACGCTTCTCGGAGTCGCGCTTGGCGTTGTGTATTTGATCACCACCCCGCCGAGCTACACCGCTCAGACGATGCTGTTGATCGACAGTCGTAAGGTTAATCTGTTTCAACAACAGTCCGTCTTAGGAGATATTCCGATTGATTCCGCGGCGGTTGAAAGCCAGATCGAGGTCTTAAAATCGGAAAACGTCGCGCTCTCGGTCATCAAGGCTATGCACCTTACACAGGATCCCGAATTCGTCGGGTCAAGCGGCGGGCTGTTTGGAACAATTTTTGGTTTGATTTCGAATCCATTTGGGACAAGAGAACCAACGTCGGAGTTTGCGCTTGCGCGGCAGGCCATGCGCGCGTTTCAGGCTCGATTGAGCGTCAAGCGCGTCGGATTAAGCTATGTTATCGAGATTGGATTTCGATCGCTCAATCCGGAGCATGCGGCGCAGATCGCGAATGCGGTTGCGGACGCGTACGTTGTCGATCAGCTGGAGGCCAAATATCAGGCCACGCGGCGGGCGAGCGTTTGGCTGCAGGACCGCATCCGAGAATTGCGCGACCAAGCCTCCACGGCCGAGCGAGCGGTCGTCGAATTTAAGACCAAAAACAATATTATTACAATGGGCGGAACGAACGGCGGGAGGTTAATGGGCGACCAGCAAGTGGCCGAACTAAGCAGCCAGTTGGTCATCGCCCGAGCCCAATCAGCCGAGGCGCGCGCCCGGCTTGACCGAATTGAAGCTGTTCTTCGCGCTGATTCACCCGATGCGACAGTTAATTCCACCGTGGCCGATACCTTGAAAAACGAAGTGATTACAAAGCTGCGCTCGCAATATCTTGACCTTGCGAATCGCGAGGCTGACTGGTCTGCTCGGTATGGTGCTAACCACTTGGCGGCCGTAAATCTTCGCAATCAAATGGCCGAGATTCGCAAATCCATACTCAATGAATTGCAACGAATCGCTGAGAGCTACAAGAGCGATTATCAGATTGCAAAGCAACGTGAGGCCGGAATGCAAAAAGACCTTAGTGAGGCGATAACGCGGTCACAGGCGACCAATCAGGCGCAGGTGACATTACATGAACTCGAAAGCAACTCACAGACCTATCGATCGTTGTACGATAATTTTCTGCAGCGATACATGGAATCGGTTCAACAGCAGTCATTCCCTATTTCTGAGGCACGTGTAATTTCGCCGGCATCCCGGCCGCTGCACAAGAGTCATCCCAAGACCCTCATCGTTTTCGCGGTTAGCGGCCTGGGCGCGATGATGCTGGGTTTAGGAATTGCGATGTTGCGGGACCTGTCTGATCGTGTCTTCCGCACAAGCGACCAAATCGAGAGCTTACTCCGGACAGGTTGCATCGCAATGGTGCCGTTGTTGGAGCACGATGGCGCTGCTGCAAAGTCGCGCCACGCTGCTGGCGGCTCGGTTCTCACTAACCTAAAGACTATCGCGGCCGGATGGTTGACTAATTCGAGGAAGCCGGCTGCAGATACAAGAAGCATCCCGCGCCGCAAAGGGATATTTTGGACGGTTGCTGACGCGCCATTCTCGCGATTCGCTGAGGCGATCCGCTCCATTAAGCTTGCAGTGGATCTGAACGGTGTGGTCAAATCCAACAAAGTCATTGGCTTCACTTCCTCGCTTCCCAACGAGGGCAAGTCGACGCTCGCCATGGCTCTCGCGCAGCTGATGTCCCAAGGGGGCCGTTCGGTCATTCTGGTGGACTGCGATATTCGCAATTCCTCACTTTCGCGCGACCTCATCCCCAGCGCGAAAGTCGGGATCCTTGAAGTTGTCGCCGGCCAGGTTTCTCTTGAAGACGCTCTCTGGAAAGACAAAACCACGAACATGGCATTTTTGCCTGCGGTCGTTAAGTCGCGCGTAGCAAACACCAGTGAAATTCTTGCTTCCGACGCGACCAAAGATTTGTTCGACAAGCTACGGCAAAGTTACGATTATATCGTTGTTGATCTTTCACCTCTGGCACCCATTGTGGACGTTCGCACGACAACACATCTCGTAGATTCGTACGTTTTTGTCATCGAATGGGGCCGCACCAAGATTGATGTGGTCGAGCATGCATTGAGTGCGGCGCAGGGTATATACGAAAATCTGCTAGGGGCTGTGCTAAACAAGGTCGACATGAAACGGCTTGGCCGATACTTAGGTTATCATCAAAGCTATTATTATAATAAGCATTACGCGCGATACGGATATACGGAGTAAAATTCGTGCTCGCCGGGAGTATTCCAGTGGCGCGGCGTTATCTGCTGGCCACACGTATTTTTGTCGCCACCGTTGGAAGTATGGCGGTCATATGGGGATTGGTGACGTTGCCGATTTTTGGACGGCAGTTGACATTGGAGCGAACGGCGCAAGGGATTATCGACGGTCAACCGTTCAAGGTCGAAGCCTTAACGGGCCAATTGGCTTTGGTAGAAGCGGTCGAGAAAAGAGCATTTTGCTCCCCGCCGGCGCTGCGGAGTGCGGCGATCATCCGTTTCCGTATCGCAGAGGAGGCGCTTTCGAATGGCATCGAGGAAAAATCCGATATGCCAATAAATGCGGCGAAGAACTCAATCCGCGAATCCCTGTCCTGTTCTCCGGCGGATCCATTTCTGTGGCTCGCGCTTTATTGGCTGGATCAACGGGGGTTCAGACGGGACGATTTGAAATACTTAGAGCTGTCATATCAGTTGGGGCCAAACGAGGGGTGGATTGCAATAAAGCGCAACGGCGCAGCGTTTGCTGTTTTTCAGAAGCTTCCTTCAAACTTGGCGGAAACCGTGATTAACGAGTTTGCTGGGCTTCTTAGAACAGGATTTTACGAGCCGGCCGCGGAAATTTTCACTGGTCCCGCTTGGCCGGAACGCGAGTTAATTTTACGGCATCTAGCAGGCGTTTCCGAGCTGAACAGGCAGCAGTTTGCGGACGCCCTTTACAGGCGTGGTTATGATGGGAATGTCCCGGGTATTGCGCCTAGCGAATCGCGGCCATGGCAATGAGCCATCGGCAGAACCGCGATCTCGGCGAATTGAATCATTGAATCCAGCCCGGCCAATTAATCTTTCGAGCCAATCGTCTGATCTATTTGCTTAGCGAATCGTATCTGGTTTCTCGGGCGAAGAGCGTCACAACGAACGTGATCGTCGCCAGAATAATGAGCAGGATTGATACTCCTGCGGTGCCACCCAAGTAGCCCGCAAGTACCGTTGCGACGATCGGCGACAACCCTCCGCCGATCGCCGCAGAGAGTTGGAACCCAAATGATGCGCCAGTATAGCGAATGCGCGTTCCAAACAATTCTGGGAAATAGGTTGACTGGAGACCAAACATCGTTCCATGACCGAAACTCAACGCAACGATCACCGCCATCACGATGATCTGCGGGTTCTTGGTGTCTAGCAGCCAAAACAGCGGAAATGCAAAGCAGACGGTAAAGAAAGTGCCAAAAAAGTAGAGACTGCGCCGCCCCAAGATATCACTCAGCCACCCGAAGAGTGGAATTGTGACTACTTCGACGAGAGCTGCAATAAATACCGCATTGAGTAACAACTGTCTCGGCAAGCCAAGTGTGACAGTGCCATAGACCACGACGAAGACTGTCAATATATAGACCCAGGAGACTTCGGAGATCTTCAGTCCGGCCGCCACCAGGAAGCTTGCGGGGTTCTGGAAGATCGCCTCAAAAAAAGGGTTCCGGGCAATGTCGCCGCGCTGTTTGATGTCCTCAAACAGCGGAGACTCGGGCACGCGCGCGCGCACATACCAGCCGATGCCAAGCAGCAGGATACTCAGCAGGAAGGGAATGCGCCAGCCCCACGATATGAACATGGCCTCTGGAATGATCGAGGTTGTCAGTGCGAAGACGCCGTACGAGGTCACTAGTCCAAGTGGAAACCCAATTTGCACAAGACTTCCGTAGATGCCACGCTGATGCGATGGCGCGTGTTCCAGGACTATCAGCGACGCTCCACCCCACTCACCGCCGAGACCTATTCCTTGGATCAACCGCAGTGCCACCAATAGAATAGGAGCCCATATGCCGATGTGTTTATAGGTCGGTAGCAGACCTACCGCGAACGTACCCAAAGCCATCACTACCATAGTGAGCATGAGCGAAGTTTTTCGACCGATCCGATCCCCGAAGTAGCCGAAGAGTATGCTGCCTATCGGCCGAGCAAAAAAGCCCACTGCATAGGTACCAAGCGCCGCAAGTGTGCCGGTCAGCGGGTCAAGCTGCGGAAAGAACTGCTTGTTGAATACGAGAGCGGCTGCGGTGCCATAAATCAAAAAGTCATACCACTCAATCAGAGTCCCGATTGAACCGGCAAATACTACCGGCACCATCGGCGCCGGTCCGCGCGCACCACCCGGCGCGACATACAAGATTTCAGTCATTTGACTCTCATGTTTTGGATAGCTTGCTGAGTTCTCAGATATCCGCTTTCATGCTGTATCTAAGTCATTTCGTCTTCGATTTACCGAGATTTTTCATGGAACGATGACTCGCCGGTCGTACGCCACCACTTGGCGAGTTGCGCCACATCCGGCGCCGCGTACGTCTCAACGTTCCCTTACCCCTCTTGTGCGCAATAAACTCGATCCAATTTTCATAGATGCCGATGGCGGAGCGACGCCAAGTGTTCTCCAACGTGGGTTCAAGCGCGGCAAACGGGAAATCGGCCATCTGGCTCGAGCGGCGGTCGCTGACGGCGCGCGCGCGAAAGCCGTTCACCAGCGCGGTCGCAGCCGCGTTGAAATAGCCCTGCGGTGGTGCCGGGTAGTGCTCCCGCTCGCCGCGCAGAAAGCAGCCGATGTCGCGGCGGTACTCGCGCGCGAGCGTATCGGTGCCGTATTCCGGATGACCCTGAAAAAAGACGAATAAAGAACCGTCTTGCTCCTCTCTGACGAAGGCGTCGGCGCCGGTCGCGGCTGAGCGGGTGAGAAGGCGATAGCCGCCGGCGGCGAGCGCGCGCTCGGACAAGCCGTTGTAGCGCGAATGCGGCACGGAGAGCCGCGGCGTCACGCCGGTCATCAGCTGATGCGCTGCCACCACGTCGCAATCGAAGACGCCGAACTTCTTCTCCTTGAGCGGGCGGCGCGCGATGCCATCGGCATGGCGAACGACCGCGTGCGCCGCGAGGCACGACCAGATGGTCGAAACCGTATTGTGCCGCGCCCAATCGACCAGCTTGGTCAGCGCCGTCCAATACGGCTCGTCCTCAAGCTTCGCGGCACGCGGCTCGGTGCCGGTGACGATCAGCCCGTCGAGCCGCGTGTCCCAGAGTTCGGCTATATCGCGATAGCGCGCGGCCAGCTCTCGCCGGACAGAGGCGGCGCGCGGAACATCGGCAATCGAGAACAGCTTGACGCGGACCACGGCGTTCGCTGTCGCCGCCCGGATCAGATCGAGGAATTGCCGCTCGGTCGCTTCGCATGCCGCATCGGGCATGTTGTTGACCAGCCCGATGGTCATGCAATTGGCGCCGCTCAGTTCGACGGCTGCACCGGATCGGGCGGTGTCAAGGAGAAGCGGCATGACCCTGGCGCTCCGGAAAACCTATTCGGCCGCGACGCGCGACAACGCGCGATGCGATTGCGATGTGGCCAGCGCCTGGTCGAGATCGGCCAGGATGTCGTCGATATGCTCGATGCCGACGGAAAGCCGGATCATCTCCGGCCGCACCCCGGCCTTGTCCTGCTCTTGCGCCGACATCTGCCGATGCGTGGTCGAGGCCGGATGGCAGGCGAGCGACTTGGCATCCCCCATATTGACCAGCCGCTTGAACAGCTTGAGCGCGTCGTAGAATGCCTTTCCCGCCTCCAGCCCGCCGACGATGCCGAAGGTCAACAGCGAGCACGCCCGTCCGGCGAAATATTTCTGCGCCAAGGCGTGATACGGATTATCGGCAAAGCCGGCGTAGTTGACCCATGCGACCCGCGGATCGTCGCGCAGGAATTCGGCGACGCGCCGCGCATTCTCGATGTGGCGTTCGACGCGCAGCGCCACCGTTTCGATGCCTTGCAGCAGCAGGAAGGCCGACAACGGCGCCAGCACCGCGCCGGTGTTGCGCTGATAGACGCTGCGGCAGCGCGCGATATAGGCCGCCGCGCCGAAATGCTGCGTGTAGATCAGGCCGTGATAGGACGCATCCGGCTCGTTGAACATGGGGAAACGGCGCGCCTGCGCCTGCCAGGGGAAGCGGCCGGAGTCGACGATTGCGCCGCCCAGCGTGGTGCCATGGCCGCCCAGAAATTTGGTCAGCGAGTGAACGACAATGTCGGCGCCGTAATCGATCGGCCGCAGCAGGATCGGCGTCGCCACCGTGTTGTCGACGATCAGCGGAATGCCGTGCCGCTTGGCCACCGCGGCCAGCGCCTCGATATCGCAGATGTTTCCCGCCGGATTGCCGATGCTCTCGCAGAAGATGGCGCGGGTTTTTTCATCGATCAGCTTTTCGATCGCGTCGGGACGATCGGATTCGGCAAAGCGAACATTGATGCCCTGGCTCGGCAGAATATGGCCGAACAGCGTGTACGTGGTGCCGTAAAGCTGCGGTATCGAGACGATATTGCTGCCCAGTTCGGTGAGATTGAGCACCGCATAGTTCAGCGCCGCCTGCCCGGAACTCACGCACAGCGCTTCGAGCCCGCCCTCGAGCTCGGCGACGCGGCGTTCGAGCACCGCGGTCGTCGGGTTGCTGATGCGGCTGTAGCGATAACCTGGAACCTCGAGGTTGAACAAGGCGGCGCCGTGGTCGGCGCTGTCGAACTCGTAGGCAACGGTCTGGTAGATGGGGACCGCGACAGCCTTGGTCGTCGGCTCTGTTTCATAGCCGCCGTGAACGGCAATCGTGTCGCTCTTCATGCTTGCTCGCCGCCCGGTCAAAAACACGTTGAACCCTAAGCGGTCCAGTATCTTATCCTAAATTTACAGTGTGAACAACACAAGCGCGGCTGTTCTCAACCTATACAACTTGTGGTCGTTAAACTAATGATTCAAAACACATTTTGCCTTCAACA
Organism: uncultured Alphaproteobacteria bacterium; assembly: GCA_963721025.1. Classification (GTDB taxonomy): domain Bacteria; phylum Pseudomonadota; class Alphaproteobacteria; order Rhizobiales; family Xanthobacteraceae; genus BOG-931. The sequence continues at coordinate 595,228 of CAVRHN010000009.1, read as the reverse complement.
TTGCGCGCTCGCCGGCGTCCTGACGTTAATGGCAAAGCTAATCTTGGCCCGATAGAGCGTCGGCCCCGGCGCCGTCTGGTCTTTTCTGCGTACCATTCAATCTTCGCCGAGCGAAGCTAAGCTTGCCGCGAGCTGGCCTGCACCTGGTTCCGAAGACACCGAGTTAGGTGTTTTTATGGAACCGGAGGTGAGTCATGGAGAGACGAAGGTTTACGCGGGAGTTCAAGCTTGAGGCGGTGCGGCTGATCAGGGATCGCGGGGTGTCGTATGCGCAGGCATCCGAAGACCTGAAGGTGCATCCGACGCAGCTGCGCAACTGGGTGAAGGCATTTGCGGACGATCCGCAGCATGCCTTCCCCGGCCAGGGTCAGATGAAGCCCGAGCAGCTGGAGATCGCGCGGCTCACGCGCGAGGTGATCAAGCTGAAGGCCGAACGCGACATCCTAAAAAAAGCCGCGGCCTACTTCGCGAAGGAATCGACGTGAAGTTCGGTTTCATTGCGAAGCACCGGGGGATCTGGCCGGCGGATTGGTTGTGCGGGGCGCTCGGTGTCTCGCGGGGTGGGTTCTATGCCTGGCTGACACGACCGCGCAGTCGGCGCAGCCGTAGCGATGAAGAGCTGGGCGCCAAGGTCCGGACAAGCTTCCTTGCCAGCGATCGAACCTATGGCGCCAGGCGGGTGTGGCACGACCTGCTGGCGGAAGGCTTCTCGTGTGGTCTGCATCGGATCGAGCGATTGATGCGCTTACAGGCTCTCAAAGCCCGTCCGCGACGGCGTCGGCTGCCGCCCGATCTGGGTGAGCGGCAGGTCGCCGCCGTCGCTCCCAACGTACTCGACCGCAGCTTCGCGGCAGCTGCTGCCAACCGCAAATGGATCGCTGACTTCACCTATGTGTGGACCGCGGAAGGTTGGCTCTATGTGGCGGTCGTCATCGATCTGTTCTCACGCCGCGTGGTCGGCTGGTCGATGAGCGCACAGATGACGGCACAGCTCGTCACCGACGCCCTGGTGATGGCGATCTGGCGCCGGGGCAAGCCCGATGCGCTGCTGCATCACTCCGATCGCGGCAGCCAATACACCAGCGAGCAGTTCCAGAAGCTGATGGCCGATCATGGCATCGTCTGCTCGATGAGCCGCTCGGGCAATGTCTGGGACAACGCGGCAATGGAGAGCTTCTTCTCGTCGCTGAAGACCGAGCGTACGGCACGCAAGACCTATCGGACGCGTGATGAAGCCAAGGCTGACGTGTTCGATTACATCGAGTGCTTCTACAATGCTAAACGCCGGCACTCGACAATCGGCTACAGAAGCCCCATGGAGTTCGAGATGCAGTCGGGTTTAGCTTAGGCGGGTGTCAACCGAACCGGGTGCAGGCCAAGCGACTATAGTCTCGCACACTGTCACGACCCCCTCGACCAGCGCGATATCTCCAGCGAGCTTCAGGATCTGCACATTAATTTCCATGCGGTCGCCGGGAACTACCGGGACTAAAAAACGCATTTCATTGATAGCTCCCAATAGCAGGAATTCCCCGGGCTGGATCCCCAAACTGGTTGTGTGAGAAAACAAAATTGAAGCGGATTGCCCGAATGCTTCGACGATTAAGGTTCCGGGCATGATGGCGAGTTCGGGGAAATGGCCGAGAAACTGAAGCTCATTCCCTGTTACGTTCTTTACCGTCACGATACGTTTTTCCGGCACAAGTTCGAGAACGGTGTCCACCATCAGCATTGGAAATCGTTGCTTCAGCAGCCCACGAACTTCCTCAAATGTCATCTTCGGTCTGGTCACGCACTTTCCCTATTGGCTATCAGGGTTCTAACGCGGCTCAAGAATCATTGCGGTCGCGCGCGGCAAGAACCGAGACTGGGCGGGCCTCGTACTGGCATCGGAAATAAGTCGAACTGCACGCAAGCCGGTCTCCTCGGCCATGAGGAGCGGCTCGCTTTCGTGATGATATTCAAAAACGTGGTCCCGCTGCGCCGATTCTAAGGCTGTACTGAAAAAAACAAGCCCACCTGGAGTGACTTGCTTCGAAAGTACTGCGAACAGGGGCATGGGAGCGGTCAAGTGTTCGGCCAGCATGGCCGAAATAATCCCGTCGTATTTTTGCGGGGCCTCCGAGGGGTCGACTCGGATAGCGTCTCGGACCGCAAACTTCACGCGCCGGGAATGTCCTGAGACAGCGAGAAGGCGGTTTGCCACCGCCACGGCGGGCGGGCTGATGTCGAATCCTTCAACTTGGATATCGCTGCGCTCCTCAGCGGCCAGAAGGCTGAGGACGCCGTGCCCCGATGCCAGCTCAAGCAGCTGTGCATTCTTGGGCAAGCGCCGCAAGAATTGATCGCGAAAGAGCCAGAGATGGCCAATCATGGATGGCCAGAACGCGTAGATAAGGATCGCGGCCCACATATAGGGCACCATATAGCTTTCATCTTCATAGACGCCAGACACAATCTGGGGCATCGCTTCCGGCGTGTATCTACCGCTGCGTTCGTAGATCTGCTGGGACTGTGCGACCCCTAAGCAGTATTTAGCATATCCCACTGCGGCATCATCGAATGCCTGGTCTCCATAGGCGGCTGCGGCCCAGCGCGCTAGTGGATCCAACAGCCAAGAACAAATGGTTCGGTTGGCTTCAAAAGTTGCAGCTGCGCTGGGCGCAAACATCTTGGCGCGGCGCTTCAAGGCGGATAGAAAATCCTCAGCGGTAGCCATGGTCATTGGCTCCTGTGCACGTGAGTGTGGTTTTTAGGATTCATGAGATGGCATGTGTCGAACCAACCGCGTCATCGGCCTAACCAGATCCGCGCCATCCCACGGGGATCCGAAGACATGCATCCGGCCGAGCTTCACAATCCTATCGACGCCATGGCTGGCGGCCGCCTGCGCCAGGGCCGCCTCTTTATTTATACTCCTAATCGCCAATCCGAGTGTTTGGACTGTGCCGTCAAATTTGGATATTGGGTCTAATAGGTTCTCTACCAAGAGGATACTGAGAGTTCTGCCTTGCGTAGGTGTGGGAATGCCTGATCCAGTTCCGAGTAAGATTGTCCAGTCAGGGCTCATCGGAAATACGGCATGGTGGCTGCCGTCTTCGAGAAGCCATGACGCGCGCGTCAAACAAATCGCTGAACTTAGAGCAGGATGAATGTCGTGGCGGGGATGAACACGGTTCTCCTCCTCAAATGCGTGTCTCAGCGTCTGCAAAAACCGCTCCAAGTCACAGTCTTCGCCGCGCTCGAGAAACAACGTTTGTGGTGAAGAACACGCTTGTTGGTCGAACTGCCAAACATCGCGGGCAAGGCGCTGGCACCATTTCGCTTGGAGGGCCTCGTCGCCCCAGGATTCGCGATCCATCGCGGCAACTGAAATCCGTGGCCCGAAAACCGCCACACGCGCCCAGTGCGGAAACGGCAGCGCGCGGATTTGCGAGACTGAATCCGCGCCGCCCCAGATCATTGCCCCGTCGACGGCGGCAGCCATCGCCTGCTGCAGATCCATGCGCTCGTGGCTAAAGGTTACCATGAGGACGCGATCGGTGAGCGAGCCGATTGCATCGACTTCTTGCAACTTTTTCATGATCGCGTGCGTCGCCTCGACCAACCCGGTCGGCACTCGTACGAGGCACGCATTACCGCCCAGCAACGAGCACGACATAGAGAGTAAAGGCTGAATGTCGATATTGCCCGCCGGCCAATGGCCGACCACGCCCACAGGGAAAATGCCGAGGTGCGCATGTGTTTCTTGACGCCATTCGCCATTCAACGCGCCAGGGCCGAGCTCACGGAGCAGGATTGGCTCTAGTGAGCCGCGCCGTAACCATAGCCTAAGAAAAGCTACCCCTGGAATGTTTTCGAAGGCAGGACCGCGTAAGGACGCACCCCAGCGTTCGAGAACTTCGATCGCCTGTGAGGGAGTCACGCGGGTACACAAGGCGCGCTCTCGTAGCCGCCGCGCGGCGGCGGTGATCTCACCCGCGGATTCTACGGTTCGAACCAGATCAGACATGGATTGCTAAATCCGCGGAGGACCTGCCCCGGGTGGTGTCGACGTTGCCGCAACCCCTAATTTCGGTCTTCGGCGCTCGTTCGACGAATCGAAAACAAGTCCCCCGTCGGCCACACGCGCAACCGTCCTCGTGGACAACTTCCCCAATATCCTCCGTTAGCAACAAGAACCCCGGAAAACTAGTAGGTAGCACACTGCAGACTTGCAATAAGCCTCTTTGACCAACCTTCACCGGTGCCAACGTTAGAGGGTCCCGGACAATAACTTCAGCGAACGCCGGCACATGCTTGTTGCCATGCTCGCAATCCGGATAGATTATGCCAACGTTCTCAACCATCCCGTAGAAATCCAGAATTCGCTCCTCAGGGCAGCCGAAGACCGATGCGACGCCGCTTGCAAAAGCGGCTGGTGTGACCGCCTTATCCTGCAATCGCTTCCAGCCGCCGCTGTGGAGAACCCGCACGTTCGGCATACCGAGGCTAATGCCTCTTTCCTGCAGAGGCATTACCAAATGCTGCCAAATAACGTAGGTAAAGCCATAGACGAGCACCTCGGCCGATCGCCATTTTGCGGCGAACTCCAGTAGCTTCGCTTCATCGAGGCAGAGATTTCCAGACCGGTCATTTTGCAAGCAGCACGCAACCTCAGTAGCAAAGGACCGTAAACCCTGGATCGCTGCAGCTCGAGCGCCCAGTTCAGCATTACCTGCTAGACTCTCTGGAATATCGATCACGAGGTAGGGACGACGCATCGGGCCAATAAAATCCCGGACGATCGTCATAACACCTTTGGTCATCCGTTTCGACGTTTCAGCGTCGAGCACAACTCGGCTCGGCGTCTGTCCGGTAGTTGCACTCGATGCCATGGTGCGCACGATCTTGTCCGACTGCACTAGGGCTAGCGGCGGGTTCGCCTTGAATACGCCAACTGGTAGATACGGAAGATCGGCAATTCTCGTCGCCGAGCGATAATCAATAGGCCATGCTTCGAAATAGCGTTGCAAATAGGCGTTGCGGTGTGCCGCATACCCTAATTCTGCCTGGAGCAACATCAACAACTCGGTGTGATGATGCAGGGGATCAAGCCGGAATGCGGGCCCAGCCAATAGGCCATCAATCCGGCGGATAATATCCGGTGACAGTAAGTTTACGCTTGCCTCGTTTCCCATGCGAACTTGTCTTTGTTGGCTGATCTGCCCTTTTGTCACCAGTTTCCTGTGGGCCGCAAATATTGTTCGGAGAAAATGAGCACCAACCCGCCTCAGGCATGTTGCTCGTAAACGGATGCGCTTTCGCCGGGATTGTCCTGACCGCGTGCCATGCCGGCAAGCTGGGAGCGCAAGAGCTTCCCGTGAAAGTTTCGAGGTAATTCCGCCATGAGTATTATAGACTCACAAATCCATTCGGCTGGCATGTTTCGACGTATCGAGGCGACGACGTCGCTCGCGCCCTGTTCGGCAACGACATACAAGGCCACCGCCTCGCCGGCTTCGGCATGTTTTACGGCGATGGCCGCACATTCAGACACGCCGGGGAAGCTTGCGATCCGCGTCTCAATCTCTGCAAAGCTCACACGGACGCCGCGTATTTTGACGAATTCGCTCTTACGGCCTACGATCCATAGATAGCCATCTTGATCGCGATATGCCATGTCTCCAGTGGCCAACCACCCATTGCGGAATTTGCGCGCCGTCTCTTCCGGTTCATCCAGGTAGCCGCTGCAAATCGATTTGCCGCTTGCCAAAATCTCTCCAGTCTGACCCGAAGCGATATCTCCTCCGTTCTCGTCGACGATGCGAACAAGCACATTGTCGAGAGGTAGACCGACGCTGCCCAACTTTTCGCTCAGTTGTCCTGGCGGCGAGCAAGAGATGCGAGACGTGGCCTCAGTTTGACCGTACATGACAAAAAATTCGGCTTGGGGGACAAGTTTGCGCATTTGCTGTACTTGTTGAGGAGCCAGCGCACCTCCAGCCTGCAGAAACCGACGTAGAGATGTTAGTGGAATGGACCGGATGTTGGATCGGCGCAGTAAAATATTATAGGCGGTTGGTACCCCTGCGAACGTGGTGCACCGGTAACCTTCTATGGCGCGCAACACTTTGTCAGGAAACATGAAGCGGGAATCATAGACAACTCCACCACCCTGATAAAGATGGGTATGCATGACGCTCGCTCCGAAGCAGTAACTGATCGGCAACACTAACATTGCCCGTTCGTCCGCGCCCAGCTTTTGGCTTCGGATGATGGCTTCGGTGTTTGCGATCAGGTTGCCGTGGCTGACCTTAACCAGCCTCGAGGTACCGGTGGATCCCGAGGTCGGCATTAAAGCTGCTAGGTCACCCTCGTGACGCGGCGCGGGCGGTACAAAGCGAGCGTCCTGGGTGTTAAAGCAGCCCTTGAGATGTAAGAGCCCGTTACGCTCCGCCCAGTCAAACCGAGATGGTTGTTCAGTCCACAGCGCGCCAGCTTTCGTCGCCTTAGAGATTGCCTCCCCGGAAGTTGGTAGTGCCCGGCCGTTAACCGGCACGACTGTCAGGCCTGCCTGCATGGCTCCCAAATAGACGAGGGTACTCGCTGGACTCACCTCGCAACCGATCAAGACGCAATCGCCAGGCTCCAATCCCGCAGCGGAAAAGGTAGCGGCAAAACTTGCGATCCTGTTGCGCACGTCTACGGCTGCAATCACCTCGTCGGTTGCCGCGTCGACAAGATGAGAGCTCTCGCCAAGGCGACTGATGAGGCGAGCGGCAAAATTCCACTCCGGGGACCGCCCCATATCAATTTCCGCCGAGCTTTCCTTCCAGAATTCTGACGATTTCCCGGACATTTTCCATCGCCATCAGATCATCAACGTCGAGGTTGACGTGGAACTCTTGCTCAAGGCTGCTGGCCAAGGTGACGTGCCCCATGGAATCCCAGGCGGCTATGTCGCCAGGGGCAGTATCGAGGGTAATCCGCTGACCATTCAATTCGAATGCGGAGTTGAAAGCCTTTTGCACTCTCGCCAACACATTTTCCATACTTTAATCTTTCCCTTCTAAGAGCTGTATCCTGGGCGGCTTATCGTTCTGCCGATTCCTTATTTTAGCATCAGGCTAGTATGGTGGTGCCCCCATCGACGACTAGAGTCTGCCCGTTAATGCCGGAAGCGGCAGGCGAGCATAAGAATTGAGCGCAAAGTGCTATTTCTTCGAGCGTGACCAGCCGCCCGATTGGAGAACGCCGTGCCGCTTCAACCAATCGTCCCTCCGCATCGGGAATGGCATTCCAAGCATCGGTCGCAACCGCTCCCGGCGCTAGCAGGTTGGCTCTCATCCCTCTCGGCGCAAGTTCTGCTGCGAGATGCCGAACCAGCGCCTCGAGCGCGCCTTTTGACACACCGACGGCAGTATAGTGTGAAATTGCGCGGGTCGCGCCCGCCGAGCTGATCGCTAGGATGCGAGCGCTTTTGTCGAGTTGTGGCAAAAGTCGTTTGATCAGGTCAAAGAGCGCCCGCACGTTCACGGCGAATGTCCAGTCAAGGTGGCGACCCGTAAGCGAATCAATCGTTCGGTGGACGCCTGTTGCTGCACAATGGACCAGACCACAAAGAGGTTGGTTAGCCTGTTTCACGCGAGCCTCAATCTGCGCCAAACCTTCGGTGGTCGTAAGATCGGCCCGCAAAAATTCTATTGGCAGGTCTTCCTGCTCGGCAATGGACCTGAGCGCGCGTGCAGCTTTCTCATCCCGCAGGTAGTTCGCAATCACGCGCGCTCCAGCGCGTCCAAATTGGCGTGAGATTGCTCGGCCGATACCCCTTGTGCCACCGGTCACCAGGAACATGCCCTGCAACTGGAATGGATTGCTGGCCTGACGCATAGGTTGCCATTTTCGCGAACTAACGACCGTGACGCAATACTATAATTTGCTTGTGATTGCATAAAGTTGGGGCCAAAGTCCAGGAATTAGGCATGGAATCCGCGTGTCTAGCAAAGCTATTCGCCTTAAGGTTAAATCCGTCATTCTTGAAGATAAAACGCGAAGGTTTTATGATGCGACACGGTGACATTGTGCGGATGTGCGGCAACTGAAAAGTGACCCTGACGGTGCCTTTATCTGGCAGGCGATTCTTAGCATCGTGTGGCAGTTTTTTCATGAAGGAAAAATCTGTTCTTCATGGATGGGATTAGTGATAGTGAAAATCAGCTATCACTCTCGGCGATCTGGTGTGCGGGGAAAACCCCTAGCGAGTAGGTGATAGACGCCCTCTGACGTTCGCCACAGGTCGGAAAAATGGGGAAAGCCAGAGCGTCCCGTCGGCTGACTTAAGCTTGCGAGCTGGTTAAGCTAACAACGCCTTCGCGTTTCGCCACCGTAGTGCCTGTACACAGCAAAAGCTCCCGCAAGCCGCATGACGAAGATCCTCATTAAGAAGGCGATTACAGTCTTGAGCAGCATCCGATTGGTGCCGCTTATCGCGTTGATGCTCCTTTGCTCGAACCGGCATATAGTGTGGACCGATATGGATCGGCTGGCGCCTATACTCGAGCGACGGCGCGAACGGAATTTGCTGGAGCGAATATTACGATTTATCTTTTATATGACGTGGGTACCTGAGTTTCGGAATGTCTTTTACTTTCGGACCGGAATGCCGGGAACGTTGCTCTCAATCTTTTGTCGACCCATGTCGTCGTTAGTACTTGATTCAAAAATGAGAGTTGGACCTGGACTTTTGATTATGCATGGCGAGGGAACGTTTATCCTAGCTGATGAGATCGGCGAGAATTGTACAATTTACCAGCAAGTTACCCTCGGAAAGGTTGAGGGCGGCCAGCCCACCATTGGCAATAACGTAACGATCTATGCTGGAGCAAAGGTTGTGGGCAGGGTAAGGGTGGGAGACAATGTGACAATTGGCGCTAATTCGGTTGTGATTAAAAATGTTCCTGCCGACGTCACCGTTATCGGGGTGCCGGCTGTCGTTTTTTGGAAAAAGAAGAAAGCTCCGGATTTAGACCCTAATCCTGTTAGCGAAGTTCAGGTCGCCGAAGACCACGATCGAAACGCCGTGCGGTGATCGCCGCTCAATGAGCCATTACCTCGGGGATGGACTCCCGCGCGGCCCCGATCAGCATAGGTGCCGCGACCGCTTTGGACAGCACGCAAGTACTTTGGTCATGATGCGGCCCATAGTGAATGAGTGACGTGAAGGCAGGCCTCTATTGGCGGCCACATTGTATGGACACGACAAGTGACAAGGCTGCTATGAACGCTAATTCCGCTAACAAAGCGTTCCTGCGTGCTATTGAAATGATAGCGTCGATCCATTCGGCGCCGACCTGCACTTTACCAACAACAATCGAAGGCGTCGCCGAAGACTTCGGCGAGGAGTTGGCGCTCCTGTCAGAACGGGAGTGCCTAACTTATCGCGCGCTTGTTGAGCGCGCGAACCGTTTCGCGCGGTGGGCCCTTGATCGAGGCTTGTCCAAGGGCGACATTGTATGCCTCATGATGCCAAATCGGCCGGAATATATGGCGATATGGCTCGGGCTCACGAGTGTCGGTGTCGTCGTCTCCCTCATAAACACGAATCTACGCGGCGCCGCGCTTGCATATTGCGTCGACATCGCCGCGCCGAAATGCGCCATCGTCGCTGCGGAATTTAGTGAGGAGTTTGGTAGTATAGCCGCGCCGCTCGCCAGCCGACCCCAAGTATGGTCACACGGCGGCAGTCAATTTGGGCGCGTTGACCAAGCAGTTGAGCGATTTTCCGGAGCAACGCTCACGCGTTCGGAGCGCCCTGAGGTGACGATCGCGGACCGCGCGCTCTTGATCTACACTTCTGGTACGACCGGCTTGCCAAAGGCCGCAAACGTGAGCCATCGCCGGGTGCTGCAGTGGAGTTTGTGGTTCGCCGGCCTGATGGATACGAAACCCGAGGATCGCATGTACGATTGCCTGCCAATGTACCACAGCATAGGCGGCATCGTCGCGACTGGTGCGGTATTGGCCCGTGGCGGGTCGGTATTGATCCGCGAGAAGTTTTCCGCGCATCAGTTCTGGGACGATGTCGTCGATGGGGGCTGCACGCTCTTTCAATACATCGGCGAATTGTGCCGCTATCTCGTCAATGCGCCGAAAAATCCACGCGAGCGCGCACATCGGGTCCGGATGTGCTGCGGCAATGGGTTGCGCGCCGATGTTTGGGAGAAATTCCAGGCCAGGTTTCGTGTTCCGCGAATTCTGGAGTTTTACGCGGCGACCGAGGGCAACGTATCGCTCTACAACCTCGAGGGCAAGGTAGGTGCGATCGGCCGAGTTCCCTCCTTTCTCGCACATCGGTTCCCGCTGGCTCTGGTGAAATTCGACGCAGCAACAGAAAAGCCGGTGCGTGATGAAGATGGTTTCTGCATCCGCAGTGCGACGAATGAGGTTGGTGAGGCGATCGGTAAAATTCGCGACGACAGGGATCCTGCCGCCGAATTCGAAGGCTATACCAGCGCCAAAGAAACGGAGGAAAAAATCCTGCGCGATGTGTTCAAGCGCGGCGACGCCTGGTATCGCACCGGTGATCTCATGCGCAGGGACGAAAGTGGATTTTTCTATTTCATCGATCGGATCGGCGACACATTCCGCTGGAGGGGCGAAAATGTCGCGACGTCCGAGGTCGGCGCGGCGATCTTGGCATTTTCCGGCATCATCGACGCGACCGTCTACGGTGTAAGTATCCCTGGAATTGAGGGCGCCGCCGGCATGGCTGCCCTCGCTTTGGAGGGTAAACTGGATCTCGTGGAATTCCGCGAGCACCTCGTCCGCAGTCTGCCGGCCTACGCTCGGCCGCTATTTCTTCGCATTCAAGACCGAATTAAGACGACGGCGACCCTAAAGCACACGAAGAATGACCTAGTGCGCGAGGGTTATGATCCGGCGGCCACGAGAGACGCAATATATTTCAACGATCCGACGAGCAAGACATTCCTCCGACTCGATCGCCAGCTTTACTCGCGAATTCAGGCCGGCGATGTGGGTCTTTAGCGAACTCGCGCCCGTGATCCCGTCGTTCGAAGCGGCTGTGAAAACCGACGCCGCGGTTCTCGCCGGTCACAATCGTTTCGGCTTCGGGTCATCTAAGAGTTCACGACTGGGTGCCGCCAACGGGGACAGATGGCGCTCGCCGCGCCGGCGATCCGCTACGCGGTGGCGCCGGCGTTGATGGTCATCACCGTGCCGGCGATGTTGCGCGCCTTGTCGCCGAGCAGATACTCGACCGCGTTGGCCACGTCGTCGACCTCGGCGAAACGGCGCAACGCGGTGCGCCGCATCACCTTCTGCATCTCCGCTCCGCCTAGCCCATGGGTCATGTCGGTCGCCAAGAACCCCGGCGCCACGGCGTTCACGGTAATGCCGAACCGTCCCACCTCACGCGCCAGCGAGCGGGTCAGGCCGATCATCGAGGCCTTGGTCGCCGCGTAGGCTGCAAGCCCGCTGTAGCCGGTGAAGCCGATGATCGAGGCAACGTTGACGATGCGGCCGGCGCCGTCGGCCATCATGCCGCGCACCACGTATTTGGTGAGCACGATCGGCGCCAGCGTGTTGACGCGCACCATCGCTTCGATCTTTGAATTGTGCATCATCGCCAGCGCGCCATCGGCGCCGAGCGCGGCATTGTTGACGAGACCGAACAACGGCCCGAATTCCTTGCGCAGGCCGCTCACCAGCTTGGCAATCTCCTCGATGTTGCCGAGGTCGAAGGCCACGAAATGCAGCGCGCCCTGCCCTTCGCGCTCGACTTGCGCGATCGCGGCGGTCACCTCCCTGCTCTTCTGCCGCGCCACAGCAATCACGCGGTAGCCCCCCGCGGCGAGTTTTTGTGCGATGGCAAGGCCGAGGCCGCGGCTGCCGCCGGTCACCAGAACGTTGCGCATCGCTGTGGGTTTCGGCTCGGCCATCGCTCAACCCACGCGGCGCGCCAGCTTGCCGGTGGCGGCGACCGGCAGGCTCGGCACGAAGCTGATCGCGGCGGGCACCTTGTGGCGCGGCAGCGCCGCGCGGCAGTGCTTGAGAATGTCGTCCCTGACCGCGATTTGCCCCGCGTTCCCGGCCTCGCCTTGCGATTTCAGCACGACATCGGCAACCACGATCGCGCCGGTGATCGGGCTCCGCTTCGGCCGCACCAGCGACATGCGCACCTGCGGGTGCCGGTTGATCACCGCCTCGATTTCTTCGGGATGAACCTTCAGGCCGCCGATATTGATGATGCCGCCCTTGCGGCCGGCGAAATAGTAGCGGTCGCCGCGACGCTCGACGATGTCGCCGGTGTCGACAAAGCCGTCGGCGTCGACCAGCGTTTGTCCGTCGCCGACATAGCGCGACGCCGCTCCCGGCGAGCGGATGTGCAACGAGCCGTCGACGACTTTCATCTCGACGCCGCCGCGGATGGTCTCCACGAATGCGGCGGGAAAGCCGGCGAGGCCGTCGTCGACGGCGAAGGCGACGCCGGCCTCGGTCGAGGCATAAGCGTGGCCGATCGCCGCCTGCGGAAAGACCGCGCGCAGCGCGTCGAGGATGGCTTGGTCGGCGATCTCGCCCGAGAGCCGGACATAACGCGGCGCGATGGTGCGGATCGCCGGCATCATGAGCGCCCGGCGCCAATGCGAAGGCGTACCGGACAGGTGCGTGACGCCGTGTTGCGCCAGCCGCGCCAGATGATCGACGACCGGCTCGCCGGCGCTCGACAGCACCAGCGAGGCGCCGCCAAGCACCGCGCGCAGGAAAATCTGCAAACCGCCGTAACGGCGGATGTCGTAGAACGTGCCCCATATGGCCGCGCCGTCGGCAGCGCTGCGCTGGGCGATGGCCGCCGTGAGCCCGGCGAGGTCGTGCACCACCATCTTCGGCACGCCGGTCGTGCCCGAGGTCAACAGCACCCATTCGGTGCGAACGGCGATCGGCCGTGCCTCATCGAGCGGAGCGAGCGACGGCGCGCAGGTTACGCGAACGGGAAGCGCGAGCGCCGCGTGCGGTCGCGCACCGTCATCGGTCACCACGGCATCGATCTCGGCCGCTGCCATCAGCACGCCGAGATGGTCGGCCTCGATATCGGGCGGCAGGATCACAAGCCGGCGCGCGAGGCCGTCAAGCTCGATCAATGTTAAGGCTGCTGTGAGCTGATCATCCGTCGCGACAAGCACGGATAACCCACAAAGCGCAGAGGGGCGAACTGTGAGGCTTGATCCTTGCAAAAGGTCACTCAGAAGAAAACTTGAGTAGGTCGAACGGAGCCGTTGCTTGGTGCCGCCGATCCTACGAGCTAGTTGATCGCACAGAGACATGATATCACCGACCGGCATGTCAATCAGCACGCATCATCCATCGCGACTCGCGGGTGCAGGAAACTTATGGGCTCTCGCCTGCACTTTCTCGATAGCTATGTTAAATTTTTTTGTATGATGACATCTAGATGCGTTGTTAACAGCTTGGACGGCAGCACGATTTAGCAGTAGTTGAGGCAGCAGCGGGCAAGTGAAGCCAATTGCCGTGTTACATTCAAGTGTCCAGGCTTATTTGCTTTTGCTGTGGGTAAGACCTATTGAGCAATGTTGTCATCTCTTGCGCAAGCACCGCAGCATTTAGTTTCTGCTGTACCATAGAAAGATGATCGCCTGGCACCTGAATAATCTCCAACCCCTTTCCGAATAGAGTATCCCAACCCATACTACCGTCGACAGTTCGGGCCGGTCTATCCTCTGTCGGGTCCGCTCGAAAGAGAACACCGCGACAATCTAAGCAGCGCAAGTGATACGTTTTAAGCGCATTAGCGTACACACGCTCTACTAACGCCCAGTGCATCGGCACCCCTTGATCGTCGAGTCTCGGGGTAAGTGGACCTAAATCTCCCGATATCGCACGCCGGAAAGGACGCGCCAGCTGCTTTATTTCCTTTACCAGCATCCATCGGATTATGGACCACGAACTGGCAAGGCGAGACGCAATCGTTTGTGACGCTCGATCAGTCGAGCGCTGGTTGCGTTTGGGGTTCCAATCGATCTGCAGCTTCTGCCACGCGACCTGATGCGGAGCCGGATATTTGGCAGGTGCATCTAACAACAACACCATTTCCACGTTGCCACGCTGCTTATTGAGTTGATGAGCCGCCTCAAAGGCCATCAATCCAAGGAAGGAGATTCCTGCTAGCACACAGGGCGCGGAGTGCGCATGGACACTCAGTGCGCCGACGTATAAAGCGACCAACTGCTCCATGGTCGGCAAGGCGGAAGTGTCATTCTTGGCAGCCGCAAGACTCCAAGTCGACGGCCATGGTACTTCAACTGCAAAAATAGAACGTTCCGAACCCATCAATTGCGCCAGATTGAATTCCGATAGTCCGCCTCCAATAAAGTACAGAGGAGGTTCGGCCTTCCCGTTTTTCAGCTGAACCACCGGAGGACGAGGTTCGATTGGGGGTAGTTCTCGTTTGCCGAGATGTTTTGCGACGCGGAGGATGTCAGTCCAAATTGCCGCGCTTGCTTCGTCCGGCGACGTGCGCGGGGGATCGGTCATCTCAAAGAATCCGTCCTAATTGCGTTCACAGCATGCTCGTACGCGGCCACCAAGTCGCCCAACGTCACGGGGAAGTCGACGCCCTTAGAGGCGGTGAACGGATCGACCGTCAGCTCGTCTTCAAGGCGAGCGACGAGCACCGCAAGCGAAAGGGAATCTAGGCCCGACTTAATCAGGACCAGATCGTCCGTGAGAGGGGCCAACGTGCGGTTGTGTTCCTTGGCGACCTTTTTAATCGCCAACAGTATTTTCGACCTTAGACTCATTCTCTGCCATTATTATAATAGCCATTAATAGCCATTAATAGCCATTATTTACAATAGGTTCAACATTCAGAATAGACTTGAGCACTAAAAAATTGGCAAACCATTTCGCGACCATAATGAAGCAAATTCGGTCACGATCAAGACCGTTATCCCCTAGTCAGACGTCGATTTTACTTTAAGCGACGCAGCCAAGCTGCGCTCTTCAATGGTCTATGTGGTTATAGACCCGTCATATTTCGAGATAAGAAAGGCCAGATGAGTAGCAGAATCTTCCGCATGTATATTGCGGAACCGTTCTGAAAATTCCTCTCGGATAAGCCCATCAACTCTTCGTAATTTTTGTTGAGCGATCAATTTAAATTTATACCTAGCTAAATAGCGCAAGTGGCGCTCATTTGGTACGCGATTGATCAGATAATGCCGCTTCCCCCTCAATAGCTTCCAAAGAGTATCGCCAATTCGCCAATGCTCATTCCAGATTGTTGTTAGTGTGTGAGATGAATAATCGATCGAGTGACACATGACCGTTCCGGATTTGCTCCAGGAGGCGAAAGCGCGATAGGTCGAATCCAAGTCATCGACATGTTCAAGTACCGAATTCGACACTATCCAATCTACCTTGCCAATGACTTCGGTAACTCGTTCTTGCCACGGCGCAATGAATTGAATGGCGTTTCCGGATTGCTGCGTAAGCTCTCGGCGAAGTCGGCTTAGGCGATCCGTCGTCAGGACGGCGGATAGTTCTTCGCCGCCAATGATATCATCGGGACAAACAAGATCATCTACAAACGGAAATATTCGAGCACACCAACCATCATTTGGGATCGGGGCCCGTCTTTGAAACAGGACAACCAACTGATCAAATGTTTCCAGAGTTTCTTTGCACGAAAAGCGCTTAGTCAAATCAAGCGCATAGTATCGGTCTGCGCCCGCGATAAGTGCCGCAATGCCAAAGCCCAACGAGCTTCCCGGTCCGAGCTCTGCAATTACACGGGGCAATCCTGCGCCAGGAATTGCAGACTTATAGAGCTTTAAGAACCGGAGAAATCTGGAATATGCGACTTCAGGCGTACCAGGACCGCAATCGCTGTGGGGATTCCTAAAACGTTCGAACGCATAGGACAGAAGTCCCTTAACCAGTGGGCCAGTGCGAAGCATGTGCTCTCTCCATCCTCTCCACCGGCGAGGCTTGAGCCGGTTTCGAAGCTAGGCGCCCTCAAGTGCAAAATCAGGCTGTAGCTAATGGTCCGATCTCAGGACCTTGTCGTGCATTGCGAATCCTCGAAATGCATTAATAATGTAACAGTATACTGGGCGGCAATCACCATTTCACGACTACAGGATGTTTTGGTCTTCGTCCTTAGCGCATGTCAGAGCAATGGTTGCTCTTGCATACAGGGCTCTTTCTACGATCACACGGAACCCGCGGTGATCTGTCGCACTGCGTTCCGGGGGTGCTCTGAGGCCGGAATCCTGGACCGTTTTTGGCTAGAGTTTTCCGCGGTGATTCCCCGGCTGGGAGGAGCGGAGAGCAGTGAAGGCATCGAGGTTTTTGGACGCCCAGAAGGCGTTCATTTTGAAGCAGGGCGCTGACGGCATGCCGGTGGCTGATATCTGCCGCAAGGCTGGAATCAGCCAGGCGACTACTTCAATTGGAAGAAGAAGTACGACGGCCTGCTGCCGAGCGAGAAGAGGTGGTCCCACTTTCTAAGACAGCCGGTTAAGGTGGATTCGCCGATACAGAGGACGAACCATCATGAGGACGCGGAGACGGTTTTCGGCTGAGTTCAAAGCCAAGGTGGCGCTGGAGGCGATCAAGGGCCACGAAACGGTTGCAGAACTGGCGAGCAAGCACGAGCTGCACCCGACCCAGATTGCTGCCTGGAAGCGTGAGGCGGTGGAGAAGCTGGCTAAGGTGTTCGACGAGAAGGGCAGCGCGCGCGAACAGAACCGCGACGCCGAGCTGACGAAGCTTCATGCCAAGATTGGTCAGCTGGTGGTGGAACGGGATTTTTTGTCGAAAGCCTTCGATCGCTGAGCCTGGATCGGAGGAAGACGATGATCGACCCCGGTCATCCACGGCTCTCGATCGTACGCCAGTGCGAGCTGGCGTCGATCAGTCGCTCGACATTCTATCGTAAGCCGCCGGCGGAGAACGAAGCGACGCTGGTGTTGATGCGTCTCATCGACGAGCAGTTCCTCGAGACACCGTGGTACGGCTCGCGGCAGATGGCACGGCATCTGCGGCGCAACGGCTGGTGTGTCGGGCGCCATCGTGTCCGTCGGCTGATGACCAAGATGGGTTTGGCGCCGATCTACCAGCGCCCGAAGACCAGCGAACCGCATCCGCAACATCGGATATGGCCATATCTGCTTCGCCACCTGACGATTGATCGGCCGAACCAGGTCTGGTGTGCAGATGTGACCTACATCCCGATGCGCAGAGGCTTCCTCTACCTGGTCGCGGTCATGGACTGGTTCAGCCGCAAGGTTCTGGCATGGAGGTTATCGAACACGATGGATGCTGACTTCTGCGTCGCGGCGCTGGCGGAGGCGATGGCCCGCTTCGGCAGACCTGAGATCTTCAACACCGATCAGGGCTCGCAGTTCACCAGCTTTAGCTTCACCAACGCCTTAAAGGCTGCTGACAGGCAGCCCTCGAACAACGGATCAAGGAGATCTGCCAGACGCGAGTCCGCTACGGCTATCGGCGCGTTCATGTGCTGCTGCGCCGTGAAGGTTGGTCTCTCGGGCAGAACAAGACCCGGCGCATCTATCGAGAGTTAGGCTTGCAATTACGGAACAAGACGCCGAAGCGTCGGGTTAAAGCGAAGCTACGTGAGAACCGCCACGTCGCCATGCAGCCGAACGAGACCTGGGCGATGGACTTTGTGCATGATCAGCTGGCCACAGGTCGCAAGCTACGTGTGCTGACGATCGTGGATACCTTCTCGCGCTTCTCGCCGGCGCTGGAGCCGCGCTTCTCCTTCCGCGGCACGGATGTCGTCGAGGTGCTGGAAAGAGTTGGGCGACAAGTAGGATTGCCGGCAACGATCCGGGTCGACCAGGGCACTGAGTTTGTGTCGCGCGACCTGGATCTGTGGGCTTACCAACGCGGCGTCACGCTCGACTTCTCGCGGCCAGGAAAGCCAACCGACAATGCATTTATCGAAGCGACCAATGGCCGCTTCAGAGCCGAGTGTCTAAACGCCCATTGGTTCTTGAGTCTTGCAGACGCCCGGGAAAAGTTGGAGGATTGGCGCAAGTACTACAACGAGGAACGTCCCCATGGGGCGATCGGCCAGAAGACGCCGATTATGTTGCTCAATCACGTTGGCGCAACCAGCCCGCCATCGTGAGCAAGCCGGAAAAATCTAACCTCCGGCGATCCAAAGTTCGGCCTCAGAGCACAAGCCGGAAAAATCTAACCTCCGGCGATCCAAAGTTCGGCCTCAGAGCACGGGGGACAGCCACATCAACTGCTCGCTCAGAGCAGGGCCCATTACGGCATCTAGTCATGGGTCTCTTCCTCGGCATTTTTCAACCCTCCATCCGGTAATTGGCCAGCCATTAGGGAGGGCCACTTTTCAGAGGGTAGACCAGCAACAGACCGTCGCCAGATTGCCGCCAACTGCGTGACATAAGGGCCGATCGAATAGCGCTGTGCGTGATCGCGGCGGGCAGCCTGTCCGAAGGTTTGGCGCAATTTGGGATTTTCAATCAAGCGCTTGAGTGCATCAGCCAGCGCGGGCACATCCCCGGCAGGAACTAGAAAACCATTACGCCCTTGATCGACGACCTCGGGTATTGCCCCCACGGGAGTAGACACGACCGGAATCCCATGGGCAAACGCCTCAAGGATCACCATTGGGAGGTTCTCCGAAAATGATGGCAGAACGAGGATGTCCGTCCGACAAAGGAGATCTTCGGTGGCCGTGGAGTCAAGCCATCCAGGGATGTCTACTCTATCTGCAATTCCAAGACGTAGAACCTCCGCACGACTCTGGTCGATCTTGCCGTCCCCGGCAATGGTCGCGGTCCAACCGGAACGGTGGGCTAGCCGGCCAAGAGCCTCGATCAATTGGGGCGTGCCCTTGCGCTGACCCAGTTGGCCAAGACAAGAAATTCGAACACAACCATCCTCCGCCGGCTTCTGATCGAAGAAGCTCGGCGGAGTAGCATTTGGTATCACACTGATCTTGTGCATGACATTGGGCAAGCGGTCGCCGACCACACCAGCCCAATAGCGCCCCATGACAACAATTTGCTCACTCTGCTCGAACAGTCGATCAATGCCGCGGGCCAGGCAAGGAGATGCGGCAGACCAGAACTCATTGAAGACAGCTCCATGGAGATGAACGACGTATGGAATTCGCAGGAACCGAGCAACAGCACCCAATACGGTCTTTCGATAGCAGCTGCCCTTATCCGACAGATGGATGTGAAGTACATCGACCTCTCTCCGGAGAGCAAGTAACCACAAACGGATCAGTGCGCAGGCGAATATGAACTGTGCCGCAAAAAGCCCTCGCTGCCCGCGTGTCACTAGGCGGCGAATGCTAATGTAAAATTCCGGTCGCAGGCTAATGGCCTCGAAAATTGCGTCGTTCAAGCGATCGATCCCACCACGACCGCGGAAGCCCAGCGGCGTTGCCACAATCACACGGAGGCGTTTTCGGCGGTGGTCCATTGTTGATGTCTGGTCGGCTGTGGCCGCCAAAGCCAGGTGGCGCATATCGCACTACGGTTGACTGGAACTTACCGAGCTTGGGTTCATTTATATACCCGCATTTGCTTGCCTCCAATATTTATCCGGCAATGATCGGAGTTCTGGCGATCAACATTAGCTTGTTGGGCTGGGAGGGCAGCGGTGCCTGTGATTTCGGGCACAGATTGGCCGCCTTACCCCGGCCCCGTGCTCCTTCGGACCGCGATGATTTACTCTTCCGCAACAACGCGCAATCGGGACTTTAATAATACCGGACACCTTTTGTTTGTCCGCAAAATCTGCGGCCTTGACTATTTTCGGTCACTTAATTTAAAATATAAAAAATCTGAAATATTGAGACCCCAAACACGGCGCCACGTGCGATCAGCGCGTCTTTTACAACAAGGCCGAGTGGAGGTTGACGGAGCCGTTGATCCCCGCAACAAAATGGGGCAGGTGCGGCGTTGCCACGACTATCTCGAACGTGGAACTAGACTAGATTGGGGCGCATCCATATCGTAGTGCGCGAGCATACAAGTTGGTATCGGTGGAATTCGTTGGAGAAAAATAGCGGCACCCGGTCTCTTCCTCTATGCACGTGCGACGAGACAGGCTGGCATATTTCTCAAATGACAGGATGATCTAATGCCAACTGCCCATGCGCGTTCAGAACAAATCTTGTTGAAACCCGTTCCTGCTGCTGCTCTGTGCCGTCCCGTCGCCTTGATCGAAGGATTGCCTATTAGCTTAGCGCCCCACGCGGAAGTTCTGAGCGAGGTCGACCGCGTTATCGAGATTCGCGAAATAGGACATTACATTTCAATTACGAACACGGAATCTATGTACCACGGACTCCGCATTCCTGCTCACGGCCAATATATTCGCAATTCGGATTTTTCGCTATGCGACGGCGTAGGCGTTATCGTCGCCGGCTGGGCCTGGGGGCACCGCATTCGACGCTTTAACGGTCCCATATTGCAGCTCAAATGCTGCAGTTATGGGGTCACCAAAGGTTGGCGCCACTTCTTCTATGGTGGTAAGGAGGGAGTGGCCAAGGAAATGGTTAGACGGTTGAAGGCAATGTTTCCAAGCTTAGTTGTGTGCGGCATCTATGAGCCGCCCTTTCGTGAGTTAACTTCAGCGGAAGAGGAAGCTATGATCCAACAGATAAATGCTAGTCGGCCTGATATTGTTTGGGTCGGATTAGGTCTCATCAAGCAGGAGCGCTGGATCGCCAAGTACCTGGGGCACATCGAAGCGTCATGGATGGTAGGTGTAGGAGCAGCGTTCGACTATCATGCTGGTGTCGTGCCTTGGGCACCGCCGATGCTGCGGACATTGGGCATGGAGTGGATATTTCGATTGATTATACAGCCGCGCCTTCGCGCAAAGCGCTACTGGTGGTCGGCAGTCTATGTTGTACAAAGCTTCGCCCGCGGACTTGCTACGGTCCAGTTGCTCCGTAGACGCAAGCATTTCTGAAAGATGTCATTCGATTTGGCCAGTTTGCAATGCCATTTTAATTCCGGAATTCTCAGCAACGGCTTTTTTCGGGGAGAATAAGGTGATTCGCGTTGCTGTTATCGGTCTAGGCAAGATGGGAATATCGCATCTAGCGATCGCAAAAGCGCACCCGAGTGTCAATCTGGTCGCCGTGTGCGATTCTCATGCGTACCTCCTCGATACCCTTGAAAAATATACGTTCGTCAAAACCTATACGGATCATGAAAAGCTGCTCGCAAGCGAAAAGCTGGACGCCGTCATCATCGCGACGCCCTCGCGATTGCACGCCCACCTAGTTCGGGCTGCATTGGATGCAAATGTAGATATCTTTTGCGAGAAGCCATTTTGTCTCGATGCAGCTGAAGGCTTGCGGCTTACAGACCTCGCCGAAAGAAAAGAACTGGTAAATCAGGTGGGATATCACAATCGATTTGTCGGCATTTTCCATGAGGTGAAGCGTCTTCTTGATCTCAACATCCTCGGCCGACTGCATCATGTGCGGGCCGAAGCATACGGTCCGGTGATTCTCCGATCCAAGGGAGTGACTTGGCGCGCAAAAAAGTCTGAAGGTGGGGGTTGTCTATTCGACTATGCATCTCATACAATTGATTTAGTAAATTATTTTGTTGGGCGACCCGAAGCTGTGGGCGGCACTGTGCTCAATCGATTGTTCTCCTCCGATGTTGAGGACGAGGTTTATTCAAGTCTATATTTTCCAAATGGTATGACCGGTCAACTCGCCGCAAATTGGAGTGACGAAAGTTATCGCAGGATGTCGACGAAAATCACCATCTGGGGAACGAACGGAAAGATCATTGCCGACCGACAGGAATTGCAAGTCTTTCTTCGCAACGATGCTCCGATACCGGAGGGGTTCAACGCAGGATGGAACGTTCGTTATACGACCGACGTTACGGAAGAGGTTGGATTCTATCTTCGCGGCGAAGAATATTCGGCCCAGATCAACCACTTTATCCAGGCGGTCGAAATGCGGCAACTCGAAACGCGGAGTACGTTCCGGTCCGCAACCGATGCTGATTTAGTAGCGTGCGCCATGGTTCGAGATGCTGACCAGGCAAACGTTAGGGTTTCCACAGCACTCGAGGCGGGGCAAACGCCGGAGAAGAAAAGTTGGTGGAATTCTCCGATGCGCCTCTGGCCGACCACCACAAGACCTTCGAGATAGGATTGCAAATTTGCCATGGAACGGGTGCTATTTGGCGATAATCAGTTCTTTGGCATAAATCATATGTCAGAAGAGCGTGCGCGCGTCCAGGCAATGAAGTTTCAGAATCTCCAGGCGATCATGGAGGTGCTCGATGCTGCCTATGATGAAGGTATTAAGGTCTTTATGTGCACGACGCATGAGCGCATTGCTGAGGTGTGTGATCATGTACGCACCCATTCAGAACAGTATAGGGAATTTCAATTCTATCCTTGCATGCCTTATGCACATAAATACGCCAACGCCGTTACCGAACACGGAATGTTAGGGGCCCTTAAATTGTTTCTCCCAGACGAAGGAGCAATTGGCGCTCTTCTTCGTGGTGGTATGTCGTTTGCGCGAAAGGACGTGGATGGCCTAGCTACTTTGTTGATCGACGCAGAAATGAAGATGTTCCACGGCCTTAGAACGCCTGTTATCTTTTTGCAAAACATTGTGACCGATCTGATTCTGGGCTTAGGAGCGAAAGACGTGTTCCGAATATTCGCCGCCCACGTGAAAGACCAGTACGGCGCCGAACCGGGCTTCATTACAATGAACATGCCTCGGTTGCTCGACGCGCTGGATGCGTGCGGCATCGATAATCCCATCATCTGCACCAACGTTAACAAAATTGGTTTTCGGATGTGCGGTGGGATCAAAGCCTACGAGCGGGCGATCGCGACTAGACGCTTCCGGCCGATTGCCATGTCGGTACTGGCTTCCGGAGCGATTTCCCCTCGCGAAGCGATCGAGTACGTCTGCAACCAGTCGAGGGTAGAATCGATAGTGTTCGGAGCTTCAAGCCGAGCTAACATCCGGCAGACAAAGGCTTTGATCGACGAGATGACGTCGCGCAGTGCCCCATGATCCGACGATGATATATAGGTTGGACACGGAAATCCGTAAGGCAGGCTAAGATCCGTGGGTTTGTTGAATACGCAATGGTGGCGAATAAATGCGGCAGTCACTGCACCTTTGACGTGGTGAGGTTGCCCAATGGTTGTCGCAATGACCGTATTCTGCGGTGATTTGAGTCCGGTGATCAGCATTGGCCCGTTGGGCGGCCCGCGGCATAGACTGCTGGGTTCATCCAACCGAAGCGAGCATGGCCGGTTGGTGTTGAAATCGGCGCGCAAGGTTTGGCGTACACCGCGGCTATGCGTGTCCGGCGAACTCGTCGCCAGCGCGCTCTGAGAGTCTGTCCGGAAACATCAGGCGGGATTCCAAAGTTTTCGGAGCATGAGGCGGATTGATGCGAGGCGTAAGAACGCCAGCGCCTTGCGGTTGAGGTTCTCCCAATCCTTGGCAAGCCTTCGGCAGCGGTTGAGCCAAGCATCGTGCGTTCGACGACCCAGCGGCGGGGCAACACCACAAATCCTTTGGCCTGATCGGAGCGCTTGACGATTTCAGTTCCGAGGTGGGGCACGATGCTCTTGAGTGCCTTTTGGAATTCCGGCCCCTGATAGCCGCCGTCGGCAAACAGTTTCTTCAAGCCGTTCATCACTTCGCGCACGTCGACATGACGCTTGTTGCCACCGCGCCTCGCTGGCGGGATCAACGGCTCGACATACGCCCATTCGTCGTCGGTCAGGTCGCTCGGATATCGCAAGGCGCTGCGATCGTAACGTCTGCGGTTTTGCGTCGTCCACATCGGTGACCCTCCTCAAATCAGGCCACCACCCTTGAATCACAACTGATTCATGGGATTCAATATGTTCTCGGACAGACACTCAGCGTCGTGAAGGCCGGCGATCGCTATGAGAAGGACCCGAACCACCGCGTGCAGGAGGCCATCAGCCTGATATTCGATAAGGTCCTGGAACTCAGCGGCTCCCGGCAGGCTCTGCTCTGGTTCCACAAATATGATCTCGATCTACCGGTGAAGGGCAAAGATAGCGAGCCAGCTTGGCGGTGCCCGAACTACGCCAGCATCCACCGGATGATCGAGAACTCCATCTACGGCGGCGCCTATGCTTGTGACAAGACGACCGTCGCGGCGGTCTATGATGCTTCGAGTGCTAGCGCAAGACTCACCACAAAGCGCTCAGCTCAGCTGGCGCCGATGCCGGACGTCCATGGGCCTATGCCAACTCGAAGAAGGCCGAGACGATCGGAGTAATTGCATTAACCACGTCAGTGAGTTAGTGATATCCTAAGGTTAGTGCCGCCGCATATAGTTGGAAGTTAATTCCAAGGTGCTTCCATGCGAGTTGCGTTAATCGGGACCGAAATTCCCGATCATTGTATTGAGTTCGCTGAAATGATGGCGGATTATTGCGATGTACTGTTGTGCATTCGGGAGGACTTCTCCACAAAAGATCGGCAGCGGCAAAAGCCCAACTTGGCAATTGAGTGGCTGCCCTGGCCGCGTAAGCGTGATTTGCGAAACATCATATTCTTGCAAAAACTGTCGAGACTAATTCGGCAGTGGAAGCCGGATGTCGTTCATTTTTTGTCCGAGAGCAATGTTTGGAATTGGATACTTGTTTTGTTACTGAAACCAACACCGATCGTGACGACTGTGCATGACGTCAAGTATCACATCGGAGATTTTACTTCGACCCGTGTGCCGCGAGTATTTGCACATGCCTTGATCAGGAAGTCGGATGCGATCATTGTTCACGGTCAAAGGCTCCGTGGCGAGGCGTCCAAGTTGCTTCCGATCTCGTCTGATCGAATCTTTGTGGCGCCATTGATATCGCTACAGTCGCCGTCCACTGGTGCCACAGAGACTGCACTACAAAATAACAACATGGATTTGAATGATGAATTGTTTCGCATGCTGTTTTTTGGGCGGATCCGTGAATATAAGGGTCTTCGATATTTGCTTGAAGCGATGCCATTGCTGCGCGCGAGTGTACCGAACTTGCGTCTTATAATTGCCGGCGAGGGTGATATTTCACAATATTCCGATTATCTTGACCACCTATCGAACATTGAAATTCGAAATCGGTTTATTCCACGGTCAGAAGTGGATCAGTTGTTTGAGGAATCCGACCTATTGGTTCTGCCCTATATTGAAGGCTCTCAGAGCGGTCCGCTAACGATAGCGATGGCTTTTGGCGTTCCAGTCGTCGCCTCCGACGTTGGCGATATATCAAGTGTTGTTCAATCGGCGGAGATCGGGTTAGTCGTGCCGCCGCGAAACGTAGCCGCTTTAGCGCACGCAGTCACGAAGATTGCATTGGACAAATCCCTCCGAAAGCACTTTGTGGCGAACGCCAAGAAGGCTAATCGCGGCGAGTACTCCAAAAAGAACGTTGGATCCATGGTTCTTCGCATTTACCAGCATGTCATTGATATGTCGACTCGGACCGTTGGCTGAAATGTGGTTAATGCCTGAGTGTGATCAAGATAGATGAGGTAGTTCTCTGCGATAAAGCGAGCAGCGATGGTCGCTATAACTACCAGCATCAGCAAACATGGTGACGGATATATTCGAACGTTGCTGCCGCTGGCCCAGATGACGTCCTCAGAAGAACACGAGGTAAATGTTCACAATAAGAAGTCGAGTGCGATTGGCACCATCCGAGGCTGAACGGCTGAAAGGATTGGAAAGCAAGAACGCGTACCCGAAAAAAAGCTCTTGGCGGATGACCCCGGCCGTCATAATTTCTCAAGCAGCTCAGTGGGAATGAACGACCTAAGCTCGGTTCGTGAAAGATATACTGCCTTCTGCTTGAAGCGCTGAAATGATTGTCCTTTGGCGTTTAGTTGGCCAGAAAAGTAGAACGTGAAGCTTCGGCCAGCCTGACCGCCAATGTGAACAAGGCGCAATGGCGCCTCAATCGCAAAGTCTGACTTGTCAAGACCTAGCCCGGAATAGCATTGACGCTCGATAGTTTCATCTGGCTTTATTTGTCCTGTCGGTAAGTGTCGCGCGACGTTTCCCGTCGTCACGGCAAATTGTCCGGCATCATTGAAAATTATCGCTGTCCATTTCACAGACGTGCGTTTCCACGGCAGAACGGCGAACCGATATACCCGGTATAGTGAGAACGCGATCTGAGCCTTAGCATTCAATATGTATCGTCTAAATCTTATCATCGATGTGCCATAATCGATCGAAAACGATGCGATACACGGCGCAACTCAATAGAAATGCTCCTACTGAATGCGCCTGAGCCGTCAAATGTCGTTAGATGAGGCTTGAGCGATGCCGTCGAAGATTTTGCAGCGAAGATTTTGCAGCTTTGTTCGAGAAGGAGCTCGGCAAGGCTGTTGCGACCGAAACGTGAAAGCTCGTGCGCTGCGGCGGCACCCACCTTTAAAAGGCACACCTGCGCCACCATCCGCTCAAAGCCAGCGCGCTGAACCCCGCCCGCAGCGAAACGGCCAACATCTTCATCGATCACTTCGATCTCCGAGCAGCCGAGCGCCATCAGGTGATCGTGCATGGCATATTGCGACACGCTGCTCTCGCGGCGGTTGTGCAAAACCTGATGAGTCAACCACTGCCGCACGTAGAGGAGCGACTTGCGCTCCACATAATGAGAGCGGATCTTGTCAGAGATCATGACCGGCGCGCCAATCTGGTTTTTGTCGGCATGCTCCAGGACCAATCCTGTAATCAGGTCGGTCAGCGCCTCTTGTGACTCCGTCGGCAAGCCCAACCACGCCGGCATGCCGCCGATCGTTTTCTGCGGTTCTCCTGCGATGAGGTCGATCTGCTGTGACGCGCGGCGTCGCGCTTACGCCTGCTTCGGCTGGCGTAGCATGGATCTCTCCCCGATTTTGGTCGCGAGAGAGATTTAATGCGCCCGAAAGTGGGGCGTTCAATGATGCAAAGGATGCAAAGCGGTCGTTAAGCAGGTGCCGCAAAAACGCCGCAAGTCTCATGAGCGCCGCCAAGTCGGCATGGGCATCGGCCACCATACGCACCCTGGCGCAGGCCGACCGGCCAAACATCCAGGTTCGAATGTCAAGTCAACGGTCTGCATCTCAACCGGTCAGACTACAGCGAAAAACAATATTGGTCAAACTTCTCAATAACTCCGTGAGCGCCGCCCCAAAGAGCAAACCACGGGTGCCCGTGGATGCATCAGTTCCCGAAGCGTGGTCCCGTGGGTGTCCTGAAGCCTTATTGTACAATACGGTGCGTCCGCATTCAAGCCTCGGCTGCCTCACGCTTAGCGAATTCGCGGCTCGACCAACAAATGCAGCGTCTCGTCAGCAACCGACCCCGCCGCGCAGTTGCATCACAATAGGGCGGGAGTATGCTGCAGTCAAATATTATGGACTGAGCTCACCCGGAGTTTGGAACGCCCGCTCGCAAAAGGGTGCCAGAAATCGGCTTGAATGTGCGGCGCATGAAAAAGATAACTCGTCGAGTTGCTGTCATGTGGGCGCTCAGGTTTTCGGCGTTTGCTTCCGGCCTTCAGAAAACAATCTCAGCGGGAGCACAAGATCTTGCTTGGCGTGACGATGCCCGGACGATGCGTGGGGTAAATATCATCCGCCCGTATGGCTATGTCCGAGCAATCAAAGGGGCGTACACAAAGCGCCCCTATTCAGACGGCGGCTCATTTGAGCAGATCATGCCCGCTGAACGTAGGAACATCATTCGGAGCGTGGGCTTTAATTTCGCGCGTGTCGCGGTTGATTTTGGACCTTTGCTATCGGCGGCAGATAACTACATCCTCGATGAGCTAATAGACGACGTTATGGCGGGTGTTAAAGCGTATATCGCCTCCGGTTTAAAAGTCATAATAGTCAATTTTGCCCCTGCCGAGAGATCATTGTGGTCGGATGTTCTGGACGGCGTATCTGGGCCGGCGCTTCAACGTCTCGCGGCGGTATGGCAACGATTTGCAGCGGTGATCGGTGCCAATACCGAAGCTTCCAATGTCGCTGTCGAGATATTTAACGAACCGCCATCCGCTCAGCGCGGCAGAGATCCTTGGCCTATTCAGCAAAAATATCTGTTTGAACGAATCAGGGCAGTTATGCCCAGACACACAATTATCGTAACCGGAGATAATCTCTCGGCAATTGACCGCCTGGTTACCTTAAATTCCACCGATTTTGATGGAAACACGATGTACAGATTCAACGGTTACGAACCATTTCAAATATCGCACCAGGGCGACGGCTATTACAAGTATATTCGCCGATTAACCTTCCCTCCGCAGGATCATCCGGGGGGAAGGGCGCAAGCCATCGCGGACGTAACAGCCGCAATCAAGGCTGACAATAACCTATCGCTTGTTGGAAAAGTCATTTTGATTGCAAAGTTTACGGTAGACCATCACATTGAGGGCATTGATACCTATTTCGATACCCCGTGCGACGCCGAATTCATTGCGCACAGAATAAAGGTTGCTACTGATTGGGCAGCTGCTCAAGGGTTATCTTGTCGGAAACTTTTTGTTGGTGAGTTTGGCGCCAGGGGAGATTTCAACGGAGCATACATCGTCGACGGGCCCGATGACGTTTTGGCCGGATCGATCACAACACGGGTAAATTTCTACCGAACATGGCGCCAAAAAATAGAGAGCGCGCAGCTTGGAGGATGGTGCGCGCACGAATTGAGTGGTCCTGATGGCATGGGTCTTGGCCTTGGTAAACCGCCGTGGACGTTTAGGCCTGAGTTGATGGAAGCATTAGGACTCGGGATCTTAAAGCAGCAAGAACAATAATGGTCATTCTTCTTTGCGTTGAGCGCCGAATGTTGAAAAAGGAGGAGAGACCGGCTGGATCTCATACCTTATGTATTTCAATGAACGTGGCTCGGCGTCGCCAAACATTTTCGATACACATATCTGGAATTGGCGACGAGCGCCGGCTGGCTCTTTGAGGTGGTCGTGTTTGTCCGAACAGAGTTTCCGCCTCGATGAGTAGAGTCTCTGCCAGGGTTACGCTGCCAAGCGGAGCGGCCGCGGCGGAAAGTAGGCCTGCTCAAGTGTCATGCCGTCAAGGCTCGAATGTGGTCTCCGGTAATTGTAGAAGTCGAGGTGGTGACGGAGTGAAGCGCGGGCGTTGCTGACGCTGTCGTAGAGTTGCAGATACACTTCCTTATATTTAAGGCAGCGCCATAGCCGCTCGACGAACAAGTTGTCTCGCCAGGCGCCTTTGCCGCCCATGCTGATCGTGATGCCGCTCTGCTGGCGAGCGCGGCCGTGAAAGGCCGCGCCCGGGAACTGCGAGCCCTGGTCGGTGGTGAAGATGTCTGGCTTGCCGCAACGAACTAACGCATTCCGTAGCGTTTCGACGTGGAGCGGCGTGGCCGCCGCGAGGATCGAACACTTCGGCAGCCCCCGCTCTCAAGCTGTGCCTTCCATGATGTGATCTTATTGGGGTGAACGTCGAACTGACTCGGCAAGCTGCGCCATGTCCGACCGCCCTCGATAGCGGCAAGTGCCAACTTCGCCTTGAAGGCCGGTGTATGGTTCCGGCGCGGCTGTCTTGGCAACGTGTCGTTCATTCTAATTCGCAGGCAACAGCGCACCTGCGATAATGTTTGATCTAAGACATTGCATTGTCGCTCGTCTCCAATCTAGAAGCCCTTTTCTAGGGCGCGATCAGGCGGAAAGCTCATCCGATAGATGCCCGCAACGACCTTGGGACATTTGCGGCCGAAGTTTCGCAGTATCTTAGTCGGCAACTGTGACGGCCTCGATTTTTCGCTGGGAGATTTAGAGTTCGATAAAGTTTTTCTCTTGGAAAAGTTAGGTGTGTGCTCGATAAGGGGTCAGACGAGGAAGGATGTTCACTGAGGAGCCTCATTGCAGTTTTCGCAAGTGCGAGGTCGGAAAAAAGGACCGAACTCGCGCGGAGATGGCGCATAAGGAGCCGATCGCACGTTGAATCCACTATCGCGCAAGCCAGCCGTTCGATGTAGAGGTGCACTGCTTCAGCGGCCGACCGCGGGGTGAACTTGTCAACGAAAGTCACTCCCTCGACTTCGGTCGGGCTCGCCAAATAGCTACCTGGATCGCTGACAATAAAACGGCTACACTGCATCCCCTATTCGGCTACAGAACGCCGATCGCCAATGCCGATCATCTCGCCGCGCCAAAAGGCAATCCAACCGCCGAAACTCTAATCGCCACTGGACGAAAAATCAGAGTCGCATACTCGATCGGTATAGATGTCGCGTAGCATTCAAAACACCATTGCAAACTTCGGCGGCCTCATTTCAACCGTCGCGTTTGCATTTTTGTTTGCTGTTGCATACTTCCACATCCTTGGAAGTGAAAGTTACGGACTAATCAGCTTTTGTACAACAGTGCTCTTCGTAGGAAGTTCTTTTGCCGATATGGGCGTTGGGCGTGCCATCACACGTGAGCTTTCGCGCCGCGAGCACTTGGCTGAACTCGCACAAGAAATGCACGACGCGCTGTTCACCTTGCAAGCGATCAATTTTGGTTTTGCTATTATCTGCGGAGCGGCGATTTTGGCTTCAGCGCACTGGTTGGCTGCAAATTGGCTTCAACTGGGATCGATTGATATCGGTGACGCTAGCGGAGTAATCAGTCTGTTAGGTATCGTTGCTATTCTGCAGTTTCCGCGTGAGGTATGCCGCGCTGCGCTCGCAGGTCTTCAACGCCAAGTCTTCGTAAATGCTTATCTGGCAAGTTTTAGCCTCTTAAGGGGTATTGCGACGGTAGCGGCATTGTACGCGATTGCTCCCACGCCGTCTGTCTTTTTGGTCACGCAGGTTGTTGTTTCCGGCTTGGAAACGACTATGCTTACAATAGCGGTCTGGCACCGAATGCCCGTAGCGGTTCGATGGCCACGCTTTGAGGTCCGTATCATCAAGGAGACTTGGGCATTCGCGGTTGCTGACGGGTTGGGGATCTTGGTGTTTGCCGGGATCATGATGGGTGACAGGATTCTGCTTAGTAGGTTGCTACCGCTTGACGTGTTTGGCAGCTATTCCTTCACTGTCTTGGTTGCGGACACTATCCTGCGCGTCCCCCTTCCGTTCACGTCCGCCTTCTTTCCGCACCTTACCAATCTTATTGCGCGAGATGATCGTAGGGAACTTTCGCGTGAGTACTATCGTGCCACAGTCGTCCTCGCCGCTATTCTGGTTCCTGCAGCATTTATAATGACCTTTTTTTCGGCGGATGTGCTTCAACTGGCGTCCCACGGTAAAATCAAACCAGGACTGTTCGCACCTGTGCTTGCGATCCGCGCCCTTGCCAATGGAATGACTGGCCTCCTGCAATTTCCGCATACACTGCAATTAGCGACGGGATTGTCGACCGTTGCGCCGGTTTTAAATTTCGTCGCTCTTATCATCTATCTTCCTGGAATCGTTTTCTTGACCCCTGTATATGGCATCGTTGCTCCAGCGGTTCTGTGGCTTTGCATTAGCATTGCTTCTGTGATACCGATGGTGATGATCACCCATCGTCGGGCACTACAAGGTGAGGCCTGGATTTGGTTCAAGGAATCAGTGATGCGTCCGGTACTGATTTCTGCCGTCATTATATTTGCGAGCAGTTGGTTGGCGCCAAGGACGGTCTCCTGGCTAATTACCGTACCGTGGATCGCGGTAACCTATCTTTTTGCGATCACCGCCATACTGCTGTCATCGGAACGGACGCGATCGTTCGTCCAACGGATTTGGAATTGGTGATTGAACGACGAATAGACATAGGCGCACTCGATCAAGTCGGGTGAGACTGATCTAATACAGCCCTTACATGAGGTTGTCGCTCTCCGGCGGAAAGGTGACCGTACCGACGGTGATTCCTCCAGCGAAGGACGGAGAGAGCACCGACGTAGGATGTTTGCAGGACCGGGCGTTGGATTTAAGCGGACATCGGTTTGCGTCGTCGACAAGACGGGCAAAATTTTGTGGCGATGGTTGTAGATACCCATCCGGAAGCGGGTTGCCGCGGCGTTGCATCGGTGGCGTCGTGAGCTTGCGAAGGTAGGTCTGGAAAGCGGGTCGATGTCGCGCTGGCTACGTCGGGTGCTCGGCGCGATTGGGTTTGCGGTAGCGTGCATGGATGCCCGGCGCGCAGTGGATGCAATCAAGAGCCGGCGGTGAAGTCGGACAAGGCAGGCGTCATGCGCTGGCCGAGATGCTGCGCACGGGCTGGTACAGCGCGGTGCACGTGCAGTCCAAGGTGAGCCAGCGGCTCAAGGCGTTTGATCACGCGAACGGTTGGTGCGAGCCAAGCGTGCACCCGGCAGCCAGGTTCGGGTTTTGCGGTCATTCGGCAATCTGTCCACCGTGGTGGCAGGCGACGACAAAGTTTTCTACGGCGGCACATCATGCGATGCAAACACCATGCCATGTAAATGCTAACGCAACGGTGCCGTGGGAAGCACCGGCGGCCATCGAAGCACGATCGCGGTGCGCGCCAGTCGCAGCTGCGTAGTTTAGTGAAGCCGTTTGCGGGTGACCTACAGCATGCGTTTCCAGGCCAATGTCAGATGAAGTCCGAGCAGCCCGAGATCGCGCCGCTGATAAGACTGCGAGCCTTGCAGTTGTCTGCGCGAGGAGACGTCGTAATGGCAAGCCGTGGTGGATATTCCGGCGGGATCCTGTGACGGTGATGGGGTGGAAAAGCTCATCTCCGGCACTGCCGCGCCGCGACGGGGCCGTGCTACGCAGCATCGATGATTGCGGATCGCCCACCCGCGGTGTCGTCTCTCGCGACATTGAAATACGCGCGTAGTAGCCGTTGCGCGGGATGTTCAAACCAATAATAGCAGACATACGCCATAAGCAACGTGATCGCGATGAAAACAACGAACATTGCGTCGGAGTAAAATGGAAACTTGAACGGCGTCATGCCAAGAGTTAGAACGATCGAAAGCTGAACCGGAAATTGCAGCAGGTAGCTGGAATACGTTAAATTCCCTAGCGAAACGATGCTTCCTTTGAGCAAAGCCGATTGCGGATTGACAAAGATCAGAAGCGCCATGATCGAGAGCGGCGACGAACTTATGATAAAGTAAATTGGCCTGATGAAACCTAGCCAGGCAAGGGCCGACGAAATCAGCAGAAAGCCAACCGCTAGATACCCCACGGCTAACTTGGTTTTGACGTCTCCGAGCCGCTCATAGAACATCGCCGTCAGGCATCCCAAGTAGAAAAAAAAGACACATTGCACGATGGGATGCGGTGTCAACTTCGCTAGCACCAACGCGCTCGACAGCGCCAATATGACGAGTTAATCCAAACGTTTGGCCCGACAAAGCGGCAAATCACAAAGAAAAGAAAATAGATGAGGATTTCAACAGAAATGCTCCAGATTGGACCGTTGAATGAATAGCCGACCTCGAATCCCCAATTGCTTGCCATAAAAAGCTGGAGTACAAAATGTTTCAGATCATTGAACCACGCATACTTTGCGAAAAATCGCAACTTAACAAACGTTGCGAAACCTACTGTGCGCGAACTGATCTTCTGCGCGTACTGCGACAAAAATATGAACCCGGAAATACACCAAAAGACCTGCACGCCCAAAACGCCGTAAATGAAGCATCTCCTTGTCGAGGCTCAGATCGGCGACCACCTTCCGCAGCTTGCCGTTCTCATCCTCGAGCTGCTTGAGCCGCCGCATCTCGCTCGGCAGCAGGCCGTCGTACTTCTTCTTCCAATTGAAGTAGTCGCCTGGCTGATTCCAGCCTTGCGGCAGATATCAGCCACCGGCATGCCGTCAGCGCCCTGCTTCAAAATGAACGCCTTCTGGGCGTCCAAAAACCTCGATGCCTTCACTGCTCTCCGCTCCTCCCAGCCGGGGAATCACCGCGGAAAACTCTAGCCAAAAACGGTCCAGGATTCCGGCCTCAGAGCAGCGTGTTCGCCGGGTTGGGACTCGTGGTCATTTGTAGCCGATTATTCACGTGATATCATCGGTTGCGGGCAGGCCTCGATCTATCAAGATCAACTATTGGCGTTCTCAGCGTCGGTGAGGGCTGTCGCCTCATCGCGGCGAAAAGACGTGCGTTGTAGAGCGTATTCGCAAAGATCAGCGAAAATATCAACGCTGACCTGCCATATAAATCGTGAGATGTTATCTCGTAAAGGCCGATGATGCAACCGGTCAAAGACAACGTACGTGCGTTGGCCGCACCTAGGACCGAGCTCGATCGGTCCAAATTCTGGATACAACTGATGTAGACGATGAGAACACCGATAACGAGTACTCCGACAAGGCCATACATGAACCAGACGCCGATGATACCGACGTCGCTGGGGTACGCCACAGCCCCAAGATACTGGGTTAGGCCCGGCGTGGCATCCGGCAGGCCGATGCCCAGAAACGGAAAGTTGCGAATATATGGCACCAGGATCTCGTATTCGTTGCGCCGCGCAAGGGTCGAGGTATCAGTATCGCTGAACGAATATGGATTGAAGCTCGGATCGAAGATGCCAATTACAAGGTATAAGGCCACGAGCAGATAGGCCAAGAAGCAGACGCGCTGCACGAGCTTCAACCGCCGGGTCGCCGCATAAAGAGCCAAGACGAAGACGGAGCAAAGGATAAAAACGCGGGACATCGACAAATACGCAGCAAACGAAGCAAGCCCAAATACCACCAAATAGCTTGATCGAAACTTTTCCTGGAGCTTCGACATAGAATACATCGCAACATATGCTGCAGCGCCCTCATATAGAAAAAGCCGCGCGCCGCGCTCTTGGTCCACCAAAACAACGAAAGTTTTTTTGGACTCAATATCGATAGCTCCAACAGCATAGAGAAACACAATAATCGGATAGGCCATCAAATAAGCGGTGTAAACGTAAAATAAAATCTTCATCGCGGCAGGTAGCAAATTACGCTTTGCCAGCACATAGAAAACGACTACGGCCAGAACCGAATAGTAGCTGCCCAGCGCATTGAAATTGAGCGGGCGATTGGCGCCAAAGATGAAGTAAAGATAATAGAAAAGGAAAAAGGCGATGATCGCGGCAAACACTGTCAGAATGAAAATATCTCTTTCAAAAAGCGCAATTCCGGCGAAAAGCAAGATGACGCAAAAGCACACCATTAGGCACGGACCGACCGCGGTATCGCCGAAGAAAATGATGGTGAAATACGAGATCACGGATATATCAACAACGAGGAGGATAGACATCGCCGACAAGAGGAAGGCGCCGACGTAATAGGCGCTTACTCTGCGGGCGCTGCCGGGATTCATCTGTCTGGCCGAAAGGAGACTCGCGAGCATCGGTCTTGAACTCGTCGTATTCCGGTTATCCGATCAAAACAGTTACATACCCGGATGAGAGCAGAGTGCACTTCCGCCTGGTAACGATGGTCCCGGAAATTAAATTGTAAATTGTTCACTGAGCGAAGGAAAGGATTAGTTCTGCCAGACAAGAATTAAACGGCGAGCTATGCAATGATGGCCGGTGCCTTGTGGATCTTGGCTGTCGTTTAACCTGGAGGCAGCATGGACAGGGACTATTGGCGTATGAATAGCGAATTGATCCGGCGCTGCGGATTTCAGGGCGCAACCCTGAACTACGGGGATCTGACGGAGATCCAGTGACGTATCCAGAAGGTTGTTTGGGCTTCCATTTCCACACAGCCCAGTAGAATGGTTAATTGTTCACCAATTTCGGGAGTTGAAAATGGAGGGCGCATTGAGTTATACGCTTTGGCGATGAACGGCATATCACCCGCAAGTTCGCTGGCGGCCCTTGCGCGTACGGATCAGTTCGCAGCCGTGCGACCGGCGCCGGAACTCAGCATCGTCGTGCCCACCTTTAATGAGCTGGCTAATATTTCGATTTTGGTCGACCGGCTCGCACGCCTTCTTGCCTCCTACAACTGGGAGGTCGTGTTCGTCGACGATAATTCTCCCGACGGCACGGCCGCCGCTGCGCGGGCTATCGGCGAAACCGACAACCGCGTACGCTGCATTCGCCGCATAGGCCGTCGGGGCCTCGCCGGGGCCTGTCTAGAGGGAATGCTCGCAAGCCAGGCCCGCTACGTTGCGGTGATGGACGCAGACTTGCAGCACGACGAGGGGCTGCTCGTTGCCATGCTTGACGGTCTGCGCGCGGGACGCGCTGACCTCGTCGTCGCGAGCCGCTATCTCGACGGCGGCTCCACCGCGGGTCTTTCGAAGCAGCGCTCCCGCGTGAGTCGCTGGTCGAATGCGCTCGTGCGTTTCCTGCTCCGGATCGATCTCACCGACCCGATGAGCGGTTACTTCATGATCCGCCGCGATACCTTCGAAGCGCTTGCGCCTGCGATTTCCTCGCAGGGTTTCAAGATTCTGCTTGATATTGTGGCGACGGGGCTTGGCAGCCTTCGCACCGTTGAGTTGCCCTCAACATTTCGCGAGCGTCGACACGGCGAGAGTAAGCTCGACAGCAAGATTGCGTTCGATTTTGCCGCCCTTGTCGCGGCAAAACTCACCCACAATGCCGTCTCCGCACGTTTTCTGTTGTTCTGCCTCGTCGGATTAACCGGTGTCGGAATCAATCTGAGCCTATTGAGTGCGCTGCTTGCAGCCGCGCTGTCATTCGGTGCGGCGCAAACGCTCGCCACCATCGGCGCCATCGCTTGGAATTTTGTTCTCAACAATCTTTTCACTTACCGCGACCAACGGCTCGCCGGCTGGCATTTCCTTACTGGCCTCATCCGCTTCCAGGTAATTTGCGCCGTCGGCGCCATCTCCAATGTCGGCATCGCTACTTGGATTTACGATTACGACAGTGTGTGGTGGATCGCAGGGCTTGGTGGGGCGCTCATCGGCACTGTCTGGAACTTCGTGGTCAGCGCCGCATTCGTTTGGCGCCAAGAGCGCTAGCATCGGAAGTAGTCGGCGCGCGGGGCACGGAGCATCTGAGTCAATGGGGATGTAACAGAATTGGACTCAAGATCTTAGGCACACGGGCGAACTCTGTTGCCCAACTGCTAACGTGCAGTCCTCTTTATACATGGCTCGGCTTGCCGGTTGGGTATGCGGGGCCATCTGCGCCGCACGAGCGCGGCTGCTACCCAAAGAAGGCTAAAGTCGCACGCGAGACTAATCTGGGGAATGCCGCAGAAGATGCTCCGTACGCTGGGCCAGATTGACGTAAAATTGGACGCTATTCGCGGAGCGTTGTGTCGATTACTCGATAACGCTCGCTTCGTTCCAGTTTGCTTCATTTGTTATATGGCGGCGCGAATCGCGGTACTGTTCTTAAGTCCACTGGGACAATCCAGCGATGCACTCTGGTATTATGAACGTGCATCGGAAATCGCTTCAGGTGCGGGCTACGCAAAAGGGGGCGTACTTACCGCGTTTTTCCCTGTTGGCTGGCCGGCTTTGTTGGCCGGTGTCTTTATGATTACCGGACCGTCTGTACTTGCGGGTCAGATCGTCAATCTCTTTTTCGCCGCGTTGGTTTTCGTCTTCACTTTAATGGTTGGCACGCGGCTCTTCGGTGACCGCTTAATCGGCCGTGTGGCGGTGCTCCTTTTGTCGCTTTATCCAAACCAGATCGCGTTTGTGCCTTTCCTGGGCACAGAGATCTTCTATTCAGCCTTGCTGCTCCTGTGCGTCTGGTCGCTGGCGTTGGAGCGGCTATCGCTGGCCCTGTTTTCCGGGTTGCTGTTTGGTTTGGCGACGCTGACCAAGGCACAGTCGTGGTTTCTACCAGGCCTCATCTTGTTCGGTGTGTTTCTTGTCACGCCTTCGTGGCGCGGGGCGGTGCGGTATGCCGTGCTTGGCGCAGCGGTCTACGTCGCAATGATTGTGGTGGTCGCACCCTGGGCTTATCGCAATTATTTGGTATTTGATGCAATTATTCCAGTTTCCACAAACGGAGGTTGGACTTTGCTTACCGGCAATAATCCAGAGGCCGATGGCGGATACACGCCAGATACGGTGCTGGCTGAGGGTATCAACTCTGATCCGGCGGACGAGGTAGCGATGGATCGGCTTGCGAGGCAGCGCGCTAAAGCCTGGATAGAGGAAAATCCCGTTCGGTTCTTGCTTCTCCTGCCGAAGAAATTATTGAAACTGTGGGTAATGGACGGGGTGGCGGAATGGGCCTATGAAAGAGGCTTGCCGAGGTATCAGGACTACGCTCTTCTTTTTCGTGCTTTGCGGGTGTTCAACCAGGTTTATTATTTTCTGCTGCTGTTGTTAGCGCTGCCACCGATGTGGCTGCTCCTCCGTCGACGCGCGGAGATTCCACCCTGGGGAACCGCAGGCATCTCCATTTGCCTCTACTTTACCGCGATTTCCATGGTCTTTTCTGGCCAGTCGCGCTTCCATTATGCTCTGATGCCCTTTGTTGTAATGTATTCTGGGTGGACTTTGATTCGGCGCGCTGCGGGAAAGGGCTCCGCGTGCAGTACGGCAGAGGAAAACAAGGGCAATATCCTGCTCACAGAT
This sequence comes from uncultured Alphaproteobacteria bacterium, assembly GCA_963721025.1. Classification (GTDB taxonomy): domain Bacteria; phylum Pseudomonadota; class Alphaproteobacteria; order Rhizobiales; family Xanthobacteraceae; genus BOG-931. The sequence goes on along the minus strand of CAVRHN010000009.1, from coordinate 556,680 downwards.
TGATCTGCTTACCTTTCTTTGGACTGATCTTTGAGTATTTGGCTAATTTTTGGCCGGAGCGGTTAACTAAAACGCCGCGCGGGCAGCAAATTGCATAACTATTTAATAGTTTCACTTACCTGATTTTTGTTTTGCGCCACGCATCATCGCCACCAAGGATTGGATGAGTGACGGCACTAAGCCTCGCTCAAGTTTCTCGTCGGGGGCGCGATATCCGTGGCCGACACTCCCATACCAGTAATTGTCTCATTTTCGCCGGACACTTCCATAGTTGCCGGCAATGACATCACTGACGCGGATGTACTGACATTAACTGGTACTGCTGCGGCGAACACTACAGTCGATGTCTTTGATGGAGTGACTCTGCTCGGCACCGCCGCGGTGAATAGCAGTGGCGCCTGGAGCTTCACGACCGGCACTTTGGCGAACGGCGTTCAAAGTTTCACGGCCACCGACACTAATGCGGCCGGTAACACCAGCGCGGCCTCGCCGGCCTTTGTCGTCACGGTCGATACGGTTATGCCGCCAACTCCGACAATCACTTCCTGGTCCCCCGACAGCGTAAATAATGTCGACTATGGGGTCACCAACTCTAGTTATCTGACACTTACAGGAACGGCTGAAGCAAACGATACGGTGAATGTCTTTGATAACGGGACGGAGATCGGAACAGCGGCGGTAAACAGCAGCGGAGCATGGACCTTTAGCACTGGGGTAATTCCAAACGGCATCAATGCTTTCACCGTTTCAGACACGGATGCAGCCGGGAGCACGAGTTGGCCATCGTACAATCCGACTTATGTCGTCGTGGATGCCTCGACGCCGTTGGCAAATCCCTTGGTAGGGGGTGCACAGATCGGCGTCATGATGGATGGCGCAGAAGCGTCGTGGGTGGGTTATCCGTCCGCGTCGGATCTCGATTACCTCAAGAGCCACGGTGTCGACCTCGTTCGTTTACCCATTGCCTGGGAGCTGATGCAAAACACGCTCAATGGTCCTCTTAATGCGACTTATCTTTCAGGGCTTGAGAACTTTCTGACCGAAGCAGCTGCGCGCGGAATGCAGGTTATCGTCGATCTGCAGAATTACGGCGGTTACGATCCCAATTGGCAGCAATGGGCGGCAACTAACAACTATGGCAACTTTTCATCTGCTATTGATTTGGGACAGCCAATCGGGTCATCTGCCGTCCCTATTTCCTCATTTGTCAATTTTTGGACTCAGCTTGCGACAGCGCTAAGCGGCCATGCGGGTCTCGCTGGCTATGACCTAATGAATGAACCGCAGAATTTGCCCAATTCGACAGTATGGCCGACGGCGGCTCAAGAGGCCGTCAACGCGATTCGCGCGGTCGACATGAATTCAACCATTTATGTAGAAGGTCAGGAATGGAGCGCAGCTAGCACCTGGTCATTACCGTGGTACAGTCAAACCCTTAACATCGTCGATCCAGCAAATAAAATTGTTTACGAGGCGCACCAGTATTTTGATGCCAATAGCAGTGGTACGTATTCACAACCCTTCAACTCACAAACCGACTACACCAATCTGGGCGCCGATTTAATACAGCCATTCCTGAGTTGGCTGCAAGCTAATAATGACCAAGGATTGATCGGCGAATTTGGTGTTCCTACCACTGATCCCCAGTGGTTACCAATGCTAAATGCCTTCATGAATTCTCTGCAAGAGAATAACATTCCCGGAATCTATACCAACTACATGTATGATTCATCGACAGATCCGTCTTGGGTTCCTCCTAGTGGCGGGATTGCCATTGATCCTGACATTGGACAGGGCGCAGCGGTGATGGAGCTAATCTTTGAGCACACCGCTCCCACAATCGCAGGGTTCGTGCCCACAAATGGTACTGGCAGTAGCGGGACGACGACGGCGAACATATTGACGTTGACCGGGACGGGAGCCTCGTACAACACGGTGAATATATACGATAACGCGGCGCTGATTGGTACGACAACGTCTGATATTACCGGCGCATGGAGCTTTACCACCGGCACGCTGGCGAGCGGAACCAACAACTTTACTGCTACGAATATAGATGCTGCCGGCAACAGTAGCGAAATCTCCTACACATTGACCGTGACGGTGAACTCAGCGGCGCCGACCGCCCCGACGATCGTATCGTTCTCGCCTGATAGCGGTACGGTGGGTGATGATATCACCAATGCTACGACGCTGACCTTGACCGGCACGGCGACGGCAAACAGTACGGTCGAAGTGTTCGATGGATCGACCGAGCTGGGTACGGCGGCGGTCAACGCCAGTGGGGCCTGGAGCTTCGTCACCGGCACGTTGGCGAACGGGTCTCACGTCTTTACCGCAACCGACACTGTCGCGGGCGATGTTAGCGCGGCTTCGACGGTTCTAACGGTGACTGTAGACACGGTGGCGCCGACGGTCTCGTCGGTTGCGGCTTCCGGCAGCGGGATCACCAGCGGCGCCGGCGACCTTGACGCAGGCCACGTGGTGACGCTGACGCTGAGCCTGAGCGAGGCAGTGACAGTGGCGGGCGGTACGCCGACGCTGACGCTCAACGACGGCGGCACGGCGACCTATACCGGCGGCTCGGGCACCAGTGCGCTGACCTTCAGCTACACGGTGGCGGCCGGGCAGAACACGCCTGACCTCACGGTGACCGCCGTCAATCTGAACTCGGCGACGGTCACGGACGGCGCCGGCAATGCCGCCAACCTGAGCGGTGCGGTGACCAACCCGGCCGGCACGCTGCAGATCGACACCACAGCGCCGGTGGTCTCGTCAGTTGTAACGTCTGGCAGCGGGATCACCAGCGGCGCCGGCGACCTTGACGCAGGCCACGTGGTGACGCTGACGCTGAGCCTGAGCGAGGCAGTGACAGTGGCGGGCGGTACGCCGACGCTGACGCTCAACGACGGCGGCACGGCGACCTATACCGGCGGCTCGGGCACCAGTGCGCTGACCTTCAGCTACACGGTGGCGGCCGGGCAGAACACGCCTGACCTCACGGTGACCGCCGTCAATCTGAACTCGGCGACGGTCACGGACGGCGCCGGCAATGCCGCCAACCTGAGCGGTGCGGTGACCAACCCGGCCGGCACGCTGCAGATCGACACCACAGCGCCGGTGGTCTCGTCAGTTGTAACGTCTGGCAGCGGGATCACCAGCGGCGCCGGCGACCTTGACGCAGGCCACGTGGTGACGCTGACGCTGAGCCTGAGCGAGGCAGTGACAGTGGCGGGCGGTACGCCGACGCTGACGCTCAACGACGGCGGCACGGCGACCTATACCGGCGGCTCGGGCACCAGTGCGCTGACCTTCAGCTACACGGTGGCGGCCGGGCAGAACACGCCTGACCTCACGGTGACCGCCGTCAATCTGAACTCGGCGACGGTCACGGACGGCGCCGGCAATGCCGCCAACCTGAGCGGTGCGGTGACCAACCCGGCCGGCACGCTGCAGATCGACACCACAGCGCCGGTGGTCTCGTCAGTTGTAACGTCTGGCAGCGGGATCACCAGCGGCGCCGGCGACCTTGACGCAGGCCACGTGGTGACGCTGACGCTGAGCCTGAGCGAGGCAGTGACAGTGGCGGGCGGTACGCCGACGCTGACGCTCAACGACGGCGGCACGGCGACCTATACCGGCGGCTCGGGCACCAGTGCGCTGACCTTCAGCTACACGGTGGCGGCCGGGCAGAACACGCCTGACCTCACGGTGACCGCCGTCAATCTGAACTCGGCGACGGTCACGGACGGCGCCGGCAATGCCGCCAACCTGAGCGGTGCGGTGACCAACCCGGCCGGCACGCTGCAGATCGACACCACAGCGCCAGCCGCGCCGGTAATCGCTAGTGACATCATCAACTCTAATAATTCCGTCACCTTTAGTGGCACCGCCGAGGCCGGCAGTACAGTGACGGTTTATGATGGAACGACGTCCCTGGGAACGACGACAGCGAATGCCAGCGGGGCTTGGAGCTTCACCACCGGCACCCTGGCGAGCGGGACCCAGACCTTCAGTGCCACAGCAACTGATGCGGCGGGGAATACGAGCGCATCTTCAAACGCCATCGATCCGATCATCGGTCAGATCGCAGCGCCGACGATCGTGTCGTTCTCGCCTGATAGCGGTACGGTGGGTGATGATATCACCAATGCTACGACGCTGACCTTGACCGGCACGGCGACGGCAAACAGTACGGTCGAAGTGTTCGATGGATCGACCGAGCTGGGTACGGCGGCGGTCAACGCCAGTGGGGCCTGGAGCTTCGTCACCGGCACGTTGGCGAACGGGTCTCACGTCTTTACCGCAACCGACACTGTCGCGGGCGATGTTAGCGCGGCTTCGACGGTTCTAACGGTGACTGTAGACACGGTGGCGCCGACGGTCTCGTCGGTTGCGGCTTCCGGCAGCGGGATCACCAGCGGCGCCGGCGACCTTGACGCAGGCCACGTGGTGACGCTGACGCTGAGCCTGAGCGAGGCAGTGACAGTGGCGGGCGGTACGCCGACGCTGACGCTCAACGACGGCGGCACGGCGACCTATACCGGCGGCTCGGGCACCAGTGCGCTGACCTTCAGCTACACGGTGGCGGCCGGGCAGAACACGCCTGACCTCACGGTGACCGCCGTCAATCTGAACTCGGCGACGGTCACGGACGGCGCCGGCAATGCCGCCAACCTGAGCGGTGCGGTGACCAACCCGGCCGGCACGCTGCAGATCGACACCACAGCGCCGGTGGTCTCGTCAGTTGTAACGTCTGGCAGCGGGATCACCAGCGGCGCCGGCGACCTTGACGCAGGCCACGTGGTGACGCTGACGCTGAGCCTGAGCGAGGCAGTGACAGTGGCGGGCGGTACGCCGACGCTGACGCTCAACGACGGCGGCACGGCGACCTATACCGGCGGCTCGGGCACCAGTGCGCTGACCTTCAGCTACACGGTGGCGGCCGGGCAGAACACGCCTGACCTCACGGTGACCGCCGTCAATCTGAACTCGGCGACGGTCACGGACGGCGCCGGCAATGCCGCCAACCTGAGCGGTGCGGTGACCAACCCGGCCGGCACGCTGCAGATCGACACCACAGCGCCAGCCGCGCCGGTAATCGCCTCGGAGAATGTCATCGGCAATCGAGTGATCCTTACCGGCACTGCGGGGGTCGGCTCAATCGTCAGTATTTATGACGGAACTACGCTGGTCGGTACGACTTCTTCGAACGCCAAACGAGCCTGGGTATTTGAAACACCCGCCGAGAGGAATGGTGCTTACACCTTCACGGCAACCGCAACGGATGCGGCGGGGAACACAAGCGCATCTTCAAACGCCATCGATCCTATTATCGGCGGAGAGCCTGCAGTGAGTGCGGCCCCGATTGAGGTTGGGAACCAATTTTATGTCTATAACAATAGTGGATCTAGCGTCGCGCTGACGTTTGTTGGTGCCGACGTTGCGGCGGGTGAGTTTGGCGGCTGGGTACCGATCGGCGCGGTACAGACGGCGAGCGGCTATGACGTGGCCTGGGAGGTTCCCGGCGCCAATGAGTACACGATCTGGACCGTCGACAGCAACGGCAACTATCTCTCAAATGATGGCGTCTTGTCGGGAACCAGCTATATGTTGGAATCCTACGAGACCATTTTCAATCAAGATTTAAATGACGACGGAACGATCGGTCTTACCACGACCGTGATCCAGACAGACGGATCGACCAGCCTGACCGAGGTTGCGAACCAGTATTATCTTTACAACGGCAGCGGGGTTGGCCCGATGCTGCAATATGCCGGCGCCGACGTTGTGGCGGGTGAGTTTGGCGGCTGGGTGCCGATCGGCGCGGTGCAGACGGCAGGCGGCTATGACGTTGCCTGGGAAATTCCCAGCGCCAATGAGTACACGATCTGGACCGTCGACAGCAACGGCAACTATCTCTCAAGTGACGGCGTCTTGTCGGGCAGCAGCACGACGTTGGAATCGTTCGCACCGGTTTTCGGCCAGGACTTGAACGGCGGCGGAGTGACCGGGGTTCCCACCGTGATCCAGACCGATGGGTCGACCAGTTTAACCGCGGTTTGGTACGATTATTTCCTTGACAATAGCGGTGGGTCCGGTCCCGAACTGAAACTGAATGGTGCCGACATAGTGGCGGGTGAGCTTGGCGGCTGGGTGCCGATCGGCGCGGTACAGACGGCGAGCGGCTATGACGTGGCCTGGGAGGTTCCCGGCGCCAATGAGTACACGATCTGGACCGTCGACAGCAACGGCAACTATCTCGCAAGTGATGGCGTCTTGTCGGGCAGCAGCACGACGTTGGAATCGTTCGCACCGGTTTTCGGCCAGGACTTGAACGGCGGCGGAGTGACCGGGGTTCCCACCGTGATCCAGACCGATGGGTCGACCAGTTTAACCGCGGTTTGGTACGATTATTTCCTTGACAATAGCGGTGGGTCCGGTCCCGAACTGAAACTGAATGGTGCCGACATTGTGGCCGGTGAGTTTGGCGGCTGGGTGCCGATCGGCGCGGTACAGACGGCGAGCGGTTATGACGTTGCCTGGGAAATTCCCGGCGCCAATGAGTATTCGATCTGGACCGTCGACAGCAACGGCAACTATCTCTCAACTGACGGCGTCTTGTCGGGCAGCAGCACGACGTTGGAATCGTTCGCACCGGTTTTCGGCCAGGACTTGAACGGCGGCGGAGTGACCGGGGTTCCCACGGTGATCCAGGCCGACACCGGCTCGTTTGGATCGACCAGCCTGACCGCGGTTTGGTTCAATTATTTCCTTGACAACAGCAGTGGGTCCGGTCCCGAACTGAAACTGAATGGTGCCGACATAGTGGCGGGTGAGCTTGGCGGCTGGGTGCCGATCGGCGCGGTACAGACGGCGAGCGGTTATGACGTGGCCTGGGAGGTTCCCGGCGCCAATGAGTATTCGATCTGGACCGTCGACAGCAACGGCAACTATCTCGCAAGTGACGGCGTCTTGTCGGGAAACAGCTACGCACTGGAAACGCTCGAGGCCACCTTCGGCCAAGACCTGAATGGCGACGGAGTGATCGGTCTTTATGCGGCGCCCGGCACCACGCTGCAGATTAGCGAGGCGCTGGCTGGCCCGTCAGGATCGACGACGATTGGGGCTGCCGCCACGCTCGAACTCGCCGCCGCCGATTCCGCATCGGTAACCTTCAGTGGCTCCACGGGCACGTTAATTCTTGGAGACCCATCGACATTCAGTGGGGAAATCTTCAATTTTACAGGAAACGGTAGTCTATCCGGCTCGGATCAGATCGACCTGAAGGGCATCAAGTACAATTCTGTTGAAGACAGCTACGCCAATGGCGTTCTGACCGTGACTGATGGAACCGACACCGTCAGATTAGACTTCAATGGATCCTACACTTTGGCAAATTTTGACTTCGCGAGCGATGGCAGCGGCGGCACAATCGTCTACGATCCACCGGTGCCGGCTTCGAACGGATCAACGCCGAACTCCACCGCGAGCGAACCGCCAATCGGCGCGACGGAAGGATCGACAACGATTGGGACTGGCGCGACGCTCGAACTCGCAGCCGCCGTTTCCGGATCGGTAACCTTTGCGGGATCAACCGGAACTCTATCTCTAGATCAGCCCTCAACGTTTACCGGAACTGTGTCCGGCTTCCAAGGGCAGGATATCATTGATCTCCCTGGGATCGCCTTCGGCGCAAACACGACACTCGGCTATTTACCGAATAGCAATCAGACCGGAGGCACACTGACGCTCACGAACGCAACCCACAGCGCTAATATTGCGCTTCTGGGCAACTATATGGCGTCAAGTTTTGCCATTGTGAGCGACACCAGCGGCGGCACGATGGTGGTCACCGAAGCGTCGCCAGCCAGCAACCAATCGCTGCTGACCAGTCCTCATGCGTAAGCGGACGGCAACGCCGTTCTGTGGCTGTGAGCGTGTCATTTTCGGTGAATAGCGGCACGCCCCTGATGGACAAGGGTGCCGATCAATGGCGCGCCGCGAAATTGCAATCAAGAAATCAACTGTCTATTCTATCGCTTGCTGGCGCTAGTAGCTGCGGGCAAAGACAATCTCTTACCGGCAAATAGTATCTTCTCTGAAAAACCCCGGTTAAGCGCCAGGAGAAGTAAGAGTTCATCCAGCCCTTGAGTCGTCTTTGCCCTCCGGCTAACCTGCCCGTACGGCTGAATTGGCAAAATCATTCCATGGAATCTCTGACCATCCGCGGAGCTTCAGCCGAAAATTCCGGAGGCCCGGGTCCCGAACTGCCGCTATCTACGGCCCAACTCGACTTCTGGTTTGCTCAGGAGCTAGACCTGCAGAACACCGGTTTCAACGTCGGCGAGTATTTGGAAATTCACGGGGCGATCGACCCGGCGCTCTTCCAGGCCGCGTTGCGGCAGCTCATCTTTGAGACCGACGTGCTGCGCCTTCGTCTTGTCGAGCGGGCGGGCGAACCACGACAGATCGTAGCGGCACCTGCCGAATGGCCGCTGCCGTTCTTCGACGTGAGCGGAGAGGTCAATCCTGCGGCGGCGTTATCATGGATGAGCGCCGACATCAGGCGGCCGACTAACCTGCTGCGCGGGCCGTTGTTCGCCTTTGCCCTCTTCAAGGCGGCGGCCGACAGGTTCATTGCGTCGCGCTCGACAGTCTGTCACGCTTGTTGATCGCGCGTCGCGTCGCCGATATCTACGCGGCGCTCGCCGGACGAACGGTTACCGACGGCAAGGCCTCAGGCCCGCTTGCCGCGATCGTAGCCGACGACGCTGCCTATTGGGCCTCCAATGATTTTGCGCGTGACCGGCAGTACTGGATCGAATATCTCCACGGCGCTGCCGATCCGACGAGCATCGCCAGCGACCGCTTCGTAGATCGAGTGAGCTGCGGCGGCGGACCATCTTTCTTGACGCACCGGCGAAAGCGCGACTTCGCGCCTTGGGCGACCTGTCGCGGGTCGTGACCGCTGCGACAGCGATTCTCGTGCATCGCCTGACGCGCGCGGAAGATCTCGTGCTCGGTCTTTCAGTTGCGGCACGCAGCAATACGACGCGGAGCGCCGCAGGCCTGTTCGAGAACGCCGCACCATTGCGCCTCACGGTCGATGCAGACGCGCGCGTCGGCGACCTCATTGCGGAGAGACGGATCGGCAGATCCGCGCGGTGCTTCCGCACCAACGTTACCGGTTCACCGATCTACGGCGCGATCCGCGCCGCACCGACGATAGTCGTCCGATCTTTAGCCGCCTCGTCAGTGTTCAGACGTTCGACTGCGAACTCTGGTTCGCGGGCGCCCCTGCTACTCGCTTCAACCTGGCAGCCGGTGCCGGATTGGTGATTTCACGAGCAACGGCAACGATGACATCCTATGGTAACAAAGCCGCACCCGGCGCGTTGATAGCAATGGCGGCAAAAATGTCAGATTTCATCGATCGTAACCTCCGCATACCACGGGCATCACCGTCTCACTTGGCGCTTCGTCGAGCATTGCCGGAATTCGTGATTTCGCCGGCACCGGCAATGGTGACGTCCTTTGGCGCAATGGCGCGGTGCGCTCGCGAAATGGCTGAGGAAGGGAGGGACGATCTCGTGGATCATAATTCCCCACATACCCCGGCACCGCCGTCTTACCTGACGCTTCCTGAAGGATCCCAGGATTGCCGAGTTTCCCGAATTTACGCGCTCGACGTGCAGATACTCAGCGGCCGTCTCTGGCCCGCCGACCGGAGTGGCCGATGATGGTCGCAGATCGTGTCAATTGGATTCGGGCGGTCGCCACCGTAAGTTCTCGGTGATACGGCGTACACCTATCATTAACCTGACGTTCAGTCTGATTTGGCTTGAGCGGTGCGCGCGGACAATTACGTCATCATTATGGCCTCTACTGCGCCCGTTTTAGGGAGCTACCTGCGAAAAACTAGCGGCTTAATCGTAATCGACCTCAAAGAAGTCATCATTTCCTTTTTAATTTGAAGAGCGTCGGGGGACGTGCATGGCTTCGGGGGCAGGGGCGCCGACTGCGCCCACGATTACGAGATTGTTGGGTTTCGGCGCGGTCACCAATGGCGGGATGACCGCAGACGATGTTCTTACGCTCGATGGCACAGGTACGCCCGACACCGTCGTGACGGTCTTCGATGGCAATAATTCCCTCGGCACCGCCGCGGTGAATAGCAGTGGCGCCTGGAGCTTCACGACCGGCACTTTGGCGAACGGCGTTCAAAGTTTCACGGCCACCGACACTAATGCGGCCGGTAACACCAGCGCGGCCTCGCCGGCCTTTGTCGTCACGGTCGATACGGTTATGCCGCCAACTCCGACAATCACTTCCTGGTCCCCCGACAGCGTAAATAATGTCGACTATGGGGTCACCAACTCTAGTTATCTGACACTTACAGGAACGGCTGAAGCAAACGATACGGTGAATGTCTTTGATAACGGGACGGAGATCGGAACAGCGGCGGTAAACAGCAGCGGAGCATGGACCTTTAGCACTGGGGTAATTCCAAACGGCATCAATGCTTTCACCGTTTCAGACACGGATGCAGCCGGGAGCACGAGTTGGCCATCGTACAATCCGACTTATGTCGTCGTGGATGCCTCGACGCCGTTGGCAAATCCCTTGGTAGGGGGTGCACAGATCGGCGTCATGATGGATGGCGCAGAAGCGTCGTGGGTGGGTTATCCGTCCGCGTCGGATCTCGATTACCTCAAGAGCCACGGTGTCGACCTCGTTCGTTTACCCATTGCCTGGGAGCTGATGCAAAACACGCTCAATGGTCCTCTTAATGCGACTTATCTTTCAGGGCTTGAGAACTTTCTGACCGAAGCAGCTGCGCGCGGAATGCAGGTTATCGTCGATCTGCAGAATTACGGCGGTTACGATCCCAATTGGCAGCAATGGGCGGCAACTAACAACTATGGCAACTTTTCATCTGCTATTGATTTGGGACAGCCAATCGGGTCATCTGCCGTCCCTATTTCCTCATTTGTCAATTTTTGGACTCAGCTTGCGACAGCGCTAAGCGGCCATGCGGGTCTCGCTGGCTATGACCTAATGAATGAACCGCAGAATTTGCCCAATTCGACAGTATGGCCGACGGCGGCTCAAGAGGCCGTCAACGCGATTCGCGCGGTCGACATGAATTCAACCATTTATGTAGAAGGTCAGGAATGGAGCGCAGCTAGCACCTGGTCATTACCGTGGTACAGTCAAACCCTTAACATCGTCGATCCAGCAAATAAAATTGTTTACGAGGCGCACCAGTATTTTGATGCCAATAGCAGTGGTACGTATTCACAACCCTTCAACTCACAAACCGACTACACCAATCTGGGCGCCGATTTAATACAGCCATTCCTGAGTTGGCTGCAAGCTAATAATGACCAAGGATTGATCGGCGAATTTGGTGTTCCTACCACTGATCCCCAGTGGTTACCAATGCTAAATGCCTTCATGAATTCTCTGCAAGAGAATAACATTCCCGGAATCTATACCAACTACATGTATGATTCATCGACAGATCCGTCTTGGGTTCCTCCTAGTGGCGGGATTGCCATTGATCCTGACATTGGACAGGGCGCAGCGGTGATGGAGCTAATCTTTGAGCACACCGCTCCCACAATCGCAGGGTTCGTGCCCACAAATGGTACTGGCAGTAGCGGGACGACGACGGCGAACATATTGACGTTGACCGGGACGGGAGCCTCGTACAACACGGTGAATATATACGATAACGCGGCGCTGATTGGTACGACAACGTCTGATATTACCGGCGCATGGAGCTTTACCACCGGCACGCTGGCGAGCGGAACCAACAACTTTACTGCTACGAATATAGATGCTGCCGGCAACAGTAGCGAAATCTCCTACACATTGACGGTCACAGTGGATAAAGTGGCGCCACCGATCATCGCCTCTGACAAAATCATTGGCAATCGAGTGATCCTTGCCGGCACTGCGGAGGCTGGCACTACCATTGATATTTATGACGGGACTACGCTGGTCGGTACGACTTCTTCGAATGCCAAGGGGGCCTGGGTATTTGAAACGCCTAACGAGCCGAATGGCGCTTACACCTTCACAGCAACCGCAACAAACGCTGTGGGAAACATCAGCGCTGCTTCGAACGTCATGGATCCTATTATCGGTGGAGCGCCTGCAGTGAGTGCGGCCCCGATTGAGGTTGGGAACCAATTTTATATTTATAATGATAATGGATCTAGCGTTGCGCTGATGTATGCCGGCGCCGACGTTGTGGCGGGTGAGTTTGGCGGCTGGGTGCCGATCGGCGCGGTGCAGACGACAGGCGGCTATGACGTTGCCTGGGAAATTCCCAGCGCCAATGAGTACACGATCTGGACCGTCGACAGCAACGGCAACTATCTCTCAAGTGACGGCGTCTTGTCGGGCAGCAGCACGACGTTGGAATCGTTCGCACCGGTTTTCGGCCAGGACTTGAACGGCGGCGGAGTGACCGGGGTTCCCACCGTGATCCAGACCGATGGGTCGACCAGTTTAACCGCGGTTTGGTACGATTATTTTCTTGATAACAGCGGTGGGTCCGGTCCCGCGCTGAAGTATGGCGGCGCCGACATTGTGGCCGGTGAGTTTGGCGGCTGGGTGCCGATCGGCGCGGTACAGACGGCGAGCGGTTATGACGTTGCCTGGGAAATTCCCGGCGCCAATGAGTATTCGATCTGGACCGTCGACAGCAACGGCAACTATCTCTCAACTGACGGCGTCTTGTCGGGCAGCAGCACGACGTTGGAATTGTTCGCACCGGTTTTCGGCCAGGACTTGAACGGCGGCGGAGTGACCGGGGTTCCCACGGTGATCCAGGCCGACACCGGCTCGTTTGGATCGACCAGCCTGACCGCGGTTTGGTTCAATTATTTCCTTGACAACAGCAGTGGGTCCGGTCCCGAACTGAAACTGAATGGTGCCGACATAGTGGCGGGTGAGCTTGGCGGCTGGGTGCCGATCGGCGCGGTACAGACGGCGAGCGGTTATGACGTGGCCTGGGAGGTTCCCGGCGCCAATGAGTATTCGATCTGGACCGTCGACAGCAACGGCAACTATCTCTCAAGCGACGGTGTCCTGGTGGGAAACAGCTACGCACTGGAAACGCTCGAGGCCACCTTCGGCCAAGACCTGAATGGCGACGGAGTGATCGGTCTTTATGCGGCGCCCGGCACCACGCTGCAGATTAGCGAGGCGCTAGCTGGCCCGTCAGGATCGGCGACGATTGGGACTGCCGCCACGCTCGAACTCGCCGCCGCCGATTCCGCATCGGTAACCTTCAGTGGCTCCACGGGCACGTTAATTCTTGGAGACCCATCGACATTCAGTGGGGAAATCTTCAATTTTACAGGAAACGGCCACCTATCCGGCTCGGATCAGATCGACCTGAAGGGCATCAAGTACAATTCTGTTGAAGACAGCTACGCCAATGGCGTTCTGACCGTGACTGATGGAACCGACACCGTCAGATTAGACTTCAATGGATCCTACACTTTGGCAAATTTTGACTTCGCGAGCGATGGCAGCGGCGGCACGATCGTCTACGATCCACCGGTGCCGGCTTCGAACGGATCAACGCCGAACTTCACCGCGAGCGAACCGCCAATCGGCGCGACGGAAGGATCGACAACGATTGGGACTGGCGCGACGCTCGAACTCGCCGCCGCCGTTTCCGGATCGGTAACCTTTGCGGGATCAACCGGAACTCTATCTCTAGATCAGCCCTCAACGTTTACCGGAACTGTGTCCGGCTTCCAAGGGCAGGATATCATTGATCTCCCTGGGATCGCCTTCGGCGCAAACACGACACTCGGCTATTTACCGAATAGCAATCAGACCGGAGGCACACTGACGCTCACGAACGCAACCCACAGCGCTAATATTGCGCTCCTGGGCAGCTATATGGCGTCAAGTTTTGCCATTGTGAGCGACACCAGCGGCGGCACGATGGTGGTCACCGAAGCGTCGCAAGCCGGCAACCAATCGCTGCTGACCAGTCCTCATGCGTAAGCGCATCGACAGCCCCGTTCTGTGCGTGTTACCCAAAGGCTCGGTACTGGTTGGGAGCGGAAAAGGGGTGCTGGGGTGTTTGTAGACGCCGACAAACGGGTTCCTGCAGAAACTGGGCTCGCCGCCCTGGTGCTGTTGCTGCGGTTCCATGCCGTCAACGGCGATCCCGAGCAAATCCGTCATCGTTTCGGCAGCGACATCGGTGTGCCTGAAATGTTGCGCTGCGCTAAGGAATTTGGGCTTAAGGCGCGGACCTATCGATCAAGCTGGCAACGTCTGACCAAGACACCGCTGCCGGGCATCGCAGTGTTGCGCGATGGCCGGTATCTTCTCCTCGCTAAGGCTGGCGAGACGCAAGTGCTCGTTCAAAATCCCCTCTCACCGCGACCGACGCTCATGTCGCGCACCGAGTTCGAGGCGGTCTGGGACGGTCGTCTTATCCTGATGGCGGGTCGCGCGGGGCTGGTTGAGCTTTCACGCCGCTTTGACATCAGCTGGTTCCTCGGCGCTATCCACAAATACCGCTATCTACTCAGCGAGGTTCTCGTTGCCTCGTTCTTCCTCCAGCTCTTTGCGCTCGTTTCGCCCCTGTTCTTCCAGGTCGTCATCGATAAAGTTCTCGTCAATCGGACGCTCAGTACACTCGATATTTTGATCATCGGCTTGGTTGCCATTTCGCTGTTCGAGACGATTCTCGGCATTTTACGCACCTATTTGTTCGCGCACACGACCAACCGCATCGATGTCGAGTTAGGCGCCCGCCTATTCCGTCACCTCTTGGCGCTGCCGATTTCTTACTTCCAGGCGCGTCGCGTCGGGGATTCAGTTGCGCGCGTGCGCGAGCTCGAGAACATACGTAACTTTCTCACCAGTTCGGCGCTCACGTTGGCGATCGATCTGTTCTTCACCTTCGTTTTTCTGGCCGTAATGTTCATTTATTCACCGCTGCTTACTTGGATCGTGCTCGGTGCGTTTCCCTTGTACATCGGCATCTCGGCAGGGGCGACGCCGTTCTTTCGTCAACGGCTCGACGAGAAATTCGCGCGCGGCGCCGAGAACCAAGCCTTTCTGGTCGAGACCGTGACAGGGGTTGAGACGCTCAAGGCTATGGCCGTCGAGCCGCAAATGCAGCGACGCTGGGAGGAGCAACTCGCCGGCTACGTCGCCGCCAGCTTCCGAGTCATAAGCTTAGGCAACACCGCGAGTCAGACGGTGCAGTTGGTCAGCAAACTGGTGACCGCCGCGGTCCTTTATTTCGGCGCCAAGCTGGTAATCGATGGGTCTCTCACAATCGGCGAGCTGGTGGCATTCAATATGCTTGCAGGACGGGTGAGCGCGCCGGTGTTGCGCCTTGCGCAGATGTGGCAGGATTTCCATCAAGCTCGCCTGTCAGTGGCACGGCTCGGCGACATCCTCAATACACCGGCCGAACCGACTTTCAGTCCCGGCCGCGCCGCGTTGCCAGCGATTCGCGGCGACATCATGTTCGACCACGTCACCTTTCGTTATCGCATCGACGGGCCGGGAGTGCTGCACGACGTCAGTTTCAGCGTTCCAGCCGGCCAAGTAGTTGGCATTGTCGGGCCATCCGGTTCGGGAAAGAGTACGCTCGCCAAGCTCATCCAGCGCCTCTATGTGCCCGAGACCGGACGTGTACTCGTCGACGGCGTCGATCTCGCCATGGTGGACAGCATGTGGTTGCGGCGCCAGTTGGGTATCGTGCTGCAGGAGAATATTCTGTTCAACCGCTCGGTCCGCGACAATATCGCGCTTGCCGAGCCTGGCATGCCGATCGACCGCGTGATCACCGCCGCCACGTTCGCCGGCGCTCACGACTTCATCCTAGAACTGCCGGAAGGCTACGATACCATTGTCGGCGAGCGCGGCAGCAGCTTGTCTGGCGGCCAAAGGCAACGCATCGCCATTGCGCGCGCGCTAGTAACCGAGCCGCGGGTGCTCATTTTCGACGAGGCGACGAGTGCCCTCGACTACGAAAGTGAGCAAATTGTCCAACGAAATATGGCGCAAATCGCCACCGGGCGCACGGTTTTCGTCATCGCCCACCGCTTGTCTACGGTCCGCTTCGCCGACCGAATCCTGACCTTGGACAATGGGCGCCTTATCGAGGATGGCACTCACGACGACCTGGTTCGTAGGGGCGGACGCTACGCGACGCTTTACCGACTGCAGAGTGGCCTCCATGAAGTCCGCTAAGGCCGCTCTGGCAACCACGAAGAATATCTTGTCCTTGCCCGGGGCGCGAGAACGGCGCGAAAAGGACGAGCTCGCCTTCCTGCCGGCTGCGTTGGAAATCGTGGAGACGCCGCCTTCGCCGATCGGCCGCTCCGTCGGGGTAACGATCATCGCGCTATTCTGCCTGGCGTTGATTTGGGCAATCGTCGGACATGTCGATATCGTCGCATCGGCGGCCGGCAAAATCGTCCCCAGCGGTCGCGTCAAGTTGATTCAGCCGTTCGAGACTGGTGTCGTGCGCGCCATTCACATCCACGATGGGCAAAGGGTGAAGGCGGGCGACATCCTCATTGAACTCGATCCTACCATGACGACGGCGGAGGAGGAGCACATCAAGAATGATCTTGTTGCCGCGGAATTGGACGTCGCGCGCTTGCGCGCTGCGTTGAGCGATGGCGACAACCCTGAAAACGAGTTTCACCCGCCTGCGGGCGCAAGTCCGGCGCTTGTCAATATGCAGCGGGCATTCCTCGCCCAGCAGATCGCGGAACATCGGGCTAAGATCGCTTCGCTCGATCGACAGCGGGCACAAAAGGAGGCGGAGCGCGCCACCGTTGCGGCTACGATCGCGAAGCTCGACGCGTCTAGCCCGCTGATTTCAGCAGCGCGTCGATATCCGCAAATACCTCGCCGACAAGGAACTGGGCTCGAAGCTTACTTACCTGGAAGCGCTCCAGCAACTCACAGAGAACGAAAGGGATCTCGCGGTCCAGCAGAGCCGGGTGAAGGAGGCGGGTGCCGCCATCGCCGCGATCACCGAATTGCGCGCGCAAGCCGACGCCGAGTTCCATCGCACGCTGTTCGGCGAGCTTGCGGAAGCAGAACGCAAGGCCGGCGGTCTCGCCGACGATCTGGCGAAAGCGGAGCAGCGCACCAAGCTTCAGCTTCTAACCGCCCCGGTCGACGGTGTAGTGCAGCAGCTCTCGGTGCACACCATAGGCGGCGTGGTGACGCCGGCCCAGCAATTGGCCGTCGTCGTACCGGCCGATGCCGTTCTTGAAGTGGAAGCGATGATCTCTAACAGGGATATTGGCTTCGTACA
Organism: uncultured Alphaproteobacteria bacterium; assembly: GCA_963721025.1. Classification (GTDB taxonomy): domain Bacteria; phylum Pseudomonadota; class Alphaproteobacteria; order Rhizobiales; family Xanthobacteraceae; genus BOG-931. The sequence continues at coordinate 539,348 of CAVRHN010000009.1, read as the reverse complement.
TCCCGGCCAGGACGCCCAGATCAAGGTCGACACGTTCAACTTCACCCGCTACGGGCTGCTTCACGGTCGCGTGGTCAGTGTATCGCCGGATGCCATAGTCCGCGAAACTCCGCAAGACAGGAGCAACGACAAGACGAAAGGCGTTGAAAGCGAAAGCAGCGAGCCCAAGGGCCAGGATTTCGTCTACTCCGCGCGCGTCTCGCTTGACCGAACGCAAATCAAGGTCGATGGCGCCGTCGCCAATCTCTCTCCCGGAATGGCGGTAACCGTCGAAATCGGGACCGGGTCGCGAACCGTGATCTCTTATCTGCTGTCGCCCTTGCTGCGCTACCAGCACGATAGCATGCGCGAGCGGTGATTGCCGTGCGCCTCACGCGCCGGAGACTTCGATCAAATATGATCACCGTACCAACGGCTGGGGCTCGACGGCGAAGTTGACGCGCCGGAGGTTCTGGCAGGCGGTGAAAGGATTGCCGCCATTGGCGAATGCATCTTCGATATGTTTTCGATCGCGTTACCGCCGTAGCGCCGGTGAGGTTGGTCCGGGTGATCGCCATGCTGGTGGTGGGGCCGGTGTTAGGCGAGACCGAGGTGACCGTCGGCGCGGATCGGCACGAGGGAGAATCGTGACGAGCACCGCACTGGGCGCGTCAGCATAGGTGAACTGATCAGCCGTGCCGGTCGCACTCGTTCCCCCTGAGGTGGTCACCGTCACATCCACGGTACCGCTGCCGGCAGGCGCTGTTGCCGTGATCGAGGAATCGCTGTTTAACTTGTAGGAAACCACATCGCTGCCGAACTTGACTGAAGTTACACCGGTGAATCCGGTTCCGGTAATGGTAATGCTGGCACCGCCGGTGTTGGGGCCGTTAGTCGGCGAGATGGAAGTTACCGTCGGCGCCGTCACGGCTGCTGTGCACGCGGCGGTGACGGTAGTCGCATCATTCGTGAACTGAGTTAGCGTTTTATCTTGGTTGTCGCCAGTAACGGTGTACGACCTCGTTTGCGACCCGCTAGTGGCGAATATCGGCGAGTCATCGAGGCTGGTAAAATTTGCCGTGCGGAGTAGCCAACTGCCACTACTGCTCCAGGTTATGGTGAAGGTGATGGTGTCGCCGACGGCAAAACCGACAATGGTTTTATTGCCGAAAGCACCTGCAGAAGCATTGAATCCGCCCCCATTAACGGTGGCGCAGCCGGTGGACGCGAGTGCGCCGCGGCTGGTGCTGCAGATCAAGGCGACGAGCGCCAGAAGCGCTGCAAAGAAAATCGTGGCCGAGTGGATAGAAGCAGCGCCGCGTCTGCTCCAGCATCGGTGGAATCCCATTTCACCTGATACCCCGGCCGTATTGGGCGGGCCCCCATTGCCGTCGCCAAGTGTCAAATCAGCCAAGCGCGAAAGCTCGCCAAACGCCCGCCCGACCAGCGTATCATTCATGAAAGGGAGAAGAGCCTCCTCATCGGCCGGTGCGCTCAAAGCATCCATCAAGCGCGGCGAGCGGACGCCTCGACTGTCCGCGCAAGTTCGTGGCGGCGCCCGTCGTCGAAGTCGGCCCCTGGCGTGCGATCCGAGATTTGGCGACGCGCAATGCATCAACCTAGATTCTCCAGATGAATCCCGGACCAGCCTGGATACTCTTGCCGTGAATATTCGCGCTTTTCTGGCCGCATGCAAGACACACGCAAGGATGCGGGCGGTCGCCGGCACCTGCAGTTCCTCCGATTTGTTGTCCCTTGAATGAATGGCCATCGGGCGCTTTGTTCGACACCACTGTGCCATTGCGATTTCCCCGACCTTCCCGGGGAAGGGGCTTATATAAGCCGAATCCCGTGGGAGATGCGCCTCGTGAGATTCTGCGTCGTAAGCTGGACGGTCCTCGCAGCGACACGGCCTGCGCGTGAGGCTGAGATCGCCGGCTCACCGCCAACGATCGCAGGTCAGGGGTTCAAATGTCCTCGGCTCCGCCAGCTCAATCGCGGCTCGAAGATTCAACCCGTCGATAGCGGCGAACGACGAATGTCAACGCCAAAAATACACCCGAATTGAGGAGCCATTTGGTGAACCTCGATGTAGTGGTAGCGTCCAGAGATTTTTCGCTATGACGACGGATTTCTATCCTGCCCTTTGCCGAGCCTATGCATTGGCATGCATTGCGGTAGCAATGCTCCACGTCACGACCGCGAACTACGGCGGATAGCTATCATGTGGAAGCATGGCTTGCGCGGATCAAGTAGCGTTTGCATTCTTTGGCGCTGACGTCGTAATCAGTGTGCCGATCCTGCGCAGAGATACGGAATGGTCCGCTCGGCGGTCTGCTCCAGAAGCGCCTTCAATTTGCTGAGCGCTTGCGCGATCGGTTTAAGGTCCGACGGATCGGCAGGAGTTCTCGGGGCGGGTCAATATCTGTTTTCGCTCGTTGGCAATGAGCAGGCGCTGTCCCCCATTTTTAACGGGAATGTACCAATCGAGGAGCTGCTCCAATCAGGATGTGCCGAAATTCGACCCACAACGGGTGAACTCGGTCATCTGGGTCGAGATGTCGACAGAGTGCTCCGTGGCCCTGCTCAGGATCGCTATCAAACCTTATGTGCTCGGAGAGGAAATGTTGAAATGCTTGCAAAAGTGGATCATCCCAGTGCGGCGCCGTTAAAATCGCCCGAAACACTTTCTCTAGTCCCCCATCCTCATAGCTTGCTAGAGCCACTGCTCTGGTCGCTTCGTCAACCGCGCGAAGCTTGTTCAAATAAGACTGACCAATAGCCGCAAGATCGCGGCGGCGACTCTGCGGTATTTTCGTCAATTCAAGCGTCCTTCGCATGAATTCGTCGTGGTTCATCCTCTCCCCGGGAGCAGCAACGCCGAACCACGGAGACAGATTATCGGTATCTCGCTCGCCATGATCGAGTTCCAGCAATCGCTGGTCATCGGGATAGAGCTTGCGAGCAATCTCGAGACTCTCGCGGAACTGTATTGAGAAGTAGTAATAGACCCACGCGACGCTGATGAGGTCTTCTTCAGTGAGGCTCGCCCAATTCAGCCTGCATATGTCTTCTATAACTTGTTCATAAGCAAAGTCTTTCGAGCGTAGGAGCGCTGACCCGGGGTGTACTTCTTGATTGCTCATGACAAAACCTCGTGACACAAGACCGCTCGCAAACAACGAATCGGGTGCAGCCTAAGGCATTCTGGCTACTGCCGCAGGATCAGCAAAACTGATAGCCACGTTCGACGCCAGAGAATGCATACGCAAGTAATCCCGCTCTAATAGGCATTTGTGTATGCCCGTTTCGAAAGCAGGGTCAACAACATTATCTTCACATCGAAAAGAAAGGACCAATTATCTATGTAGTACAAATCAAGTTCTACGCGGCGCTGCATCTTCTCCAGTGTATCAGTCTCCCCTCGAAGTCCGTTCACTTGCGCCCAGCCGGTAATCCCCGGCTTAACGACGTGCCGTCGTGAGAACGGCGAGATCTTTGCCTGGAAGAGCCTATTGTGAGCTGTCGCATGCGGTCGAGGCCCAACGATCGACATGTTTCCTTGTAAGACGTTTATAAGCTGTGGCAATTCGTCGATGTTGGTTTGGCGCAAAATTCGACCAACGGCTGTTACGCGCGGGTCATCTTTCGCAGCTTGTGTGAACTGATCTCCATCTTCTAGTGTAGTCATCGACCGGAATTTGAATACCTTGATTGGTTCGTTGTTAAAGCCATGACGCATCTGGCGGAAAAAGATTGGCCCGCGGGAATCAAGTTTTATTGCGATCGAAACGACCAGGAAGAGTGGTGAAAGAACAATCAGGCCGACGGTTGCGGCGAAGACATCAAATGCTCGCTTTACAGCCAAGTCAAATGCAGACAACGGAGGACTGTGGACTTGGATAGCCAGCACCCTGCCAAATTCAGCGATCCGAGAACCGGCGAGAAGTTCGAGGGCATCAACCGGAATAATATGGAGGGTGGCGGGGAGCTCCGACAGGGAGGAAGTAAGGCCGATTGCCTTAGGTAATTGTTCTTGGGTTGCTAGGATGATAACATCGTCCGGTCGGACCGTTCGGCATGCTTCAATCAGCTTGCGAACTTTCTGATCGGGCGGGTCGGCACTATCACCTCCGGTCGTCACATCGGGGTCCCATGGGACGCGGAACGAGGCTACGGTTTGGATGGCACTGGCCCTTAGTCGATTACTGAATTGCGCACAGCGTATCGCATCACCGATCAGAACGACGTGCTGCGCCTCGATCACGCCCGATGCGATCGCAGACCGAAGCCGTGAATATGAAATCGCCCGCACGGCGGTCATGGTAACGCCGACGCAGACAATTTGAAAAATGAACGTACCACGTGAGTAACCCTCAGCGATCTTCAGCAGAAAGATCGCTGATAGCAACAACGAAAATGCAAGTCCGACCGCTCCGATTCCGCTCCACAAAAGCACGTGCAGTGGCCGCGTCTGGATTGCGGCAAATTGCTGGAATCCCGCAGAAATTAGCGAAACCAGCGCTGCTATGAACAGGGCTGCCAAAAAGTATTCCGTCACCGGGAACGGCGAGAGCGTCACAACATTATGATAGAGGAAGCTGGCGATGAATGCGGCACCGGCGACGGCTAGGAACTCCATCGCCATGATTTTTACATGAACAATTATCCATTGCGTTTTGTTGACCGATTTTGGCCGTACCGCATCGTTTGAAATGACGGTTGGTAGAACTGCCACCGACTTAAAACTGCTACGAGTGGGCGTATCAACGGACATGACTTGGCCACAGGTACTGAATCACTGCGTTCCGCAAGCTATGGTACTATTACTACCAATGCGGAGTGTGGGGGTAGCAACCAATTAACTCAAGGTAAACCTTACGCCTCTGCTACGATGGCGATGTGACCGCCGTCACAAAGCTGCCACCACAAGACAGTGCGTCGCCCTAAGGCATTGATCTACCTCGGCAATCTTCCTAACAGATTTTGAGATGCTTGATTTGGACTTTGATGGGCGGGCACTGTCCTAAGTCCAAGGCTGCTGGAATGGAATTCTGGCCAGCCGTCCTGCCACTTCATCCTTGGCAATTTTTATCGGTCCTTCAATCCTGAGCTTTTGCCGACGTTCCGATCCCCCGTTGTTCTCGCCACAATTCGATCGTCTTGCGGACAACACAATACCCCTCGCCAGGCTGAGCTACTAGCTGCAAAACGGCCGCTAGGAGCCACGAGGGTGCGAACGTGAAAACAAAGCCGCCAGGGTGTCTAATCCAGCCGATGGACTGAACTCCATGTGAGTGCCAAGCCAAGAAAATTAAGCATACTATAAAACGAGCGCGTCTGTATAGCGGCCTGGGATTGCCTTATTCAATTGATGCCCTACGCGCAGGCTACCCAGGCTACACAGTGATCCCGGTTAAGTCGCCCCAGCCAGGGTCCTGGCGACTGCAGATGCCCGGTCTCGCTCGAGTTGTCGGTCCTAATCAACCGCAAACCTGCGAAAATTTGAATATTTCACAATGCAGATGAGGCCGCCTTAGTTGGCGGCCGCGTCTTTGTGGTTTGTGACCCCAATGTAAGTCTTCTCTTGGACGCTCAGCGTGGCTGTTTGGCGTGGGGTACCCTTATAGATCCGCTTTAGGGCTGCCTTCGAGCAGTTCTAGCCAGAGCTAGCGATCCGCTTCCGGCCAAACCTCGCCGGACTTTCCGCAACCGCTTCATTTAAGCCCGCGATGTTGGATCGCTGCCGAGTGGCTTGTCTCGGCCGCCCCTACTGACACCGCCGCGATCAACTTCCTGCTGGACCTGCTGCCCGCCTTCATCTTTTTCGGCAATAGCAGGCTTCACAAATCGACCAATTGCGGCATCTATAAATACCGCGGACGAGCCGATCTCGTGAACGTCTGGCGCTTTTTGTTCCCGCGAGACGCCGAGTTGCTCATATACCGCTCAATAGCGGGCGGTGGTTGCAACATACTTTTCGTACATCACGCGAACAATTCGACATTTAGACATGCTGTTCCGCGAGCGTTGCATTCATTCCCAATTTTCGAGCACGTCACGACCGGACGGAGTCAAGGTCGCTCAGCCTTGGCTTGTTTCAATCAAACCGAACCATTCGTGCCACCCCAACAGCACCTTGGCGGGTTGTGTACAACCTGCAGTGAACAATCCAATCTGGAACAGACTGAGGGTGTACCAAATTGCCCATTGGGACACACCTCCGTGGCCCTGACCTCCACCAAGCCGCTCCTTCCGTGCCAGGCTCGCGAACGCCATTGAAATCCGTGCAATCGGCATTGTCTGGATTGGTCCTGACACGGAAAGAGACTTGAACGTACGGCTCCCGTTGCAGCGGGTCGTAATGGCTAAATTCAATAGACACGACTGCATGAATCGGTTAGCAATTGGGCAAATATTCAAAAAGATTTGCGCTGGGGGGCTGACGGCTTGGGAGATCAATTATGGGGACTTTCCTTTTGGGGGTTTTCGTTGTTCTTGGACCTTCCTTGGCTGCAGTCGCATGGCTCATTTGGTATTCGGGTGCATTCGAAAGCTCCGGTCGTGAGCGAAAACGCGGGCCCTGGATCGGCTCTTAGTTAAAGTCGTGTAAGAGACGTCCTGCGCCGAGGCCGCCGACGCTCTGCTCATAGCGACCGAACGAGCAATTCCGGTCAGTCGATATCAAACGACTGCGCGATTTAATGACATGCTCCAGTCGTCGTCGATCTCCGGAATATCTATCAGCCCGAGGAGATGTATCGATGCGGCTTTGTCTATGGTTGCGTTGGACGGCATCGTTGTCGACTAACTCGGCTATCCGCCGTTCGCTCAGGCAGCTCATGTTTCACCTCGTCAGTCGCCGCAACGAGTGCACCTCAATCACCGTCCCATGATATCGCATTTCGATGAATGGCCGATTGTCTTCAGTGATTCCAAAATGACGGCCGCGCTACTCGATTCCCTAACTAAGCATTGCGACATCACCGAGATCGGCGACGGCACCTGGCGCTACAAGGGCCAAACTGACGATCACACACCCAACTCGCGCTTGCGGCTGTCTCCGTAATCCTAACCAGCACCGACGGCGCGAGTACTAACAGGTTCCTGCGCACGATCCCAATCCTCCTCCAGCGTCGAATCAGGATCGCATTTGTCAGAGCGGAAGAATTGATGAGTTCTGACCTTAGTTCCCTAATTTTAATGGTTTATTGAACTCTTCTTTGACTGCGCCAGTCGCCTGCCGCTATAAACGCCTGCAATTAATAATCCCAACAAACAATATATCCGCAACTCACATTCGTTCGATGAACACCCAAAGAAAATCGTCAAAAATCGCCGGCGTGTGGCCGCCAGCGCTCATTGCGCTCGGCGTCGTCTTGTCTCTGATCTGGTCAAGCCTGCTGGTCTGGCTGTTGTTGCGACTATTCCACTTGGTGTAAACATATCGAACCTCAATTGGGTTACGATAGGTCGGCGCTGTTCCGGTAACCTCACCCGGTCCGTGCAAAAGATGCTCCCGGGAATGCGCGAGGGGCATGAATTCTTCTTAGTGCCGGTGCAATCATGATGTCTGGCCTTGAGTGACACTGCTGAGTCGTGGTCCCATTTTTCAAGAATATTATGCTTGCGTCAGGCCATCGCGGAGGTGGATGCCGCCTTGAAGAAAAAAGTCGCCTATAACGCCGCTCCAAGTTGAGCTGGTTCGCGAGAACACCGTGATGGCCGGTTCGCTCTCATTCCGGTTTGGGAGCGGCGGTCGTGGGGGGGACGTTGTCCTCCATATGGCCATTTTTTGAGACGCATTCACGAAAGAAATCCCGTTCGGCTTGCGCGTACGCCTTGTTTCCGAGTGGATTCGGTGGGGGGTGCGCTTTGACGGCCATTTCACGGCATTTTTTTGCAAGGTCCGCAGTGATAGCGGTAGCCGATGATCCCGCCGACAGGATGAAGATCTGAGCAGATAGAATAAACACCGCTAAGCCAGTCAAAATTTTTCTCATAGCGGACCTCCGTCGCAAAAAGGCGCAAATCTATCAACTAGATGACGCACTTATACCGGAAGCTCACCCCGGAGTTCAAGGTTGAGGCCTTGCAGATGGTCACGGATCGCGGCGTCTCGTATACGCAGGCGGCACGAGACTCAGCGTACATCAGTCGCACCTGCGAAATTGGGTGCGCAAACGCCACAAGCCAAGCAGCACATCGCTCACCATCTAATTGCGAGGATGCATCTTACGGCGCCCTATCGAAGGGCATGAGAACAGAGCGGCGCCAGTTAGGACCGCGTCAGAGGTGGTCCCACTTCCTAAGACAGCCGGTTAAGGTGGATTCGCCGATACAGAGGACGAACCATCATGAGGACGCGGAGACGGTTTTCGGCTGAGTTCAAAGCCAAGGTGGCGCTCGAGGCGATCAAGGGCCACGAAACGGTCGCAGAACTGGCGAGCAAGCACGAACTGCACCCGACCCAGATTGCTGCCTGGAAGCGTGAGGCGGTGGAGAAGCTGGCCAAGGTGTTCGACGAGAAGGGCAGCGCGCGCGAACAGAACCGCGACGCCGAGCTGACGAAGCTTCATGCCAAGATTGGTCAGCTGGTGGTGGAACGGGATTTTTTGTCGAAAGCCTTCGATCGCTGAGCCTGGATCGGAGGAAGACGATGATCGACCCCGGTCATCCACGGCTCTCGATCGTACGCCAGTGCGAGCTGGCGTCGATCAGTCGCTCGACATTCTATCGTAAGCCGACGGCGGAGAACGAAGCGACGCTGGTGTTGATGCGTCTCATCGACGAGCAGTTCCTCGAGACACCGTGGTACGGCTCGCGGCAGATGGTACGGCATCTGCGCCGCAACGGCTGCTGTGTCGGGCGCCATCGTGTCCGTCGACTGATGACCAAGATGGGCTTGGCGCCGATCTACCAACGCCCGAAGACCAGCGAGCGGCATCCGCAGCACCGGACATGGCCATACCTGCTTCGCCATCTGACCATCGACCGGCCCAACCAAGTCTGGTGCGCAGACGTGACCTACATCCCGATGCGCAGAGGCTTCCTATACCTGGTCGCGGTCATGGACTGGTTCAGCCGCAAGGTTCTGGCATGGAGGTTATCGAACACGATGGATGCTGACTTCTGCGTCGCGGCGCTGGCGGAGGCGATGGTCCGCTTCGGCAGACCTGAGATCTTCAATACCGATCAGGGCTCGCAGTTCACCAGCTTTACCTTCACCAACACCTTAAAGGCTGCCGACATCCGCATCTCGATGGACGGCCGTGGCCGCTGGATGGACAACGTCTTCATCGAGCGGTTATGGCGATCGTTGAAGTACGAGTGCGTCTACCTCAATGCCTTCGAGACCGGCAGTGAGGCACGAACAGGGATCGGTCGGTGGATCGGCTACTACAATGCCGATCGACCCCACTCGGTCTTCGGCGGCAGGACGCCCGACGAGGTCTATGCTACGCAGGCAAACGAGGAGAAATTGGCGGCGTAATCGAACCCAGAATCCACCTTAGCCAAGCCGCCATTCTGTCCCGTAAGGTGGGACCACCTCTGTCTGATCGGTGCATGGCACGCTACCGTGGCTGTGCGTGAAATCTAATGCCAGAAATCCACTGTATTATGACGCTAAGTGGCGGAAGCGGACAAAAAAAGCCCCAACCAAGGGGCGGCCGGGGCCAAGGCAAGAGGTTGCTAAGCAACCTATCTTAGTTCGATTATTTAGATAGGCAATGCCCGAAATCCGAAGCGTTACGACGTTGCACTGTGAACGGGACGAAATCTCCGCCCCGATCCCGGCTCTAAAGAAGAAGCTGGAGCAGGCGCGCGCCGACCCGGCCCACGCCACGACGGCCATTCGCATATTTGCCGGCACGGACCGGCTCCAGGACGTTCCCCGGCATGTAGACTGCTACCGCCTTTTCAAGCGTGGGGAGCGTGGACGATCTGCACCGCCGCGCTTGCTAAAGGACCTCAGACGACCAAGGAATTGTCCCGGGACGATAGCGCGCTGGCCCGGCAACCGGCTCATTCATTCACCGGTCACACGGAGTTCGAGATGAATTGGGGGATTTAGCTTAGGCTGGCATCAACCGAGCCAGGCACAGGCCATAGCGTCGGGACCTTGGGTTTCTCTTTCTCGGGTTAAAAAGGTGGCGCCCTTACGAAAAAAGGGAAGACCGGTCACTGTCTCACTCACAAATCCAAGCCAGTGGCCATTTGAAATGGCCAGCACTGCGAATGCCGACCCGTGGGGCTTGCTGCGATTCATGAACGGCTTTGCACTGATGACAGCGCGTCAGGGGGTGCGCGCGGATTGTGAGAAGTCTCAGTGAAGAGGGGTCATGCCGCTTTGCCAATGATGTGGTGCAACGTCTTCAGCATACGACGGTTCACGCTATCACAGCTCCGAGGATCGTAAAGCTGGCTCTGCCCGCAACCTACAGTATTCTTAAGGTGTTATTAACCATCCGTGGATAGTGTCGCCGCAATTCACTTAGTTTCGAGGTTTTTTAGGGGCCCCACTGTCGTCCCAACCTTGAGCCTGCCGCGAGGCAGCGGACTGGCATGCGCATATTGCTGATCGAAGATGACAGCGCTACGGCGCAATCAATCGAGTTGATGCTCAAATCCGCGAGCTTGAACGTCTACACCACCGATCTCGGTGAAGAAGGGATCGATCTCAGCAAGGTGTACGACTACGACATAATTCTGCTCGACCTCAATCTGCCGGACATGTCAGGCTTCGAGGTGCTGCGCAGCGTGCGCCTCTCTAGAGTGAAGACGCCAGTTCTGATCCTTTCGGGCCTCGCGGGTGTCGAGCAAAAGGTCAAGGGCCTTGGCTTCGGCGCCGACGATTACATGACCAAGCCATTCCACAAAGAGGAACTGGTTGCGCGCATCCATTCTATCGTGCGCCGCTCCAGGGGGCATGCACAGTCCGTCATCGAAATTGACGACCTCGTCGTCAACCTCGACACCAAAACGATCACTGTCAGCGGCGCGCCTGTGCATCTCACGCTCAAGGAGTACCAGATGCTGGAGCTCCTGAGCTTGCGCAAGGGCATCACGATGTCCAAGGAAATGTTTCTCAATCATCTCTATAGCGGGATGGACGAGCCGGCGCAAAAAATAATTGACGTGTTTATGTGCAAGCTGCGGAAGAAGCTCGCCAACGCGTCGGGCGGAAAAGATTACATCGAAACCGTGTGGGGGCGCGGCTACGTTTTGCGACAACCCACTGATGAAGAACTGGCGAAGATATCGGCCTGACGCTCGCCGCTTCACCAACGAGAGATTGACTATGAATTCCGATCAGGCCCGGCAACGGGCGGGAAAAGTTTCAAGCAGGAAGAGCGCGCTCGAGATAGTCGACAGGCGATGATCGAATACGAAGTGCGAGTTCGGGGCATTCGCAAAAAAACAGAACGTCTGAGAGCACTTCGACTGGCAAGGGAAGCACAGGCGCAGACCGAACAGTCGAAAGAAGCGTCAAACAGCAACTAACGACAAGCGGCGCCTCGACACGCCGCGCTCAATAACAGCTTTTGAACTTTGCAGCTGTGCCCGTCGCTACGCTGCTACCTCAAGCTCCAAAACCACGGGGCTTTTCTTTTGACAAACGTAGAGCTATAAGTAGCCGCCCGTTATTAGGAGATTCTTATATGAAAAACGGATCAAAGAAGCGACGCGTCTGGACACCCGTGCAGGTTCGTGAACTCAAGTCGCTCGCCCGCAAGAAAGTGCCTGCGGGGAGGATTGCCCGAACCCTAAAGCGGACCGAGGGCGCGACGCGGCAAAAAGCCTTCAGCATCGGGCTTTCGCTCGATTCGCGCGCGTAGCCTCCTCAACAAGGGAGTTTGGTGGCGTCGCACCCCGCAACCAAATCCCCTGTACCGGTCAACCTTAGGCGACTGAACCGCCTCTCCATCCTCGACGTGCTGACCGGCCCACCCTGACAACCACCCCTGTGTCGCAATTGCTACACAAGCTTAGATTCTTCCGATCATCAAAATTCTGGCCAGAAAAAGCCTTTTCGCGCCTGAAGGATCGTGGTGTATAGGGGAGCGCAAGAGACGGCCCCGACCGCCGCGGGGGGAGTGTCGGGGGGTGGCGATCGGGACCGCGCCTTTCAGGGGAAAGGCGGTTCAATGTAGCGATAACCGCTAGTGGTTGCCATTGAACCTTCCGTTAACCTTAAGTGAGGCCGCCCCAATTGGCAGCCTTTCTATTTTTATTAACCCGCGCGCAATCAGTTAGCCTCCGGCGGCGAGCTTTTCATTCCGACCCATCTTTGTTGTTGCCAGCGCCGCAGCTGTCACGGCTGACCCCCTCGACTGCAGAATTATCTTTATCTCTCTGCGAGCGAAATCGAAGATGAAGGTGGCATTGCGACGTGCTGCCGTGGGACTAATCGGAACGTGGTCGCGGTTCAGCGTCCAGAAACATCGGTCGCAATTATGACCGGCGCACTAGAGATCAAGGCACAACATGGGCTGCCCTATTGGTATGCCGCGATGTGGCGGCCGCTCGCGCAGTCGACTGCCGCGAACGAAGATCTGACCCATATATTCGGGTCAGTCGCGTCGCTTTGAGCGCGCTCGGGTGACTTCTGGTTAGCCTCGACCCCAGACATGTCGCTGCGTTGCGGTGAACGACGTTTGGAACCAATATGCGATATTATTTGCGCATTCGAATAGAGCGTTGAGCATTTTCAGCGGAAGAACGGCTTGCTATTCTGCGCGTGAATTATGGGAGAGACGCATGATCAATCTTCGTCGCGCGATCTGTTTTGCTTTGGTTGCGTTGTCGATCTTGTGGCCGCTTGGACCCTCTTCAGTGCGTGCCGACCAGGCGTTTCAGCATTTTCTACCTCTTTTGGTCGAGTTGGATGGCTGGCAAGGCAAGAAGCCGGACGGCATGTCGATAGAGATGCCCAACAACAGCATGACCACGGCGACGCGCGATTACCAGCGTGGTCCGGCGCAACTGCACGCCGGGGTCGTGATGGGGCAAGCCGCCGCAGGAGCACTGGCGCCACTCCAGACCGGGATGAACGTACAGACCCCCGACGGTCACATGATTTCGTTGACGATGCACGGCCTGCCGGTTGTGAAGACGCTCAACACGAAACAGAAGTCTGGCACGATCTTGGTGGTGCTCGGCAAGGACGCGCTTTTTAGTCTTTCCTACAACGGGATCACCGAGGAAGAAGCGCTCGCGCTCGCCGATAAGTTTAATTGGGCCGCAATACAGGCCGCCGCTCAGCGGAAATAGCGATAAGTTTATACGTGGAAAAATTGATTCACCACGCGGTTAGCGCGTCCACAGTCATCTTGAAAGCTGACATTCACTTGCGCTGCAATATCTGGTGCGGTGGGCCATGAGCGGAAGTCGCACCAGTCATCGTCTTTTCCATTCACGGTGCATGCTCGATACCTCCGAAGTCGGATGTGTAGTGGAAGTGCTTGCTGCGCGCTCGAAACGATACTGAACCATAGCCGCCGAGAGCAAAGCACAACGGCGCGTAGAAAATTTATTGCGCGGAGCTTTTGGCCCATTGGCGCGCGACGAACTGTGGCCGGTCGATTCCAGTCTTTCAGGATGATGAGGATGACTAGCGCCGCAATTTGGGCAAAAGAAGCCCCGCGATTCCATACGACAAGGACTACGAGGTCGCTAACAAGTGGCGGCCTTAGTCGGCGGATGACCCTTTCAGACGAGCCGCTGGCGGTAAGCGAGCGGAGGTAGCTTCGGCATCCTGACGGGATGCGCACTCTAGCCATATTTGAGCCAGGTGGAGATACATTAGGCGTTTTTCCTTGGTCTGAGCCTTTCGCGCCGACCGTAGGCATTCGTTGGCCATCGTGCGATATTCGTCGGGTTTAGGCATAGCGCACCGACTACGTCGTCTCCAATCAAACCGGCCCAACGCCACCAGCACCACACTGTCATGATCGAAGCAGCAGCCCGCTGTCTTATCGACTGCAACTCGGTAACGGGCGGTGGCCTTCTAATTAGGACTTTTGGCTCCAGTCCCAGTTCATTTCCGATCCCCATTGTACGCTGGTTTGACTTATATCAAAGTGTCTTCAGCGAATTATATCTTAGAGTGGTGTGCAGACAAGCGCGAGGGGCAAGCGATTTATGGCCATCTGGCTTAAAAAACTCCTCCAGAAGGATATTGTTCAAGAGGTTCCGGCTGAATTGGCCCTATGCATGTTCGATTGCGCAGTCGTTGAGTGCTCGCATGAGCATTGGAGACATGGCCTGCACCCGGTTCCGAAGACACCGAGTTAGGTGTTTTTATGCTGTATTATGGCGCAAACGCCACAAGCAATAAATGAGGTGCTGCCTAGGACGCGTGACGAAGCCGAGGCTGACGTGTTCGATTACATCGAGTGCTTCTACAATGCTAAACGCCGACACTCGACAATCGGCTACAGAAGCCCCATGGAGTTCGAGATGCAGTCGGGTTTAGCTTATCCGGTCGACTTCGCCGCGTGCACCGCAGACGTTCGCACTCTGCATTCCTGACGACAAGAACAAAACGTTGCTGCGACTGTCACCAGATTCGAACGCATTAAGCCCGCGCCACCGGCGGCTGCGGTGGGTGCGGAAATTACGTTGCTGGGGTAGGGATGCGTTGATGCAAACGTAAGAACACATGGAGACTTGTCTATCGGCCTCGGAAAAGTAAAACAGATGTCGACGCCAAATGCCCCGGCAACTCCTGACAACGCGCTGCAAAGGCTCATTATTACCGAGGGTTCCGGTGTGTGTAACGGCGATAGTGGCGGAGCCGGATATTCCGACGGCGACAAAAAGAAGAGAGAAATAATTGGGATTAATTCACGAGGAAACCCGACCTTGCTGATACGCCTCACTTCCTTCATCAAAGCGATTGCACAAGCCTGTCAAAGGGCGTGTCGGCACAACGGCGTATCAGTCGTTCATCGGCAGTGATGAGTAGTGAGGTGCTTCGCTCGGCCAATGCCAGATAAAAACAGTCATAGGCGGGATGACGCAACTCGATAGCGATCGCGAGTTCAACATCGCCGGCAACAAGTATCGCATTGTGATCAATTATCCCTATCGGGTCGTCTATGTCCGGTTCATCGGTACGCACCGGCAATACGACAGGATCGACGCCCAAACCGTTTGAAGGTGGAGTCATGGACATTGCGCCAATCAAGACCCAGCGTGATTACCGCAACGCCCTCAAGGAGATCGAGGGCCTGATGACCGCGAGGCGTAACACGCCCGAGGGTGATCGCCTCGACGTGCTAGTGACATTGGTCGAAGCCTGGGAGCGGCAGCATTATCGGTTCGATCTTCCAGACCCGGTGAAGGCGATCAAGTATCATATGGTTCAGAACGGGCTTCAACCGCGTGACCTCATTCCTTTCATCGGTAGCCGCAACCGGGTGCACGAGGTTCTCAGTCGCAAGCGCTCGCTCACGCTCAAAATGATCTGGCGACTGCATGAAGGGCTCGGTATTCTAGCAGAGTCGCTCGTCAAAGTCAGACAGGGGCGGGCAGCTTGAGGGAAGCGCGGCTGTCGTTCTGCGAAGTGCGAGAAGGATGTAACCATATGAAGACGACCCTCAATATAGACGATACCGTCATGGCCGAGCTCAAGCGTGAGGCCGCGCGTCAAGGCCGCAGCATGTCGGAACTGGTCGAAATGGCGCTACGCCTGCTGCTCCGCTCCCGACGAAAGCGGGAGGAGATCGTCGCCTTGCAGTCGTTCCGCAGCGGTGGCGCACTGGTCGATATTGCCGATCGCGATGCCCTCTACCAAGCCATGGATGGTCGGTAAGACCCGCACGAGCGCGCTCTGCGACTTGGCGTCCGCCGCGGTCGATGTGACGTTACGGCGACGACTGGTTTTACCGTAACCAGTTTTCGACGCGAAGATCCTTGACCCGCGAAAATTCGCGCGCGTTGTCGGTGACCATTGTGTGATCCAATGCCAGCGCATGCGCTGCGATGAGCAAATCGTTGGCGCCAATTGATTGGCCGCCTCGCTCAAGACGTGTTCTGAGCTCTCCGTATATGGTATCGGCCGGCTGCTCGAACGCGAGCACATCGATCGCCTGCAAGATGGCTTCGAGTTGCGTTGTCAGCCGCAAAGAGGCCTTCTTGGCGGCTCCATAGCGCAATTCGGCTGCAACGACGATGCTCGTACAGATATTCTGTTCCTTGACTTCCTTGATGCGATCAAAAATCCGGCCGCGCGGATGCCGCACTAGGTCCGACAAAATATTGGTGTCGAGCAAAAATCCCATCGCTACAAATCCACCGGCTCTGCCGGCAAATCTTGGATTGGGGGAAATTCTTCATCGAGGGTCGGAAGCGAGGCGAGAACGGCTAACAGCGACTGGGGGGGTGCTGGCTCAATAATAAGTCGCTGCCCCTCTTTGTGGATTACTGCGTCCTCACCAGGCAGCTCGAACTCGCGCGGAATTCGCACCGCTTGATTTCGCCCATTTTTGAAGAGCTTCACATGCCGCGTGGTCATTACGCTAAGATGACATATGCCGCGGCATATGTCAAATCATCACTGTAGCAAGAGCTGTCGGGTCCTAGACCCCATGGGTTCCAGGCGACCACAAATTGGCCGGCGCAACTTGCCCTCGACAGCGCTAAGCGAGGTCACCAAGTCGCAACCGCTTCGCTTGGCCTCGATCTGTTTAGCCAGGAAGAGTCATCTTCTGGCGGGTCTTTTGGCTTGAGCCGGCGAGCCGCCTCGGACCAACCTTGGCAGAGACGCCATTCCTTCACCCGATTTCCTTAGTCCTCGGCCGGGCTTCGTCCGTTGCTGCCGGCAACGTGTGTCTGCAGCCAAAGTGCGCGGGCTTTGACGGTCGGATCAACTCCGGCGCTGCTCCACCAATTTGCTTCATCCCCACAGCGATGGACCTCGCGATGGTGTCCGCGACACAATGGAACGGTGTACTCATCGCTGACCTTACGGCCGAGGGCGCGACTTTGGGCAAATCGGAGGTGGTGGGCATCCGCGGGACGTCGCCCGCAAATAAGACAAGGGTGTTGGGCGACAGCTTTGACGTGATTTCGGTCACGAACCCGGCGTAGCTTCGGAAAGCTCAGCACGCTCTAATCGATCGTGCTGGGCCGCGGTTGATTCTTTGGCCTCCGCGCGTCCCGTTTTACCTCGAGCGTCTGGCGCAACTCTGTATCGCCGGTCGCAAGGTTTGCCAGTCTCGCTTGGAAGGCATCCTCCACCCGCTGGGCGGCGGCTGCCGTCAGCTTGTTCTTTTCACCCAGGCGCCGGTGCGTCCACAGTGCAGCATCATCATAGGAAAACGACGTCAATTGGCCAATGCGCGTTATGCGGCAACCTTAAGCTTGAGTCCGAGCGCACGCATCACTTTCAGCACAGTGGCAAATTCCGGGTTTCCCTCGGGCGAAAGCGCCTTGTAAAGACTCTCCCGCCCAAGGCCCGCCGCCTTTGCGATTTGTGCCATGCCCTTTGCGCGCGCGACATCTCCTAGAGCCGCGGCTACCAAGCTTGGATCGCCGTCTTCGAATACGGCTTCCAGATAATGAGCGATATCCGCATCGGTCTTCAAATAGGCCGCAGAGTCCCAAGGTTTAGTCTTGATCTTCGGTCTAGAGTTGGTTCTGCTCATGTCTTGTGCTCCTAAAGGTCGCGCGCAAGATTGATGGCCATCGCGATATCATGGCCCTGCGTTTTCTTGTCCCCGCCCGCGACCAAGATGACAAGCGCTTCGCCTCGACGGACGAAGTAAACGCGGTAGCCAGGGCCGTAGTCGATACGCATTTCCGACACGCCACCTCCGACCGATTTCACGTCACCCGGATTGCCGACCGATAGTCGACGAATCCGAGCGTTGATGCGGGCTAGTACTAGGTTTGTGGAGAAGAGGTGATTGGCTTCATGTTTTGCGATTTCGAGGGCCGTTGGGCAGCCGTGGAACGGATGGATTTGCTTCGTCGGTTCCTTCTCCGGCACGGATTTCTGTCTCATCTTCGCTCCTTGAAAAGGCTACGATGAGCCAGAAAAGCGCCGATGCAGACCCTCTGGCCGCCTTCGTTTGGAATTCTCGGCCGACTTCCTCAGAAGGGTGATCGCTTTCATCGGTCTAGGCCGCTTTACCCGGCTTGTAGGGCTTGATCTTGGCCACCTGCTCTGCAATGCGGCGCTTGGCTTCCAGTGTGTCATAGGCGTTCTGGAGCCGCAGGAAATAGCCTTCAGACAGGCCGAAAAACTTGCATAGGCGCAAATCGGTATCGCCCGTGATATCGCGGGTTCCATTGACGATGGCGTGGATGCGATTACCCGGCACACCGATGGTATGAGCGAGCTGATTCTGGCTCATGCCGATCGCGCTCAAGAATTCTTCCTTCAGAATTTCACCTGGATGAGGATTACGTAGCCGCGCCATGATTACTTTCCTTTGTTGCGCCAAGACCTTAAGTGATAGTCCACGATTTCAACATCCCACGCATCGTGATCGACCCATCGAAAGCAAATGCGCCATTGGTCATTTATCCGAATGCTCATTTGACCAATCCGGCTTCCCTTAAGGACCTCCGGTCGATTGCCAGGTGGATTTCGCAGGTCCTCCAAGATTGCTGCGGCATCTAACTGGCGCAGCTTACGCAGAGCCCGATCCTGAATATCGCCAGGAAACGTCCGGCTCGATTGGCCCTGCCAAATACGCTGCGTGTCCTTGCACCTAAACGACCGGATCATTTTATTTTATACTACGATACGCGGTACGTATCAAGGTCGCATTCGGTCGGTGTAATTTCGCCGCCACGATGCTTCAAGAGTAAGAAGCGCCTGGTCATCCTGGCGCCAGAGAGTTGCCTCATAGCAGCTCCCGTTTTGGGATCCGTGGGGCTCGAGTGGAATTATCGAGTTCCCTCCGGGTGGCAATTTTAGGCATCGCAACATCAGCGCTGATGTCGTTCGCTGGCGCAAAGACGGGGTGCGTCTCCGTCCAGAGCTTGCGGGCGATGCCGATGGGGTCGATTCCAGTTTTGCTCCACCACGCGGCTTCATCGCCGCAATGATGGACCTCGCGATGGTGTCCACGACACAATGGAACCGTAAACTCATCGCTGACCTTTCTCCCGAGGGCCCGGCTTTGGGCAAATCGCAGGTGGTGGGCATCCGCGGGTCGGCGACCGCAAATGAGACAAGGGTTCTGGGCAACAGATTTAACGTGATTGCGGTCACGAACCCGACGCGGTTCCGGAAAGCTCAGCACGCTCTTATCGACCGCCTTGGGTCGCGCGCGACGTTTTGCCTTCCCTGCGTCCGGAGTAGGTGAAGTCTTAAATCGTCCTTTAGGCTTCTGGTGAAGCTCGGTATCGCCGGTCGCAAGGCTTGCCAATCTCGCTTGGAAGGCATCCTCCACCCGCGGGGCGTCGGCTGTCGTCAATTTGTTCTTTTCACCTAGGCAGCGGTGTGCCCACAGTGCCGCATTGTCACCGGAGCCAAGCTCGTTGACTTCGGCGATTAGTCGATCGCGTAATTCAGCCGATGCCTCGGGCGCGAGGATTGACTTTGCGCCGCTCGATCGATGGTCTCGTCGACCAGGCTTTTGCTGCCCGCCGTTCAGCCGGCGATTGTTATCCTCCCGGATCGTCCCAGACCCTGAAGTTTGGTTGAGGTCAGGAGCGTCGAGGTCGTCTTCGCCGGCAATCCCGACAAGGGTGAAGAGGGCGTAACGCCGGGCATAGGTGAGTGCCTCGCCCCTGCGATGCGCGGTCTCGCTGATGGCGCAGACCGGCCAGTCCGAGGCAATCCATTCCCCCGAGGCATGGGCCAAGACGGTTGTTAAATTAATCGTGCCGCCGGTCTGGTCGACGGAGGTCGTCTGAACGGTAGCGATCTCATGCTGTCCCAGGGTCTTGCGCACGATGTCGAGCCCGCTCGACAACGGCGCATACCGAAACGTCTGCTCGGCCCCGCCATCCGAACGGATCGTCGCCGCTAGCGATTTTTCCGGATTGACCAGTTCGACTTGAGCTTTGGCGAGCGCGGCCGCCAAGCTGGCGATGGATTCACTGGACCGCTGCATGGCCGTCCTCCTCCTTGAGGAGATCGAAACTGATGGCGCCGGATTTCGAGCGCTTGGCGTGCACGCCATGCCCGATGGCTTGCTGGGCATCTTCCGGCATCAGGTTTTTGAGTTCGGCCTTGGCTTGCTCGTGCTCAAGATGCGCCGACCGGGTCCGCGAAAAGACCCCAGCGAACTCCGCCCAGGCGTTTGACGAGCTCATGTCGACGATGCGCACTGCTTCGATGCGCGGCCTTGGTGGTTCGGCGCCGAACAGGCGAGGGGGCTCGCCATTCTCAACGCAGCGCCAGAATTTCCGCTCGGCGGTGACAATCAGATGCTGGTAGAGCGGGTCGGCATGGGTCTTGATCTCAACCCACTTGCCGCCGCCGGTAATGACCGAGAGCACGGCAGACCTTGCGGCAACGACCCACATGTTGTGCTGTAGCTGCGGCATGTATTTTTCCGCGGCCGCCTCTTCGGAAAAATACCAGGGCAACATGAATTTCGACTCGAAGACGGCGCCACTCGCCTGAACGCGCCCGTCAGGCGTGGCCGCCATCCAGCGCAGCGTCGGATGGCGGACCTGCTTTTGGACATCGGTAACGACCTGACCGGTATTGGTCTCGTACCACCGCCGGTTCAGCTCTTCGGTGACGAGCCCGAGCTGGACGATGAGGTTGCCGGAAAGGTCCTCCGGCTCGACCTCGCCGCGTTTTTCGCGCCACAGCCGGAGCAGGGCGGCTTCGTCGTCGCCCATGATGATTCGGGCGTCCGAACCGCCGATGAACTCGCGGCGATCCGCCGCTTTGCCCCGTCCGCTCATAGCCCACTCTCCGCCAAAGCATCCGCGGCCCGTCGCACCGTGCCGGACACTTCGGATGTCAGGTCAGAAAGCAGCGCCTCGATTTGGCGCAGATCGAGCCTGCCCAGGGCGTTCTGCGCGGTATCGTCGAGGACTGCCGTCATATACAACGACAGAGCGCAGAGCAGGCTTCTCAGGTGATCGGCGCGCTTTTCGAGATCAATAGCCGCGGGGTCGCGGCGGATCGGCCACGGCGGGTTCGCCGCTACGGCGCCGACGAATGCAGCGTGTACTGCCTGGATCGAGTTTCGGGATGGCTTGACGCCTGTAGTAAGGGTGCGAACTAGGTTAGATACGTTATCAGCCTGAGCCATGGCTTACCTCCATCGGCTTGGGTTAGGGCCGGTGGCGAGTTCGCAGCTTGCCATCGGCCTGCATCGATGTTCATAAACGCTTAGATGTACCGAATGTCAATACACAGTATACATTCATGACCAGCAACCACCGCTCTCGTGGCCGCCCATCGAGACGCATCCAAGATCGCCCATTTCAAATGCGTGTCTCCGAAACGTTTTTGCGGATAGTGGACGACTGGCGCCGCACCCAGATCGACGTCCCGTCTCGTGCTGAAGCAATCAGGAGAATGGTCGCATTAGCGGCCAAAATGAAGAGGAAGCCGGATGCCGATAGCTGATCGTGCACCTGCGCCGAAGTCCGATATTGAAGTCTTGCCCAAGCAGCAAAATGACAAGCCTTCACGTTCGGAGGCAATTCGGCGCTTGATCGAGTTCGCCTTGGCGATAAAAGCCAAAAAACCAAACAGCGAAGTCAAGTAGACGTTAACGATAGCGATCAAAACGCTGCGGCCTGCGACGCTCGCAGGAGCGTCATTACGGCTCCGACGGGGGGTACGGTTACGGAAACATAAACCCTGGGAAGGCTAGGCGCGCGATACGCGACCGCGTATATTTTGTATTTATACGCAATAGCGTATATTGACAGTCTATGCGCGATCGCGTATATTTCCATCATGGACATAATCGCGCGCACCCCAAAACAGCTCGGCGCCGGCATCCGGCGCTACAGACGCCAGAAAGACCTCACTCAGGGCGGCCTCGGGGAGAAAATGCACGCGCGCCAAGCAACGGTCTCCAAGCTGGAAAGCGGCGAACCAACCACGCAGTTGCGCATCCTTATGGATGCCCTGGCCGCGCTCGACCTCGAACTGGTGATCCGCCTGCGGACCACGGTCTCGGCCGAAGACATCGAGGGTCTTTTCTGATGGCGCGCCGCCCCGCCCATGCGCCGCTGAATGTGTATCTGAACGCGCGATTGGTCGGGCAGCTCCGCCGCGAGAGTACCGGCGCAATCGATTTCCAGTACGACAATGACTGGCTGGCCTGGGTAAGCGCCATTCCCGTCTCGGTCTCGCTTCCACTGCGCGAAGACCGCTACATCGGCGACCCGGTCCTGGCCGTTTTTGAAAATCTCCTGCCCGACAATGACGACATCCGCCGGCGCGTGGCCGAACGCTCGCAGGCGGACGGCTCCGATACCTACAGCCTGCTTTCGGCGATCGGCCGCGACTGCGTCGGTGCGCTGCAATTCCTTCCCGAAGGAGCGGCAGCCGGTACCGCGGGCGCGATCGATGGTCGCGCCGTGGACGACAAGGAGATTGCGGCGATGGTTAGCAACCTCGCGCGCAATCCGCTCGGCATCGGCCCCGACCAGGAATTCCGCATCTCGCTTGCCGGCGCGCAAGAAAAAACTGCTCTGCTCTACTGGAAGGACAAATGGTACGTGCCGCACGGTACGACCGCTACCACCCACATCATCAAGCCGCAGATCGGCACCCTGCCGAATGGCATCGATCTCACCAACAGCGTCGAGAACGAGCATTTCTGCCTTGAGCTGGTCGCCGCGCTCGGGCTTCCGGTCGCCAAATCCCGCATCGTCGATTTTGCCGGGAAACGCGCGCTGACCATCGAGCGCTTCGATCGGACCTGGACGCGCGACGGACGTCTCCTTCGCCTGCCGCAGGAGGATTGCTGTCAGGCCCTGTCGGTTCCGCCGGCGCGCAAATACGAATCCGCGGGCGGCCCCGGCATCCGCGCCATTGCCGACCTTCTGAAGGGCAGCGATGCGCCGGACACCGACCAGAGAGCTTTCTTCAAAGCGCAGATCGTATTCTGGCTGCTCGGCGCCACCGACGGCCATGCCAAGAATTTCAGCATCCGGCTCGCGCCGGGCGGCCGATTCCGCCTCACGCCGCTCTACGACATCATCTCGACGCAGCCCAGCCTCGATGCGGGTCAAATCACGCAGAACCAGATGAAGCTCGCCATGGCGATCGGCACCAACCGGCATTACGCGGTCCACACGATCGTCGGTCGTCATTTTGTGCAGACGGCGAAGAGCTGCGGCCTGTCCGACAAGATGGTCAAAGAGGTCATCCAGGAACTTACCAATACGACAGCTTCTGGCATCGATCAGACCCTCTCGCACCTTCCGCAGGGCTTCCCCGAAACGATCGCCGCATCCATCAGCAGTGGCGTGAGACAGCGTCTGAAGTCTCTGCCCAAGACTGAGGTTGAAGGGTGATTGCATACGTGACTTGCGAAGATTGGTAACGTCGTTCTCCGCGGATCATGCAACGAATTGGCGGGTTGCCGCGCTCGGCCTTTTGCAGGGAGCGCCCGGCTGCATGGACCAGGCGCTCGTGAACGGGCCGACTTACAATCCCGTGATGACGGTAGCGCGCATAAGCCCCAACACGGGCATTCGGAAAGTATCCTTCCGACACGATGGCCCGCAATCAAGGTATGTTTGGCCGAGTGCGCAGCTTTCTAACGAGAGCGGCGGCCTGACGATACGCAGAGTTGCACAAGCGAAGTCCCCTCTGCTCTTTACCGTTTCAGGCGCTTGCTCGTTCAAGGCAATCCTTTGTCTCGATAGGCTCGCCGCGCCTCGATCAGTTCCTTTAGCTCCGGCGAGCGGACTGTCGCGGTGTAGTAGTCGATCACCGCGTCCACAAACTCGATGAGGATTGCAGATGGGTGCTGCTGCAATTCCTTCGTGAGCGCGGATAGGATGACGAGCGCGGGCGTCGCTAGAGTGATTTCAACGGCGATTTTCATGCCTCACCATAGCACAATGCCGGCGCCCGGCGGGCAATCAGAGGCCCATAGCCCGCTTTAACCACGCGCCCGGGTCGCGGTGGCGAGGGCCGCTCGTCATGCCTATCTGACGCTCGGACCTTGGATCGACTAATGACCGGCGAGGCCACGCGCGGCGAAATTCTCCCATCAATCGAGCACGGGGAGATTAGACCATGACCAAAGATCAGATAAAGGATAGCGACCCAATCATTATTGAGGATGATTGTACTGACGATCGCGCGCTCAATCCGCTTGGCCGGCTCTATAGGCACAATGCCATGCACGCGGGCACGGCCCGGATGGTGCTCGACGAGTTCGGCCGCTGTGCTCGGTGTGTTAAGCTTGGCTTTTGGAAACCAGACGCCTAGCGTGATCGAGCGTCCCTCTTAGTTGAGCAGGCGAGGGATCGGGCGAACAGATGCATTGGCCGGATCAAAGCTGACCCTCAATTTTCTCGCGGTGTGAAAATTTCCACACTCACCGCGCCGTTGTTTTGGCGGAGAATTGCCGCCCGACCGCCGTCACGCCTCACGCCAAATGCGAGAAGCAATGCAAGCTGGTCTGGCGTGCTATCGTCGATGGTGCGCCCGGCCGGAATGACTTCAAGCGGCAGGTTTGTTTTTGTGGCAGAGACGACTTCCGGCAAGTTGACCCTCATACCGCGCCAATCGTCCGGCAAGCCCGGCGGCAGTTCGCGCCAGTCAATATGCGTTTGCGGGAACAGGCCATCGACGTGATCACAGCCCTTGGCGTTGGCGAACATGTGGACCCATCCGAACCTCTTGTGGTCGCCGTCAAAAATCGCATCGACCATGTCGGGAAGATCGCCCAACTTCATCGTGAACGCTTTAGACTTCGCACACTCGTGCGGAATTCCCCTGATCATCTTCTTGGTCAAGCACGTCATGGTGATTTCTCCGGTTATTTGCGGAGCCACCAGGCAACCGCCTCGTCTGTGCGATCCACCTTGCTCGGAGAAGCAGGCTGGCATCGGGCCGATTTCGCAGAAGCCCGAACTCTTGACGATGGGCCGAACCTATAACGGTTCGATCGGACACCACAAGATTCAACGGGCCGCCGCAGGCGGTCGACCGGTTCACGTGATTAACGCGGCGTTGCCGACGCTTGCAATCGCGCCAAGATCCCGGGGCTGCGCGAGGCGATGGTTAACGCGTGGCCGGTGAACGCGGTCACGAGGAATCCGGCAAGCAGTCCAGCCGCGGCGCGTATAGCCAACGAAAATTTTGCCGGGGTCCACGCCAGTTTGCGTTTCCAACTGAAATGACTATAGTGACTAATATGACTACATAGCCGAGAGTAGTAGCTCATGAAGGCAAATATCTGGACCGTTGCCGAGGCGAAGGCGAAGTTTAGCGAAGTTATTGAGCGCGCGCGACGCGGCACGCCACAGACGATCACGCGCAACCGACGCACCACTGTCGTTGTCGTATCAGCGGAGGAATGGGAGCGAAAGGTTCGACGTAAAGGCAACTTGGCCGAGTTCTTTTCTGCGTCACCACTTCGAGCATCCGAGCTGAAAGTAAAACGGATCAAGGATCATCCGCGCGAAACCAATCTATGACCTTTCTCGTCGATACCAATGTTATCTCGGAATGGGTCAAGCCGCTGCCCGATGCTGGAGTAGTAACTTGGATGGACGAAGTTGACGAAGACCGCGTCTTTATCAGCGTCGTTTCCTTGGCTGAGCTGCGCCACGGCGTCGAGCGTATGGCTTCAGGCGCACGCCGGCGGCGGCTCGATGAATGGCTAACGGAAGAACTGCCGCTGCGATTTGAAGGGCGAGTCTTATTTATCGATCCTGCCGTCGCCGAGACCTGGGGAAGGATTGTGGCGCGCTGCGAAAAGGCCGGTCGGCCGATCAGCACAATGGATGGCTTTATCGCCGCTACCGCCGAAGCTCATGGCTTGATTCTGGTTACGCGAAACGTCGCCAATTTCGAATTTTCGCTGAAGAAAATTGTTAATCCCTGGGTAACGAGCTGATAACTGCAACCGTTCATTGCAATAAAGCGCAACAGTTGAAGCAGGGAGCAATGGAAATCCGGCGAGGAAAAAAGCGGTTGGCCGCGTATAACATTAACCCAAACCCACACGTCGCTCAGCGGCGCTATCAGCACAGTCCGAAAGGCCGCTCGCGCGCTTGGCGTGAGCGCTAGCGGCAGTGGAGATGTTAACCGAAATCGCCAATTTTCTTTTCTCGCGAATTTGCAACGTGGATTGTTCTTAGCGTATCAGGTCAATTTCCTTTGGGGAATTTCGAGGCGAATCTTCTCGCAAATTGCGCGGCGCGCTGGTCCGCTGCCCCCGACCCACCCGGCCGCGGGGGGAGCTTCCAACACCGACCTCCGATTCCGACGTCTATTTGCTACCTCCGAGATTGGTTGTCGTTCACGATAAATTTGTAATTGTAGGCGCCGATAGCTCCTTCGAGCCCGCCATGGGCCGTGCTCAGGGCCATTCCCCTCACCTGTACCGGACCATGCGGACTGGTTGCGGCAAAAAGCCCAAAGCCGAGGAACCGACCATGGTCAAGCATGCGCATCGTCAAAACTTTAGTAAGATTCCGCAAGCCGCGAGCACGCCTTCCGGGCCGGCATCTTCGCTGAGGGATCTTCAGATCGAATATCTTCCGCTCGAGCGCCTGCGTCCATCCGCGAACAACGCCCGCACCCATTCCAAGAAACAGCTCAAACAGATTGCTAAGTCGATCGAGCATTTCGGCTTCGTCAATCCCGTCCTCATCTCCACCGACTTCGAGATCGTCGCCGGCCATGGGCGGGTCGAAGCTGCAAAGATGCTCGGCTTGAAGGAGGTGCCGACGGTTCGCTTGTCCAATCTCTCGCCGGCGCAACGGCGCGCCTATGTCATCGCCGACAATCGGCTGGCTGAACTGGCGGGCTGGAATCGCGAATTGCTGGCGGCCGAACTGCAAGGGTTGCTCGATCTGCAATTTGACGAGGTCGAACTGACCGGATTCTCGCTCGGTGAGATCGACGTTTTGCTCGAAGAGACGCCAGCTGCGCCTGACGACGAACTTGCGGCCGAGCGCTCGGTGGTGTCGCGACCGGGCGATCTGTGGATCTTGGGGTCGCACCAGCTGCGCTGCGGTGACGAACCGCGTTCATGCGATGTCATGGTCCGGCGCTGGCAGCACTACACCGGCAATACTGCGCGGCTGGCAGGGTCGGATCAGACCTTCGCGGACGTGGAAGCCAGCCTTCCCGGGCACAGCGCGTCCACCGGCCAGAGCTCACGGGGGCAGTGACATGTCCGAAAAATCCAATCCCACAGAAGGCGAGCCGCCGGAATTTCAGGCCAACGACTCGCCGAGCAAACCAGCCGAAGCGCACAAGGTTGGTCCCGGTTCTCCGCCCGCGAACACGCGGTGGCAGAAAGGTGGTCCATCGCCAAATCCCCGCGGCCGGCCGCGCAAGGAACAGTCCATGCTTCCGGACGTCAAAAAGGCGTTCGAAGAGGCCATCAACAAGAAGGTCGCGGTTTCCCGCGGCGATAAGACAGTGCTGATGACCAGAGTCGAAATCGGCCTCGAGCAGCTCCTCAATCAATTCGCCAAGGGTGAGCGGCATGCACGCCGCGACCTCATGGAATACGCCGACAAGTTGGGCATCGATTTTTTGGCCAAACACAAACAAACGCTTGAGCGGGCGCTCAGCCCCGACTACCAAGCGATCCTCGATGCGGCTTTCGCCCGCCGCAGCGGAAACGTTGCGCCGGCCACGCGTGTGGTGGCTTCGGCGGAACTTCGCGATGATGACGCCGCGGAGTGCGAACCAGCGCCGCCCGCGCCGCCGCCGGAACCGGAACCCGAGCCGCCGCCGAACCCGAACGCGCCCAAGCCGTTCAGCCGCATGACCTGGACAGAAAAAAGGGCGTGGTACCCGGAATGGTTCGCGGAGCAAGAAAAGAAGAGGCTGGAGCAGGCGAAGTCATCGCTGCAGTCCCCGCCGCGCCCATCAGGCGCGAACGAGACGATAAAAGAGACGGCCATACAGGAACCGAGAGCCATGCCGCCTTCGCAGAAGCTCGATCAAGCGGGGTACGGTCCTGGTATTCCGCCCCCCGGGGGCGTCTCACTGACGACCGGGAAACCGACTTGAGGCGGCGGAACGCGAAGGAGAACAGGTAATGACGATACTGTTGCCTGACTCGGTCGACTACCCGCCGGGCCTCGTACTGCGCGCGACACTGGCGCTCGATTTCATGGCGTTCACCGAATTTGCCTTCGGCGTGGTGCGGCCCAACACGCTGTTCAAGCCCAACTGGCACCTCGAGGCCCTTGCGCACAAGCTGTCCCAGGTTGCCGCCGGCGAGGTCAGGCGGCTGATCGTCACCATACCGCCGCGCAACCTGAAATCGCTGTTCGCCTCGGTGGCGCTGCCGGCCTGGTTTCTCGGCCATAACCCGTCGGAACGCGTGGTCACGGTCTCCTATTCCGACCAACTCGCCCGCACCCACGCCAACGATTTCCGCCGGCTGGTGAACGATCCCCTCTATCAGGCCACCTTTCCGGCCATGCGGCTGGCCCGCGACACCGACCGCGAAATCGTGACCACCATGCGCGGCAAGCGCTACACCACCTCGATCGAGGGCACGTTGACCGGACTGGGCGGCAACCTGGTGATCATCGACGATCCGCTCAAGCAGGAAGATGCGCATTCCGAAGCGGTCAGGAGGCGGACGATTGAATGGTATCGCTCGACCTTGCTCAGCCGCCCCGACGACAAAAAGATCGCGCGCATTCTCTTGGTCATGCAGCGTGTGCATCAGGACGATCTCGCCGGTTACCTGGAGGAACAAGGCGGATTCGAAATCTTGAACCTCCCGGCCATTGCCACGCAGACCAGAACTTACGAACTCGGCGGCGGCCGCAGCTATGTGCGGCAACAAGGCGAGCTGTTGCACCCGTCGCATGAGCCGGAATCGGTGCTGCGCGAACTCAAGCGCGAAATGGGGCCGATCGCCTTTTCGTCGCAGTATCAACAGAGCCCGATCCCGCCCGGCGGCACCATCATCAAGCGGAAGTGGCTGGTTTTCTACGATGCGGTTCCCACCTACAACCGCGGCGATCAGGTCATCATGAGTTGGGATGTCGCGTTCAGCGAGCAAGAGAAGGGCGACTATTCAGCCTGCGTGGTGTTGTTGCGGCGAAGGGAAGTGTTCTTCGTTCTCGAAGTTATTTGCAAGCGTCTGCGTTTCGACGATCTCAAACGCAAGATTCTGGAGGTCAAAAGCCGCTATGGCGACGCGACGCTGCTGATCGAGGAGGCGCCCATCAGCAAGGGTCTGATCCAAAGCCTCGAGGAGCGTTCGATCAACGTGACCAAGTATGCCCCGGAAACCGACAAGCGTGCGCGCCTAATTGCCCAGTCCGATCTGTTCGCGGGTGGCTCGGTGCGGCTGCCGAAGAGGGCACCGTGGCTTGAGGATTTCACCGCCGAACTTTTGGCTTTCCCCGGCCGTCACGACGACCAAGTCGATGCCTTGACCCAGGGACTGGCCTGGGGTCGGTCGATGTGGAGTCAGAGGGCGAGGTTCTACCGCAGGCCGTTCAGCTGAATGACCGCCGAGCTTCCCAGCCACCGATGCGGGGCATCCAAAAGTCGGCCCCCCGGCCTGAAGCACAGCTCATTCGCCGAGCTTCGCTAACAGCTCTGGAAGCTCTCTCGGGCTTGCTTCACCCCCAATGATGTCGAGCCCGGCGCGGGCCAGCTGGGGATTCATCAGGCTGCGCCACAAAAGCGAGCGCGCCGATGCCGCCGAAGACCTTCGGTGGGCGCCGACCTCTTCATCACGCCGCACCTTTGACGCTCATCGCAAAGTTCGAACGGCGAGCCGGCTCGGAACGCTGCGCTACTCGTGGTGAAGCCAGACGTCGCCGCGAATTTGGAGCCAACGAGGAGAATCCGGAGCGCAGAGAGCTACCGCCACGTTGATGAGCTGATTGAGCCCACGCCTTCCGCTTCGGCCAGCTTCCTGGAATCCTCAAGCGCGCCGGCGCCGGTAACCCGCCGATGAAAGGTGATGAACTGCGGGTGAAGCAGGGGCAGCGGAACCTGCCGGCGGCTCCGGCGTGCCCCTGCGCCGGCCGGCGATGCCTGGTTGGGCACTGCTACGCGCCGTCCGATAAATCCCGTTATCGGAACGCCATTCCGCAACAAGCGTATTCCTTATCAAAATCAGGATAGAAGATGCCGGGGAGTATGCGCTAGAGAAAGTCTACTAAATGCTTCGATACCGGAACCGCCCGTTAAATTCCGCCCAATCTTTAAAAAAGGCGGGTCTCATTCCGCGGGCGCGCTCCGTGTCGACTGACCGTTGACTGGGGCCGATGAATTACTCCTCAGACATGCTTTTCGTTGCGGCGGATAAGTTGCGTGGCTGGCTGTTCGACGCGGCATTGCCGCTGTGGTGGCGCGTCGGCGCCGACCATGCGCTGGGCGGCTACCACGAGCGCATCGATTTCGACGGCAGGCCGGTGATTTTGCCGAGGCGGTTGCGCGGCGCCGCCCGGCAGGCTTTCTGCTACTGCGAGGCCGGGCGGCTCGGCTGGAATGGACCCTGGCGGGAAGCCGGCCGGCATGCGCTCGATTTTTTACGCCAACGATTTGCGCAGGACGACGGCACCGTGATCGCGACCGTGGATCAGGACGGCAGCGTCCTTGATGCAACGTTCGATCTCTACAATCAGGCTTTTGCGTTGCTGGCTTATGCCTGCGGTCACGGCGCGCTCGATCCGGGGGGCGGCTGGCAAGCGCGCGGCTACGCCCTCGTCGGCACGCTCAAGCGCGAGTTCGCGCATCCGGCCGGCGGGTTTCGCGAAGACCGTGAAGGCCGGCTGGCGCTGCGGGCCAATCCGCACATGCATCTGCTTGAAGCAGCGCTGGCGTGGCTCGCCGTCGATCCCAACCCGATCTGGCGCAATCTGGCGGATGAAATCGTTGCACTGTGCCGCGATCGTTTCATCGATTCGCGACTGCGGCGCCCTGCGTGAATGGTTCGCTTCGGATTGGACGCCCGTTGCCAGAATATCGGGTGAGGTCCTCGAGCCGGGCCACCACTACGAGTGGGCCTTTCTCCTCCATCGCTGGTCCGAATTGACCGGCCGCAAGCGGCCGGCCGAGGCGGCGAAACTCATAGCGTTCGCCGACGCTAACGGTCTCGATCGGAGACGTCGGGTCGCCGTCAATGGCATCAAACTGGACGGCAGTGTTACCGACGCGACGGCGCGGCTTTGGCCGCAGACCGAGCGGATGCGCGCCTATGTCATCGACCGCCACGACGGCGACGAAGCGCGACTGCGCGAGGCCCTCGAAAGCCTTGCTCGGTATCTCGACGCACCGCTGCCCGGACTATGGTACGAAAACCTCGCTGCCGACGGCCGCTTCATTGTTGAAGCCGCACCGGCGACCAGCTTTTATCATATCGTCGGCGCAATCGCCGAACTTTGGGCTTGCTGCGGGCGCACGCGGTTGTCGCCGCTAAGTCGGACTGAAGCGGGGGAAGGCGAGCTGTGATGCAACCGATTCTGGTCACTGGCGCGGCCGGCTTCATCGGTTTTCATGTGGCGCGACGTTTGCTGGCCGACGGCGGCGCCGTGGTCGCGCTCGACAACCTCAATTCCTACTATGACCCGGAGCTGAAAAAAGCCCGCTTGGCCGAACTCGCTGCTCATCCGAACTTCCATTTCCAGCAGCGCGATGTCGCCGATCGCGCGGCGATTGCCGAATTGTTTGTCGCCCACCGCTTTGATACCGTCATCCACTTGGCGGCGCAAGCCGGCGTCCGCCATTCGCTGCTCGACCCGCACGCCTATGCCGATAGTAATATCGTCGGGTTCCTCAACATCCTCGAAGGCTGCCGGCACAACGGATGCAAGCATCTGATCTATGCATCGTCGTCGTCGGTCTATGGCGCCAATACGCGGATGCCGTTACGCGCCACCGACAACACCGATCATCCGCTGAGCCTCTATGGCGCGACCAAAAAGGCCAACGAGCTGATGGCGCACGCCTATGCGTCGCTGTTCGGCTTGCCGGCTACCGGCTTGCGGTTTTTCACGGTCTACGGCCCCTGGGGGCGGCCGGATATGGCGATGTGGCTGTTCACCGCCGCGATCATGGATAAAACGCCGCTCACGCTGTTCAACAATGGCCGGCTGCGGCGTGACTTCACCTACATCGACGACGTCACCGAGGCCGTCGTCCGCTTAGTCAAGCGCCCGCCAGAGCCGAATCCCTCCTGGTCGGGGGAAACGCCCGATCCGGCGACAAGCCGGGCACCGTGGCGCCTCTATAACGTCGGCAACAGCCGCCCGGTCGAAGTGCTCAAACTCGTTCGACATCGTATGGCGCGACGCGGCAGGAGATCTGTCGATTTGGTTGATGAACGGAACCCAGATCGCCTCAGCTCCGATCCTGGGCAATGTGCCCACCAACTGGGCGATCGTCGGGCAACGTCAAATAAGCAATGTGTTGAGCAGCGACGGCTATGCAAACATACTTTGGCGAAACACCGCCGGCGACTTGTCGATCTGGTTCATGAACGGCACGCACGTTGTCTCAGCTCCGGTTCTTGGCAATGTGCCCCCCAATTGGACCATCGTCGGCACCAGCCCCTTTACGGCCAGCAACGGTTACGCCGAATTGTTCTGGCGCGACACCGCCGGCGATTTGGCGATCTGGCAGGTAAACGGCACGCAGATCTTGTCAGCATCCATCCTTGGCAACGTGTCGCCGAGCTGGACGATCGCCGGCATCGGCGATTTCAGCGGCACCGGCGCCGCCGACATTCTCTGGCGTGGACCGACCGGCGACGTGGCGATCTGGTTTATGAACGGCACGCAGATCGTCTCCAGTCCGGATTTCGGCAATGTACCCACCGACTGGACGATCGTCGGCACCGGCGACTTCAACGGCGACGGCAAGACCGACATTCTCTGGCGTGACACGGCCGGCGACGTGGCGAATTGGCTGATGAACGGCAC
Source organism: uncultured Alphaproteobacteria bacterium (assembly GCA_963721025.1). Taxonomy (GTDB): domain Bacteria; phylum Pseudomonadota; class Alphaproteobacteria; order Rhizobiales; family Xanthobacteraceae; genus BOG-931. The sequence continues at coordinate 506,324 of CAVRHN010000009.1, read as the reverse complement.
GCAGGTCCTCTCCAGCGCAATTCTCGCCAACGTGCCCACCAACTGGACCATCGCCGAGACCGGCGACTTCAACGGCGACGGCTATAGCGACATTCTCTGGCGCGGACCGAGCGGCGACGTGGCGATTTGGTTGATGAACGGCACGCAGATCCTCTCCGGTCCTGATTTTATCAATGTCCCCACGAGCTGGACCATCCAAGGCGCCAACGTCGACTGAGCAGTGGCGCAACGAGTGTTCAGATCGCCCTAGGGAGTACGGTTGCTCCACCGGAGTTCCGCCATATGCTCGCGGATCGCATTCGACAGCATCGTTCGCTGACGAACGAGAAGCTGCCGGCGCAGACGCTGCCCGTATCGGGGTGGCCACGGTTCGTCAATTTGAAGGTGATGGAGCGGCAACGCGTCAGGGGACGCTAGCATTGTTGCGGTGGGCGTTTGAGTCGGCCGGTGTCGAATTCATCGACGAGAACGGCGGCGGCCCGGGCGTACGATTGCGAAGGCGGCAGCCTAAGAAGGGCTAGATCAAAAGCGCGGTAACGAGTTGCCATATCCCCATATCAATGATACATATTACCATATGAAAACCACCCTCAATATCGACGACACCGTCATGGCCGAACTTAAGCGCGAGGCCGTGCGCCAAGGCCGCACCATGTCCGAGCTGGTCGAAACGGCGCTACGCCTGCTGCTCCGCTCGCAACGAAAGCGGGAGAAAATCGTCGCCCTGCCGTCGTTCCACAGCGGCGGCACCCTAGTGGATATTGCCGATCGCGATGCGCTGTACCAGGCCATGGAAGGCCGATAGTGCTCGTGGTCGATACCAATGTGCTGGTTTATGCCGCCGACGTCGACTCGCAATTTCACGCCCCCTGCCGCGACTGGCTCGAGCGTCAGCGGGCGCGACCGGATGCCTGGTACGCGACCTGGGGGATTTTTTACGAGTTTCTGCGCGTCACGACGCATCCGCGGGTCATGCGGCGGCCATGGAACGCCAAAGCGGCGTGGCAATTCGTGACAGCACTAATCGCTTCGCCGGGCCTCGCTGTTCTCGTCCCAACCCACCGTCATGCCGACGTCACCAGCGAACTCATTATGGAGTTGCCGCACCTCGCCGGTAATCTGTTCCACGATGCTCACACAGCAATTCTCATGCGCGAGCATGGCATCCGGCAAATCTGCACCCGAGATACCGATTTTAATCAATTCACGTTCTTGGAAGTCATCGATCCGCTGCGACTTTAGTGGACCTCGTGCATAAAGCTTGATGCTTAAATGCTAGGCGTCGAGCTCATCGACGAGAACGGCGGCGGACTAGATAATCCCGATCCAGACGCCCGCCCGTCGCCAGCGAGCGAACCGATTATAGCAAGTGGTGTATGGGCCAAAGTTCTCCGGCAGGTCGCGCCACGGTGCGCCCGAACGCAGAACCCAAAAGATGCCGTTGAGCACGCGTCGGTCATTTGCACGCGGCACGCCGCGCGGCTTGTTCGGCAGGAGCGGCTTGATGGCCGCCCATTCACCGTCAGTGGGTTCGTAGCGCATGATTCGGGGCTCCGGTTTGGGAGCTTGAATCACGCGCCGGGCGACGCCATCAACTCGCTGTCATGCCGGGTGCCAATACCTTGATTTCACTTCTGCTCTTGGGGACAGCGGACATGGCGAGGGCTACTGCTGGCCTCGTCCCGGTCCAAAATGACCCATAAGCGGTCATCAGACCAGGCCATTTGTTATTGTGCAGAACCCCTGGCAATTTCAAACTTTGTGATAAAGTATCTCAGTCTAAGAGGGCGCTGGATGAGACGCAAGTTCGTTTCGTCGCAGGCCGGTCATTGAGTTTTTTGGGGTACAAATGGGTTTAGCACTACGCCGTGGCACGCCTGCTGATGCGAACGAATGCGGCCGAATTTGTTTTGAAGCCTTTAATTACTTCCTTCTGTCTTCCCGAAAGTTGCCGTCTGAGCACCGGGCATGAGCGGGGCGCCAACCTTCATTGAAAAACACGGACTATGGAGCGACGAGCAAAAACGGCTCGCCGCGGAGATCGCGCGGCGAGTTGAAGCGGAAGAGCTGCGTTTCGTCAGGCTCGCCTGGGGCGACACCCACGGCTATTCGCGGGCGAAGACGCTGACCATCCCTGCCTTTCTTTCGGCTCTGACCGGCGGCTACAACATCGGAGTCGCCACCACGACACTCGATTCTGCCGGCGCCCGTGTCTTCGCCTCATTCACGCGCGGCGGCGGCATGGGCCTCGACGAGATGACCGGCTCACCCAACCTCACGATTGTCGCCGATCCGTCGACCTTCCGCGCGCTGCCGTGGGCTCAAGGCGTTGGCTGGGTTCTCGGCGACGAATATTTCAACGACGGTCGGCCGTTCCATTTCTCGCCGCGCCAGCTTCTACGCAAGGCGCTCGGTGCGCTCAGCGAGCGAGGATTTTGCTCTGTTATTGGCCCGGAAATCGAATGGTATTTGCTTCAGGTGGTCGACGGCCACTTGAGCGACGACAATATCGGCGCTCCAGGTTTCCGCGGCAGCCCGATCGCAACCCGGCCGGTCGAGCCCGGCTATCATTACCATTCCGAGACGAACATGGACCTAATGCAGCCCGTGTTCGATGCGCTGGCTGATGCCTTCGCGGCTCTCGGACTTGGACTGCGCTCGATCGAAAACGAGTGGGGCCCCGGCCAGGTGGAATGCACCTTCGCGCCGCGCCACGCCCTGCAGGCGGCGGACAACGTGCTTCTGTTTCGCACGGCCACGCGCCAAATTTGCCGGCGACTCGACTATTTCGCCACATTCATGTGCCGGCCGGCGCTCAAAGGTTTTTGCTCAAGCGGGTGGCACCTGCATCAATCGCTGACCGACGCGTCGACCGGCGCCAATCTTTTCGTGCCGCAAAAGTCCGGTGATGTTCTCTCGCCGCTCGGCCAATCGTATCTCGCGGGACTGCTGCACTACGCGACGTCAAGCACTGCGTTCGCCGCGCCGACGGTCAACGGCTATCGCCGCTTCCGGCCGAACTCACTGGCGCCTGATCGCGCGACGTGGGCTTACGATCACCGCGGCACCATGATCCGCGTGCTCGGGGGGCTAGGCGATCCGGCGACGCGGCTCGAAAATCGCACCGGCGAGCCCTCCGCCAATCCCTATCTTTTTATCCTGTCGCAGATCATTGCGGGCGTCGCCGGAATCGAAGCCAAGGCCATGCTACCTCCGCCGAACGACGAGCCGTACGCGGCCGAACGCCCGCTGTTGCCGAAAAGCCTGCCGGAGGCGCTCGACGCCCTCGACAAGGAGCCGTTGTTCCGCCACACGCTCGGCGATACGTTCATTGACTATTTCGTCAAGCTCAAGCGCAGCGAAGCGGGAAGGTATTTGCGCTCGCTTGAAAAGGCCGGAACGCCGGCACCAAGCGACGAAACGAGCGCCTGGGAGCAAGATGAGTATTTCGATTTCTTTTAGAGGAGATTCTGCGGCTGATTGCAGAGCTGCGGCCGAAGCCGCTGCCCGCATCCCCTGGGCCGACCGATGGTCATACGTTCGCAAGGACCGGACGGGAGGACTGCGCCCAGAAGCTCAGGAAATCATCAACCGGGATGCCACCTACCGGCGGTCGGAAAAATGCGATCATCTGCCTCGAGTTCAGCGTTCATCCGGGGAATTCCGGTTTAGGTGTGGCCGATTTCGCCGGACGGTCATGGCAAGCCTGACGAGGAGTATCGCATGACAGTGCTGGAAAAGATCGGATCGCCGCCGGCGAGGCTCGGCGGCACCGCGCTGTATGACTGGGATTATCTGGTTCAGGAGGATCGCGCCCATCGCCTGATCTACACCGATCCGGCCATTTTCGAAGTCGAGATGACCCACATTTTCGGCGGCACCTGGACCTATCTTGCGCACGAAAGCGAAATTCCGCGCGAGAACGACTTCATCACCCGGCGCATGGGCCTGCGGCCGCTTATCATCGTTCGCGACGGCGAGGGAAAAATCCACGCGCTCTACAATCGCTGCACCCATCGCGGCACGACCTTGTGCAGATGGGACAAAGGCAACAGCAAATCGTTTCAATGCCCTTATCACGGCTGGAATTTCCTTAATACCGGCCGATTACGCGGCGTGCCATGGCCCGAAGGCTATGCCGCCGACCTACGCGACCCAAAGTACAATCTTGCGCAAGTGCCACGCGTGGAATCTTATCGCGGCTTCATCTTCGGCACGCTCAACCTTGACGCGTTGCCACTCACCGAGCACCTCGGCCCGATCAGCACCGTCATTGACGAGTGGCTTGACCGCAATCCCGGCGGCAAGGTCGTAGTCTGTGAGGCAAATCGCTTCAGATACAAGGGTAACTGGAAGCTCGCTTACGACAATTCCTGCGACGGTTATCACGTCGCCTATTCGCATCGTTCTCTCCTGGAAACCGAAAACCGCTTCGCTGGCGAGAATGCCAAGGGCATGGCATATTATCGCAACTCGCCGGACACCCAGCCGATGTACATGCGCTATACCGGCCACGGCAATCACTTCAAGGACAAGCGGCCAAACCTCGAAAAGCGGCCGGGCGGACTGTGGGCGCTGGAGAGCGCCCATCCCGGCATGGAGCATTACGAATCCGAATTCATCAAACGCTACGGGGACCGGGCCTTTGCGCTCCTCGATCTCGCGGGTTCCGAGCCGGTCAACATCAACGTGTTTCCGAACTTCTCTCTTCTTGGCAACCATATCCAGGTGTTCGAACCGGTCAGCGTCGAGGAGACGAACGCGATTTGGTACGGCACGATGATTGTCGACGATGACGGCAAACTCGGCAAAGACGCCGTGACCGACATTAATGCGCTTCGCATGCGGACCCAGGAGGGCTTTCCTAACTTCGGCGAAGTCGACGACATCGCCAACTTCGAGCAAATCCAGCGCGGTCTCATGGCGATCGAGGATGAATGGGTCTACATGAATCGCGGTCTCGGCGTCCCCGGGCGCGTTAAGACGCATGAGGACGGCTCGATTACCGCGCCAGCGACGGACGAGGCCTTCATGCGCGAGCATTTCAAGGAATGGAAGCGGTTGATGAAAACCCGCGCCAACTTCGCTATTCAGCGGGAGCCGTAACGTGAACGCGCCCACTCCACCGCTCGATCCATCGCGCAGCTCTTATTATGTCACTGACGCCCTCTATCGCGAGCTGATCGAAAATTTTTCCGGTTGGCAGGACGACGCTTACGCCGTTACCGATGTCGCCGTTCGCGACGAATTTCGCCGCCTCCTAGAGCGTGAGGCGCGGTTTCTCGACCAGCTTCGCTACGACGATTGGCTCGCGATGTACACTGCCGAGTGCGTCTATTGGGTGCCGTCAACGCCGAAGGCCGGCGATCCGAGACGCGAGATTGCGATTATGTTTGATGATCGCCGGCGGCTTGAAGACCGCATTTATCGGATGCGCACCGGCTTTGCCTGGTCGCAGGCCCCCGCCTCGCGCACGGTCCGGCTGGTGACCAATGTTGAAGTATTTTCAACTGTTCGCGACGATGCGCGAATGGTGCGTTCGAATTTTCTGATCAGCGAATTCTGGGGCGATGAGACCCGGCAACTAGCTGGATGGGCCGCACACCGGGTGGTGCGCGACCCTGCCGGATGGAAAATCCAAGCCAAACAGGTCAACTTGATCGAATGCGATCAGTCGATCCGCAATCCGAGCATCATTTTGTAAAATACCTCATTCGGCCGCCGCAATGTCGGCGGTCGGAGCATGAGATCATACCTGCGTGCACATTGCGATTGGTCCATTTCACCACCGCCGCTAGCAACGTCGTCCTGTTCGGTAGTTACATGGCCGCGCTGTTCGCTTCGGCGGAGGGCAACGTCACGGCTACGAGCATCGAGGCAGCACAAAACCAAGCCCTCCTTGCGCATCCGCATACTGGCTGATGATATCGGTGATTGGCCCTTTTCGACGTTCGCCGTGGCGCAGCAATTCGTCTGCTGTTGGGGGCAAACCGGACTCGTCATCGACCGTCGTGATTGGGCGCTGTTGACCCCAAACGGACATCATCGAAAGCTAAAGGAAACGTCGTAACGCCGGCAACGCCTGTTCGACGCAGTAGCGCCCTTCGGCCATCGCCTCCTTGGCCCGATTGAATTCCAACAAACCGATGTCGCGCAGTCGTGGCACTAGTGTCACATGCGGCGGCTCGCCCGCGACGCGGGCACGCGTGATGTAGTCCTGCATGATGTTGATGGAGTTGGCCAGTACCTCGAAATACCCGGGGTTGGACGGGCCGTGCGGCAGGAGCCGCGGAGCGATCTGAGCAACTTGCTCGCGGAGCGTGAATGGGTCCGGACTGCAGCCAAAACCTCGCGGCCGGTAGTCAGATCGGTTGCAACTGCTGCATAAAGCTTGCTGTAACTCTCAATTGGCTTTTCGACGCCAAGCCCTCGCAGAAATGCGACCACCTGTTTGCCATTGATCAACCCGCCGCCGGACAGTCCAATGTCCATAAGTCCGACAATCTCGCGCCAGGTGAGGGCCTCCGCCAACTGGTGCAGCTCCTGGAGACGCCCGGCTACGTACGCCGCGTCAACAAATGCTCCAATCGAAGTGCCACAAACGATATCAGCCTCGATGCCGACTTCGGCCAAGGCCTCGATAACCCCTATATGCGACCATCCACGGGCCGAGCCGCTACCCAGCGCAAGTCCGAGGCGGGTGGGAGCCACGAGGCCTAGGTTCCTAGTACAGTGACTGCATAGCAGGACGCTCCGCCGACGTTAGTTGCCCGCGAGCTTGGCAAGGCGAGCTGCCTTCATGACATTCTTGATCGCAGAGGAGCGCTCGTCATGCCGACAAGCCAAAGCGATGGCGGAGCGAGGTGCATCGCCCTCAAAATCGATATAATTGACACCAGTAAAACGAAATTCGCCAAAGGATCGCGGCACGATCGATACACCGAAGCCCGCGGCCACCATCGGAATGACGGCCAAGGCCTGCGGTGCCTGGTGGCCGAGCTTGGGGCGAAAGCCTGCACGTGAGCAGGCGGTGAGGATTGAATCAAACATGGCAGGACTAAAGTCCCGACCACAGAGAATAAACGTCTCTTTGGCAAGGTGCGCTAGCGGTACCGTCGCGGAATTGGCCAATGCATGTGCCTGCGGCAACACGATCACGCAATCTTCGTCGACCAAAGGTTCAAGTGTGAGACCCTCGCTGTCATCAATCGGTAGTGGGGCAAGGCACACATCAATCCGTCCAGTACGTAGCCAAGCGATCAGTAGGGGATTGTTGGTTACCTCTAGTTCGTGAACGATTGTGAGCTGCGGATAAAGCGTGTGGCACTTGCGAAGGACTTTCAAGATGATCGGATGGCAATAATAACCGGCGCTACCGACAATGATCCGCCCTGTTTCACCGCGAGCGCGGCGGCGGACTCCAAGGGCGGCGTCGTCGACCTGTTTGAGGATGATGCGGGCCTGTTCAAGCAAGAGCTTTCCCCCATCCGTAAGCTCGGCCCCTCGGGCAAGCCGACGAAACAGCGGCGTTCCCAGCTCTTTTTCCAACTGTCGAATCTGCGCGCTCAGCGGCGGCTGACTGATGCGCAGCTTTCTCGCTGCACGCGTAAAGTTCAGCTCCTCGGCCACCGCAACAAAGTAGCGGAGTTGGCGCAGTTCCATCGGCCGTCTCCCTTTAGGGAGGAAGTCAGAAGCCGCCCAATTGGTGCGGCTTGACTTCGGTGGGGGCAACCATACCGAACACATATCGAAAACGCCATACGAAGGTATTGGACAATCGCTGCTTCGTTTTCCATCTCGTCTGCCAGAGGCTCGGGATGTTGAAACAAGGTACCCATGAACGAATCTACAATAAAGGCATTACAGGCGGAAAATCGGCACCTTCGATGCTTAGTGACCTCGTTGAGCATTACGTTGTTGCGAAAGGCTGCCGTTGAATCAGGGAAAGACCGAGCCGCCAATACCGCCGATGCCGAGCGTTTGGCACACGAAGCAGAGGAATGCTTTCGCTGCGCGAGAATCCCGGGTTTGAAGAGCGAGATTGCGGAAGGCTTGGAAGTGGCAGGCCGTGAACTTATGGCCAAGGCCGTGGAAATCGAGACAGCACTTCAGCGCGCGAAACGGCAAAAATAAGTATGCAGGGCTGCTTCCTTATCGCGCTCTGGTGCAATGAAGCGATGACATTGGCGCGCAGCTGACGAGACATTGGGAGTAATCATGAAACGCGTTGTCATTGTCGGAGGTGACTATGCCGGCACCTTGCTGGCGCGGGCGTGGACCCCATTGCTGAGGTCGTGCTGATCGAGCCGAAAGCCGCGTTCGTGCACAACGTCGCCGCTATTCGCTCCGTCGTCGATCCCGCCTGGTTGGACAAGTTGATCCTACCTTATGACCACCTGCTAAAGCGCGGGCGCGTCTTGCGTGATCGTGTGATTGCGATCGAGAACGACGGCGTTCGCCTTGCCGCCAACGGCTCGCTTGAAGGCGATATCCTTATCGTCGCGACCGGATCTAAATATGCGCAGCCGTTGAAAGCGACCGGCGATAGCATTTCGGATTTCCGCTCCGCTCTCTTGGAGGCGCATGAAAAGCTGAAAGCGGCGCGCAGCGTCGCGATCGTCGGCGCGGGCGCCGTGGGCGTCGAACTTGCGGGTGAAATCGCGACGGGAATGTCCGGCAAACGGATAGATCTCGTTTCCGCGACCGCGATGCTTTTTCCCAATTTTACGCCAGCGCTGGGTCGGCGGCTTGCGGCAGAACTCGCGGCGATGGACGTTTCTGTGCATCTCGGCGCGACTGCCGAAGGGCTTCGAGAGACCATGCGTCCAACGTCGGGCCCACTCGCGATCGCCGGTCGATCTTCGTTTGCCGCCGATCTGATTTTTCCGGCCATAGGCGCCAAGCCGGACAACGGCTTGCTGAAAGCCCTGCCAGGCGCTGCTTTCGATCCGCTGGGGCGGGTCGCCGTCGATAAGTGGTTGCGTCCCGCGGGCGCGCGAAATGTCTTCGCGCTGGGCGACGTCGCTGCGACCGGCGACCTAATGACCATCGTCGCTATTTCTCGCCAGGCGCCGTGGCTGGTAAAGACAATCAAGGCCGTCATCGTGGGCAGAGCGCTAGAAAAGCTGCCTCACTATTCGCCGTGGATCGCGCCACCGATTCTTGTCCCGCTCGGGCCCAAGCGTGGCGCCACCGTGGTGCCGCTCACTAAATCCGGCTTCGCCGTCGGCGGCTTTCCCACGTCGTTGATCAAGGGAAAATCGCTCTTCATCCCGCGCTATCGCAAGGAATTCGGCGTCATTGACCGCTCGGATAAAAAAGCATCAGCATGGAACCCTCGGCGTATTGCCGGCGAGCGACAGCGATGAAGTTTTGCACGGCGGGAGAGGCCATCGCGTCGATGTGCCACGCGGTGACTTGTTGATACTGGCTGCACGGGCGAAACTCAATTTCTCCACGACGGCGACAAAATAGCGGAGATGATGCAATTCCATCATCTAAATTTCCCTATGGGCGCAGATTGCTTCGCATTGCCTTTCTTGCCGTTGCATCACCAATCGTCCTCAAGCGCACCTATACGCTACACCTATGAAAGAATGCATATCCTGGTATTGGACAGGCACGCCAACTTTATTGATTATGATTCGCGGTGGATCAAAACGATGAGTCGGATTGCCAGCTAGCGCGAACCGTCTGCACTTCCTGAAGTTGGGTATGTTCGCGACCAATGTGTTCCGCGTAGCGCTAGGCGTCGATAATCCCAGTCCGCATGCGAAACAGCGTCGGCTGTTATTGCCGAGCGTTAGATAACGCATTAGCTGATGAATGGAGGTATCGTGAAATCTATGATCAATAAGCGGTCCATCGTAATCTCTGGCCGCAAGACAAGCGTCAGCCTCGAAGACGAGTTCTGGCAAAGCTTAAAGGAGATTGTGAGAGGTCGGAAAGGGACGCTGTCGGACCTTGTGGCCGATATTGATACTCGTCGTCCGCATGGCAACCTCTCTTCTGCGATCAGGCTCTTCGTGCTCAATCACTTTCGCAGCCGGGAGCAGCAACCTTCGGTAGACCGCGGCGCAGCCAGATCGTTGTCGGTGATGTAATAAAGCTTCCCCTTGAAGGCGCCGCACGGGCTCGCCGCACAGATGGGAGTTTTTGTAGGCGTCCGGTCTCTGTTCGAGGGGATATCAGCAGATGAACCGCCGCAGACCGATGTTTTCGCGGCCCTGATTGACGATCTCTATTCGGCGCTGGGGGGCGCTGGCGATCGGTACAGTCAATACAGCGCTCATCGGCGGGATAACGGCGTGGCGTACTGGCAATCCGTGGCTTACCGCCCTGACGGCGGGTTCACTCGCGATCGCAGCAACCCGCGTGCTGGTCATAGTCGCATATCGCAAGCACAAGCCGGGCATCGCCAGAGATATCGCCGCACTGCGACGCTGGGAGTGGTGGTACGCGATCGGGGCCTCGGCCTTTGCGACGTGCCTTGGCGGCATGTGCTTCGTGGCCTTTGCCTTCGCCGACGACCCGATCAGCTATCTGCTGCTCAATTCGAACGCAGCAGCAGTTGCCGCCGGCACCACGGCGCGCACTTCCAGTCGGCCGCGCGTTGCAGTGGCGCAGCTTTCGCTCATTCTGCTACCGATCGCCATCGGCAGTGCGCTTCACGGCGGGTTTGCTTATTCAGTATTGTCGGTTATCACGTTTCTCTACTACTTCGGGGGCGTCGAGATCGCGCAATATCTCGGCGGGCAACGTTTGCGCCTGATCATGACTACGCAGGAAAAGGCCGACTTTGCCCATTCCCTTGCGCAACAAAACTTTCGCTTTGATACCGCGCTCGCCAACATGCCGCACGGCCTGTGCATGCTCGATGCAAACCTTCGACTCGTGGTCAACAACAAGCGTTTCTGCGAAATCACGGGGATTGCACCGGAAGCGCTGCCACCGGGTATCACTGGCAGGGAGATCATCGAGCTGAGCGCCGCCCGCGGCAACTATCCGGGTCGGACCGTTACCGAAATTGTCGACGAGTTTGAGGCGCGAATGGCCGGGGGCGTTGCCACTCACACCAGATGTCAATTTTCCAGTGGCCGGATCATTGCGCTCGCCCAGCAGCCAATGGCGGACGGTGGGGCGGTGATCGTCTTTGAGGATGTGACGGAGCGCGAGCAAGCCGAGGAGCGCGCGCGGTTCCTGGCAACCCATGACGATCTCACCGGGCTGCCGAACCGCGCAATGTTCGGCCATGCTGTTAGCGACGCAATCAAGGTCGGGCGGCGCTACAGCAAAGCATTCGCCGTCATGTTCGTCGACCTCGACCGCTTCAAGATCATCAATGACACCCTCGGCCACGCAGCCGGAGATTCCCTGCTCGTCGAGATTGCTAACCGCCTCAAGCAATGCGTGCGCGACAGCGACGTAGTCAGCCGCATCGGGGGCGACGAGTTCATTATGCTGCTGCGCGCCGCCTCAGAAGCTCAACAGGTCTCGACCGTGGCGCGGAAAATCCTGTCTAATGTGTTCAAGCCGCTGATGATTCACGGCCAAGAGTGCCGGGTGACGGCGAGCATTGGGATCTCGCTGTTCCCATCCGATGCCGGGGATGAGGAAACACTCATCAGGAATGCCGATGCGGCTATGTATACCGCCAAGGAGGAGGGCCGTAACGATTTCCGATTCTACTCCAAAGAGATCAAGACACAGTCGATCGAGCGGTTGACCCTCGAAAACAACTTGCGGCGGGCGCTCGAGCGCAACGAGTTTTTGCTTTATTACCAACCCAAGCAAGATCTCAGCCGCCGCAGCGTCTCCGGCGTCGAAGCTCTGCTGCGTTGGCGCCATCCCAACCTCGGCCTGTTGCAGCCCAGCCGCTTCATCCCGCTCGCCGAGGAGACCGGACTGATCATGCCGATCGGAAAATGGGTGATTGAGACCGCCTGCGCCCAGAACATGGCATGGCAGCGGAATGGCTTGCCGGCGATGCGGATTGCCGTAAACCTGTCGCCCCGACAGTTTGCGGATCCAAACTTGCTTGACGATATCCGTGCCGCTCTGGCGAATTCCGGCATGCCGCCGCAGTTACTGGAGCTTGAGATCACCGAAAGCATGGTGATGCAGAATGTCGAGCGTGCGGTGCGTGTCCTTGAGGCAATCAAGAGCCTAGGAATCACGCTGGCAATCGATGATTTTGGTACTGGGTATTCGTCGATGTCGCTGATTAAGAAATTTCCTATCGACGTCCTAAAGATTGATCGCTCATTCGTGCGCGAGATTGCGAATGGTAGCGAAGACAAAGCCATCGTCGCCGCCATTATCGCGCTCGGGCGGGCGCTCGGTCTCACCATTGTGGCCGAGGGCGTAGAGACCGTCGAGCAAGAAGAGTTTCTGCATGCGAACAGCTGCGACGAGATTCAGGGTTATTTGATCAGCAAGCCGATGCCAGCCGACGAATTTGCCACGTTCCTTGCGGACCATGCGCCGCCGGAATTGAAGGACTTGGCAACCCCGGGCGCATCTGCTCGACGAATTCCGCAGGCTGGGACGGAGAGTTAGCGTTCGGGCGTCGCGGATTACTCGGCCTTCACTGAGGTATCGGGCATTTCCGCTTGTGGGCCCTTCTCTCGCCGTTTAGAAGTTGAAATATCCATCAGAATTGAGTATATTATCATAAATAAACGGAAGGGGGTGGGAGCGTCATGGCCTTAACCAACGACCAGAAACTCAAGCTTTTCCGCAACCTGGTCAGAGCGATGACGCTTGATCAGATGATGATGCGGTTGATCCGGACCGGCCGACTGGTCGGCTTCTATCACGAAGGCGGCGTCGCGTTGGCCCCCTCCGCCGCTGCCGGCACTTTTCTCGAAAAGACCGACCCGTCCTGGCCGCATCTGCGCGGTCACGGCATCGCTCACATCCTTAGCCGGGGGATCGATCCGAAAACATATTTCGCCGAGCACATGGGGCGCGAGGCTGGCTGCTGCAAAGGACGGTCCAGTTTTCATATGTCCTTTCCCGATTTCCACATATGGGGTGCGTCAGGGAACATTGGCGCGAATTTCCCCATCAGTGTTGGCCTCGGCTTCGCGGCGAAGCACCGCAAGATGGGTCAGATTGTGATGAACTGCTCGGGCGATGGTTCCTACGCCGAGGGGCGCGCCCATGAGGCCATGCTGATGGCCGCCAACTGGTCGCTGCCCATCGTGTTCTGGTGCGAAAACAACCTGATGTCGCAACACTCCGCCCTCGCCGACGTCTTTCCTGGCGAGCGCATCTCGGTCCTCGCCCCCGGATACGGCATCCCCGCCGATGTGGTCGACGGGCAGGACCTGTTTGCCTGCGGCGAGGCCGCGCTGAAGGCGATCACACATGCCCGCTCGACCAGGGGGCCATACATGGTCGAATGCGTCACTGTCCGCTGCCACGAACACAGCGTTGGCAGCGTCAACAAGGCGGGCATGCAGCGACGTGACCCCGAACTTATGGTCCAGTGGAGGCAGGATCTCGATCCGGCCAAGCTTGCGGCCAAGCGTTTGATCGAGGACGGCGTCGCCACCGAAGCGCAGATTGCGGAAATCTGGGCCGAGGCGGCGAAGGAGCCCGCGGAGATCGAGGCCTTCTGCGAACAAAGCCCCAGGGCTACCCCGCCCATGGAAGATCTCGTCACGGCCGTCTACGCCGCCTGACGCCCTGGAGGAATCACCGCCAATGACCGAGCTCCGTGAACTCACACTCCTCGAGGCGATCAAGGAAGCCTATCGCGAAGAAATGCAACGCGACGACAATGTCTACTTGCTGGGCATCAGCATTCAGGCGGGGACATTCCCGCACACTACGGGCCTGTGCGAGGAATTCGGCGTGTCCCGGGTCGTCGATGCTCCCTTGGCCGAATCCGGCATGATCGGCTGTGCCTTCGGCTCTGCGCTGCAGGGGATGCGGCCCGTCGTCGATTTTATGTATGCCGGATTCGCGTATTACTGCGGATCGGAAGTCTTTTTGCAGGCGGGCCATTTCCATTTCATGCACGGCAGCAAGTTTCCGGTGCCGATGACGATGGTGGGTGCCTGCGGCCTCGGCCGCCGGGTGGCCAACGAGCACGCCACGCTCCCATACGGCGCGCTCATCCATCATCCCGGCATCAAGGTGTGCATGCCTTCGACCCCTTATGACGCCAAGGGGCTGATGAAATCTGCCATACGCGACAACAATCCCGTCTTCTTCCTGTGGCACATCGGAACCATCGCGCTCAAAGGGCATGTGCCCACCGAGGAATACCTGGTGCCGTTGGGACTGGCCGACGTGAAGCGCCAAGGGCGCGACGTCACCGTGCTGACGAGCGGGCTACAGGTCCACAATTGCCTGGCCGTCGCGGAGAAGCTGAAAGGCGAGATCGAGGCCGAAGTCATCGACGCGCGCAGTTTCGAGCCGTTCGACCGCGACACCCTGCTGACGTCGATTGAAAAAACGTCGCGCCTCGTGATCGTCGACGAGGACTACGAGCGGGGGGGCTTTGCCGCCGAGGTGACGGCCCAGGTGATGGAACACGGCTACGACCTTCTCGACGCACCCGTGAAGCGGGTCTGCCATCCCCACATGCCGATCCCGGGCGGGTACATGGAAGCCTACACCACGCCGACGCCGGAGCGGGTCGAAGCCGGCATCCGCGACGTCTGCCGCTGAAGGGAACGCCCATGATCCGGGACGTCATACTTCCGCAGTTGGCGATGGGAATGTCGGTCGGGACCATCGTCGAATGGTCCTTGCGCGAAGGCGAGCATGTCGAGCGTGAACAGCCGCTTCTCACCCTCGAAACCGAAAAGGTCGCCACCGAGCTTCCGGCGCCCCACTCGGGATTCCTTCACATCGTGGCGCCGACCAATGTTGCCGTTCCGGTCGAGGCCGTCATCGCCAAGATCGCCGACACCGAAGCCGAGTACCGAAATTTGGTGGAAGGTACGACGGTTATCGGCGAAGGCGCGGCAAGCGGCACCGGCGCGGCCTCCGCGCCGGCAGCGCGGCCCGCGACCGAACGCATCCGGGCGTCAGGGCTCGCCAAGAGGATCGCCCAGCAACGCGGCATCGACCTTGCAGCCATCAGCGGCACCGGTCCGCACGGGCGTATCGTGCGCCGAGACGTCGAAGCCGCTGGGGCGGAAGTGGGCAGACCGGTCGCGGCGGGAGTGCCGGCCGTTCCCGCCGTCGCGGCGAGCCAAACGACGATGCGCGAGAGGGCCCGCATCCCGATTACGGGAATGCGGAGGACCATTGCCGAGCGCATGGTCAAGGCAAAGACCACCGCTGCTCACACTTACGCGTTCTTTGAGGTCGACGTCACCAAGCTGGTCGATGTCCAAAAGACAATCCGCGCCCGCGAGGAACAGTTAGGCACGCGCGTCTCGCAGGTCGCTTTCTTCGCCAAGGCGCTGGCGTTGGCTTGCGTCGAGGTCCCGATCTGCAACGCTACCATCACGGGTGACGATATCGTCGTGTGGGACAACGTCAACATGGGAATTGCCGTGGCCCTGCCCGGCCAGGGTGAGTACGACTCCGCCTTAGTGGTGCCGGTTATCCGTGACGTCGAACGCAAGGGCGTGCTGACGATCGACCGAGAAATAAAGGATCTGATCGCCCGCGCACGCGCAGGCGCCCTTAGCGCGGCGGACATGGCGGACGGCACAATTACGCTGTCCAGCACCGCTGGCTTCCTTCCTGGGGCCTGGGCGGTATCGACCCCGCTCATCAATCAGCCGCAGGTCTTCAACTTCCAGCCGGGCTCACCCATCGAACGGCCGGTGGTCGTTGACGGTCAGGTGGTCGTCCGGACCATGCTGGCCTGCGGGCTCAGCTTCGACCATCGGGCGATGGACGGTGAACCGGTCGGGAGGTTCGTGCGCAAGCTGGCCGATTTGCTGACTAATCCTGAATTGATGATTCTTTGAGACAGGTGAGGTTCACGATGTGGCGGTCCTGATCGACGACCAGCCGATCGTCGCGTAGGCACCGAACTTACATCTTAGCCACCGAGGCGACGCTCACCTCCCGGGGCAGCGGCTTGGTAACGAGGCGTCGAATCTCCTCTTCCGGCAAGCCGAGAAGCCTCAAGGCCACCGAGGTGATCCGTTGTGGCGCGGCGGCAGCGGGGATTTCGCCCCGTCGCGCGGCCGCCAGCATGGACAGGAAGGCACCGGCGACGGCGAGTACCGTGGCCGACGGGTCATCGACGGCAAGGCGACCGCTCTTGAACACAATTTGCAGATCGCGGCGCATCCGCGGGTACAGTCCGCGAGGATGGTCGTGGGTGTCGAAGCCGACGCGGATCAAAAAGTCAGCCCATTCGGGACGGCGGGCCAGGGTTTTGACCGCGATCCGCATGGACGACGCGAAAACCTCGACTGGATCGGCTATGAGATTCGCGAGCTTGTCGATCTCACTGCCGAAGCGGTCGAGCAGTTCCTCCATCGCGGCAAAGCGGATTTCGTCCTTGGACTTGAAATAATTGTAGAATGAACCGAAACCTACGTCCGCCGTTTCGGTGATGTCCTGGATCGTCGTCGCGTCGGGGCCTTTCTGCGCCATCACATCGACGGTGGCGCGGAGCAGCTTGCGGCGCGTCTCCGTCTTGCGGCGGCTCTGGCGGTCGATCTTCGGCGAGCCTACTCGCTTTTTTCGTGTCCTGGTCATCGAGTCTTGCATCTTTCCACGGTGTTCGCCCACCACCCGAATGTTTAACGGAATCGTTGGGAGAGGCAAACAGGCGCGTGGGAACGCCGGGCTGCCCGGATTCTGTTGTTTCGGCGGCATGATGAAATTGACGTATCAATCACAAATGATATTATAATCATCCGTAGGGGTAAAGCGGCACTGGCCGCCTTGGCGGGAATGGGAGGGGCGGCAATGAAGGTGGCGTTCATCGGGCTGGGCAATATGGGCAGCGGCATGGCCGCCTGCATCCTGAAAACCGGAACCGAACTGGCGGTCTACAACCGGAGCCGTGAGAAGATGGCGCCGCTGGTCGCCGCCGGCGGACGGGCCGCAACGGATCCGGCCGATGCCGTCCAGGATGCCGACGTCGTCATCACCTGCCTGATGGACGACGCCTCGGTCTTGGGAATTGTCCAATCCAATCTCCTTAAAGCCCTGAAACCAGGAGCCGTCCATCTCGGCGTCACCACGGTGTCGCCGGGATGCGCCGATGAACTGGCGCGGCTTCACGCCGCCAGTGGCTCAATCTACGTCGCGGGACCGGTGGTCGGCAGGCCGGATGCTGCCGCCGCCGGCGAACTTGTATCGTTCCTGAGCGGAGACAAGGCCGCGGTCGAGTTTGTGATGCCGGTCTGCCGATCCTATTCCAGGGTGGCACTGTATATCGCCGAGCGCCACGGTACCGCCAACGCCCTTAAGCTCGCGGTCAATTACATGGTGGTGTCGATCATCGAAGCGATGGGCGAAGTCTACGCCTTCGCGGACAAAGCCGGCGTTCCGCTCGATCCGTTGCGGGAGCTTCTTGTCAACGCCATGAATCACCCAGCGCTGAAGATGTACGCAGCCAAGATCGGCGAACGCGACTTTGCCGGCAGAGGCGGTTTCGCCATGGCAGCCGGCCTTAAGGACGTCAGGCTGATGCAGGCGGCGGCAGGCGAAATGGGTGTCGGCTTGGAGATCGGCGACATCGCGCGGCGCAAGATGGAAGCGGCAGTAGCCGCTGGGATGGTCGATACCGATTGGAGCGCCACCTACGAAATAACGCGCCGGGATTTCGGGCTGCACTGACTCGGGGAGGACGACATGGCCAACATTCTGCTTACCTTCGGTTTCTGTTGGATGATCGTCGCGGCGATGATAGGCCTGGTGCTGGGAGCAGGTCACGTGCGCCACGACGAAGAGCTGGCCTTGGCCGCTAAAGCCGGCGACTTGGTTGGCTATAACGCCCGCCTTCTGTCGTTCAATGCGCAAGCGACCGCGCATGGCCACAGTTTTCTGTGGTCGGTGTTCTCCATCCTGGTGGCGCTCGTTCTCGACCGACTGCCGTTTCCCGATCCGGCGACGAAATACATTGCGCTGACGATGATGGCAGCGATGGTGGTGTGGACGACCGGGGCGCTGACCAAGGTCCGGGCCTTGATGGCCCTGGCCGATATCGTCTTCTTCCTGCTGCTGCTTGTCGTCGCCGGCGGACTGACGATGGCGGCGCTCCACGCCGGCACTTGACCTCCATTTCGCCCCCAGCAGGGCTGTGGCACCGCCAAACCGATGTCCAGGCCTTTGTCCGATGCTGCGTCCATGCGCGTGATCGGTGTCGCCGGCTGGAGTGGAGCAGGCAAGACAACGCTGATAACCAGAGTCATTCCAATTCTGCTCCGTCGCGGGCTCAAGATCGCGACCGCCAAAGATGCGCATCATGAGTTCGACATCAACCGGCCGGGCAAGGATTCGTGGCGCCACCGCGAGGCCGGCGCCAGCGAAGTCGCGATCGTCTCCAGCCAGCGCTGGGTCCTGATGCACGAGCTGCGTGGTGAGCTGGAGCCGCCGTTAGCCGACATTCTGGCGAAGCTGAGCCCGGTCGATCTGGTGATCGTCGAAGGCTTCAAGCGCCACGCCCATCCCAAGCTCGAAGTCTATCGGGCCGCTGTCGGCAAACCGCTCATCTATCCCGACGACGATCGCGTTGTGGCGATCGCCGCGGATGCGCCGTTGCCGCAGGCGCCACTGCCGGTGCTGATGCTGGACGATGTCGAAGGCATTGCTGATGTATTGCAGGCCGAAGCGCTGCCGTGCGGAAAAGGACAACTATATCCGCAATAGGCACGGGACGTGGCATGCGTTGCCAGGCACAGCCTCTCCCTCAATCGAATGGAGTCTTCCTGCCCTCGCGAACGTAGCGGACCGAGGGCCTGACGTTCTTGTCCGAATGTACCACCTTTTGCTTGGCGAGATGGCCGAACATCTGGATACCGAACCCGCCGTCGAGATCGTCGGCGATGCGCTGGCGCCATGGGCGGCGGAGAATCTGGGTGGTGAGGCGCCGGACGGTGCGCGGCTGCGACATGATGTGGTCGGCCAGTGTGTAGGCGCGTTCGATCAGCCTGTCCTTGGGCACGGCTTCGTTGACCAGGCCGTATTCAAGCGCCGTCTTGGCGTCGATGGCTTGGCCGGTCAATAGGGCGTAGGCAGACCGTTTGACGCCCAGCAATTCCTGGAAGCAACTGTGGATGCCGTCGCCTGGCACCGACCCGATGACGAAGTGGGGGTCGAAGATGATCGCGTCCTCGCTGCAGATGGTGATGTCGCACATGAGGCACAGTTCGGTGTGCGCCCCCGGCCCGTTCAGCACCCCGATGGTGGGGATTTCCAGGTCGTTGATCAAGGAGCTGACGTTGATGCGACCGTCCTTGTACGCATACTCGTAGGCCCAGTACTCGAGATTTTCCTGCTCCAGCTTGAAGCCGTCCGGGTCGACCTCCATCATGAAGTCGTTGCCGGTGCCTGAGAAGATGAACACCTCGTTGTCGGGGTCGGCCCCGACCGTCTTGAACAATTGCCCGATGGAACGGTGATTCTCGACGCTGAGCTTGACCGATCCTCCGCGGGTGTGCGCGCGTGCGAGCAGCACGCCATCGTCCCGCCGGTCGAGTGTGTAGCATTCCTTGAACCGCTCCCGATATGCCTCGAACTTCGGGGTCGGGATGAAATTCGTCAGTGACATCTGATCCGTCCTCCCTAGATCTCGACGAGGCCGATGTAAGTGCTTTTACCGAGCGACACAGCCTTCGCGGCGATCCGGCCGGCGGTCTCGACCTTGACCTCGTACGTCCCGCTGCCCTCGTCGAGGCCGTCGAACCGGAATTCACCAAATACGTCGGTGTCGGTGCTGGCGACTTTCTTGCCGTCGTGCATGAGGCCGACCTGAGCACCGGCCACGCAGTCTTCACGGCCCCCTGTCTGGGTGACGACCGTGCCGCCAATGAAGCACCGGCCGAACAGGTGATAGTTCTTGTAGTAGACCCGCGGGCGGGTTTTTCTCTCCGGAAGCAGGACCACCAGTTGTTCGGCCTCGGCAAGTGCCGCCATGTCTTGGTCGCTGCACTTAACGGATTTCAGCGCGCCGGTTGGGCACGACTGTTCCGCCCGCGTGCGGGTCCAGCCCTTGTCGAGCAGATGGGCATCGAAGATCCACTTCTGCGGAAGCTGCAACTCTTCGTTCCAGTAGATCGCGCGATAGGGGCAGGATTCGACGATCTGCTTTTGCCCCTTGGCCTTTACAGGATCAATGATGACGATGCCGTCGGTCCGCTTGTAGACAGCGCCGTCGCGGCCGGCGGCGATGCAGGGCGCATCGTCGCAGTGATTGCACATCACGGGGAGGTAACGCACGTCGGCCATCGGATATTCGCCGCGCTCGCGGCTCGCGATGTCGATCCACTGGTGTCCGTGCAACGGCTGGGACGCGGCGTAGCCGGGGAAGTCGTTTCCAACGTGCTCGTCCTTGGTTGACAGGAAGCAGTTGCGGCAATTTTCGCATGTGGCCACGTCGACGATCATGTTCCACTTGCTCATCAGCTTCCCTCCTTCGTTGATGTGGGGCGGGCACGTCGTCTATGCCGCGGTCACGGTCATCCTCGCGTCGACCTTCTCGGTTGCGGCGGGTAGTGCTTTGCTCCACCGCTCGACCTGGATGAGACAAGAATTGGGCGCCATGCTGCTGGCCCGCGCGCTTTGCGACCGGCTGGAGGTAAGAAGGTTGACGCAACCACCACGGTCGGGCGACTTGCCAGGCAACCCGAGCGGCTTGTAGTCCGCCGACGCTTGGTAGGCGTGGGCTACCCCTTGGCGCAGTCTGTTCGAGATCTCGGCAGCGCAGATGACCTCCCCGCGATCGTTGAACAGGCGCACGAGATCGCCGTCCTTGATAGCGCGATCCTTGGCGTCGGCAGGGCTGATGCGGACGACGAGATAGTAATGCCCGTCGATCAGCCGGCGGTGTTCGGGGATGTCGTTGATCGTAGAGTCCTTGCCATCGCCCAGCGAGTGGAAGCTGTAGCGGACATGAGGGGTCAAGAGCTGGATGGGGTAACTCCGCAGCAACGCGCCGGTCGTCGAGCCTTCCCAGCTTGGGATGTAGCGGTTGAGCGCCGGCCGTTCCGGGTCGCCGAACTTCTGCAGGCTTTTCGGGATGAATTCGATCTTCCCGCTCTGCGGCTGCATGCCCTCCAACCACTGTTCGGTGTAGTCGCCTGGCAGGGGGAACGGTTCGGGGACGTCCTTCTTCCGTCCTTCGTAATACCAGCGGTACGCGGTCGGCGCGCGCAGCGTTTCGGCTTCGGGCGGGACGACGTAGTAGCCCTTCCGCAAAAACTTCTTCCAGCTGATGTATTTCGAGACGTCGGACCCGTCGAAGAAGCGCTTGCACCAGTCGAGCTGGGTGGACCCCTCAGTGAAGACGGCGCTCAGTCCCAGTCGAATGGCCAAGTCACGGAAAATCTCGAAATCCGGTTTCGACTCCCCTAGCGGCTTGATGCAGGGGTGTTGCATGACCACGACACGATGGTTGAGTTGGCTGGGGAACTGGTATCCATAGCCGCCGCATCCCGCCCACTCGCCGATGTCCCAGCGCTCGAAATTGGTGCAGGCGGGCAGGATGATGTCGGCGAACTTGGTCTCGCCCTCGAACCATATTGATTGGTTGACGACGAACGGCAGGTTCTCCGACTGATACATCCTTACCCAGCGGTTCGACTCGGTCATCGTTCCGATCGACGCGCCGCCGTACTTGTAGAGTATCTGGATCCTGGAGTGGCCGGGGGCGGGATATTTGAACGACAGGAACTGCCCCTGCATGGATGTCGGATCGGTGAGGTAGCCCTCCGCTTCCCCGTTGAGAATGGCCTCGGGCAGGTACTGACGCGGGATCATCTGCTTGCTGGGGTTAATCGTCAGCACGTGAGGCACCCGCTGGTAGGTGTTCGCGGCCGCGCCGGTATTCGTCAGATCACCGGAGATCCCGCCGTCGGCATAACCGGGGAACCAGAAGCTGAAATCGAGCGGAGTGCCGATCTGCATATTGCCGAAATTCACCCCTGGACGGCCGATGCCCTGCATCGCCATCAGGATCACCATCATCCGCGCCCACTGGGCGCCGGTGGCCGAGCGGCACGCCCCGCCAACGCCGTTCCCGGCTCCGCCGGCACCCAGGTAGGTCTTGCGTCGCCCCCATTCGCGGGCCAGCGCGCGGATGTCGCGGGCCGGCACGCCGGTCTCCTTCTCCGCCCATTCCGGCGTCTTGGGGATACCGTCCTCGCGGCCCATGATGTAGTCGGCCCACTCGTCAAAGCCGGTCGTGCGGTTCTTCACAAAATCCTTGTCGTAAAGGCCTTCGTCGATCCACACGTGACAGATCGCCTGGGCCAGCGCGGGATCGGTGTTGGGTCTTGGCGCAATCCACTTACCACCGAGCAGGGCGGCGGTATGGTTCCAGTAGGGATCGATGTGGACGAACTTGATGCCGAGTTCCTTCGCCCACAGCCGCCGCACGGTGCCGTCGAATCCCGCGTAGACGCCGCTAGTCGTCTCCGGGTCGCTCGACCAGAACACCATCATCTCACAATTCTTCAGGGCGTCTTCGATCTGGCCGAACACTTCGCCGATGCCAAGGCGCATCGAATTCCCCCAATGGTGCATTGCGCCCCAGTACCATCCCTCCCAGCTGTCCGGATTGGCCATGACCTTGGTAAAGCCTACGGAATTGAAGAACCGGAACATGGCGCTGAGGTAATAGCCGATGTTGCCCCAGTTGTGATGCGAGCCGTGGCTGACGGCGATGGCACCAGGGCCGCAGTCGCGACGGACGCGCTTGATTTCGTTCGCAACGATGTCGAGTGCTTCGTCCCAGCTGATCCGCTCATAACCCGAAATGCCACGGTTCTGCGGGTTGCGCGCGCCGTTGGGATCGAAATCGACCCGCTTCATCGGATACATCAGCCGGTCCTTGCTGTAGATCAGCGATTTGGAAGCAAGCCCGTAGGGGGAGAGCGAAGCCTGGTGGGGTGGCGTGAAGGTCCGGCCACGCGCGGTGATCGACCAGCCCCTGGCGTCTTCGTCGGTGAACTCGATTGGCGTGATGCGCAGGATCTTTCCGTCTTTAACGTAGACGTGGACGGGGCCGCCATTGGTGTTGTTCGTATAACGGGTGACGCCGTCGCCCTGGTCCTCGCCGTACTTCCAGCCGATCGACTGCGCCATGCTGATCGTTTCGGCAAGCCACGAAGACAGGTCGTCCGGTCCGGTCAACACCATTTTGAAATTTTTGACCGCGTCGATATTGAACAAAAAATCTTGTTTGGGCGACAGCATCTTTAGTGCGACGTCTTTTGTCTTGAAGGCAAGCTTTACATCAGGCTTCGGGTGGATACCGGCGCGCGAACGAATTTTTCCGTTCTTGAATTCGATAAACCGGCCGACCGAACCGTCCATAAGCTGGAGTTGGGCGACCATGTTCTTTTCTTTGAGGCGCGCCCGGAACATGGGGTTCCGCCTCGCGGTGACGCGAAGGATCTGGACAATGGCGAAAAGAATAAATGCCAACTTCATCACATCCTCCCGTACGTGGTTCTGGTGGCCCGCGCTCCCGCCCCGTGGACCTCGGCGGCGACTGACTCATCATACTTGACAATGTTATCAGAATTGAATGATAATACAAGAACAACGGCTCTTCAAGCGGTCTGTTCGCATCGGCGTGATTGCTCCAACTTCGCGGTGGCCGAGTAACCCGGTCACCGGAGTCGAACTCTTTTGCCCGGCGCTTTTGCAGAGTGATTACTTCTTTGCGGCGGCGTATCGCTCAAGTCGGGCGTGAATTTCCGCGCGCGGCAACCGGCAACGGGGCGAGCAGAGATGGCTTTTTCCAGACACGATTGTTCCGAGAATCGGGGGAGCCGCCAGGGTCATCGCACCCCCAAGTGCGTGCTTTCGATTGGGACCCGACCTGCGCAGAGCATTAGGGCGAGCAGCCACATCTGCCGCATCAACACAGGCCGGACACGTGACCGCACCCGAGCAATGCTACAGAAACGTCAGAAAGTTCTTGCCAAGGCGCCGTCCGGCCGTGCCACCCAAGCGGATATACGCATCAGCTGAAGCTTTTTTGGCTGCATTGGGCGCAATTGAAAGGCTCGGACGCGGACACACTCGGCCATGCCGAATCCGATGCTCAACGGAACTCAGGCTCTCGAAGAGCCCTTGGCATCGCCATAGCGCGCGCGATAATTCTCGATCGTGTCCATGGCCGCGCAGAACTCGACGTTGTTATAGTCGGGATCGTAGAAATAGCACGCCACATTGCCGCCGGTCTCGCCATCGCCGAGCGGCGGTTCGCCGTTGTGGCGCACCGGACCGTAGTTTGGCGAAAAGCCGGCGTGCTTGGCTTGAGCCGCGAACGCGAGTACGTCTTCGAGGCGGTTGCCCTGCAACTCGAACGCGGTGTGAAAGAAACTCATCCCGGACGGCACGCTGACTTTGCCATCCGGATCGCGTTCTTCGACCAGCACGAGACATTCCTCATGCTCGGCTGCGCTCATATAGCAGCAGCGGATTTGCCAGCCCTGCTTAAACGGGTGCGGTTCTTGTTCACAGGTGCGACTGTGCCGCAAGCCACCGAGCTTCTCATACCATTGGCGCGATCGGGAGATGTCTCGCACGAAGATCGACACCTGAGCGATGTGCGCGATCCGCGACGGCTTGAACACACCATAGTCCTCCGTCTTGTTGGAGAACCGGCGGCGGCTGAGTGTGGGCGGCACAAGCACAAGCGCGCGGAACCACTTGCGTTTGAGCAGTGGCGCAAACTTTTGCAAAAGCGGCGGCAGTACGTTTGGGGGAACGTAGGACACGGCGGTCATTTGCTTGGCTCCTCGACGATTTCGATCCAATGCCGGTCGGGGTCCTGCAGGCAGAACGCGCGCTCGCCGGGCAAAGGCTTTGCGGAGGCGATCAGGCGCCCATCGCGCGTGGGAACGCCCAGCTCTTTCGCTCGCTGCCGGATGGCATCGAATGCGGCGCGGTCGCGCACCACCAGCGAGAAGTGCAGCATCGAGCCGTTGTCCATCTTCAGCTTGTGGTGCTTAACCAGGCAGATGTCGTGGTGGTAAAAACCAAAACTGAAAAAATGCATTTCCATGTTGGCCAGCCGCATGGCCGCGCTGCTGTCGGGATGATTGAGCGCGGAGAACTGCAGGTCGAAGAGCTTCGTGTAAAAGTCCTTCGATCGTTGCAGGTCGCTGACGTAGATGACATGGTGCTGCAGCTTGGCGGCGGCGATCGGTACGTTTCGAACTGGCGCGTTCATTACGAGATCTCCTCTCGGTCTAGCATTCGGATAACGCAGCTATGCTGCTGTCGCAATGATCTTGGGCCGCATGTGCGCGTCGGCGGCAAGGCGAGCAGCAAATGGATCAAGGCTTCTCAGGTCGGAACGTCGATCCAGCCGCTGGGCGATAAAGCGATCCGGGCGGACCAGGATGCCGCGAACGCCATGCCTCTTTGCCCAGGCGAGGAAGGATTGATCCTGGCATTGCAAGCCCACCGTCGGTATCGCCACTGCCGCGCTGTTGATGGCCAAAAAGCGCGCACCAAGCCCGTCGAGAATTGCACCGTCGCGGGGTGACAATTCTGCACGCGGGTCGACGTCAACGCCAAGCGCCAGCCATTCAAGACAACCGAACCAATAGTCGAGCGGTCGCCCCTGGCCGGCTAGGTTCACAACAGGCTGCGGTACCATCTGGCCTACCAAAGCGTCCCTCGGTGCGGCGGTCAACGCGCTGCGCGCGATGTGAGGCGGCGGCAACAAGCCACCGCGGCGGACGAATGAACGGAACCCGCGCGACAGATTGAGAAGCGCGAATACAGCGTCGCGCGCAGCTGCGATCGCCGGATTAGTGGGCATGATCACTCGGCCGAGACGGCGCGAGAGATTGACCATATCACGCACGTGGCGTGCTCGCTCGATCTCGTAGGTATCCAAAATTTCGTCGCCGGCATGGCCGGCAACGGCGGCGGCCAGTTTCCAAGCGAGATTGGCGACGTCTCGCATGCCGCTATTCATTCCCTGGCCGGCAAACGGCGGCATGAGATGTGCGGCATCGCTGGCGAGAAGAACCCGGCCCTTTCTCCATTTATCGGCGACGCGCGCATGAAAGGTGTAGACCACGCGCCGTTCGATCTCGACGGCGGAGAAATCGACGAACGGTTCAAGCAGCCGCCTGACGCTGTCATCACTTGCCAGCTCGTCGGGCTTCTCTCCGGGCAGCTGCATGAATTCCCAACGGACGCGTGATCCGACGGCGGGCAGCCGCACGGCGGGCCGACGCGGGTCGCAAAAGAACGTGATGTTGTCGACACCATGATTGTCAATTCGGGTGTCGAGGACAAGCCAACACTCGGCGTGAGTTGAGCCGACTAAACGCGAACCAATCCAATCACGCGTGCTGCTGCTTCCGCCATCGCAGCCGACAAGAAATTTGGCGCGCAACGACCGTGTACCGGCTGGCGTTTCGACCAGGATTTCGATACCAAGTTGGTCCTGAGAAATTGACGTCACGCGGTGATTAAACAGCGCGCGCACTGAATCGAATCGCGCAAGGCCGGCAAGGAGCACCTGTTCAAAGCGCGGCTGGTAAAAAGTACCAAGCTGGGAATGCCCGTACGCACTTCGCGGCGGGATTATCTCCATCAGTTTGTCGCCATGGGCGTTGAGATAGACGACATCCGGGTCCTGGACGAGTTCGTCGGCGATCGCATCAAACAGACCGACTTGTGCAAAAAGCCGCAATGTCTCCGCGTCATAGGCGATCGCTCGTGGCAATCCGACCAGTCCGTCGTTTCGCTCGACCAGCACGACATTGATGCCGTCGGCACCCAGAAGGTTGGCGAGCATTAATCCGACGGGGCCAGCGCCAACAATCGCAATATCGCAAGCGGACGGGAGTTCGGAATTTGCTTCCGAGCTGGCAGACATTTGGCGTCCTCCCGTAGCAGCGAAGTGGGCTTGCAATTTTCTATTGACCTTTGTAGTCATTTTGACTAAATAGTCAATACGACTCAGAGGTTGGGAAAAAAGGGACAAAATGCTGAAGATCGATGTTGCCCGTCGGGCACAAATTGGCCGCGAGCGACGGGCACGCACCCGGGCGGAGTTGATCCGAGCGGCACGTTCCCTCTACGCGGTCCGAACATTCGATTCGGTAACGGTGGATGATGTGGTGAACGCTGCGGAACTTGCGAAGGGCACCTTCTATGTGCACTTCGATGACCTCGACGATCTGCAAAGCGCACTGGGAGACGAACTGGCGCGTGAATTCGACGAGCTGCTACAGCCGCGCAGATTGTCACTTGACGATCCGATCGAACGCATTGCCGCCGGATGCGGCGCTTTCATCAATCAGGCACTGCAGGACCCCATCTGGGGCGCTCTGATTGTGCGCTCCGCCGCCGCAATTCCGGATTTCGCGCGCGTTGCGCGCGAGCGACTCCATGAGGACATCCGCCGGGCGGCCGCGAGTGGTCGCCTTCACGATGTTGCGCCGGAAATAGCCTTCGAGTTCGCTATCGGCATCACCGTTCGGGCCATGCAATCGGCTGCGGAGGGCCGGCTGAAGCCGAAGCACGCGCCGCTCATTGTGGCGGGTATTCTTCGCGCCATTGGCGTGCCAGCCGAGGGGGCCTGCGAAATTGCCTTCCGCCTTGTCAGAACCGATCGGCAAAAATCTGAGCACGTGACGTAGAGCGATCACGAGGAGCACAACGGATGGCCGTCAATCTTGCGCGCTACGATACCGAGCGCGGCCCGCGCTGGGGCGTCGTGCAACGAAATGGCGTTGTTTCCTTGTGCGGCGATTATCCGACGACTGCGGCGGTGATCGAGCACGGTGAAGACGATTGGCGGGGCGCCGCTCGCGCCACGGTGGCGGCCGCTTTCGATGAGAGCCGTCTGCTCTCGCCGGTGACCGCACCATCCCGCATTTTTTGCCAGGGGGCTAATTATCGCCGCCACATGATCGAATCGGGGCTCGACCCCGACGCCAAGACCTTCAACATGTTTTTCACCAAATCCGATGCGTCAATCGGTGCGGCAAACGGCATCGTGCGGCGGCCTTGGCACGTGGAGTTGCTCGATTACGAGATTGAGCTCGCGCTGGTATTCCGCCGTTCAGTGGCATCACCGGTCACGCTGACGACCGAGACGCTGAGGGACTATGTCTTCGCCGTCACAATCGCAAACGACATCAGCGCCCGCGATGTGCAGCTGCCACAGATGCAGTTCTTCAAGGGCAAGAGCTACCGCGGCTCTTGTCCTATCGGACCGTGGCTCACGGTGCTTGAGCCGCGGGAGTTTGCGCTACTCGACAATCTCGATCTGCGTCTGTCGGTCAACGGCGTCCTCCGGCAGAGCGACACCACGGCCAATCTCGTCTTCAAACCGGCGGAGACGATTTCGGAATTGTCGACGTTTTCTAACATTGCCCCCGGCGACGTGCTTCTGACTGGAACACCGAGTGGCTGCGCATTGCGCGTGCCGCCGCCGATAGTCCGGCGCATTTTGCAGCTGCTGCCCGACCGGCTGTTCTGGAAATTGTTTGTTTCCTCGCAGCGCCGGCGGCCGGAATATCTCAAGCCCGGCGATACGGTGACGGCGACGATTTGCAGCGCCGACCGACAGCTCGACCTTGGCAAGCAAAGAATAACTGTTGCATGACGCTTGCGTCTGCGCCGGCGCACCGCAAAGGGCAATCCCATGGAAACAAAAACCGCATTGTTTTGCCTCAGCCCGACCGCCAAAGGCGCGCTCGAGGTCCGGCAAGTGCCACGACGAAATCCGGCGGCCGACGAAATCGAGATCGCGGTGGAGGCTGCCTCGGTCAACCCGATCGACGTGCGCCGCGCCGAAGGCTATGGGAGGCGGCTATTGTCGCTCGTTGGCGCGGCTAAGTTTCCGATCGTGCTCGGCAACGATTTCGCGGGTACCGTCGCGGCAACCGGAGCGAAGGTTTCCGCGCTTGAGCCAGGTGAACGCGTTTACGGATTGAAGCCAACGTCGGCCGACGGCACGCACGCGAGTCACGTTCTGGTCAAGGCCGGTTATGTGCTGGGCGCTCCTGCCGGCGGCGATCTTCAGGCACTGGCCGCGCTTCCGTACAGCTTCGTAACGATGTGGCTTGCGGTTCGAGGCGCCGGGCTAACACGCGATAACGCCGCGGGAAAGAAAGTGCTGGTACATGGTGCCGCCGGTGGGCTTGGCACGCTCGCGCTGCAAATGTTGTCTCGCTGGGGCGCGCAGGTCACCGCCATCGCCAAGCCGCCGGGGCTCGAGGCATGCCGGCAAGCCGGTGCCGCGGACGTGCTCGATGGCACGCGCGAGCCGTTCAGCCAGCTCGGTACTACGTTCGATGCAACATTGAATTTTGCCACGTGGGACGACGATCTTGCGCTCGTCCGTTGCCTACGGGCGGGCGCGCTCGGCCATGCCACGACCGTGCATCCGATGCTGCCCAATTTCGACAAATATGGCTGGGTGCGCGGCGCGCTCCGCTCATTGTCCGAAAAGAACGCTTATCGCAAAGCTTTGCCGAGAGGCACGAAAAATTACGCATGGACGCTGTTCAGGCCGGATAGCGAGGCGCTCGCGCAGCTCGCGGAGCTGGTCGAAGAGCAGCGTCTTAGCCTCGCCATCGGTATCCGCAAACCGCTCGCGCAGGCGGTCGATGCATTCGATCATGTCAGAAAAGGCAAGCCCGGGCGTGCGCTCCTAACGCCATGATGCGCTCACTCGGTATGCGATCTAGGCCGCACGTGCCCGACGGCCGTTCCAGGCGATAAGTCCGAGAATAACCGCCAGGACGATTGCGTGAATGACGTCGCCGTGCAGAACAAAAACTTGCGCTATCAAGGCGCAGATGCAGACAAGCGTCAGGTAAGCGGCGGCATAGGCGGTGGTCGCCGGAACCAGCAGAAGAATCCCCGCCATTATCTCAGTCACGCCGGTGAAATGACGGAACCATTGTCCGAGCCCGATCTGACTGAATTCGTCGATCATCTGTTGCACGCCAGCGAGCTTGGCGGCGGCGGCAGCAATGAACAGCGCGGCAACGACGATTTTGAGCGCCCACCATCCGATCGTCTTGTAGCGCGCAGGGGCGCCAACTAAAGTCACCGACATGGAAAAACTCCTGCAGTTGCTCTCAAACATTAACTAAGGCACAACAAGTAACCGGACGGCAGCGATCCGCAAGACGGCACATTGATGACACCCCGAGCACATTGAGGTAACTGCGCGCGTCGGTGCCCGGCTGACTCAGCTAAAGCCTTCGCTCATTGACATGGAGAATCTGCCGCAGCGTTCTATCCAGCACGTCTCTGTGGCGTCGACTCTGCCGAAATGATCCGCCATGACTGAGTAGACATAAACTGAGCTCAAGCAGTTGATCTATGTCATGGCACGGCTGGTATAGCCGAGAGCAAAGAATACTGCCTTGCTCTGCGTACCCACGCTTGCCGTTAATTCCATGGCCAGGAATACGACCCAACCTCCGCAATTCGTCTCTTCGGTTGTTAGGGGCAAAGCCGGGGTTCATCTCCCGGGTCAATCTCTCGCAGATCGGGACCGAGCGGCCGGCAAAGCTCTGCGCGAGCGCACGCCCCACCAACGCCACGCCGCGATTGGCGACCTGCCCCAACGCCGCGATCCGGTGGCGTTCATCGTCGCCTCTGATAAGGACCGGCTCGAGAACCTGGTGCCGATCCGCCATTCACGGATGCTCGAATCCCCCTTAACCTTTTACCGGGGTGCCGCCATCGTCCAGGCGAACGACCTTGCGTACTCGCCATCGTCCGGTATCGTGACCCAGTGCTGCGGTGATGCGCACCTGTTGAACTTCGGCGGTTTCGCCACACCAGAACGCAAATTTATATTCGACATCAATGATTTTGATGAGACATTTCGGGCGCCGTTTGAGTGGGACCTCAAACGATTGGTCGCCAGCTTTGTTCTCGCGGCACGCTGGCGGGGCATCTCCGATGCCCGTGCGCGGGACATCGCCACCGCCGCCGCTCTGGCCTACCGCACTGAGATTACAATCGCGGCCAACGAGAACACGCTAGATGCTTGGTATGCTGCCGTCACATGGAAGGGCATCTTGCGCGATGTGAAGAACGACCCCGCCGTTTCTCGGCACCTCAGGAAAGTCGCCGTCGCAGCCAAGCGGCACACCTCCGAGCATGTCTTCAATAAGCTCACGACTCACAAAAGCGGGCGTATCCGACTGCTCAACCAGCCGCCGCTGATCTATCATCCCTCAGGCATTGAGATAGGCGCCGTCGCCGCGCTCTTCTCCGAAAACTACGTTAAGACTCTCCGGTGGAGCCACCAGGTGTTATTCGCCCGGCTCCGGTTCGTTGACGCCGCCATCAAGGTCGTCGGCATCGGCAGCGTCGGCACGCGCTGCTATGTCGTTCTAATGATGGGCGAGCAGAACGAGCCAGTGTTTTTGCAAATCAAAGAGGCCCGCAACTCGGTGCTCGCTGGTCCCGCCGGCCCCTCGCCTTGGCGTGACAAGGGCAAACGGGTGGTCGTTGGTCAGCTCCTGTTACAAACGGCTTCGGACATCTTCCTTGGCTGGACCAAGGGGCCAGAAGGAGAGCACTACTACGTTCGCCAGCTTCGCGACATGAAAGCTTCGCTCGATATAGCGTCGATGAACGCCCACGAACTCAACCTATATGCCAGCCTTTGCGGTGAAACGCTTGCACGCGCACATGCTAAGGCCGGTGGTGCTCCCCGCATTGCCGGGTATCTCGGCAAGTCGGATACTTTCGACGCCGCGCTCGGCAAGTACGCTATTGCCTATGCCGACAAGACAGAGCAGGATTTCGAATCCTTCCGCCACGCGGCAGCTACTGGTCGGATCAAGACCGAAACATCGCTGGTGTGAAATACGCGCGCCGCGGAGGGTGATTGTGGATGACTGGTGCAACCGTCTCCTATTGGGGCCAAGTTGACGCGGGCCACCAGCGCCAGCGCGAGGTGATCGAATAAGCGTGATCACTTCCGCTCGGGGCCGATTTTGCTGCAAAACTCGTTTGTGGTTTTCGTGAACGGTGATTTTGCGGCCGTAAGCGGTTCGCTGTGGATGCGGTCGATAATGGGGCGGTTCGATCACCGCGAGAGACATTTTCTTTATTCATTTCGACTATGTTTCCGATTCAAGTTTGGTTTGAGCCGCGTTTGCTCAAAACGTCATCGCTCTCGGTCGCTCGCCCAGTTCACATCATGGCCGTAGAGATCACGCCGAGGCCCTTGATTGCCTTGAGCACGCGCATGGCTCGCTCGACGTTCTGCATCACCATACTCTCGGTGATCTCCAGCTCAAGGAGTTCGGGCGCCATGCCCGATTTTTTCAAGGCGGCCTCTATGTCACTAAGAAGGGCAGGGTCGGCGAACTGTCGAGGCGACAGGTTTACCGCGATGCGCAACGCCGGCAAGCCTTGATACTGCCAAGCCACATTTTGCGCACAGGCGGTCTCGACGACCCATTTACCGATCGGCACGATCAGCCCGCTCTCCTCAGCGAGCGCAATGAAACGGCTGGGCGGCAACAGGCCGAGATGGGGATGTTGCCAGCGGAGCAGTGCCTCGACGCCCGTGATGTCACGATCGCCGAGGTCCTGTTTGGGCTGGTAGTGCAGCAACAGCTCATCGCGCTCAAGCGCGCCCCGCAAACTGGCCTCAAGCGTCAAGCGTTCAATCGATTGAATCGCGATGTCCTGAAAATGGAAGCGAAAGTCATTGCGACCTTCTTCCTTGACAACATACATCGCCGCATCGGCATTCATCATCGATTCTTCGTCCAGCGCGTCAGTTGGAAACATCGAAATGCCGATACTCGCGGTGATCCGGCATTCGTGGCCGTGAATAGTCAAGGGTTTGACGACGGCAGCGAGGATTTTTTGCGCTATCTTGGCGACCTGCGATTGATCCGATACCTCGCGCAACAGAATGACGAACTCGTCACCGCCGATTTGGGCTATCACGTCGCTCTTCCGCACGCATTCCTTCAACCGTTTGGCGGTTTCAATAAGCAAGACATCTCCCGCCGCGTGGCCGAGCGTATCGTTTATGTTTTTGAAGCGGTCGAGGTCCATGAACAGGACGGCGAACTGATGACCGTAACTATGTCCCGCACTGACCGCGTCGTTGACCGCCGCGCCGAACACCGAGCGGTTTGGCAGTCCGGTAAGATCGTCGTGGGTCGCCAGGAACTGGGCGCGCTCCTCGGCTTTCTCACGTTCCGTCACATCCTCATAGATGACCACCGCGCCACCGTCAGTTATCGGCTGATACGACAGCGCAATGATCCGGCCATCGGGCAACAGGCGCCTGCAATGGGTTAAGACGCCGCTGTTCAGCAGCGTCTCAATCTCGGAAACGAGGTCATTCACGGACCGATCCGGATGATTGCCGCGGGCGACGCTTAGCTCAAGCAAGTTCCTGATGGTGATGTGGGGTGACAGCGCTTCTGGCGGGAGCTTGTAGATTTCACAGAATCGCCTATTCCAAACCGTCAGCCGGTGGTTGGAATCAAACATACACAAACCGTGAGACATGTTGGCAAGCGCGGTGTCGAATCGGAAATTCTGTTCCGCGAACGAGCGAGCAAGCTCGGCCTTTTCCCCGGTGGCGAGCAGCAAGCTTAGCCGATTTGCGCCCAAGTATCGCGCCAGTTCGATAGTGGCGAGATAATACGCCAAAGTGAACCCCAACAACGCCGTGTAGATCAATCCACTGCGAAGCGCAAAGCCGGCGGCCATGGGCAATAAAATGAGAGACACCATCCCGATTGCGATCCACGGCCTGCTGGAGTTGCGCGCCGTAGCCCCGGTGGTAAATCCGGCTGCGGTCGCAGCGAGCAGCAAATGGCAGAGTTGGTCGTCGGTGAAGACAAAGACGACGAAGCACATGCTTCCGAAGCACGCCCCATGAGCCAAAGCACCGACTGCATACCATCTTTCCCAGCGACGCAACGCCGTCCGATCTCCGAGAATGGACGACTTGTTTCTATAATATTCGATCGTAAGGAGCGTGCGCGCGGTAGCGACGATAGCGGTCACGCCGGTCAGAAATGTCAACCACGGGTTTCCAGTGTGCGAAGCCGCGATTGCACCTACCAGCACCGCCCCGACGGCGCCGACGGCGAACGGCGCCAGTGCCGAATAGAGATCATCGACCAGCGCGGCGATAATTTCCGCTGGGACCAAGGCGACCGACGTTGGCCTGGCTAGCGATCGCAGACGTTCGAGTAACCCCATTCCGGGCAGCCTTTGCTCATAGGAAGGGTCATGCTCTCAAACTGATCCTCCTAATCCAAGTAAATTAAGCATTGCCTGCGACGGGCTAAAAGGTAGTCGTGGTGATTGCTAAATTCCTAAACCAATCCTTATCAGCTGACTTGTTCGGCCGTGTCCGTGGCAACTAGATAGCCCTTATCCGTTGACCCGATGTTCTTAGTCTGCGGCTGGACTTCATCACTTGCTCCCGGCAGCGGATGCGTCTCAAGCCACGGGGCGCGGGCGGCGACGATGGGATCGATACCGAACTTCTTCCACCATCCAGATTTATCGCCGCAACGGTGTACCTCGCGATGGTGTCCTCGACACAGGGGTACGGTGTACTCATCGCTGACCTTGCGCCCGAGGGCCCGACTTTGGGCAAATCGGAGGTGGTGGGCATCTGAGGGTCGGCGACCGCAAATCAGACAAGAATGCCGGGCGACAAATTTCACGTGAGCCTCTGCTGTCAGAGGTTGCGCCTTCTTGAACTTGCGTACCTCGCCGATGGCGAGGTTCGCAAGTCTCGCTTTAAAGGCATCCTCGACCCGTAAGCGGCGTGACGGATAAATAATTATGCGCCGTTCCGAGCCGTGGTTGTAAATGTTGTCAATCGTCATTAAGGGTTGTGTTCATTCGAAATGAAAGTTTGATTCATTATATTTGTCAGGTATTTGCCGATTGCATCCTCGGCATTGGGGGTTGTCCCATAATGGCGGGCTACTGGCGGGTTTGCGACCGAGCGCGATTTCCACGGCAAGTCGCGCATCTGCCCCGCAGTATGATATCCCATCGAAATCGAGGATGATTTCGGCGCCGTAACAATGTCGCCGCCGCAGCGTTGTCCAAAAGGATGAAACTGGATCGAAACATGGCCGTCACGCTGCAAGACCTTGACGTCAAGCTGTTCACGGATGGTGCGGATAAAGCGCAAATCCTCGAAATGGCCAGACAGCCCTGGATCAAGGGCTTCACCACCAATCCGTCGCTTATGAAGGCGGCGGGAGTCTCCGACTACGTGTCCTACGCGCGGGAACTGGTCGCGGCAGTGCCCGACTGCCATATCTCGTTCGAGGTGTTTTCCGACGACATTGCGGAAATGGTCGGGCAGGCCCGCGTCATCAGCACCTGGGGACGCAATGTCTACGTCAAGCTGCCGGTGTCGACGACGCGCGGCGAGCTGCTCTATGAGGCCGTTCACGCCCTCTCGCACGACGGCATCAAGGTCAATTTGACGGCGGTCTTCACCGCCGAGCAGGCGGCCGCTGGGGTCGAAGCGCTGTCCGGCGGCGCTCCCGCTTGCGTGTCGGTGTTTGCCGGCCGGCTCGCCGACGCCGGCATCGATTATCGACCGATCATGCGCGACGCGGTCGCGCGGGCGCGCCGGACGACCAACGTCGAGATCATCTGGGCATCGACGCGTGAGGTCTTCAACGTGATCGAGGCCAATGAAATGCGATGCCACATCATTACCGCGCCTGCCGCCGTGCTCAACAAGCTGCCGTCGCTCGGAACCAAGACGGCGGCGGAGCTGTCGCTGGATGCGGTCAAGGCGTTCCGCCAGGATGCGGTGTCGGCCGCGCTCACTCTGCCCCTTGCGGCTCCTCGCGCCGCCGAGTGAGCGCTGCGGCTGGACGCTCCAGGTCAGAGCCGCGCTAGGGTTAAGAACTCCTCATCTCACGTGATCGCGCCCCGGTGCAGCGAGCGGCTTGGCCTCATCCCCGTGGCCGCGCCGGCTTTTCGCCGGAGGCGCATTGGAGTGCCGGTTCCGCGCCCCGCCAGCGGGCTGGCGGGCCTTTCCGCCGCACCCGCCGGCACGCCGGATCAATCGTGATTAAGCTTGCATTCACGCAATCGAATAATTCGACACCACTCTAAACTCTTCCCTTAGCTGTATTTCGTACCCTTGAAAGAGGTAGACCCCGGTTGTTCGCCCGCATGTCAAATCGTGCAGTTCGGTCAATTTTTCGTTCTCTCGTAGCCGTGGCGGTGGGCGTCATCTGTGCGGCGGCGTTGACAATTTCGTTGACAATTTGGTGGTTGCACTCGGAGGCGATTGCCGGCGCATTTAGAAATTCCAGCAACCTTGCCGAGGTGCTCGCTGGCCAAACCGCAAGCTCCATACAGTCAATCGATCTGATTTTGACCGAGATTAAAGCTGAAGAAGAGCTTCGCGACGCGCAGATGCCGGATGACTTTGAGCGGGTCGGTCCCGGCAAGGCCACCTATCGATATCTTGTCGAGCGTCTGTCGCACCTGCCGCAGGCCGCCTTTATCACGCTTGTGGATAACAAAGGGAAAATTACCAATACGACGCTGCAACGGGCGGCGCCGGCGGTCGATCTGTCAGATCGTCCCTACTTTCAGCACTTCAAAAACACCGACGATAACCATGTCTACATCAGCAACGCTCTCATCGGCCGCATGGACGGAGCGCACTTCGTCTCTTTCAGTCGTCGCATAGACGACGCCAAGCATAACTTCCTCGGCGTGGTCCTGGTCGGCGTCAGCCTCAGTTATTTCCAACAAAGCTATGAGTCCGTCGCGTCGCTGCACGATCATTCGTTTCTGCTATTGCGCCGTGACGGCACCATCATCGTACGTTACCCCGATCCCGCAAATCACGGCTATGACAGGATGCCGGCAGATTCTCCTTGGTATCAGCTGGTTGCCCAAGGCGGGGGTAATTACCGATACCCAAGCCACACTGACGGCGTCGTCCGCCTGTCCGCTGTACGGCCGCTGCGCGGCTACCCGCTTGTCGTCGATGTCGGCGTATCGGAAGCCGCAGCGCTCGCCAGCTGGCGCATTCAGGCCGTGGCCATCGGCGTTGGTACATTGCTCTTCGTGCTCTGTTCGCTGTTTCTCCTGAGAGCCCTGAGTAGACAGTTTCGTCGTCTCGAACGGTCAGAGGTTGCACTGATCAAAAAATCCGGCGAATTGCAGCGGGCCAAAGCGACCGTCGATGCCGCACTGAACAATTTGGTGCAAGGCGTGGTGATGTTCGACTCGAACCTCAGGCTTATGGTCTGCAATCAGCGCTATCTCGATATGTTCGGTTTATCGCGGGACATCGTCAGGCCGGGTGCCGCGCTGCAGAAAATCATCGAACATCGAGCCGCGGTCGGCAGCGCTGGCACCGACGACGTCGAGCAGTATGCCGCCGACATCTTGACCGCAATGGAGCGCGGCAAGCTGTTCAGCAGGGCGACGAACCTGCGCGACGGGCGGATTATTCACATCGTCAGCCAGCCGATCGAGGGCGGCGGATGGGTCACCACTCACGAGGATGTCACCGAAGCCAAACGCGCGGAAGAGCGGATTTCGCATCTCGCCCACCATGATGCACTGACCGGCCTGCCGAACCGCAAGCTTTTTTACCTGCAGCTCGAACAGGCGCTCAAGCGTGTCAGACGCGGAGAGCGGCTGGCGGTGTTATATCTCGACCTGGATCACCTTAAGCGCATTAACGACACCCTCGGCCACTCGGCTGGCGACAAGCTGATCAAGGCGGTGGCGGATCGGCTGCGCGGCTGCGTCAGGGACATCGACGTGGTCGCCCGTCTCAGCGGCGATGAATTCGCTATCATTCAGTCGGCACTCAATCAAAATGCCGATGCGGCGCTGCTCGCGAAGCGGGTCCGCGAAACGATTCATGAGCCATTTGATCTCGACGGCAATCAAGTGGTCGTCGACATCAGTATCGGCGTTTCGATCGCGCCGGACGACGCCGCCGAATTCGACGAACTAGTGAAAACTGCCGATATCGCGCTTTACGAAGCCAAGAACCTGGGACGCGGTACCTATTGTTTCTATGAGGCGGAAATGAATGCGCGTATCCAGGCCCGTGCCGAGTTGGAGCGGGACATGCAAGGTGCGCTCGCCAACGGCGAATTCGAGCTGTTCTATCAGCCGATCGCTAGCCTTGACGGCAACAAAATCGCCTCTTTCGAGGCGCTGCTGCGCTGGCACCACCCCAAGCGCGGCCTGGTCTCTCCAGCCGAGTTCATCCCCATTGCCGAGGAGACCGGGCTCATCATCCCGCTGGGCGAATGGGTGCTGCGAACGGCCTGTGCCGAAGCGGCCAATTGGCCCGACGACGTTCGCGTCGCCGTCAACGTCTCGTCAGTTCAGTTGAGCAGCAAGAATTTGGTCGACGTGGTCGTCGGCGCCATCGCCGCGGCCAATATCACGCCAACCCGGCTAGAGCTCGAAATCACCGAGTTGGTTCTGATGCAGAATACCTTCGCCAATCTGGCGACGCTCAAGCGACTGCATGGGCTCGGCGTGCGTTTTGCGATGGACGATTTCGGCACCGGCTACTCTTCGCTCGGATATCTGCTGAGCTTCCCGTTTCATAGAATTAAGATCGACCGCAGTTTTATCATGGGCCTGGTGGATAAGGATGAAGCCCGCGCCATCGTTCGCGCCACCGTCGATCTGGCGCGCAGCCTCAGCATGCGGGTCACCGCCGAGGGGGTGGAGACGGCGCAACAGCTGCAACAGGTTCGCATCCTCGGTTGCACGGAAATCCAGGGTTACCTCTTGAATGCGCCGCGGCCGGCCGCGGAAATACTGCAGTTGCTCACATCACGGCCCCGGAGCGTAGACTGTTCGGTTGCTCCCAACGTGTCGGCGGCGCAAAAGAATGAAAGAATGTGTCACGTCAGGCCGGATCTGCGATGCAGCCGCCGTTTTACCGGGCATGAATGCGACGTTTTGAAGGGTATCATGGCCGGCGAATCCTCCGAGGAATCGGCTTGCCGTCTCAACAAAAGGCTGCGACTCATCGAAGACTATCGCGAGCGCATCAAGCAGAAGATCGGCGCCAATAACCTCAACGAGGTTATTCAAATCATGATGACCAGGGGCTGTTCCGGCGTCACGCGGCGACAGGCGAGGGGATAGACGGCGCTCCAGGACCGGCGCCGCAGGCCGCCAAATCGATTTGATGGCGCGCTAACAATGGTATAATCAACGGGAGTGCGGACCGATACCGAGGCGCGCATGATCTTCCGTCAGCTCTTCGACGGCACGTCCGGCACCTATACCTATCTGCTGGCCAGCCGCCATGGCGGCGAGGCGCTGATCATCGATCCGGTGCTGGAGCGGGTCGACCGCTACCTGCAGCTAGTACGAGAACTCGACCTCAGGCTGGTCAAGGCGGTCGACACGCATCTGCACGCGGACCATATGACCGGACTGGGCGAGCTGCGCGACCGCACCCGCTGCATCACCGTGATGGGGGAACACAGCCGCGCCGATGTCGTCTCCATGCGGGTAACGGAAGGCGACCGCATCGAGATCGAGGGGCTGCGTCTCGACGTGCTCTACACGCCCGGCCACACCGACGATTCCTACTCGTTCCTGCTGGCCGACCGCGTTTTCACCGGCGACACGCTGCTGATCCGCGGCACCGGCCGCACCGATTTCCAGAACGGCGACCCGCGCGCCCAATACGATTCCATTTTCAACAAGCTGATGAAGCTGCCCGACGAGACGCTGGTCTATCCCGCGCACGACTACAAGGGCGAGACGGTCTCGACCATCGGCGAGGAGAAGTGCTTCAACCCGCGGCTCACGGTCAAATCGGTCGACGAATACGTCGATCTGATGAGCAATCTGAAACTGCCGAATCCGAAGATGATGGACGTGGCGGTACCGGCCAACATGCATGTCGGCCTGCGCCAGCGGGACATTGCGAGCAAGGGTTGGGCGCTATCGGCGGCCGAGGCGATCGCATTGTGCGGCCGTGCCGACGTGGCGATGATCGATTTACGCGAGCGCGGCGAACGCGAGAAACAGGGAGTCATTCCCGGCTCGCTGCATGCGCCCTATGCGGACCTGCCGGTCAATGTCGGCGCCGGCGGGATGCTGCACGAATTGGCGGCGGCAACCGGCAAACGCGTCGTGTTCTACTGCGCGTTCGGCGAGCGCTCGGCGATGGCGGTGCAGGCGGCGCAGGATGCCGGTCTCAAATCCGCCTGTCACATCGAGGGCGGCATCGCGGCCTGGAAGAACGCCAACGGGCCGCTCGCGGTGACCGGGTAAGCACTCGACTGGGATTCCTCACCCCCACATTGGCATGCCCAAGGCGAGCAGCCGGTCCACATCCCGATTCTCATCCCTCGAAAAGGCTTTTCTTCCGCCAGCGAATCATAGCCTTCCTTGGCAAGCGCATTCGCGCTTGAAGGAGGGCAATTACTATGGCTGGTTCACAAAAATCGGCGAAACCCGCTGCTGCGGCCAAAACCAAGCGTCCGGTGACGCTCAAGCATCTTGCCGCGGCCTTGGCCGAGGAGCATCAACTAACGAAACGAGCCGGCGAAGCCATCCTTGGCGATCTGGTCGGCACCATCACCAAGCATCTCAAGAAGGGTGAACGAATCCGCATTGCCGGGCTGGGCATCCTGCAGGTCAGGAAGCGCGCCGCCCGCATGGGGCGCAATCCTGCCACCGGGGAAGCCATCAAGATCAAGGCCAGCAAGAAGGTCGCATTCCGGGCGGCCAAGGACTTGAAGATGGCGATTTAGCGCCGGCAGATCTCGCTATCGCCCCGGCAACCAGGATTGCCGGGGCGGTGGTTGCAGGCTCGGTGAAGCTTTAGTGGCCCACGGCGCCGCTGTAGAGGCGGACGGAAGTCACCCCCTATGGCGTCTTCTTCACCAGCGGGCATTTGGACTCCGACAGCGGCTGGAAGGCCTGGTCCGCCGGGATGGTGGCGACCAGCTTGTAATAATCCCATGCCCCTTTGGATTCCGCCGGCTTCTTGACCTCGTACAAAAACATCTCGTGGACCATCCGGCCGTCCTCGCGGATCTTCCCGTTCTTGGCGAAGAAGTCGTTGATCGGCATTGAGCGCATCTTCTGCATCACCGCATGGGTGTCATCCGTGCCGGCGGCCTGCACGGCTTTGAGGTAGTGCGTGGTCGCCGAATAGATGCCGGCCTGCGTCATGTTTGGCATCTTGCCCATGCGTTTGAAATAGCGCTTTGCCCAGGCTCGCGACTCCTCGTTGCGGTCCCAGTAGAAGGCGTTGGTCAGCAGCATGCCCTGCGCCGTCTGCAGGCCAAGGCTGTTGATGTCGTTGATGAAGACGAGCAACCCCGCCAGTTTCTGGCCGCCCTTCACGATGCCGAACTCGGCCGCCTGCTTGATCGAATTGGTGGTGTCGGCGCCGGCGTTGGCGAGCCCAATCACCTTGGCTTTCGAGGCTTGCGCCTGCAGCAGCGCCGAGGAGAAGTCCGACGTGTTGATCGGAACCCTGACGCTGCCGAGCACCTGACCGCCATGTGCCTTGACGACGGCGGCGGTGATCTTTTCGAGATCGTGGCCGAAGGCATAATCGGCGGTCAGGAAGAACCAAGTGTCGTAGCCCTCCTTGACCATGGCGGCGCCGGTGCCGTGGGACAGCGCGTAATTATCGTAGGTGTAATGGATCGAGACCGGGGTGCAGGCCTCGTTGGTGATGCGCGCCGCGCCCGGCCCGTTGAGGACGACAATCTTGTTCTTGGTCTTGGCGACATCGATGGCGGCGAGCGCGGTCGCCGACGCGGCGACGTCCATCAGCGCGTCGACGTGCTGGTTATCGAACCATTCCCGCGCCGTGGCTGAGGCAATGTCCGGTTTGTTCTGGTGATCCGCGGAGATCACTTCGATCGGCTTGCCCAGCACTTTGCCGCCGAAATCCTCGACCGCCATCTTGGCGGCGGTCACCGCGCCGATGCCGGTTATATCCGCATAGATGCTCGACATGTCCTCGAGCATGCCGATTTTCACCACGCCGTCGGAAATCTTGTCCTGAGCCTGGGCAGTCAAGGTGCACGCGAGCAGCAGTGCAGCGCCGATGGCAGCCGATCTCTTCATCGTCCCCTCCCGAGTGGCCGGCTTGCTATGACGCCAGCCGCAGGCATTTGATAGCGGATAAGCGAGCCGTCCCATCATGCTCTGCGGAAAGGCGTTGGCAGAAAGCAACCTGCACGGACAACGACCGAGAGCGATGACAGCGCTTCATGACAGAACACTACGAAGGGCAGACGATAGACCATGTCACCCTGTCGGCAAAGCCACTAAGGCATCGACTTTTATCTTCCTGCGGGCTGTGATGGGGGGGTGAGGGAGCGGTTCATGCGGACAACCTATGGGCCGGACTATCCGCGCACGCTGGGCGCGTTGCTGGCGCGGTCCGGGATGGACCCGGCGTCGCCGGCGGTGACCGACGCT
Source organism: uncultured Alphaproteobacteria bacterium (assembly GCA_963721025.1). Lineage (GTDB taxonomy): Bacteria > Pseudomonadota > Alphaproteobacteria > Rhizobiales > Xanthobacteraceae > BOG-931. The sequence continues at coordinate 463,733 of CAVRHN010000009.1, read as the reverse complement.
GCGGGCACGCTGGACCGGCGCGCTTTCCAAGACCGAGTGTTGTGCGTGGCGGCGGGGCTGCGCGCAGGAGGTGTGGGCCCAGGCGCTCGGGTAGCGCTGTGGTTGCCGAATAGCACCGCGTACCTCGCCGCGATCTTTGCCTGCGCGCGGCTCGGAGCGCTTGCCATCCACATCAACACGCGCTTTCGCGTGGCGGAAGTCGGCAATATCCTGCGCCGGTCGCGCGCAGTCGCGCTAGTGACGGAATGGGAATTTTCGCCGGTCGATTTCCCGGCGATTTTCGCCGTGCTGCCGTCGCAGGATCGCGCCGCCCTGCGCTGCGTGTTCGGGCTTGCTTCCGGCGTGATGGAACTTGCCGGCCTGCCGGTGTTGCCGCTCGACGGCGCCGCGGCCGATGCGGGGCCGGACGAGGCGAGCGGGGCGGCGCCGTGCCTGACATTCGCCACGTCGGGTACTACGAGCGGTCCGAAACTGGTCCTGCACAATCAGCAAACCATCGCCGGGCACGCCGTCGACGTCGCCCGCCATGTCGGCCTGGATGCGGCGGATGCGGTGCTGCTCGGAGCGGTGCCGTTCTGCGGAACGTTCGGCAATGCCGCCGCGATGGCCGCGATCGCCGGCGAGGCGCACGTCGTGTGTCTTGAGCGGTTTGACGGAGAGGTGGCGGCCGGGCTGATCCGTCAGCACCGGATCACCCATGTGATCGGCGGCGACGACATGTTCGGCCGCATCGCCGCGGCATCCGCTGGGCGCCCGTTTGCCTCGGTGCGCTTCGCCGGCTTCGCCGCCTTCCACTCCACCGCCGCCGCCTCGATCGTCGCCGCGGAGGCGGCAGGCATGCAACCGCAGGGCCTCTACGGCAGTTCGGAGGTGCAGGCACTGTTCTCGGTCTCGGAGGGCGAGAACCGCCGGCTCGGCGGCGGCGTGCCTGTCAGCAAGCGAGCCCGGCTTGCCGTGCGCGATCCTGAGACCGGCCGCACGCTGCCGCCCGGCGCCTCCGGCGAATTGTGGATCGACGCACCGTCGCGCTTTATCGAGTATCTGGAAAATCCGGTGGCGACCGAACGCGCGATCGACGCCGACGGCATGTTCCGCACCGGCGATCTCGGCCGGCTGGCCGGTGCTGGCTTCGTCTATGAGGCGCGGCTCGGCGATGCCATGCGGCTCGGCGGATTCCTGGTCAGCCCCGAAGAGATCGAGGCCGTGATCCAGGCCGCGCCCGGCGTGGCCGGCGTCCAGGTGGTGGCCGCCTCCAGCGGTGAGGCCGATCCGGTGCCGGTGGCCTTCGTGCGGCCGGCCGACGGGGCGGTGCTGGACGAGGGCGCCTTGCGGGCGCGCTGCCTGGAGCAACTGGCACGGTTCAAGGTCCCGCAGCGGATCGTGCCAGTGGATGCGTTCCCGATCGTCGACAGCCCAAACGGCCCCAAGGTGCAGAGAGTGCGATTACGCGAAATGGCGGAGGCACTGCTGCGGCGAGAGCGCAACGAGCCACACGACATTCCTTCGGGACAACACCGACCCTAGCAACGACCTCGGCACCCTTTGACAACGCTTGCAGCAATGGGCAAGGCTGCCGCAGGCGCTCCATTTACCCGACGCGGCATCATGACCAAATCCGTCCTTGGAATCATCGGCGGCTCCGGCATCTATGACTTGCCGGGGCTCAAGAACGCCCAAAGCAAAATCATCCACAGTCCCTGGGGCAAGCCCTCCGCGGCCTTGCTGACGGGCGAGATCGACGGTCTGCCGATCGTTTTCCTGTCGCGCCATGACAAGGGCCACAGGCTGTCGCCGACCGACATCAACTACCGCGCCAACGTCGATGCGCTCAAACGCGCCGGCGTGACCGATCTGGTCTCGCTCTCGGCCTGCGGCTCGTTCAAGGAGGATTTGCCGCCGGGCACCTTTGTTCTGGTCGATCAATTCGTCGACCGCACCCATGCCCGGGCCAATTCGTTTTTCGGTACCGGCTGCGTGGCACACGTCTCGATGGCGCACCCGGTTTCGCCGCGGCTGCGCATTCACCTCGCCGAGGCCGCGATGGCCGAAGGCATCGTCGTGGTGCGCGACGGCACCTATGTGTGCATCGAGGGTCCGCAATTCTCGTCGCTGGCGGAGAGCCTCACTTACAAGAACCTGGGCTATTCCGTCATCGGCATGACCAACCTGCCGGAGGCGAAGCTCGCCCGCGAGGCGGAGATTTGCTACGCGACGGTCGCCATGGTGACGGATTTCGACTGCTGGCATCCGGACCACGACGCCGTCACCGTGCAGGACATCATCAAGATGCTGATGGCTAATGCGGAGAAGGCCAAGCAGCTGGTGGCGCGGCTGGCCCGCGATTTCCCGCGCCAGCACGAGCCGTGCCCGATCGGGTCGGACCGCGCGCTCGACAACGCCTTGATCACCGCTCCGGAGGCGCGCGATCCGGAGCTGCTGAAAAAACTTGATGCCGTCGCCGGCCGGGTGCTGCGGCCGCGTTAGCAACGGTCGACGCGAGCGGCGCTACGCAGGCTTCCAGCGGCGCTGGTCGCGGCTTTCAGAAATGGATTACCTGGCCGTCGGCGGATGGCCAGCGGCGGCAGCCGGTGCTGCGCCCAATGCGCTTGCGTCGAGCGGCTTCTTTAAGATGCTTGAACGCAGCGAGTTGGTTCGAGCCGCCGAATGAAGCGGCAATGACTGTGGCGGCGACACCTGATCGACCGGTTGCCTCGTCGTCGCCTCCAGCGGCGAACCAGAGTCACCGTCGTCGTTCGTGCGGTAGGTCATGGTTGCGCTGCGCCAGCGGCCGATTACCGACACGATCAGATCGCGGCTGATATTCGTGCCAAGGTCTGCGCGGGCGATGCCGGACGCCTCACTATTCGGGCGACGGTCGGCGGACAATTCCTTAAAACGCATGCACGTGGGTAGCGCGACGCCGACGCCGAAGGTGAATACTTCACGGGTGCCGAGGGAGGGAATGAATGAAATCAGGTTGGCTGCGGCATCGGAAACTGCGGAGCGGACAAATGCTTGATCGCACTCGTTCGATAACCGCATCACAAACAGCGTCGAGCACTGGGAAAGGATGGTCGCGTCGATTTCGGCCGGCCGTTGCGTGACCAAACCGAGGTAAACTCCGTATTTGCGACCTTCCTTGGCGATGCGCGAAAGCGCGCGGCGGGTCGGGCCGAAGCCGATATTACGGTCGGCCGACGCGTAGCGGTGGGACTCCTCGCAGACAAACAAAAGCGGGGAGGCGCCATCGCTCCAGAGGCCGAAGTCAAAGGCCATGCGGCAGACCACTGATACAACCGAGTCCACAACTTCGGCGGGGAATCCGGCGAGACCCATGATTGTCATCGGCTTACCTTCAGCGGGTAGCCGGAACAAATCGCCGAGAACGTCGGCCATAGTATCGCCGCCGACATTGGCGTTCTCAAACATGAAGCCGTAACGAGGATGATTTCGATAGGTTTGAATCCTCGAGATCAGCTTATGATAGACCATGCGCGATGAACGATTCTCCAGCTTTCCCATGCGTTCGTCGAGCAAGCTGACGAGATCCTCAATTCGATAGGGCACAGGCGTGTCGGCGGTATACCCGGCACCACGCTGCTCGCGTTTCTTCATAATCTGACGATCATCGCCGGCGCGAAGCTGCTGATAGGCCACCTTTGCCAGCGGAATGACTTCCGAAAGAATCTGGACTTCCTCGTCGACGCCCGGCCGGCCGCCAAAAAAAACGTCGACGATCTCCTCGAAATTGAACAGCCAAAATGGCAGATGTAGATTTTGCGGCGTGAGCGCGTGAGCTTTGGGGCCGAAGCATCGCCCATACTCGTTGTGCGGATCAACCAAGAAGATGCGCAACTGCGGTCGCGTTTCGAGGATATTCTGTAAGATAAGGGCGACGCCACTCGACTTGCCGACACCGGTAGTGCCGAGGATGGCGAAATGCCGGCTCACCAGATGATCAATGTCGATGTGAACCCGGATGTTCGGGTTCTGTTGCAGATTGCCGATATGGGCATGGTCGGCATCGGCCGTGCCATAGACGAGCCGCAGCATGTTCTCGGTTAGCATCAGCGCGGTGTCGCCGATATTCGGATACTCCGAGAAACCTCGCTGGAAGCGCAGCGTATCGCCGTCACCTGAGTAAAACTCGCCAATCAGGTCGAGGCGGGCCACTTTGCGGAATATCTGACCGCCGGTTGCAGCGAGGAAGGGCTCCTCGGTAACCTCGGTTATCAAGCCAATGACGACCGCCTTGGTCGTCTTCAGGCCCATAAATTTTCCGACGGTTGGGGTATCGTCGCGGAGTGCCCGTGCAACGAGCTCGACGCTGGCCTGCGAGCCGTTGATACCCACGACGCGGCCAATCGATTCGGGACGCGTGCTTGTTGTGCCTTTTTGAGGTGCGACTGATGCATCCATGACCGCAACTTGCCTGGTGAGGTTTTCGGTGTCGCGGCAGACTACCAGCGAGCAATTGCGGTTGTATTAATTCGAGGTTTCCCGCTCATTCGTACTTCGCTAACCAAGATGCCTTTTTGCTTTATCAGTCGTTGAATGCGTCGGCGGTGTCGGGGCCACAGCCTGCAATAAGCTTGCGGCGACAGGCCGCCTCATTCTAGTTTGAAAAATTGCGAGGGGCTCTTGCGGATTCGCATGCGAATCCGCGCTGCGGGAGAGTCTTCAGAAGTTCAACCCGCAGGGGGGGGCCAAAGCGCCTTGCAGACCAGCGTGAAAGCGCCGGTTCGGATTATTTGCAATTAGCGTGAGGAAGGCAAATCAATGAGTGCCGATACCACATATACCGATATCCTCTACGAAGAGAGGGAAGGAATAGCGACGATCACCATCAACAGGCCGGAGAAGCTCAACGCGTTTCGCGGCAAGACCTGCGATGAGCTGATCGACGCCCTTAACCGCAGCGCCTGGGACTCCGGCATCGGCGTCATCGTGCTGACGGGGGCCGGGACGCGGGCGTTCTGCACCGGTGGCGACCAGTCGGCGCATGACGGCGGCTACGACGGGCGCGGGACGGTCGGACTGCCGATGGAGACGCTGCACAACTTGATCCGCCTGGCGCCGAAGCCGGTCATCGCCAAGGTACGGGGCTATGCGATCGGCGGCGGCAACGTGCTGGCGACGCTCTGCGATCTGACGATTGCGGCCGAGAGCGCCCAATTCGGGCAGGTCGGCCCGAAGGTCGGCTCGGTCGATCCCGGCTTCGGCACTGCTTATCTTGCCCGCGTCGTCGGCGAGAAGAAGGCGCGCGAAATCTGGTACATGTGCCGCCGCTATACGGCGCACGAGGCGGCGGCGATAGGCCTCGTCAACAAGGTGGTGCCCGACGACCAGCTCGATGCCGAGGTCGATGCCTGGTGCCGCGAGATCATGGAGCGCAGTCCCACTGCGATCGCCATCGCCAAACGCTCGTTCAACGCCGACACCGATTCGATCGCCGGCATCGGCGCTCTCGGCATGCAGGCGCTCAAGCTGTACTACGCGACCGATGAATCGAAGGAGGGGGTGCGCGCGTTCAACGCCAAGCGCAAGCCGGAATTCCGCAAGTATTCCAAGTGAAAGCCGTCGTCAGAGATCGTCGGCGGGTCGGCTGGTTCGGCGCCACGCGTAGGAAGCCGCCAAGCCGATGCAGGCTGCCAATGCATCGACGATGAAATCACCGAGGCGTGCGTGGCGGCCGGGCGCGAAGAGCTGCGCCAGCTCGATTGCCCCGGCAAAGAAGACTAGCCCGATCGCGGTAGAATAGCGCGGACGATAGCCGAGGCCGAACGTAAAACCGGTGGCCGAGAAGATGGCAAAGTGCTCAAGGACGTGAAGTCCATCGAGTGTTGGCCGCAGTTCGGGAGGCACCAACGACAAGATGACGATGGCACTGGTCAGCAGCCATGCGGACGCTCGGACGGCCTTCACCATGGAAGTCTCGATCAAGTCCTGGGCGGAACGCCCCAAATGCCGCGAGAACAGTTTGGCCAGAGTGCGAAGAGCAAGAAGATCAGCCGGGCTGCCGCCCGCCGTGCGGCCGCCTACACCAGCTCAACCGCGATCGTAAAAAAATTGTCATGTGAACAAATCACCTTGACCTCGCGGCGGTAACTCGAAATGTAATCGTTCAAGGCGCGGAATTCATGCAGCACGTCGCCAAATTCGTCGAATATCAGGACCGTGCCTGCCGGTAACACCGCATCCAATTTGGTCAAGCAATAGAGCGCCGACGCGTAAAGATCGCAGTCGAGGTTGACGATAATTTTGTTGCGGGCCGTGAAATTCGCAATAAATGCGGGAAGCGTCTCCTGGAACATGCCGACGACGAATTCGACGCGGCGATCCGCGGTATCGGGCGCGCGACCAGCATTATCGAAATGCCCGCGTTTAAAATCGCTGTTCCAATCTTCCGGCAAGCCAGTGAAGCAATCAAAGCCGAAAAATCTGCTGTTGATCGAGTCATTTTGTTCGGCGAAATATGAAATGCTGTTGCCCCGGTGAACTCCGAATTCCAAGTAGTCGATGGCGGCGGGCGCTCGACTGACAATATAGGACCACATGGATTCCCGGCTGGGAAAAGCAGGGACGTTCGCATGTTTTTGCTTGAAGTCGTGCAATAGCGGTCGGCGGTTTATCTTATCGACGATTCTGCTGTACGGCATGTATCGCCCGTAGTTCGCGGTCAATGCGTTCGTCAGGGTGCCCCTGACTTGCCGGGCATGTTGGCGAAGGGACATCGAGCCACGCCTCTCAACTTGCGTAAGGATGAGCGGACCGCGCCGGCGGCGCCTGGGGCGGCAGCTGCTTGGCGCTTACCAAGTTGCCGAATAACAGTCTATCAAGATGCCAAAACTTGATTAATTCATTCTACGTGTAGCGCCTCACACGCGGTTGAGTGGTTCCGCGACGGGGCCGAAGCGTCATCCTCCAGCTTCTTGCGCTGTCAGATGGCGGAAGCGATCCTCGATTTCTGCTCGGGCGACAAGGCGATATTGGCCGTCGTGACGGTATAGGTTGGCATCGGCTCCCCTCTCGATGAACGCGCCGCTGCTGGCGCCGCGTTGGTCTTCACCGCGCCGCGGGTGATTCGGGATGAGCGGCTGCGCCGGCCGCAGCCGACCGCATGCCCTCGAGCAGCGCCTTGTGGAAAACGTCCGGTGCCTGGATTTGCGGCGCATGCCCCAGACCGGGAAACTCGATCAGATGCGCGTGCGGGAACCGCGCCGCCGCCGCCTTCGCCAGCACCGGATAATTGCCCAGCGTTGCCCGGATGGCGGGCGGCGCCAGGTTCTTGCCGAATGCCGTCGTGTCCTTGTCGCCGACCACCAGCAGCACCGGCACCTTGACCCGCTCGAACTCGTAGAACACCGGCTGGGTGTAGATCATGTCGTCGAGCAGTGCCGCATTCCAGGCGACAATATCGCGGCCGGGACCGCGATGGAGTCCCGCCAGCATCTGCACCCAACGCTCGTATCTCGGCGACCAGGTCCCGGCGTAATAGGTGGCGCGCTCATAGTTCCGGATACTGTCGGCGGTGATTTTCAGCTCCTGGGCGTACCACGCATCAACGCTTTGCCAGGGCACGCCCTTCGCCTTCCAGTCCTCCAGCCCGATCGGATCGACAAGCACAAGCTGGCCGACGTCCTCGGGATACATCAGCGCGTAGCGCACGCCGAGCATTCCTCCGGTCGAATGCCCGACGATCGTTGTACGGCTGATGCCGAGGGACGCAAGCAGCGCATGGGTGTTGCCGGCAAGCTGCTGGAAGCTGTACTGATAATGCGCCGGCTTGGTCGATTTGCAGAACCCGATCTGATCAGGAGCGATCACGCGATAGCCGGCTTCGTTCAACGCCCTGATCGTATCCTGCCAGGTCGCGGCGCAGAAATTCTTGCCGTGCAGCAACAAGACCGCGTCGCCATTCGGCGCCGCCGGTTTGACGTCCATATACGCCATCTCGAGGGCCTCGCCCTGCGAGGTGAAGGAGAAATGCGACGCCGGCCAGGGATATTCGAAGCCCTGCAATTGCGGCCCGTAGGCGACGCCGTTATCGGCTGCACGCGCAGGGGAGGGGGCGACGACAGCCGTGGCGACGCCGCACATGAGAGATAGCAGAATAGCCAAGCGCATGATCCGACCTTCTGCGGACAACCGCCGTCGCGTAGGGGCGCGACCCGAAACCGTCATGTTACGACGAGCCGCCCAGCCGACCCATAGGGTGTGCACGTGCCCCGCCCCGCCAAAGTTCCGTGCCGCTCCGATTGTCCCGTCACAACGCCGAAGTTTCTTTCTACGGCGCCACGACCGTTCGGTGGTGAAACTCAGTCGGCGTGCTGAAGCGTTTAGGGCTTAGATGTGTTTCGCAGCCTCGGGAACCGGAAAAACACGGCCTTCGAATACGGTTCCCCAAATTGGAATGTCTTTGAGCTGGGCGGGTGGGACGGCGTAGGGGTCCTGCTCCAGCACGGTGAAGTTCGCGATCTTGCCCGGTGCGATGCTGCCGATCTGGTGCTCCTTACGCCAGGAATATGCCGCGTCGATCGTAATCGCGCGCAGCGCCTGGTCTACGCCGATCCGCTGATCGGGCCCGGCCACGCGGCCGGAAGGCGTCATCCGGTTCACCCCGCACCACGCCAGGTGGAGCGGATCACTCGGCCCCATCGGCAGGTCCGAGTGATAGGACAGCGGAATATTGTTTTTCAGCACCGAGGCCGCCCGCACCATGGCGTCGGCACGCGTTGGCCCGAGCCCGACCTTTCCGTAATTGTCGGCGAACGCCGTCGTGTAATAGGGGTTGGCGCTGACGATCGCTCTCAGTTGTTTGATGCGCGTCATCTGCTCCTCGGTGGAGTTGGCGAAATGCACGATGACCGTTCGATGGTCGACCCTCGGCTGCTCTTGCATGCGGCGTTCGAGCGCATCGAGCACCACGTCGAGTCCGAGATCGCCGTTGACGTGAATATGAACCTGGTATCCGGCGTCCCAATAGAGCTTGAAGCGTTTTTCAAGCTCGTCCGGCGTCAAGATCCATTCACCCTTGTGGCCGTCCGTGTAGCCGTCCTTCATCTGCATCAACTGCGAGATGATCGCGCCGTCGGCGAAAAGCTTGATCTGCCGGAGAAAAAACATCAGCTTCTTGTCCGCGCCTTCCGGCGCGACCGCGATCTGGTGCTCGGTTGCATCGAGCGCCCTGGCAAGGCCGACGCGATCCGGGATGCCGCGGCCGTCGGCGAGAAAAGTGCTGTACATCGGCGTATCGGGCGCGCCGAGGATCTTCTCGTAGAGAGTCCACATGTCGGGGGTATAAATCGCTCCCGGCTCGTTGTAGGCGGTGACGCCGTTGCCGTGCAGGTAAGCGACCATCTGCTTGAGACCGAATGAAAGGCGCTCCGGCGTGGCCATCACTTTCAGCATCGGCGCCATGATCAGGTGCAGGCCGGACTCCCAGAAATGGCCTTCGTCCCAGTTGGCTTGCTCGCTTGCCGCGCCTTTGCCTTCGGTCATCTCCTGCGTGACGCCGAGCGCCTTGAGGCCGGCGGTGTTGAAATAAAACTCATGACACGAGCGTTGCCAAACCATGATCGGCCGGGTCGCGCTCATTGCGTCGAGCGCTGCCCGATCGATCCGGCCATGCCAGAGCGCGTGATAGCCCCAGGTCAGCAGCCATTCATTCGGGCCCTTGAGCCGCGCTTCCGCCGACTTCAGACGCTCGCGATATTCGGATTGGCTGCTCGCCGCCTTGCAAAGCTTTCCCGGCAGCGCCCAGTCTTCGATGGCGATGACCTCGATCGCCAACGTCAGCGCGCCGAGGATCGGATGCAGATGCTGGTCGATAAGGCCCGGCATCACGATTTTGGCGGCGAAGGTATCGTCCATTTGATACGTCTGACTGCCGATCGCATGCTTGACTTCGTCGAGCGAGCCGACAGCGAGGATGCGTTTCCCTGAAACGGCGATCGCGGTCCCAACCGGAGCGTCGCGCTCCATGGTGATGACTTTTTTCGCCGAAAATATCGTCAGCGGCGTCGGCGCGGGCGGCGTCTGGCCGCACCGCCTCGGCGATGAATGCGCCGCCGGCTGCGAGCGCGCCGGCGCCCTTCAAGATCTCTCGGCGCGACGGCCAGGAGAGGGACCGAAAAGCCGCTTGAAACCCGGCAGTGCAAGCGACGCACATTGCGATGCTCCCATGTGACGCGATTGGCTGTCCCTAGCACGCTGGCAGCTTCGGCGGCGCGCCGATTTCGGCTTACTCCCCGCTATGGCAAATGCCGGGTTTCCGCCGCCGCGGCGTTTCCGCACCGATATTCGCCGGCCAATCGATCTGGACCCCGGTCCCGAGGCGGGGGGCCATCGTAAGCCTTGGAAGCAAAACGTGTTTAGGCTCCGTCCGGATTGGGTCGCCAGTCGGCTCAGGCCATGCTAGGTGGGAGGGCGCGGGCGATGCAGTCGAGGGGGAGCCCTTTGGATCATGGCTGAGGCTGTCAGGGTTGGTGCGGACGGTCCCTTGAAAATCGGGGTGGTAGGCGTTGGCGTCATGGGTAGCAACCATGCGCGCGTCTTATCGGGGGTACCCGGCGTCCAACTGGTGGGTATCGCTGATCCTGACCGCAAACGGCGGGATTTCGTCGCCCGCACGCTCGGCTGTGACGCCTTCGCCGACATCGACGGCTTGCTGCGTTGCCGGCCCGATGCGATTACCATTGCGGCGCCGACGCATCTGCATCACGACCTGGCGCTCAAATGCATTTCCCACGGCATCCATCTCCTGGTCGAGAAGCCGATCGCGCCGACGGTGGAGGAGGGCCACGCCATTGTCGCCGCCGCCCACCGCGCCGGTGTCACGCTGATGGTCGGCCACGTCGAGCGCTTCAATCCGGCGGTCGAGTCGATGAAGCGGGCGATCAAGGGCCAGGACATTCTGTCGATCGCGATTACCCGGGTCGGCCCATTTCCGCCACGCATGTCGAACGTCGGAGTGGTGATCGATCTGGCGGTACACGACATCGACCTGATCCGCTGGTTCACCGATTCGGAGATCGTCGAAATTCAGCCGCAACTGTCGAGCGCCGTCGCCGAGCGCGAGGATATCGCGCTGTTGCAGTTCCGTACCGCCTCCGGCGTGCTGGCGCACATCAACACCAACTGGCTGACGCCGTTCAAGGCGCGCACCATCCACATCGCCACCCGCGACAAATATCTCATGGCCGATCTGCTGACGCTGCAGGTCACCGAATGCTTCGGCTTCCAAGCCGACGGCAGCTACTCGATGCGGCATTTGTCGGTCGGCTATGCGGAGCCGTTGCGCGCCGAACTGCTGGCCTTCGTCGACGCCATTCGTAGCGCCCGGACCCCCGCCGTGACCGGAGAGGAAGCGGTGGCGAGCCTCGAGATCGCGATTCGCTGCTTGACCGCGCGCGCCCCGCAGTCGAGCGTGCTGCAGCGCAAGCCGCGCCGCGTCGCCGGCTAGTGCATGATCCAGAGCAGCGGCCCGCGGTTTTCGGAAGGGATCATGCGCAAACAACCAGTAGAGCTTGGCCTGTTTCCAACAGCGCCGCTAAGGCGCTAAGTAAGCGTCGATCGAGTCGGGAGCGGGCCAGGATCGGGTCATAAATCAACACGCGCGCCTTGAAGAAAGCGCGATCCCGTTCATCGACGTCGCCGCCCAGCGCCGCCGCCTCGGCCGCGCCGTCGACGAGGCGATTGCGCGCGTGCTGACGCATTGCCAGTTCATCCAGGGACCGGAGGTGCGCGCGCTCGAGGCCGAGCTTGCGGCGTTCTGCGGCGCGCGGCATGCGATGGCTTGTTCAAGCGGAACGGATGCGCTGCGGCTGGTGCTGATGGCGTGGGGCATCAAACCAGGCGATGCCGTGATTGTGCCCGCCTTTACGTTCTGCGCGACCGCCGAAGTGGTGGCGCTGGCCGGCGCGACGCCGATCATGGCCGATGTCGATGCCGAAACCTTCAATCTCGATCCGGCAAGTTGCGAACGCGCGGTGACGGCCGCGAAGCGGCTCGGGCTGACGCCGCGGGCCATTATTCCGGTCGATCTGTTCGGCCTGCCGGCCGATCATGACGCCATCGCTGCGATTGCCGCCGCGCACGGCCTGCGCGTCCTCGACGATGCGGCGCAGGCCTTCGGCGCGACCTACAAGGGCCGTAAGCTCGGCGTGCAGGCGGCGGCAAGCGCGACCAGTTTCTTTCCCGCCAAGCCGCTCGGCTGCTACGGCGATGGCGGCGCCGTCTTCACCGACGACGACGAGCTGGCAGCTCGCGTCAAAAGCCTGCGCGTGCACGGCGAGGGCGCCGACAAATATGACGCCGCGCATATCGGCATCACCGGCCGGCTCGATACTATCCAGGCGGCGATCCTCATCGAAAAGCTGAAAATCTTTCCGGAAGAAATTATCGCGCGCAACGCGGTGGCGCAGCGTTACGCCTCCGGCCTTAACGGCGTTGCCACGGTGCCGCGCGGCGGCGACGACTCGACCTCGGTGTGGGCGCAATACACCATCCGGCTCGCGCCCGGACGGCGCGACGCGCTCGCAGCCGCGCTCAAGGCGCAGGGCATCCCGACGGCGATCTATTACGCCAAGCCGCTGCACCAGCAGGCCGCCTATCGCGGCTTCCCGGTGGCGGACGGCGGGGCGCCGGTGAGCGAGCGGCTGGCCGGGGAAGTGATCAGCCTGCCGATGCATGCCTATCTCGACCAGCCGGTCCAGGATCGTATCATCGCTGCGGTTCGCTGCGCGTTGGCGAGCTAGAGCTTGTACTTTCGTCCTCGCCCGCTCCGCGGGGAGGATATAAAGGCGGCAATGATCGAGCGGATTCTCACTGTCGGCGGCTTTACGCTCGTTTCGCGCATCACCGGCTTTCTCCGCGACATCATGTTGGCGGCGATCCTCGGCGCCGGGCCGGTCGCCGACGCCTTCTTCGTCGCCTTCCGGCTGCCGAATCATTTCCGCGCCATCTTTGCCGAAGGCGCGTTCAACGCCGCCTTCATTCCGGCTTATGCGCGCATTCGCACCCAGGGCGGAGCGGCGTCGGCAAGCGCCTTCGGCGACCGCATCTTTACGCTCCTGATCGCCACCCAGGTGATTCTGCTGGCGCTCGCGCTCCTCTTCACGCCGCAAGTGATCGAGGTGCTCGCCCCCGGCTTCTCGCACGAGCCGCACCGCTTCACCTTGGCGGTATCGCTGACGCGGATCACCTTCCCCTACCTTTTGCTGATCACGCTGGTGACGTTGTGGGGCGGCATTCTCAACGCGCTGCATCGCTTCGCCGCGGCGGCGGCAGCGCCGATCCTGCTTAACCTGTCGATGATGGCGACGCTGGCGCTTTACGCCTGGTTCGGCGGTGCGCCCTATGCGGCGGCGTGGGGCGTGCTGATATCGGGCGTTCTGCAAGCCGCGCTGGTCGGCGGCGACACGCTCCGCGCCGGCGTGTTCACATCCTTTCGGGCGCTGCGCTTCGACGACGACGTGCGCCGCTTCTTCAAGGCGCTCATTCCCGCGACCATCGGCTCGGCAGGCACGCAACTGGCGCTGTTCGCCGACACCATCATCGCGAGCTTCCTGGCGGCGGGCGCCATCTCGGCGCTGTACTACGCCGACCGTATCGACCAGCTGCCGATCGGCGTCATCGGCATTGCCGTCGGCACGGTGCTGTTGCCGGAGATGACCCACCGGATCGCGGCCGGCGACGAAGCGGGCGCCCGTTCGGCGCAGAATCGCGCCATCGAATTCGCGCTGCTGCTGGCGATTCCCTGCGTTGTCGCCTTTCTCGTGGTGCCCGATCAGATCATGCGCGGCTTGTTCATGCGCGGTCGTTTCACGGCCGCGGATGCCCATGCGGCGGCGATGACGCTGATGGCTTACACGATCGGGCTGGTTCCCTTCGTGCTGATTCGCAGCGTCGTTGCTCCGTTCCTCGCCCGCGGCGACACCGCGACGCCGGTCAAGGCGGCGCTGATCGGAACCGCGGTCAACATTGTGTTCAAGATCGCGCTGATGGGTTCGCTGGCGCAGGTCGGGCTGGCGCTGGCGACGTCGATCGGCGCCTGGATCAATTTCATTCTGGTGCTCGCCTTTGCCGCGCGGGCCGGTCTCATCGCCACCGATGCGACGCTCAAATCCTCGCTCGCCAAACTGGCGGCGGCCGGGCTTGCCTTCGCGGTTCTGCTGGTCTTCGCGGCGCCTTTGGTGGCCGTGCTGTTTTCGTCCTGGTCGAGGTTTCGCGACGCCACGGAATTGCTGGTGCTGGCGTTGCTCGGCGGATTGTTTTACGGCGCGCTGGTGCTCGCACTGTTCGGACGGCGATGGCTTTCGCTGATGCGCAAGCGCGCGCAAACGGCGCCGGCGGCACCGATCGATGCGTTCGAGGGCACGTCGCCGCCGCCGGCGGGTCCGGATCCGGTGTGAGCAACGGTGCTTCCGGCTACCGGCGCGGATCAAGATGCGGCAAATGCCTTTTTGAAAGCTTCGGGGATGGTGGCCGCCGCCGGCCGGCCGTTATTTCCGCACCCGAGCCAGACCCGCGCCTCGAACCCCTCGAAGATCGGTCTGTCTCCGCAGAATCCCTTGTACTCGGCACGAAGGCTCGTTTCGCCCCAATGCCGAATCTCTGCGTCGATCCTGAGAATCTCCTCGTGGGTCGCCGATGCGAGGAAGCGGGCGTTAGCCTCGACGATCGGGATGCCGACGATGCCGTATGCCTCGCGCATCGCCCGCAGGCTTTGGCCGGCGTCGCGTAGCAGCGCCTGAAAGGCGCTGTCCATCCAATAGAAATATTTTGGATAAAAGACGATGCCTTGTTCGTCGCAATCGCCCCATACGATCCGCACATCGAGTTGAGATCCCATGCTTTTCGTCCCCATCCGCACGCAATAGTCCAATCACACTAAGCAAATTCCAAGGGTGTGATCCACGATCGTTTGGGTAATCTGAGTGCGGCCGAATCATAAGGCTCGACTGAATTCGGTCGAGTTGAATAACGCCGTCAGGCCGCAGTGGCGGCCGGTTGCGCCGCAGACATGGCGGACGTGGAAAGTGTGTCCTTCGAAAGAAACCGCTGTTCGAATTCCGCCGCCGACATGGGGCGGCCGAAATGATAGCCCTGGCCTTCTTCGCACCCCATGCCCCGCAACAGCTCGGCGGTCGCGCGGTCCTCGATGCCTTCGGCGATAACCGACAGACCCAGCAGCCTGCTGAGGGTTATCGTGGAGCCGACGATCGCCGCATCGTCCGAACCCGCCCGCAGTTCGCGCACGAACGATTGGTCGATCTTCAACCGGTCGAGCGGGAATTTCTTCAGGTAGGTCAGGCTGGCATAGCCGGTGCCGAAATCGTCGAAGGCGATGCTGACACCGAGGTCCTGAATCCGGCGGAAAACGTCGCAAGCCTTCTCGTCATCCTCCAGCAAGATATTCTCCGTCACCTCGAGTTCGAGGAGCGAAGGCGAAAAGCCGGTGCCGCACAAGACGGCCTCGACCGTGGCCGCGAGGTCGCCGGATTTAAGCTGCGAGGGCGAGAGATTGACGCTGAGGCGAACGGGATGCCCGTTCTGCTGCCAGCGGCGGCCTTGCTCGCATGTGGATTCCAGGACCCTGAACGCGATGCCATCTGACATCGAGGACGCATTGGCGACCGGCATGAAATCCGCCGGGGAGATTAGGCCGCGCGTGGGATGGCGCCAGCGGATCAGAGCCTCCGCGCCCACCAGTCTGCCGTCTTCCAGGCCGACCTGCGGCTGATAGAAAACCTCGAACTCATTGCGTTCCACTGCCTGCCTCAGTTCGGCCTCCAGCTCCAATCTCTCCTCAAGCTCCGCCCTGATCGCGTGATCGAAGAATACGTGCCGCCCGCGCCCGGCAGCCTTCGCCCGATACAGCGCGAGGTCGGCGTTGCCGAGGAGTTCTTCCGCGGTGCGGCAATCTTGCGGATAAATGGCCACCCCGATGCTGAGTTCGACGCGGAACTGACGCGCGCCTACGACAAGTGGGTCATTGCTGAAGGCCAGCGGCGTCCGCTCCGACAGTCTTTCAACCGTGTTCACCACATCGGTGCCGCTGATCACGATTGCGAATTCATCGCCGCCCAAACGGGCGACCAAGCCGGCGCCCTCGACCAGAGCGTTCAATCGCCTGGCAACGGCGCAGAGCACCTGATCGCCGCAAACATGGCCCAGCGTGTCGTTGATCTGTTTAAATCTGTCGATGTCCATCACCAGCAATGCAACCTCGCTGCAGTCATGTTTCGCATCGTCGAACCGTGCGGCCAGATGTTCGTGCAACGTATTGCGATTGGCGAGGCCAGTCAGCGTGTCGTACTCCGCCAAATATCGTATTCTTTCCGCTTCGCGCTTGCGGAGCGATATGTCTCGCAAAACCGCGCCGTACTGGAACCCGTCGGCCCCTTGCCATCCGAAGAAACAGGCTTCTAGCGGGAAGGCCTCGCCGTTCTCGCGGCGTCCGTTGAGTTCCATCACCTTGCCGCCGGAGAGCTGCAGCGCTTCGTGCGGCAGATCGAGAATCGAGAACGGAACAGTTCCAGCGCGCTCGCCGGCGCTGTAGATCCGATCGATCGGTCGGCCGATCATGTCCTCTCGCGCGCAGCCGAAAATCGCCGCGGCGACCGGGTTCCACACCGTGATCAGGCCGTTCTGGTCGGCGCACACCAAGCCATCGCCCAGCGACATGGCAATTCGTTGAAAGCGGTTTTCCGCAATCCTGCTGAATAGGCCGAGGATATCGATTTCGTCGAGCGCGATTGCGGCGAGATAGGCGGCGATGGCCACGTGCCAGAACGACGTATCGAGAACAATAGGCAGCCTTGCTTGCAACAGCACGGCGCCCAATTCGGTCGCGGCCGCCAGGCCGACCAGGAGCAAAACCCGCCGCCCGGCGGACTGGCGACGCCACAGCACCGTCATGAGCAGCGCTAGGATGCAAAGTCCGCCCAGCGTTAGGGCATCGGAGGAGGTGCGCAGCGCACGGCCCTGCAGGATCAATTCGGCCGCCAGCGCTTGCAGCAACGGGCCGGCAACGACCCCGCCGTTCGGCACGCTGAAATGATCGCCAAGCTCGATCGCCGTCGCGCCGATGATGACTTTTTTGTTCTTGAGCATTTTCATCGCCGCGGGATCGCCGCGCAAGACGTCGACATAGGTTTTTGCCTTTGCATGTGCCGGTTAACACCGGTGACGACAGCAACGGCGATGCCGACGCCAAGGACGAGGGTCATGGTACGTTGATCAATGTACTCCTTGTTATCACCGTGCTTCTTACGAGTGCCGGCGTGATCGTTTCCCCACCCCAACAAACCGAAGCCCCATGTATTCTCGTGGGCATTTTCGTCGGCGTCTTCATTGTCGGCGCTTGCTGCCGACCGAACGGGGGGCGCTGCACCGGCCTCCGGCGCCGCCGCGATGCGGATCTGCTGTCCGTTCGGCGTGCCGCCGGCGAACGAAACGCCCCCTTTGGGCCCCGGTAGCGGGTTCGCCGATGTCTGAGGGGACTGGCTTTGCTGGCTGGGGATCGAAGGGCCTGAGCCAATCCGGGTCGGACCGCCGGGCCCTGCCGAGGAAGCGGCGGTCGATCCGATTTCGCCTAGCGCCGGTAGGATTCGAACCTGCTGTCCGTTCGGCGCGTCGGCCGGAGCGGAAAGGCCCTCTTGCGGCACCGGTATGGACGTGATCGACGATTCACGAGGTTCGCCCTGCTGGATCGGGCTCAAGGTGCCTGAGCCGCTCAACGACAGATCGCCGCGGCCCTCCGCTGCGACCCTTGCCGCCTGTCCCGGCCGAACCATCGCGTACTGGCCGGACTTGAAACCGGCGACCTCGACCTCGCCCCTGAGCACATCGACGCTGGAGTCATCTTTGTTCACCGAGACGCGGAACTGCGTCCCCTTAACCACAGCGGCGAGATACGGCGTCTCCACCTCGAAATGCTTAACGGCGCGCTTTTCCACCTTGAGAAGGATCGAACCTGCCTGCTGAATGATGATCGTCGACAGTCCGTCCTTCTTTTCGGTCTCCTCCGTCGGGAGACTAATGACCGAATTTGGCGAGACGAGTATGCTCTCTTGGCCGCGCACCAAAAGAACCCGGCCGTTGCGGCCGGTGCGAATTTCATCACCCGGTTTTGAAACTCGCGTCATTGGTGAGGGCAACCTGCTGCGCCCCCGAGCCGATCACCCAGACCTCGCCGGACGATTTGCTGATGTGCCAGGTCGCGTCTTCGGCAATCGCCTCCGATCCGATGTAAAGAATGACGGATATCGCCAACAGAAGCGGGCCACAAAGGGTTTTGATCCCATCGAACAAGGACACGTCGCATCTCCTCTTGACGCATCTTGATTGTAAAGCGCGCCGACAACCGGCGGTTCAAATCAGCATTATGCTAAACTGTTCAAGATTCTGTTAGCGCAGGCCCCGATGCGATCCTGGGCAATACTAACTTTTTTGCAACCACAAACCTGAATTTGATCGGGCGACCGCGGCGTCGCGCTTCATGTTTGTGCGGCCGGGACCTTTTCGAGCGCTTGGTCATGGCCAAGCGTAAGCACAATGAACATGGCCACGAGCGCCAGCGCGGCAATCAGCAACAGCCCGCCGGTGAAGCTGCCGGTCGCGTCCTTGATCCAGCCCATGGCATAGGGCCCGAAGAAGCCCGAGAGATTGCCGATTGAGTTGATCACGGCGATGCCGGCGGCGGCGGCGCTGCCGGACAGCACGGCGGTCGGCAAGGTCCAGAACACCGGCAGGGCCGCTAACACGCCGCAGGCGCCGATCGTGAAGGCGACGACGGTTAGCGTGGGGTTGCCGGTCAACGTCGAACCAGCGATGCCGGCGGCAGCGATCAAGAGGGCGACCGCAGCATGAGCTTTGCGCTCGGCCTTAGCATCCGAATGACGGCCGTACCAGATCATGAACGCGGCCCCGATGGTGTAGGGGAAGGCAACGACCCAGCCCGTCATGGCGTTCGACAGGCCAAAGGCCTTGATGATCTGCGGCAACCAAAAGCCGACGCCGTAAAGGCAGGCCACCAGGCCGAAATAGACCAGCGCCAGCGCCCAGACGCGGGGATTGAACATGGCTTGGAAGACCGAAAGTTCATGCACGCGCTCGCGCTGCCGGCGCTCAGCGTCGAGGCGATCGCTGAGCCAAGCGCGCTCGTCGTCCGCAAGCCAGTGTGCGTCGGCCGGCCGGCTGGTGAGGTAGAAGTAGGTGACGAAGGCGAGCACCACCGCTGGCGCGGCCTCGATGATAAAGAGCCATTGCCAGCCGGCGAAGCCGCCGACGCCGTCCATGCCGAGGATCATGCCGGAAATCGGCGCGACGATGACTGAGGAGAGCGGAATCGCGGCGATGAAGGAGCCGATGATGCGACCGCGATAGGCCGAAGGGAACCACAGCGTCAGATAAAAGATGATACCGGGAAAGAACCCGGCCTCGGCGAAGCCGAGCAGCGCGCGGATGACGTAGAAAGTGGTCTCGCCGCTGAATCCGGTCGTACGGGCGATACCTGGGATGAACGCCATCAGGGCGGAGAGGATGCCCCAACTCATCATGATGCGCGCGATCCACTTGCGGGCACCGAAGCGGTCGAGCAACAGATTCGATGGCACTTCGAAGAGGAAGTAGGTGAGGAAGAAGATGCCGGACCCGAAGCCGAACATGGTCGCGGTCAGACCGAGTGCCTTGTTCATCGTGATCGCGGCGAAGCCGACGTTTACCCGGTCGAGATAGGCGATGAAATAGCAAACCACCAGGAACGGTATCAACCGTGCCGACACCTTCCGGATGGTCCGGGCCTGTACATCCTGCATCTGTGCTTCTCCCCAGGTGACGTCGCGCTCTCTCTGCACGAAAGTTCATGCGGACGATATCGTCCCCGACCCTCAACCCCACAATCCAGCCAGTCCGGAATACACCCCGAAGATCACGGTGGAGCCGATCACGATCGCAATGATGACGGCATAGGCTCCTTGCAACCGATAAGGCTTGGGCAGCCGCCGCGCCAACAAATAAAGAAACCCCAGAACGATCGGCAGCAACAGCGCGTTCATGACCTGCACCCCGATGCTCAAACTAACGAGGTTGACGCCCGAGATCACGATGAGCGCGCCGGCGATCAGCGTCGCCGTGTAGATGCCGTAGAACCAGGGCGCTTCATGCGGTTCGTGTTCCAACGAATGCTTGGTGCCAAGAACTTCACTCAGGGTTCGCGCCGCGGTCAGCGTCACCACGATCGTGGCGACCACCGCGGCACCCGACATGCCGAGGCCGAACAGAAAGTTGCCGGTCGTTTCGCCGAGGTACGGCGTGATCGCCCGTGCGATCTGTTGAACGGTATCGAGCGAGCCGGATTGCCCGGCTTTGCCCAGCGTCGCGGCCGTCGCTATCAGCACCGCCGCCATGACGATCTGCGTCGCCGCCGCGCCGAACGCGGTGTCCAGTCGCGCCGCCGGCAAGTCGTCGAGCGACAGGCCTTTTTCCACGACTGACGACTGCTGATAAAACACCATCCAGGGCATGATCACCGCGCCGATATTGGCGGCGACAAGGTACAGATATTTTGGCTGCTGCCAGGCGATATCGGCGGCTCCGGACGCCACCGCGGCGAGGTCCGGGTGGGCTCGCCAGGCGACGAACAGGAACACGACCTCAAATGCCCCGACCACGATCGCGATTTGTTCGACGAACAGATATGAGCCCCGATACGCCATCACGATCAGCGCGACGACGATCAGCGACATGGTGACGGGTATCGGCACTCCCATCAGCAAACCGACGCCGGCGAGTCCGCTTAGCTCGCTCAACAGCGCGCCGACGCAAGAGAGCACCAAGGTGGCGACGGAAAGCCAGGCCCAGCCGCGGCCGAAGTGATCGCGGATGAGCTCGGCGTGCCCTTTGCGTGTCACCAGACCCAGCCGCACGGTCAGCTCCTGCACGATGTAGAGGATCGGCACCAGGATAAATTGCAGCAGCAGCAGCTGGTAACCCCATTGCGCGCCGCTTTGCGCGGCGGTGATGATGCTGCCGGCATCGGTGTCGGCGAGCATGACGACGATGCCGGGACCGGCGACGGCAAGAAAGTGACGCCACCCCACAGGCCGCAGCACGGGCGGCGGGGAGAACTCGGGACCTTTCATGAGAAATATTCTAGGTTGTCTCGGAAAACTCTCCAAGCGGACAGATGATATGCAGCAAATTCGCGTCGGCCGGATGTTGATACAAGTCAATCGTCCGCTGGCTAGCTGAGATTTTGTGACGGGAGAAAGATCGAAGCGCGCGCCGCCGCGTATTTTTGGGCCACCGTGCCCGCTCAGCGAGCACCATTGATGGGCCGGTTTTCGCTCCAATCCCAGGTGCCGTCGTCGCGCTCGCGAACCGCCTGCTTCCAGCCGACCGTCCCGGCGCGCGTTTTGAAATTCACGCCTTCGGGAGAGTGACGAGTAATGCCGTCGAAGACGGTGGCGATGAGCTGCGTGGTCTTCAGCCCCATCGCCTCGATCGCCTGGTTGACGACGAGCTTCTGCATCATCAGCTGGTTGACCGGCACGGTCGCCATCCGTTCCGCCAGCGCCTCGACTTCGGCATCGAGCTCTGCGGGCGGCGCCGCCTTGAGCACAAGCCCGAGTTTCTCGGCTTCGCTGCCGGTGATCTTGTCGCCGGTGAACAGCATGCGCTTGGCCCGCTCCGGGCCGAGGCGATAGACCCACATCGCCGTGGTCGGGCAGCCCCACACCCGGGTCGGCATGTAGCCGATCCGCGCGTCGGTGCTCATGACGATGAGGTCGGCGCACAATGCGATGTCGGAGCCGCCGGCGACCGCATAGCCGTGCACCTTGCAGATCACCGGCCGGTAGGAGCGCCAGATGCTCATGAACAGCTCGGTGTTCCGCATCATGAAGGCATAGTCTTTCATCGGATCCCACGGCATCGGCTGGGTGACGCCGGTGCCGCCGCTGCCTTGCGCGTAATAGGTCAGATCGTAACCGGCGCAGAACGCTTCGCCGGCGCCCGACAGCACGATGACGTGGACGCCGGCATCGGCATTGGCTTTGGCGACGCAGGCGGCGAGTTCAATCGGAACGTCGTCATCGATGGCGTTCATGACCTCCGGGCGGTTGAGCGTGATGCGGCCGATCCTGCCGTCCTTCTCGTAGATCACCTTCGGCATTCAACTCTCCTTGCTCAACGGACTGGGGACCGCTGCTAAGCAGCCAGTGCCGCGATCACCGCCGGTGCAACTTGCTCACCCCATTCCTGCACAAAATGCCCGGCGTCGGCGAATTCGAGTGGCCGCGGGCAATTGCGAATGTCGCGATGCAGCGCGCGCATCACCGGCGGCCCGAGCACGGGATCGGCCATGCCGATCGCCATGACGCTGCGGCCGCGCCAATCGTTGCGCCAGAAGTCGCGGGCGGCGCGACCGATCGCGGCGCCCGGGCTGTCGACAAATTCCGGCACCAGATTGGGAAAGCGACGCACGCCGGCCTTATGGCGGGCGTCCGGATAAGGCGCGTCGTAGGCGGCGGCCTCGGCCGGCGTCAGATGTGGGCACGCCCGCGCCAGTAATTTGCCGACCGCCATGTCCGGATGGCTGTTGGAGAACGCCCGCCAATCCAAAAATCCCTTGGACATCGGCACGTCGCCGGTCGGCAGCGCCGTGTTCATCACGATCAATCGGCTAAAGCGTTCGGGCATGTCCAGCGGCAGCGTCAGGCCGAGCAGACCGCCCCAATCCTGCACAACGAGCGTGATGTCGGTGAGATCGAGCGCCCGGACGAAGGCCAATAAGCTGTTGCGGTGGAAGTCGAAGGTATAGACCGCATCGTCGACCGGCTTGTCGGAGTGGCCGAACCCAAAAAAGTCGGGTGCGACGACGCGGCTGCCGGTCGCCAGAAAATGCGGGATCATGCGCCGGTAGAGATAGCTCCAGGTCGGCTGGCCGTGCAGGCAGAGAAAGACCGGCGCATCGGCCGGGCCCTCGTCGAGATAGGACATCGCCAGGCCGGAATAGCCCGGCAGGTCATCGCGGCAGTGCGCTCGCCATGCAAAGCCGGGCAGGTCGACGAAACGCTCCGGCGGCGTTCGCAAGATCTCGGTCATTTTGAACTCTTTATGAACGGCGGTTGGAGCGAAGTTTCCAAACGCCACTGTAGCACCAAACGGCGACAGTCAGCCTAGGGCGCCGACGAACGAAAACGGCCGCCCGGTTTGCCAGGCGGCCGTTGTCAACTCTCGACCGAAGAGCGGCGAGGACTAGCTTTAGCCCCAGCGGATGGCAATGACGCCGCCGATCGAGAGCGGACGGGTGCGCAGCCGGTTGCCGTCATTGCCGGATTGAATGATCCATTGGCTGCCTTCGCGGCCGATGATCTTGCCGACGTGATGCGGCCACACGACCACGGCGCCGATGCCCGCCGGTCCCGAGTGTCCCCACTGTGCCCAATTGCGCGCGAGGTTGAATTGCGGACCCGGATCGTTGCCGACCAGCTGCCGCATCTGCCAGCCACACCAGGCGCGCGGGCGTCCGCCGTATCCGCCATGATACACAGTGTGAGTAGACCAAGCGAACGCGGCCGTCGCCGCATTTCGGTAGCGCCAAGCCGGATTATAATTTTCGTTCCGCGTTGCCGCGTAACGGTATGCACCCCAATGGCGCCCCGCTTGATGGTAAACGCCATGCCGGTGGATAATACCATGTCGGTGATGGTGTTCGCCCGTGTGCGCGGTTTGCGCAAAGGCCAATGTGACCGCGGCCGCGGCCGCCAACGTCGTCAACTTCATCCGGATACTCCTAAATTTTTTACGCGTGTTCTTTCTCCGCCTGCCGACAAAAAACTCGCCCAAACCGTGAGGTTTGAGCGAGTTTCAGTAGACGAGAACGCCTCGCTGGACAGCGAGGCGCGCGGGCGTCATAGCATCGCCAGGGGATTTCCAGATGCCTTAATTCGCATGGCTACTATTTGCTCGGCGGCCAGCGGCGCCAAATTGTCGCCGCTATTTGCCGACCGAAAATCTGTTAGTTATTTTTGTTGATTTCTCCAGATGAGTGCGCGCGACCGGAGCGATACATCAGAGTTTGGCGCTGGTCACCCCGCCCGCTCGCGCTCCTGCGGCACCAGCGAGAGCGTGAGCCGTTCGGTGCCGCGCAGCACGTCGAGCGCGACGCTGCGGCCGATCTTGTCGCCGGTGAGCGCGCGGATCAGATCGTCGGCGCCGGTGATGGCGACGCCATCGAGGCTAAGCACAATGTCGCCGGCTTTCAGCCCGGCGCGATCGGCGGCGCTGCCGGATTCGACAGTGCCGACCATCACCGCGCTGTCCTGCGCGATGCCGGCGGCGCGGCGCCGCCGCGGCGGAATCGCGGTCTGCTGCGCGGAGATGCCGATGAAGGCCCTGCGCACGCGGCCGTGCCGCACCAATTCGCCGAGCACGAACTGCGCGGTGTTGGCGGCGACCGCAAAACAGATGCCCTGCGCGCCCATGATCACGGCGGTGTTGATGCCGACGACTTCGCCATGCGAGGACACCAGCGGGCCGCCGGAATTGCCGGGATTGAGCGCGGCATCGGTCTGAATGAGATCGTCGATCAAGCGGCCGGTGCGCGAGCGCAAGGAGCGGCCGAGCGCGGAGACGACGCCGGTGGTCACCGTCGAATTCGAAGCCCAGCGGATTGCCGATGGCGATCACCAGCTGGCCGCGTTTGAGCCGCTTGGAATCGCCGAGCGGCGCCGCGGTGAGCGTCACCGCTTCGTCGACGCGAATGAGCGCCAGATCGGTGTCGGGATCGTCGCCGACCAGGCGTGCGCGTAGATCGAGTCCGTCCGCGGTGGTCACCGCGATACGCGCGGCGGCGCCGGGGCTGCCGGCCGCGCCGGCGACGTGGCTGTTGGTCAAAATGAGCCCGTCGGGCGCCACCACGACGCCCGAGCCAGATCCACCCCGCACCCCGTCCTTACCGCCCCGCGCGGAAGAGGGTGGGGAGGGGGTTCGGACAGAGAGGCCGACCACCGCCGGGCCGACGCGATCGACGACATCGATTACGGCGCGCGAGTAGGCGTCGAGCAATGCCTGATCCTCGGGCGGCACGGCTTGAGCCGTGGCTGCGGCCCGGCTGCCGCCTAAGCCGGCTTCATCGTTCAGGGGTATGAGCTTCACGGAAATTCGCCATGTTTGGCCGGCATTGAGCGCATCGCACCAGCCGGACCGCATATATGGGAACTCGGTCCGGGCCGGGTAAGGGCGCCGATTTCGCCTGCGGTTGACAGCGGCCATCACTTATGGTGCGGAACGAGCAGACCTATGGTCCCCGGGGCGGGTTTGGGATTGAAGTTGCTGGCAGCGCTGGCGGCTGAGTTTTAGGAACTTAAAATCCGCCGCACGAAGGAAATCCTCGAAGGAGAGCCCATGGCGATCGCCGATGCGGCGCGCTTGGCCGCCGCCCTGCTCATCGCGGCAGCGCTCGCCGGTTGCGGCCAGAGCCAGCAGCAAGCGGCGTCGCCGCCGCCGTCCGTCACCGTAGCCAACCCGGTGCAGCGCACGGTGGTCGATCAGGACGAATATGTCGGCCGCTTCGTCGCCGTCGATACGGTTGAAGTGCGCGCGCGCGTTTCCGGCTACCTCACGGAAATCCATTTCACCGACGGCCAGATGGTGAAGAAGGGCGATCTCCTGTTCGTCATCGACCACCGGCCGTTCCAGATCGCGCTCGACCAGATGCGCGCCAATCTGGCGCAAGCGCGCGCCAACCTGGCCTTCACTCAGGCCGATCTCGCGCGCGGCCAGGAATTGCTGCACAACAAGACCATCACCGAGCAGACCTACGACCAGCGCATGCAGGCCAAGCGCGTGGCGGAAGCTTCCGTCGCTGCGCAGGAGGCGATGGTGCATTCCGCCGAGCTCGACCTCAACCAATATTCCGAGCTGCGCTCGCCGATCGACGGCCGCATCGGCGACCGCCGCGTCTCCGTCGGTAACCTGGTGAACGGCGGCTTCGGCGGCAACTCGACGCTGCTCGCCACCATCGTCTCGGTCGATCCGATCCGCTTCGAATTCACCTTCGACGAGGCGTCCTATCTGCGCTACCAGCGTTTCGCCGGCGCCAGTGCGCAAATGGCGAGCGGCCAAGGCGGCGTGCCGGTGGCGCTCAAGCTGATCGACGAGCCGGACTTCCGGCATACCGGCCAGATGGACTTCGTCGACAACGTCATCGACCGCTCCTCGGGTACCATCCGCGGCCGCGCGGTGTTCGCCAATTCCGACGCCATCTTCACGCCCGGCATGTTCGGCCGCATCCGCGTGCCCGGCTCGCCGCCTTACGCCGCGCTCCTTATCCCCGACGCCGCGATCGGCACCGAGCAGGCGCGCAAATTCGTGCTCGTGGTCGATGACGGCGGCGTCGCCCGGCAGAAATACGTCACCCTCGGGCAGCTCGACGACGGCTTACGCGTAATCAAGGACGGCCTGGCGGCCGGCGACCGCGTCATCGTCAAGGGATTGATGCGAGCGCGCGCCGGACTGAAAGTCGCGGTGGAAACGCAGGGGACTCCCGCCGCGTCGGCGCCGCCCAAGCAAGCCGAACAGGTCAAGGCGGACTGACACCGGTATGCGCCTTTCGCATTTCTTCATCGACCGGCCGATCTTCGCCGCCGTGGTCTCGATCGTGTTCGTGATCCTCGGCGGCGTGTCGTTCTCGCGGCTGCCGATCGAGCAATATCCGGAGATCGCGCCGCCGACCATCAACGTCACCGGGCAGTATCCCGGCGCCAGCGCCGAAGTCGTGGCCTCGACCGTGGTCACGCCGATTGAACAGCAGATCAACGGCGTCGAGAACATGCTCTACATGTACTCGAACTCGACGGCCGACGGGCGCTTCTCGATCCAGGTCAGTTTCGAGCTCGGCACCAACCTCGACATCGCGCAGGTCCAGGTGCAGAACCGCGTCGCCATCGCGCAGCCACGGCTGCCGGCCGACGTGCGCAATATCGGCGTGACGGTGGCGAAAGCCTCGCCCGATTTGATGATGGTCGTGCATCTGTATTCGCCCGACAAGTCACGCGATTCGCTGTTCATCTCCAACTACGCCACGCTCGAATTGACCGACGCGGTCACCCGCGTCGATGGCGTCGGTTCGATCACCGTATTCGGCAGCCGCGACTATTCGATGCGGGTGTGGCTCGACCCCGACCGCCTGCAATCGCTTGGGCTGACCGCGACCGACGTCACCAACGCGCTGCAGGCACAGAACATCCAGGTCGCCTCCGGCATGCTCGATCAGCCGCCGGTGGCGCAACCCGGCGCTTTCCAGATCGCGGTGCAGACGCTCGGCCGGCTGGCCGATCCCGCCGAGTTCGGCGCCATCGTAGTGAAAGAGACGCCGGGCGCCGTGGTTCGGCTCAAGGACGTCGCCAAGGTCGAGCTTGATGCGCTCGATTATTCGTCGAACTCCTATCTCGATCACGATCCGGCGGTCGCGCTCGCCATTTTCCAGCGACCTGGCTCGAATGCGTTGGACACCGCGCGCGGCGTCAGCCGCCTGATGGCGGAGTTGTCGAAGCGCTTCCCGCCCGGCATCAAATACGCCATCGTCTACAATCCGACTGAATTCATCCAGCAATCCGTGGATGCCGTGATCGAGACGATCGGCGAGGCGATCGTGCTCGTCGTGCTGGTGGTCATCGTCTTCCTGCAAACCTGGCGCGCGGCGATCATTCCGCTCGTCGCCATACCGGTATCGTTGATCGGCACCTTCTTCTTCATGGCGGCGTTCGGCTTCTCGCTCAACAATCTGTCGTTGTTCGGCCTCGTGCTGGCGATCGGCATCGTGGTCGACGACGCCATCGTCGTCGTCGAGAACGTCGAACGCAACATCGCCACCGGGCTGGCGCCGCGAGAGGCGGCGAAAAAAAGCATGAACGAGGTCGGCTCGGCGCTCATTGCCATCGCGCTGGTGCTCTGTGCCGTGTTCGTTCCTTCGATGTTCATCACCGGCATATCCGGGCAATTCTATAGGCAGTTCGCGCTGACCATCACCGGGGCGACCGTGATTTCGCTGATCGTCTCGCTGACGCTGTCACCGGCGATGTGTGCGCTGCTGCTGCAGCGCCACGACGCGGCGCACCGCGATCGCTGGTGGGAGCGGCCGATCCACGGCTTCTTTGGCGTCTTCAATCGCGGCTTCAACGGTGTCGGCGCCGGCGTCTCCTGGCTCGCCACCCGCACCGTGCGGCGCGCCGCGCTGATGCTGGTGATCTATCTGGTCGTGCTCGGCGTCGGCCTCAATCAATTCCGCAAGACGCCGGTCGGGTTCATCCCGCAGGTCGATCGCGGCTATATCATCCTGGTGATTCAGCTGTCGCCCGGCGCCTCGCTGGCGCGCACCGACGCGGTGCAGCAACGCGCACTCGATATCGCGCTCGGCGTCCCCGGCGTCGCCCATGGCGTCAATATCGTCGGCTTCTCCGGCGCGACCTTCACCAATGCGCCCAATGCCGGCGCGATTTTCCTGGTGCTCAACTCCTTTCAGAAGCGCGCCGCGGATCGGCGGCAATCGGCGCCGGCGATCCAGGCCGAGCTCAATCGCCGGCTGGGCAAGCTGCAGGACGCCCTCATCATCGCCGTGCTGCCGCCGCCGGTCAGGGGCATCGGCAATGCCGCCGGCTTCCGCATGATGGTCGAGGATCGCACTGGGCACAACACCGCCGAGCTGCGGGAAGCGGCGGCGGCGCTGACGAGCCGCGCCGCGAAAACGCCCGGCGTGTCCCAGGTCTTCACGCTGTTCGAGACCTCGACGCCGCAGCTCTATCTCGATATCGACCGCACCAAGGCGCAGCTGCTCGGCGTCAATGTGCAGGATGTGTTCAATGCGCTGCAGGTCTATATCGGCTCATCCTACGTCAACGACTTCAATCTGTTCGGCCGCACCTTCCGCGTCATGGCGCAGGCGCGCGACCAGGACCGCCGCGATGTCGGCGACGTTCTCAAGATCCGCGTGCGCAACAGCAACGGCGACACCGTCCCGCTCGGGTCCTTCACCACGGTGCGCGACATTTCCGGTCCCTACCGCGTGCCGCGCTATAATCTCTACCCCAGCGCCGAGGTCGACGGCACCGCCGCGCCCGGCTATTCGCAGGGCCAGGCGATCGCGATCATGGATAGGCTCGCGGCGGAGACCCTGCCGGAGGGTTTCGACACCGAGTGGACGACGCTGGCCTTCCAGCAGATCAGGGCCGGCAACACCGCGATGTTTGCCTTCGTGCTGGCGGTGGTGTTCGTATTTCTGGTCCTTGCCGCGCAGTACGAGAGCCTGACGCTGCCGCTGGCGGTGATCCTGATCGTGCCGATGTGCCTGGTCGCCGCCATCACCGGCGTCATCCTGCGCGGTCAGGACAACAACATCCTCACTCAGGTCGGCTTCGTGGTGCTGATCGGACTGGCGGCGAAGAACGCCATCCTGATCGTCGAGTTCGCCCGGCAACTGGAGGATCAGGGCCGCGATCGCTGGCAGGCCGCCGTCGAGGCGACGCGGCTGCGGCTCCGCCCGATCCTGATGACCTCGTTCGCGTTCATTCTCGGCGTCACGCCGCTGGTCTGGGCGATCGGCGCCGGCGCCGAACTGCGCCAGGCGCTCGGCACCGCGGTATTTTCCGGCATGATCGGCGTGACGGCGTTCGGCCTGATTTTCACGCCGGTGTTCTATGTCATCGCCCGCTGGATCGCCCAACTCGGGCCGCGGCGCGGCAAGAAACGCCAGGCTGCGCCAGCGGCGGAGTAGGGCGGCTTTATTGATGCGTCGCGAAATCGCCCGATAACCGCAAATGGGGCGGACATCGCGGACCGCTGCAATGGTCCTGATGTGACATCCCATGGTTTGATATAATGAGAGCTATTGGGAGTATACACCAAGGATCTGCTGCCATGAGCGCTTTGCTCGACTTCGCCCTGGTCGCTACCCCGGCGGGTTCCGATCTGATCGCGCCCGATTGCCGTGGACTCAATTTTTGGAACACCGACCGGTCGCTGCGTGATTTGCTGATGCTGTACCTGGACGATGCCGCGCTCCGGCATTTCACGCCGCATTTCGAGCGTCTGGGGGAACTGGCAGGCGGGCGGCTCGACGAGCTCGCCCTGCTGGCGGATAAACGCACGCCGATCCTACACCATCGCGATCGCTTCGGTCGCGATGCGGACTGGGTCGAATACCACCCGGCCTATCGCGAAATGGAGCGCATCGGCTTTGCCGAATTCGGCCTGCACGCCATGTCGCGGCGTGCCGGCGTCCTCGGCTGGCCGGACACCGCTCCCCCGCTCGCCAAATACGCTCTGCAATACCTGTTCGCTCAGGCCGAGTTCGCGTTGCTCTGCCCGCTGTCGGTCAGCGACACCTCGATCCTGCTGATCCAGAAGTATGGCGATGAGCGGGTGAAGCAACGCTACCTGCCGGGCATGCTGAGCCAGAACATGGATACGCTGCTCAAGGGCGCGCAGTTCATGACCGAGAAGGCCGGTGGCTCCGATCTTTCCGGCATTGCCCTGACTGCCAACCGCGTCGGCGACCATTGGGAACTGTGGGGCGACAAATGGTTCTGCTCCTGCGCCGACCACGACGTCGTGCTGCTGCTCGCCCGCTGTGACGGCGCGCCCAGCGGCAATGCCGGCCTGTCGCTGTTCGTCATGCCGCGACGGCTCGATGACGGCAGCCGTAACCGCTATCGGGTCGTGCGGCTCAAGGACAAGCTCGGCTCGCGCTCCATGGCTGCCGGCGAAACCATCATGGAAGGGGCTGTCGCCTATCTATTGGGCGAGCCCGGCCGTGGCCTGAAACAGATGATGGACCAGGTGAACCTCTCGCGCCTGTCGCATGGCTTCCGCGCCGCCGGCATGATGCGGCGCTGCCTGAACGAAGCGCTGCAGACGGCACGCCACCGGCGCACTTTTGGTCGCGCACTGGTCGATCACCCGATGGCGCGGCGGCAGCTCCTCAAGCTCATGCTGCCGACCGAACAGGCGCTGTCGGTTTCGATCGCCGCCGCCGTGGCGATGACCAGAAACGACGCGGCGCAACTGCGCATCCTGACGCCGCTGGTGAAGTACCGCGCCTGTCGCGATAACGTGCCGGTCGCTACCGGCGCCATGGAGATGCGCGGCGGCAACGGCTACATTGAGGACTGGGCCAACGCCAAGCTCGTGCGCGACGCCCATCTCGGCCTATTGTGGGAGGGGACCTCGAGCGTCAACGCCCTCGACATCATCCGCCGCGCCGCTGGCCGCGAGGGCGTGCACGCGGCGCTCGCCGATGCGCTGCACGGCCGACTTGATCAGGCGCCTATTCCCGGCCAGTTCCGTGGCCGCCTCGCCGCGCTGGTCGATCGCGCCGTCCGTTTCGTCGATGCCGTGGCCAAGCTGCCGAATGCTGAAGCCTCCTGCCGGCGCGCCGCAAGCACGCTCTACCACGTCACCAGCGCCGCGCTGCTGGCGGCCGAAGGCGCCGAACTGGGCCGACACGGCGGCGACGCCCGCCGGCTATTGCTCGCCCGCTTGGTGCTCGACCACCGCCTCGGCAGCGCCGATCCCTTCGCCTTGCCCGACGACCGCTGGGAGGAGACTGTCAGCGCCAAGCTTTTAGGCGACGAATCGGTTTCGCTATCCGAGGTCACATCGCTCTTGGCCGCCTGATTTTCGCGGCCGAGTCTGGAGAGACAGGATCATGCACGGCGTACCCAAACCGATCGATGACGCCAGACGCGAGGCGTATTCCATGCGGCTCGAGGATATCGATGTCAGCCGGCCGGAACTGTTCCGCTCCAACACCATGTGGCCGTATTTCGAACGGCTGCGCAAGGAAGCCCCGGTCCACTACTGTCCGCAGAGCCGCGTCGGTCCTTACTGGTCGGTGACCAAATATAAGGACATCATGCACGTCGAGACCAATCACCGGATCTTTTCGTCCGACGTGCATCTCGGCGGCATCGGCATCCAGAACACGAAGCCGGATTACCGTCGCGAGAGCTTTATCGCAATGGACGAGCCGCGGCACAGTGAGCAGCGCAAGACCGTGGCACCGATGTTCCTGCCGGAAAATCTCGAACAGCTGGCGAACACGATTCGCGTACGCGCCCGTGAAATTCTCGACCGCCTGCCGCGCAACGAGACTTTCGACTGGGTCGATCGCGTCTCGATCGAGCTGACGACGCAAATGCTGGCCACGCTGTTCGATTTTCCCTGGGAGGAGCGCCGCAAACTGACCCGCTGGTCCAACGTGGCGACGGCGGCGCCCGGCAATCGCGAGATCATCGCCTCGGAAGCGGCGCGCGAGGCGGAACTGCAGGAATGCGGCGCCTATTTCGAACAACTGTGGAACGAGCGCATCAAGCAGCCGCCGAAGACGGACCTGCTCTCGATGATGGCCCACAGCGAAGCCACGCGGGACATGGACCCAAGGAACTTCCTCGGCAATCTCATCCTGCTGACCGTCGGCGGCAACGACACGACGCGGAATTCGCTCTCGGGCAGTGTCTACGCGCTCAACCTGTTTCCCGATCAGTACAAAAAGCTTCGGGATAATCATGCGCTCGTGCAAAACCTCGTGCCCGAAACAATCCGCTGGCAGACGCCGCTCGCCCACATGCGCCGGACCGCGCTGACCGATACCGAGATCGCCGGCAAGGCGATCAAGCAGGGCGAGAAAGTCGTCGTGTGGTATGTCTCGGGAAACCGCGACGAGGACATGTTCGAGAACGCCAGTGATTTTCTCATCGAGCGGAGCAATGCGCGCAATCACATCGCTTTCGGCTTCGGGGTCCACCGCTGTCTAGGTCTGCGTCTGGCCGAATTGCAGCTTCGGATCGTGTGGCAGGAGATTCTGCAGCGCTTCGCGACGATCGACGTCGTTGATGAACCGAAGTGGGTCTATTCGAATTTCGTCAAAGGCTACGAAACGCTGCTGGTGCGAATTCCCGGCTAGCGGCAAAGGCGCTCAGTCAAATCCGCACGGCACGCCAGTGGTCAGGTGCCGCGGCGACAGTGGCGGCATTACGCTTTCCCCCGGCTTTCTGTGCGACCATCTTCGCCGACAATCTCGGCCATGTCGGCGGCGCCGCCGCGCCAGGTGACGCGAATGCGAAAGGCGACCCTCGTCGCATCCTCACGTGCGATGGCGTGATACATCTGCGCGGGCGATATCGCGATTTCCTGCAGCCCTAGATGCGCCGTCGCTTCATCGGCGGATTCTCTCGACGCGACAGCTCGCTTTCAAGCGCCTTGATCTCGGTCCGAATCTTCTCCAGCCATTTCGTGTTTGAGCTAATGAGCTGATTTCGCGCGGTATCGTTTTTCGGCAGTCCCGAGCCGCTGGTGAGAAAACTTTGATATCTTAGAATGTTGACAACTGCCTCGTGACTTTTAGAAAGCACCTCCAGAACCTGCTCGTCGGAAAGCTGAGAATAACTCATAGCTACTCCTCCTGTTGCAGCCGCCGAAAGTCGGCGGCTTTCCATTCCAAAACTTGCCGATGCCGGCGTCAAGCTCCAGTAGCAATGACGAATGCGGCGGCTGTCGACGACCAAAATGCAGCTCCGAGGGATGGGTATCTTGATTTATGTCAATGGAAAACGCCGGCATCCGGCACGTTCGACCTCGCCCCAACCGCGATCGAGGCGGTGCCGTTCGCGGCCGCATTCGATCACACTGCCTTGCCGTTGCGCCCTGCGTGCTCAGCCGGTGCGGCCCATTCAGCGACGCACCGTTCGAGATCTTTGAAGTTGCTGCGCATCTGCTCGAGCGCAAATCCGAGTGCGAAGAAACGTTCTGCCGCCTCGCTCGGAAGGCTGCGCGTGAGGCCTTCGCGGCGCAGCGCGGCGATCTCGGCGGCATAGGCGTCAAGCGCCAATTCCACGGCATTGAGCGACGGCGGAGGCCGGCCGCGCAGCGCGGCCGCGCAGGCGCGCAAATAATCGGCCAAGGCCGTGCCGGCATGCGCCAGCTGCGGTTCGAGCCGCCTCCCGATCGTCTCGGGCAGCGGACTGGCGGCCGCTCTGCCGATCATCACCAAGTCGTGACGCAACCTGAGCAGCGTGCGCAGCAGCGGCCCGGTGTCGGGCCCGACGGCGAGCCGCGCGGCCCGTTCGCGCTCGGCCTCGGCGCCGACCGCATCCAGTCGCACCAAGGCCTGGCCGATGCCGTCCTGGATGCGGTGCAACGCATCGACGTCGAGACCGTGCGTCAAGCCCGCAAGCAGCGCGCCGAGTACCCGCGCCATCTGGTCGAGCGTGCGGGCGGCCGCTTCGGCGACTTGGCGATGGGCGCTCGACGGCAACAGCAGAAACGAAACGACCAGACCGGTGACGGCGCCGAGCGCTACCTCAAGGATGCGGTCAAGTGCCGAAGCGATCGGACTGGTATGGGTTATTGTCGGCAGCAGCAGCACGATGATGGCGGTGATCGGCGCCACGGAAAATCTGGGATTGATCGCCGCGACGAAGGCGAGCGGGGCGACGGCCAGCGCCAGAACTGCCAGCAACGCGATCTCGCTCGAATGCGGAATCAGTACGCCGATGGCGCCGCCGTAGATGGCGCCGCCCAGTGTCCCAATGAGATAATCGAACGTCGCCTTCAGCGACCGCCCGACGCTCATCTGCGTGACGATGACGGCCGTCAGTACCGCCCACAATGGCAGCGGAAGATGCAGCAATTGCGCCAGCGCCAGAGCCGCTAGGGCGGCAATCGTTACCCTGACCGACAAGGCCAGTTGCGCGCGGCGGCGACGCACGAGGGCGCGCAGCCCGGTCCAGAGTCTCACGGTCGGCCTCACGACGCGCCCCGTGCAACGGATGTGAATGATCCATCTCGGCAACGCAGCGTGCATCGCATCAGCTCCGCACCAAGACCAATGAATCGGTTCGATAGACGACGGTCTCGCCGAACGTGCAGAGAATTCAGGCCTTCCAGCCCGCACCGTCGAAACCGGTTCTCGCATAGACCACGCCGCCATCGACCGTGAGTGTCGCACCGACCACAAAGTCGCCGGCGCGCGATGCCAGATAGATCGCCGCCCCCGCCATATCCTCGTCGGTGCCGATGCGTTTTGCCGGAATGCGCTGCGCCACCTCGTCCGGATGGTCGCGCGCGTCGATATTCATGTCCGACCGGAACGGGCCCGGCGCGATCGCCGAGACGACGATGTTGTCGGCAATCAGCTTCGCCGCCATGCGCCGCGTCAGATGGATCAGCCCGGCCTTGCTGGCGTGGTAGGAATAGGTTTCGCGCGGATTGACGAACAGGCCGTCGATCGAAGCGATGTTGATGACCTTGGCCGGCCGCTCGCGGGTCGCGGCGGCCTTGAGCGCGCCATACAGAGCCTGCGTCAGGAAGAATGGCGCCTTAACGTTGAGGTCCATCACCTTGTCCCAGCCGTTTTCCGGGAAGGCGTCGAACTCCGCCCCCCAGGCGGCGCCGGCATTGTTGACGAGGATGTCGAGCTTTGGCTCGCGCGCGGTGACCGCGGCGGCCAGCGCCCGCACGCCCTCGACGGTCGAAAGGTTCGCCGGGATGGAGAAGCAGGCGCCGCCCCCTTTCGCCAGCTCGGCCGCGGTTCGATCGCACTGCGCCGCCTTCCGCGCCGCAATGTAGACCCGCGCGCCCTGGGCGATGAAGCCCCTCGCGATCATCCTGCCGATGCCGCGTGAACCGCCCGTGACGAGCGCGGTGCGGCCCGCGAGCGAGAACAAGTCTGTCATCATCGGCACACTTCCTCTCCGCGCCGGTCGAATAACCGCCGGCATGGGCCTTCACCATCGCTTGCGCTAGTCATCCGGCCAGCTTGCGCGCACCTTCGCTGACGGGGGCTGCGGCCTCGCGTTTGGCCAACTCCTCGGCCACCAGCTCTTTCTTCGACAGCTTGCCGACCGGCGTCTTTGGCAGGCTGGGGCGAAATTCCATCTCGGTCGGCATTTCATACTTGGCGAGCTTGTCGGCGAGAAAGGCCTTGAGCTCGTCGAAGGTGAATGCAGGCTGCCCGGGCTTGAGCGCGATGAAGGCCTTCGCCGATTGCCCGCGGTAACGGTCGGGAATGCCGATCACCGTCACCTCGGAGACCGCCGGCTGCTCGTAGATGGCTTCCTCGATATTGCGCGGGAATACGTTGAAACCGCCGGACAGGATCATGTCCTTCTTGCGATCGACGAGCGTGACGAAACCGTCCTGGTCGATAAAGCCGATGTCGCCGGTATGGAAACGACCGCCGCGGAAGGCATCCGCGGTCGCTTCCGGCTTGTTCCAATAACCCTTCATGACCTGCGGTCCGGTGACGCAAATCTCGCCCTTCTCGTCAACCGGCAGCAGGCGCGTTCCGGTCTCGAGGTCGACGACCTCAATGAGGGTCTGCGGCGCCGGCAGCCCGACCGTACCCGGGCGCGGGGCGGCGTCGTTGACCTGCATAGTGCCGAGCGGCGCCGTTTCGGTGAGGCCGTAGCCTTCGCGCGGAGTGACGCCGGTGAGCTCGCGGAACCGCTGCAGCACCTCGACCGGCAGCGGCGCGCCGCCGGATGCGCACTGCCGCAGCGACGACAGATCGAACTCCTTGATCTTCGGATGATTGACCAGTGCCGTATACATGGTCGGCACGCCGGCGAAGATCGTGATCTTCTTGCGCGCGATGTCGGCAAGCACGCGATCGGGGTCGAAGCGCATATGCATCACCATCGGCGTGCCGGAATGGACCGACAGCAGCATGATGAACGACAACCCGAAGATGTGGAACAACGGCAATACGACCAACGACTTGTCGTTGTCGTTCAGCGGGCTGGCGCTGGTCCATCGGTTATAGGCGTTGAGCACGGCGGAAAAATTTGCGTGCGTGAGCATCGCCCCCTTCGGCTCGCCGGTGGTGCCGCCGGTATATTGCAGTACCGCGACCTCGTCCGCGAGCGCGCCGTGCGGATATCGAACATAGGCGCCGTCATTGGCGATGAGCGCGCCGAAATCGATCTCGCGCCCCGCGCCGCCGCTGCGCTCGATCTTCGGGCCGACAAACGCGCGCACCACCGGCTCGGGCAGAAAGTCTTCCAGATTGCAGACCACGAGCGTCTCGAACTTCGCCGTGCCCTTGAGCGCCGCGATCTGCGGATAGAGCGCCTGGATGCCGAGCGTCACCATGACCTGGACATCGGAATCGACGATTTGGTACTTGAGCTCGCGCGGCGCCGCCAGCGGGCTGAAATTGGCGACGCGGCCGCCGGCCATCAGCACGGCGAAAAAGCAGACGACGTAATGCGGCGTGTTGGGAAGATGCAGCCCGACATTAACGTCGGGGCCGACGCCGAGCGCCTGAAACCCCTTGGCGGCACGGATCGTGAGATCGTGCAACTGCGCGAACGTCAATGTCTTGTCATAGAAATCGATCGCGACCTTGGCGGGCCAGGTTTCCGCCGCCTTTTCGAGGATGCTCTCGATCGCGACCGGCGGCGGCATCGGCTGGTCCCACGACACGCCGGGCGGATAGGACTTTTCCCATAACTGAGCGGTCATCGATGATTTTCCCGGCGACGATCTGCGTCGCGTCAGTGCGGCAGCGCACCTTGTCCGTGCTCGATCGGAGCGATTGCCCGACGACCGCCGAAACCGGCGCAACCATGCGAATTTTATATTCGCGTTTTTCCGGCTTTCCTGCAAGGCAGCCGCGCCGGCTCGATCCCGGCGTATCTGCAACCGGCGCGCCGGAGCGGATCGGCCATCGTCCCGTGACCATCGTCCCAGTGGCTGTTGGCGGTTTACACCCACGGCGGCTTTGACCAAGCCGATCCACATTTCCCAGAGAGAAATGAAAATCCGGCCGGCCAGACAGACGCGCCACTAGACGGCGTTGTGCTACACCGCCTGACCAATCAATCCGATCGCCACCAGAAGCAGCAATATCAAGCCGCCCGTGATCAGGGTAAAGCCCAATACCTTCGAGCCGAGGGTCAGGGCAGGTGACGGCGCAGGCACGCGATACCGTTCCAGCTGGCCGGTTTTGACCAACCGTTCATATTCCAGCTCGTGCTCCCGCCTGAACACTTCCAGAGTCGTCGCCCCGGTAAACATCGTGATGTCGAGCGGAAACTTGTCCGGCCTGAAGTGGTTGTTGAAGAAGTGTACGGTGAATAGAAAAACGGCTGCGAGGATGGCCTCTTCGCGATGGAAGATGAGCGCCACATTGAACACGTATCCCGGCAGAAACTCAGCGACCGCCACCTTGCCCCAGAGGAGGGCGCCGCTGCCGCCAATGATGAAGACACCCCAGAACACGGCCCAATAGTCGAATTTCTCCCAATAGGTCCACCGGTCGAATACGGCACGTGGCCCGAGGCCGAAGAACCATTTGAACATGGCGAAGATATCTAGAAAATCCTGCCAGCGGACGACCAGGGAATCCGGCCCGAACCAATTGAAGGTCCGCCCCGTCTTTCCCACCTTGATGGCCATAGCGACGACATGCGCGACGAATACCGTAAGGAAAATGACCGCAGCCGCGTGATGAACGGCAGACCGCACCTGGGGGCCGCCAAGCAGCCTCACGACCACGTGCGCCCAGGTGCTGTCGGCGTAGAGCACTGTCATTCCGGTCAAGACCAACGTCATGGTGCTGAGCAGAAGGGCAAGATGGGCAATCCGCCAGATGACGGGGAAGCGTTCGAAATAAGGCTCGTTTTGACGTGGCAACGGATAGACGTAGAGGTCCTGATGTGCGCCTTGCCCCTTGCGCTCCTTGTAGGAGCGATAGAACCACAACGCGGAATGGGTCCAAAAGAACGCAAACACGCCCACCAGAAGCGCGACCATGGAATGCGAGGCGAGCCACAAATAGGGATAGTGTCGGAAATCGTGGGGATTGCCATGCGGCTGGAAAGTCACAAAGCCGGCGGTGGCATTGGTATGGCATTGCCGACATGTGGCGAGCCGGTTGGCTGGATACACGGTCGATCGTGGGTCGTTGATCCGCTGGATCGTATGATATCCATGGCAGCTGAAACACGAGGCCGTATAAATGTAGCCCAGTTCGGTGACCTGCCCGTGATAGGTATCTAGGTAGCTTTCAAACTGCTCGCGATGGCAAGAACCGCAGTTCTTGATGATGACCAGCTGGGTCGAGCTCAGGAACGGGTCTTGGATGTTGTGACTGGTGTGGCAGTCCGCGCAGGTCGCCGCCTTGGGATTATGGTTCTGCAGTACTTCCCTGCCGTGGATCGACGTTGCGTACGCCGCCAGCTCCTGCGAATGGCACTTGCCGCAGGTGTTGGGAAGGTTCAGTCGCCACGCTGTCCAGATAGGAGTCCCCGGAGGATAGACGTAGTGGGCATCATGACAATTATAGCAAGTTGCATTGGTTAAAGACTGATCTTGCAGGGAGGGCCGTGCATGAATGGAATTCATGAACGTGTGGATTCGTTGCACCACCAAGCCCAATGTGGCGAATTCTTTTGCCTTTCCTTCCTCCTGAGCGCTGTCCCACAAGCTTTCGTGGCAACTGATGCAGTTGACCCTGACCTGGATCGGCGGGTGGGGGATTGACGTTATGTTCGTATGGCAATCGACGCACTGACGTCCGCCATGAACACTCGACTTGAACTTCTCCTGGTCCACGAACAGCGAGCGCGTTTTTCCGTCCGGCAGTTTTGCCGCAAACCCCTTCGTGCCATGACAAGATAGGCACGTTTCACTGGGTATTTTCGCCGCGGTCTGTAAGGCCGGCTGAGCGGTCGAGGGGTTGGGATCGGCGGTTTGCGCCACTCCAGAACTGGAGATCCCGCCGACGGCGAGAATGGCGAGCACGGGAAGCGCCGCGAGTCTCCAGACACCGACAATCAGAGAAGTCGCGCGCCGCGACGAAAGCGATCGCCTGATCTCGGTATTCTCCGCCGCCGATTGCGATGAGCCAGCCTTCCGCAACGCGCTCTGAAACGGGGTGCCCGCTGGCGGGCCGAAAATCCACTTATCAGCCTGATCAGATTTGTAAGCGACTGGCAGGCTCCCCAACGGGACCATTGAATGCCCTCCCGATCTGTTCCCCGGACGTGACGCCCCATATTTCCGAACTATAAATCGTGAGAGCAGAAGCCGAAAGACCGGGTCAGGTCGCAGTGCGGTCGATCACAACGCACACGCTGGGCTACTTTTAGTTTCCATAAAAGCGCTCGGCATGTCTACCCGGGTTCCCAAGATGGAGACCCCTTCCACTTACTCCCTATTTCGACTCGGGCGCTTTCGGCACAGTCGTCTCGCTCTTGACGGTCTTGAGGATTTCGCGCGCGCGCGTTATGGCGGCTTTTTTATCGTCCGCACTCAAATTGCGAAATGATGCGTCGCGTTCACGTTGCGCGAATACGTTATCCTCCAGAGTGGCCACTTCCGACCAAGCGTAAGCCTCCGTCGGATCGGCCGCCATCCCGATTCCGACGCGATACATCTGACCGAGCAGCATCGCCGCACGCGGATTAACCTGATAGGCCAACTTTTCGAGGTATGTCTTGGCCTCGGCAAAATCGGGCGCCCCTACGCCGGCTTGCGACTTGAGCGCCGCCGGCTGAAGCCGAGCACATTTCGCACCCTGAAGGGTACTGCGGCCTCTTCCTCGGTCATCGCCTCTTCGATCTTTGGCGGCGTCAAATACCAGGGCACGGCGATGACCACGACGCGCGGGCCGCCATAGGCGAGCACCGCCGAGCGAAGCCGCCGGGCATGCTGGGCGCTCAGGAGGTAGTCCCACCAGTGTTGCTTGACGAGCTCCGGGATCAGCACCGCAATGGTACGATCTGGATTCTTATCCTCGATCTCTTTGATCAGTTTCAAGAACGGCGCGTGAATACGCCGGTAGGGAGCGCTCAGGAAAGCCAATTGCGGCGGGTGAGGAAAGTGCGCAGCGCGCGCGGGTTCTTCGACGTTCTTGGCCCATTGCTCGCGAAGCTTCCGCTCTTCCCACTTCACGTCCGGCCCTTCGAGCGCAGCCAGATGCACCGCTGTCACATCTGATGATAGCTCCATTGCGAGGCCGAGCACCTTGTCGGCCATTAGATTCCATTCTTGTACTGTGACCAGGACAATCGGCGGCTTGCTCTCATGAAATTTGAGCGGCTCCTTGTCCCGCAGTTGATCGTCGATGTCGTCGTAATACCGCTTGATCGCCTTGTGCAGCACGATGACGCAAGGGATGGCGACGATCGTGATCCAGCCGCCCTGAGCGAACTTGGCTACTACGATGACAGCAAGCGCGGTGACGGTCGTCGAGGCGCCAATGGCGTTGATAACGAGATTGATCCAGACCCGCCAGCGTTCGGCCGCGTGACGCTTGTCGCGCAGCTCGCGCCGCCAGTGCACCACCATGCCTGCCTGCGATATGGTGAATGTCAAAAACGCGCCGATGGCA
Source organism: uncultured Alphaproteobacteria bacterium (assembly GCA_963721025.1). Lineage (GTDB taxonomy): Bacteria > Pseudomonadota > Alphaproteobacteria > Rhizobiales > Xanthobacteraceae > BOG-931. Next base: position 422,329 of record CAVRHN010000009.1, on the reverse strand, counting down.
AATAGCGGAATCAAGCGGTCGGTGATGCCGTCAAAAACGGTCAACAGCAGTCCGGCGGTAAGCGCGAGAAAGACAATGCCGACCGAAGACACTAGTCGGCGTCCGAAAGTCGCAAACGGCCGCGGCAAGAACGCATCCTGCGCCACGACATGGTACAGACGCGGCAAACCGACGAAGCTCGTGCTCGCGGACAGGCAAAGGACGCAAAGCGCGCTGGCAATCGCCACGTAATAGAAGATGCCGCGTCCCGCCACCGCGCCGACGAGCTGCGACAGCACGCTTTGGTAACCAGACTGCGTCTGGTCAATGGCCATGATGCCGTAGGACATCGCGAGGTAGGCGATGCCGGCGAGCAGGATGCCCAAAGTTACGACAATCGCAGCGAGCGTCCGACGGGCGTTGGCCACGCACGGCTCGCGAAATGCGTCGACACCGTTGCTGATTGCCTCGACGCCGGTCATCGCCGTGCAGCCGCTGGCGAACGCCCGCAGCAATAGCCATAGGCCAACCGCCTCGACGGCTTTGGGCGGTGCGGGCGGCGGCACGACCGGTTGCGGATGTCCGCCGCTCGTCATGGCGGCATAAGCGCCAAGGGCGAGAACAATCATGAAGCAGGCGATGAACAGATAAGTGGGTAGTGCAAACAGCCGCCCGGCATCCATCGTGCCCCGCAGGTTGACGACTGTCAGCAGGACCAGGATGCCAAGGCAAAGTGGCAGCGTGTACGGGTGTAGTGCCGGCACGGCCGAAACAAGGGCCGCCACGCCTGCGGAAATGCCGACCGCGACGTTGAGGACGTAGTCCACCATGATGCCGGCGGAGGCCAGGAGGCTCGCGTTCACGCCAAGGTTCTCCTTGGCGACCGTGTAGGCGCCGCCGCTTATCGGATAGGCTTTGATGGTCTGCCAGTAGGAGGCGAATAGGATCGCGAGCAATGCGAGGATGACCAGCATGACCGGGCCGAGGTCGGCGAGCCCGGCTGCGCCCGCCGCGACCAGGATGCTGAGAGCGGCTTCCGGTCCGTATGCCGAAGAGCTCAGGCCATCGAGCCCGAGCGCCGGCACTCCTTCGGCGACGCCTATCTCGCGCGAGCGGGCTTCCCGATTGGCGAGCGGCCGCCCCCTTAGGAAGCGAGCTAGGACCCCCAGCGGCGACGCCGAGCCGTCGCCACGATCAGCCGTGTCCTTCGACTCCATGGGCAGCGATCCTCTCTTGCAATTCTCCGATCGCGCGTTTGGTGGCGGGACCGAATGTGAGCTCCCCTTCGCAACCGCAAATGCGTCCGCGATGTTCCGGCGGTTTTGCGGCCAATGGCGCCGCGGACGGGGCGGCCGCGCGAGCTTTGCGCAACGGAACGTTCACGTCGAGCCCGGAGGAGGATTGGCGAGATAAAGCAAAAGAGTAAAAACCATGCGAAACCCGACTGCCGTGGCAGCTATCGTTGTCGCATTCTTGCTGTCGAATGGCGCCGTGCAAATTCACTGGCCAGAGTTTGGCCGACCAGGTTGCCGCCATGCAAACGGCGCTGTAGTTTCCATAAAAGCGCTCGGCATGTCTACCCGGGGGTTCCCAAGACGGAGTCCCCTTCCGCTTACTCCCTATTTCGACTCGGGCGCTTTCGGCACAGTCGTCTCGCTCCTGACGGTCTTGAGGATTTCGCGCGCGCGCGTTATGGCGGCTTTTTGATCGTCCGTGCTCAAATTGCGAAATGACGCGTCGCGTTCACGTTCCGCGAATGCGTCTCCCTCGAGAGTAGCCACTTCCGACCAAGCGTAGGCTTCCGTCGGATCGACCGGCATCCCGATGCCGACGCGATACATCTGACCAAGCAGCATCGCAGCACGCGGATTACCCTGATACGCCGACTTCTCGAGGTAGGTCTTGGCCTGGGCAAAGTCGGGCGGCACAAGATTGCCGTCGAGGTAAAGTTCCCCGAGCCGAAGCTCCGCTGCATCGATATTTTGCGCCGCCGCCTTCTTGTAAAGATCAATGGCCTTGACCGGATCGCGCGGCACGCCAAGGCCGAGTTCGGTCATGTGCGCCAGCCAATATTGGGCGACCGGGTTATTCTTGTCGGCAAGCGTGCCGAACAACTTCACCGCTGCTTGATTATCGCCAGCTCGAAACTCATGCTCGGCATGTACCAACTGGCTGTGTGGTACCATGACTGACCAGCGCCACCGCAGTTCCTGAGCCGCGATTCCGATGAGCAGACTGATGAGCGCTACGGCGACAAGGCTGATGATTTGAGGTCGAGACGCCCGCGGTGGTGGCTGCGGCTTGACTTGATCGGGTAATGGGCTTGGCACGGATTACTCCTCAGCGCGCAGCAGACGTCCAATGGTTGCCGATGGGCAAAACCCCGCGTATCTCGACGAATGGCCAGGACAAGCGTGGTTCAATTGATTACATCTAGTCTTCATATCAGGCGCGACAGGCTCGTGGCAAACACCAACGGACAACGCCGATGATCGAACAACTCACCGAGTTTCCCAGCAACGTCGTCGCGTTCGTTTGCAAGGGGTGGGTGACCAAAGCGGATTACGACGCGGTTCTGGTGCCGGCCGTGCTGAACGCGCTGCGAACACATAATAAAGTCCGGCTCTACTACGAAACCGGCCCGGACTTTGCCGGCATCGATCCCGGCGCAATGTGGGAAGACTTCAAGGTCGGGATGGAGCACTTGACGCGCTGGGAGCGGGTCGCGCTCGTCACCGACATCGAGTGGATCAAGCAGACGGTGCGTTTGTGGGGCTTCCTCATGCCTGCTTCAACCCAAGTCTTCCCGACTTCCGAGGCCGCACGGGCACGCGAATGGATCGCCGCCGCATAAACGCCGGCCAAGCCTGAACAGCGGCGGGCGGTCGCATACCCGACGGCTGCCGCAATCGATTAGTGTTGACGTTCGCGTTTGCCGTGGTTCATGGCTCGGCAATGGCGTAAGGATTGTCTAATAGGTCTGAATTGCAGCAAAATCAGCATCAGCAAGGTCTAGCGAGCCATGGCGAATTCGACCACAACGGACCAGCGAGACGCCATACGCGAGAGCATTCGCGAATCCAGCCGGCCCAGTGGAACGTTCTGGTTGATGAATGCGCTGGCGGCGGTCATCGCCTGCTACGGATTGCTTTCCAACAGCGCGGCGGTTGTGATCGGGGCCATGGTCGTGGCGATGTTGCTGGGGCCGATCGCCGGGGTCGCGCTGGGTTTGACGGACAGGGACCGGGCTCTGTTTCGCACGTCGCTGTTATCCCTCCTCGGGGGGATGGTCTGGATCCTCCTCGTCGCGATCGTGATCGGCTTCGTGCACCGCGACGCGCCGTTGACGGCGGAGATCACCTCACGGACGTCCCCAACCCTTTTCGATCTGATGATTGCGGTGGCCGGCGGGGCGGCCGGCGGCATCGCCATGGTTTCTCCCAGCGTCGGCACCGCCATCGTCGGTGTCGCCATCGCGACGGCGTTGGTCCCTCCGCTCGCCGCAACCGGGCTCCTCGTGGCGCGCGGCGACCTCGACATGACATGGAATGCCTTTGTTCTCACGCTGACCAACGTGATCGCGATTCAATTCTCGTTCTCGGTCGTGCTCTGGTTCAGCGGCTTTCGCAAGCTCACGCACTATACCGGCGGCGGCATTGTCGAGTTCCTACGCCGCGATTTTGTGAATGTCGCCATCCTATGCATGCTTGCCGCCGTACTGGGACTGCGGCTGCATCGCGTTATCACCACGGCGCTGTTCGAAGCTCAGGTTCGTAATGTCCTGAAACAACAAGTCGGGCCGGGTTCCGGCGCCTATGTCGATGCGGTTCGCTTCGAACGGGGCCAGGACGGCGACGTAGTCCGTGCGGTCCTGCGCGGACCCGAGGTGCCGTCCGCCGCACAAGTAGCGGCCATGCAAGCGGCCTTGCCGCTCCCACCCGGCGGCGGCCGTGTGCAACTGCGCGTCCGCTTCGTGAAGGTGGTCGTCATGACGGCGCAGGGTCGGTTGCTGTCGGCCCATCAGCGCGATAGCGACAAGGCCGAATGAGTGCGAAAACCTTTGCGGGCACCGCGGGATGATTGGAAGCTAGATCAGCCATGCAAATGGACTTGGCAGGTGCTCGGGCGAGCAGCGACGGGTTGCTTGCCGATCTGCGGCGCCGAGTAGGATGATCATGTCAGGGAACGAAGGAGCTCGAGCCGTGTCTACTATGGCCAATCCCAACGCGTCAGAGGCTCAGCCACAATCGCTGCAGGACTATTGGGGCTTGTTTCTGGCCAAGGGGATCGCCGTGAGCGTCCTTGGACTGGCCGCGATCATCGTTCCGCTCATTGCAGGCCGCTTCGCTAGCGTCTTTCTGGGATTGTTATTCCTCATCGCAGGGATCGTAGGGCTCATCGCGACATTGAGAGCGCGGGAAGCAGCGGGATTTGGCTGGTCGCTGCTCTCGGCACTCGTGGCAGCGACCGCCGGGGGAGTATTGCTGTGGAATCCGCTTCAAGGTCTGGACACATTGACCTATGTACTGACCACCTTTTTCATTGCCGACGGCATCTTGACCATCGTCCTCGCTATCGCCCATCGCCGTGAGCTCTCGCGCAAATGGGAATGGATGATGGTGAACGGCGTCATCGATTTAATTTTTGCCGGTATTATCATCATTAGCTTTCCGAACATGCTCGTCTGGGCGTTCGGCCTTCTCCTGGGCATCGATATGCTGTTCGGCGGCGCATCGCTCATCGCGATGGCGCTTGGGGGAGCACGCAAGGTGACGCGGTCCGGACGCGGTGACTGATCTGCTCGGTGTCGAACAGATGAAGGCAAGATCTGCGAGTGAGATTTGCTCGGCGCACCGGGATGTTCGGCGTATCTATCTCAGTGCATACAAAAGGCAGGGCGTTCATCAATCGCTCGTGTGTTTGTTTCAGATCCATTCAATATTTTGAAAGCGGTCACATAGGTTATGATCTCGCGGCACCTGCACCCGCAGCCAACAGAAATCCCGAAACAGGTCCGAAATTACTTTGCCGAGCTGGTCAACAAGTGCTTGAGCGCCTCCATCGCCTTTCCGAATTTGTCCCAGTCCCCCTGTTGCAGGGCCTTCTGGGCGTCCTCGAACTGCATTCGCGCCCGGTCAAGGTCCACTTGACGGGTGGTCGCCTCCGCGGACGGGCCAGTTGTTTGCGCTGCGTGCACCGCTTGAGGTCGCTGTGTGCCGAACAGAGCGGTGAGCGCCTCGTCGAGCGTCGGCTCCATCACCACCTTGTCACCCGCCACCGCGATGACGCGCTTCAGCTGCGGAAAGTTCGTGCCTTCGGCTTTGAGGTACAAGGGCACCACGTACAGGAACGAGTTCTCAATCGGAGTCACGATTTGTTTGCCGCGAATGACTCGCGACCCTTGTTGGTTCCAGAGGGTGAGTTGTTGAGAAATGGTGGTGTTCTGATCGATCATCGCCTCGATCTGGTCTGGTCCGTAGACGAGCTTTTCCTTCGGCAGCTCGTAAAACAGCATTTCGCCGTACTCGGGAAAATCGGACCTGGCGGCCATCCACGAGATCATGTTGTCCCGGTTTTGCGGCGTAAAGGGAGTCATGAGCAAATACTCAAGCTGATTGCTTCCGGGAAGCTTCGCCAGGATGTAATAAGGCTGCATGGACCGTACCTGGTCGGCGTACTTCTCCCTCGGAGCCGTCCACAGGTCCTCCCGGTTGTAGAAAACCTGAGGATCCGTCATGTGGAAGGTTCTGTACTGGTAGGCTTGGACAGTGAAGATGTCCTCCGGATAGCGCAGGTGCTTCTTGAGATCCGCGGAAACCGCACTGAGGTCATGGAAAACGCCGGGAAAGGCCCGCCGATAGACGGCCAGCACGGGATCCTTGGGGTCCATGACGTAGAAGCTGACGGTTCCGTCGTACATGTCCACGATGATCTTCACGGAGTTTCGGATGTAGTTGATCCCGTCAAACGCAGCCGTGGAGTGGGCCTGGGTCCCGCCGGTGTCGGGTCCACCTAAGCTCTGCGCCAACGCAGTTTCATATTGCGTTGGCCGCTCCGGATTTGCGTATGGAAAGTAACTGGAAATCGTATAGGCATCCTGGATCCAGTACAGCTTACCCTCGCTCAATACGGCGTAGGGATCATTGTCGAGGCGCAAGAACGGTGCGATTTTTGACACGCGCTCACGAACGTCTCGATAGATCTGAATTCGGCTCTCGGGCTTGAGATAGGAGGTCAATAGAATGTTGACGTCAGCTTTGGTCCAAGTAAACAAGACCCGCTTCCAATAACTGTCTAGCGGGATGCCGCCTTTTCCGTCATAACTTGTGTAAACATTGTCATTGCCCTTGGGGTAGTCGAATTCCTTGATGCCGGTGGCGACGATCCGATATCCCGGCATCGATTGTCCGTAGTAGATGGCGGGCTGGGTAATGGTCATACCGAAGGCGGATTCGGCTGGGACGTTCTCGAGAACGTATTGCGGAAACCCTCCGCCGATGGTCTTCGAGACCAAGTTCATGACCACGCCGTAACCGTGGGTGAACTGTAGATACTGGTTGACCCAGGTTTGCGCTTTCGCGGGAAGTTCCGGCGATAGCTCGCGGGCGGAAAGCATGACCTGATGATAGCCGTCCGCCAGGTGATAACGGTCGGTATCCACGTTATAGAACTGGTAGTAGAGGCGTATCGCCTGGGTCTGTTGATAAGTCTGCAGCAGCGGCCGCGCGTCCCATAGGCGAATGTTCTGGATCGTGTCTTGATTCCTCGCGATCACGGCGGGCGTCAGGTCCGCCAGGGCTGGATAGGACGTTTCTTTGATCTTATCCAGCTGGTAGGCTTTCCGCGTGAAGTCGATGTAATTTTTCAGGTAGGGCGTCTCCAGCGCCAGCTCGCTCGGCTGCACAACAAATTTCTGAAAGACGAAGGGAAGCAACGACACCCCGATGACCCACAGAGCCACATACACCCCGGCTCCAACAGCCACCGCTTGCAAGCGTGGGCGGAAGAAATTGAGTACGAGCAGCGCACATGCCACCGCCGAGATACCGACCATGATCCAGAGGGTGATCCGCGTTACATGATCCGCCGCATAGCCGGCGCCATAGACGACGCCCAGAGTGGAATAGACGAGTTCGTAGTGATCGAGGTAAAAACCCCAGCCAAAATTGGCCACCAGAATAAAAAACAGCACTGAAAGATGTGACGTGGCGTTGCCGCCGATCGCGATCCTTCCGCTCCCGCTCGCCCGCTGTATTCCCAAGAACACGTAGGCGGCCAGCACGATCGCAAGCGTCAAGATCGTCAGTAAGGTCAGGCTGCTTTGCAACAGAACATAGAAGGGCAGATGAAAGACATAAAACCCGATGTCGACCCCGAAAAGCGGATCGGATACTCCGAAGGACCCGCCGTAGCGGAAGCGCAGGTAAGTATCCCATTCGGCGTTGAACCCGGTCGCAAAAAACAAGGCGATGCCGGCGCTGATGAGGACAACGGCCGCCTTCAATAGGCGGGGAGACAACTCAATATTTGTCTGCGCGCCCGCATCGGCTGTGGAGAAAGGAGTCGGCCCCCAGGGTTGGCCAACCCCGCGAAGCGCGGTGCTATTTTTGGCAGCCTGACGGAGATTGATCCACAGATACAGAAAGGCGAAGACGAAAGCCAAGCAAAACATCGCCCACTGAATCGACAGAAGCGTCCAGAAGATGCCGATGTAGTCGAGCTGCCGCATCCACAGCCATTTCTCTATATAACCGCCGAAGCCTACCAGAATAACGATGAGTAGGACTGCGGCGGCAATCACGAGTCGCGGGAGATGCCGGGAAGGACGATGCATTATCCGATTGTCGTTCATCGTTCCACTCCAAAAGCAATCAGGAGAACAGCACCGTAAATCGCGCGCCTTGATTGTTTTCGCCTCCGCCAATCCGCAATTCACCACCGATCCGTTCGACAAGAGACCGGACAATTCTCATTCCCAGTCCTTTGCGGGCGGCGGGATCGAATCCTTCCGGCAAACCCGGGCCCTCATTGGAGACCGACAGCGCGTAGCCCTTTGCCGGATTGGGTTCCAAGCTGACCGTGATCCGGCCTGTACCGTATTTGGCTGCGTTCGTGATCAGTTCATTGGCGATGAAGCCGAGCGGAATGGCGGTGACGGTCGGCACCATGATGTCAATCCCCTCGACGACGACGACCCGCTCCGGGTGCCCTTCCGAGGTCAGCATCATGGAGAAGTCGCGACAAAGATCATTGAGGTATTGCTTGATCGCAAAAATTTGTACGCCATCCAATGAGTGAAGACGCTGATGGATGCGCCCGATCGTGGCAATGCGATCGGCCGCGGCGGCCAATTGCGAAGCAACTTCGGCATTCTCCGACGCCCGGCTTTGCAGCGAAAGCAGGCTTACGATCATTTGCACGCCGTTCAACAACCGATGATCGGACTCTTGGCTCAAAACGTCTCGTTGTTGGATCAACTCGTCCTTTTGACAAAGCAGAGCCTCGTCGCGGGCGAGAAACTGCCGCAACCTTATTTCCGTGCGCCTATGTTTTGTCAGCTCGCGTTCGTAGCTGGCGGCCGTGCGGCGCTCCGGGCTTTTAAACTCAAATATGACGTTCGGAGGTGAGTCCGCGTTGTCGGACAAATGCTTGACGGGCATGACGTCCACCATCCCCGTGGCGTCCGGAATTCGTTGCCTAAGCACCCGTAGCAGAAAAATTTTGCACCGGAGACCACCAGTTCACATTGATTAATATCAACTATGTCGGATGCCGGACATTGGCCTTGCCGTTCCGATCCATCCGAATCAAGCTGCGCCTCTTTTCGAGCGAAGTCGAGTAAAATGTCCGCTGCCGGACATTGTGGTTGCCTCAACCGCAAAAAAGGCGCACGCATCAAAAAAAGCTGCAGCGTATCGACACGCTCGATAGGCCTTCAGGCGGCTATAATGGACAGGTTCGTCAACCGGGAAATACCGAGCGGTATCGCAAACTTGGGAGCGAATTGACAAACGCTGCCGAGCGATCAAGATCATGAAATTGCCGGCCGAAGATAGAGGCCAAGTTCAAGTTGGAATCGCGCCGTAGAGACGCTTCCTGAGGCGGTCACTCTCCAACACGGCCAACGCGAGTCGGTTCGAGTACGACCGAGAGGAGTAGTGAGGTGGTGGCGAGCCGCAAGGCTGATCCGCGTGTCAACCGGTTGCTCGGTTTGCTGTCGCTTAGGGATTACCAGCGGCTTCGCCCCCATCTTCACCGCACGACGCTGGAGTACAGGCAGTCTCTCTACCGTGCTCACAAGCGCATCGAATTTGTCTACTTCATCGAGACGGGCGTCGGCTCCCTGGTGAACACCATGGCGAACGGCCAGGCCGCCGAGGTCGGAACGATCGGCAACGAGGGGCTGGTGGGTCTGCCCATCCTGTTCGGCGACGACAGGGCGCCGACCAGCGTTTACGTGCAGGTTCCCGGGGCCGGCTTGCGAATGAAGGCAGCGCTGTTCAAGAAGGAACTGGCGCGAAGCGCCTCGATGCGAATCGTGATGCTTCACTATGCTCACGCCTTCTTCAACCAGGTCGCGCAGTCCGCCGCGTGCAATCAGTTTCATTCCCTAGAGCAGCGATGTTGCCGCTGGCTGCTGATGACGCACGACCGCATGCAATCGAACGAGTTTCTGCTCACGCAGGAATTCCTGGCGATGATGCTGGGGGTGCGGCGGACCGGCGTATCGGCCGCGGCCGCCGCCCTGCAGCGGGCCGGCCTCATCCGCTACAAGCACGGCAACATCACGATCATCGATCGCCGCGGCCTTATCCGCCGCTCGTGCGAGTGCTACGGCGTTTCCAAGAAGGAATTCGATCGTCTGCTCGGCGATCGCGCAATACGCAAGGTCCGCTCCGGGAAAATGTAACGCTATCACTCTAGTCTGCGGCGGGTATTGCCATGGCCGCATGACGATCTTGAATCGAGTGGCACTCGAAGAGACCGCGTGCGAATGCTGTCGCACGCTGCGCAGCCAAACCGACAAGCTGTTCGGTTCCAACAAGCTCAGATCCGGCACGTGAGACAACTCCATCCAGGCCGCGCCAAACCGCCCGCTTTTCATGAGCACCCTAATTCTAAGTTCGCGAGCTGTGTCGCGTATGAGATCGCGTTACGTGAGAGCCATGCGCCGACCGGTGGGCGGCTGCGACCGGCTTGTCCGGCGTCGCCTCGGCCGCCTCCGCGGGGCTGATCTGGGCACGCAGCGCCGCGACATCCTCCTCTTCGAGCGTTTCCTTCTGCAGCAGCAACTGCGCCGTCTTCTCGTGCACCGCGCGGTGCGCGTTGAGGATTTCGACCGCCCGATCGAAGGCGTGTCCGACAAGGTCGCGGACCGCATGGTCCATGAGCCGCTCGGTCTCGTCGCTGAATTCCCGCGCATGAAAGCCTTGCGGCACCGGCGTGCCGACCATGGGCTGGCGCTCGCGCTCATAGGCGACGTGGCCGAGGTCCTTGTCCATTCCGTAGCGCAGCACCATGCTGCGCGCGGTATCGGTGGCTTTCACCAGATCGTCGGCGGCGCCGGTCGAAAGATGATGGAAAAAGATGTACTCGGCGGCACGGCCGCCGAGCAGCACGGCCATGCGGTTTTCCAGTTCTTCTTCGGTCATCAGGAAGCGATCCTCGGTCGGCCGCTGGATGGTGTAGCCGAGCGCGCCGATGCCGCGCGGGATGATCGACACCTTGTGCACGGGGTCCTGTCCGGGCAGCGCCATGGCGACGATGGCGTGGCCGAGCTCGTGATAGGCGACGATGCGGCGTTCCTTGGGAATGAGCAGCCGGTTCTTCTTCTCCAGGCCGGCGACGATGCGTTCCACCGCATTCGTGAAATCGGTGAGATGTACGCTGTCGGCGCCGCGCCGCGTCGCCAAAAGTGCCGCCTCGTTGACCAGATTGGCGAGGTCGGCGCCCGTAAATCCCGGCGTCAATTCGGCGATCTGCACCGGATCGACATCCGCCGCCAGCACTGCCTTTTTCAGGTGCACTTTCAATATCTCGATCCGGTCCTTTTTGTCGGGACGGTCGACGAGAATTTGACGGTCGAAGCGGCCGGCGCGCAAGAGCGCAGGATCGAGCATCTCCGGCCGATTGGTAGCCGCCAGCAGGATGACGCCGGTCGTGGGATCGAAGCCGTCGAGCTCCACCAGGAGCTGGTTCAGCGTTTGCTCCTTCTCGTCGTGGCCGCCGAACGGGTAGGCGCCGCGGGCGCCGCCGAGCGCATCGAGCTCGTCGATGAAGATGATCGCCGGCGCCTCCTTGCGCGCCTGCTCGAACAGGTCGCGCACCCGCGCGGCACCGACGCCGACGAACATCTCGACGAACTCCGAGCCGGAAATGGAAAAGAATTTTACCCCCGCCTCGCCGGCGACCGCGCGCGCCAACAGCGTCTTGCCGGTGCCCGGCGGGCCGACCAGAAGGACGCCCTTGGGAACGCGCCCGCCGAGCCGGCCATACGCCTTCGGATTGCGCAGGAACTCGACGACCTCCTTCAACTCCTCCTTTGCCTCGACCACGCCGGCGACGTCGGCGAAGGTCACTTTGGTGTCTGTCTCGACGTAGATTTTCGCCCGGCTCTTGCCGATGGCCATGAGCCCGCCGCCAAGTCCGCCTTGGCCGAAGCGCCGGATGACGAACATCCACACCCCGAAGAACAGCGCCGTCGGCAGCACCCAGGACAAGATGTCGGTCAACAAAGTGCTCGGCACTTCGCCGTAAAAGGTGACGTGGTGCTTGTCGAGTTGGGCCGCGAGGTCGGGACTGACCCTGGTCGTGACGAACTGCTTAAGGCCAACCTTCTCCGTCTCCTTCTCTTTCGTCGTCGGCTTCGTCTCCGGCTTCGTCTTCGGCTCCGGCTCCCGCTCCGGCTCTTTCAGCGTTCCCTTGATCGAGTTCTGCTCGACCCAGACCTTGTCGACTTTGTCCTCATCGAGGAGCTTCTCGAACCGGCTATAGGGAATCGTCGTGTACTGTTTGCTCGCCTGGTAATAGCCCTGAATCAATGTAAATCCCGCGAGCGCGGCCACGATGTACCAAATATTGACTGCGGTCTTATTCATTGGACCGCGCGGACCCTGCGGACCCTTTGCAGGACCCGAAGGAGCGCGCGAACCGCCAAAAATTTCATCGAGCTTCTTTCGAAATGCAGACTTCTCCGGTTCGCTCATTGCGCACTCTCCGCTGCCAGTCCGGATGAATTTTGCGAAGCAGCATCCTGTAAGCCTTGAAGTGAGTCAAATTTCAACTTCGCATTATACCGCGCCGCGCAGCGTTTGGTCATGCTCGCGTCGCGAAATGCTCATGGCCAAATTGTCCGGCGTCGGCGCTAGAGCAATTTCGGTCCGAGGCTGCTACCGGCGAATTCGCCGATCGATAACTTTGGCCGTCATCGCCGCGCTTTGCGAGCCGCTCGATCGCCGATCAAGGCTGCTCCGGCGGATGCGGCGGCTTGCGCAGCTGCCACCCGGCGATCAACAATGCTGGAATAAACACGACGACGAGAAACGCCGCCGCGGCGATTGGCTCTGCCAGCACGTGTGACTGTCCAAACGCGCCCAGCACGGCAGTTATGACGGCGAAAAGTGCGAACGAACTCATCGTGAATACTGCCGAAAATATTAGATAGGCAGCGAGTGGCGGCGTCTGCGGATATCGCAGCCGACGAGTAAAGAAGATAGCGGCTATCAAGAATACGGCCCAAAGGGCTAACGCTGTGATGAACATCGGCCTTCACCGTGTTGGCACTGATCTAGATCAAATCTGCAATATGGCTGCACGATCGTGGCCCTGCGAAGCGTGCATAGGAGGGTATTGCCGAGCGATCGACGCCTAAGTGCCGGTGCGCAAGCGTTCCTCTTTCCTTCGCATCGGTGACACCTTTTTCTGCGCCGGAGGCGATTACGACCGCTGTCGGCCACCGGTCCGGCGGACGCGGACAGCCATGAAGGTATCGAGACTGTCATCGATCTTTTAAGAACAAAAGTCAGCGACCCCATGGATACCTCGGTAATGGATGCATATCTATAAAAGAGATGGGACAGGGTTGCTGACCGATTTATAGCTACGCGCGACTTGGTCAGCGGTGACCTGTTCCAGTTTAAAACCTGATTGGCAGCAGAGGGAGGTCGTGTCGTGGTCCAAAAGGAATCCGAGCGAACGAAGAAGTCCTCGTCGCCCAATCTGATACCCGCCGATTTTGCCGCGATGGGGAAGAAACGCATCGACGAGCTTGTCAACATGCAGACAAAGCTTCTCAGCGAGCTGCAAGAGACGAACCGTCAATGGTTCGATCGTGCCCAAGCGGAAGCCGATCTTGCTTCCGAGTTTGCCGCAAAATTGACGGCAGCGCGTTCCATCCCGGAAGCAATGGCTGCTTACCAGGAGTGGACGAGCCGGCGGTTTGTAATGATGGCGGAAGACGGCAAGCATCTCCTCGCCGATACCCAGAAATTCATGGAGGTCGGCACCCGCCTGCTGTCCTCCGGCTCATTGATCAACGGCGGTGGGGGTGGCGGCGGGTAGTCAGCAAAGGCATACCGGGGAGGCCATGATGCCGCCAGTCGCTCTCGTCCACTCACGCGACACGACTGTGTCGCAAGCCAACAAGCCCGCAGCCCAAGGGACTGCAGCGCAAAAATCGTCTTCCGATACCGCATTCCAGGCTCTCGACCGTACCGCGCATGCGGCCATTTCCCACGCCACGGCCGGTCTGTCGCCGGCCGCAATGGGAGGGGCATTTTTCGACTGGTGGGTGCATCTCGCGCTGTCGCCCGGCACGCAGGCCGATCTGGCGCGACAAGCGATCGCCGGAGCCGCGGACAATTTGGCCTTCGCCGCTCAATCCGCGTCCGGCTCGTCGGGCGACCCATCCGAGCGCGCATTGCCGCACGATGATCGCTTCCGCGCGCCGGAGTGGCGGACTTTTCCGTTTAACGTCTACGCCCACAACTTTCTTTCGATCGAGCGCTGGTGGGAAGCGGCGACGACGCATGTGCGGGGCGTGACCCAGGGCCATGACGACATGGCGAATTTCACGGCGCGGCAGCTTCTCGACACCGTCGCCCCCCTCGAATTTCCTGATGACGAATCCGGAAGTTCTTGCGCGCACGCGCGCCGAGTCGGGCGCCAACCTGGTGCGCGGTTACGCGAATTGGATGGCGGACGTGACGCGAGCACGAAGCGGCGCGCCGCCGCGGGGCACGGAGGCATTCAAGGTCGGCGAAAAAGTGGCCGTGACGCCGGGCAAGGTCGTCCTGCGCACGCGTCTTGCGGAAATCATCCAATATACGCCTGCAACCGACCGCGTGCGCCCGGAGCCGATCGTGATCGTGCCGGCCTGGATCATGAAATACTACATCCTCGACCTATCGCCGGCGAATTCGCTGGTCAAGTTTCTCACCCGCCAAGGCTTCACCGTATTCATGGTTTCCTGGAAGAACCCGGGAGCCGAGGATCGCGACGTCGGTTTCGATATTATCGCACTGAGGGCGTGCTCCCGGCGATCAAGGCGGCGACCGCCATCACCGGCGCCCGCAAGGTGCATGCGGTCGGTTATTGCCTCGGCGGAACGCTGCTCGCAATCACCGCCGCGGCCATGGCGCGCGACGGCGACGAGCGGCTGGCGAGCCTGAGCCTGTTCGCCGCCCAGGTCGACTTCACCGAAGCCGGCGAGCTGATGCTCTTCATCAACGAGAGCCAGGTCGCGTTTCTCGAAGATATGATGTGGGAGCGCGGCTATCTCAATTCCAGGCAGATGGCCGGGGCGTTCCAGATGTCGCGATCGAACGATCTGATCTGGTCGCGCAACATTCACGATTACCTGATGGGCGAGCCGTCCTTTCCTATCGACATCATGGCCTGGAATGCCGATGCGACACGCATGCCCTTCCGCATGCACTCGCAATATCTGCGGTCGCTTTTTCTCAACAACGACCTCGCCGAAGGCCGGTTCGAAGTGGCCGGCCGGCCGGTGGTGCTGCCCGATATCCGCCTGCCCCTCTTCGCCGTCTCCACGGAGCGCGACCACGTCGCCCCTTGGCACTCGGTCTTCAAGTTGCATCTTTTGACTGAGGCTCCGATCACTTTTGTCCTGACAAATGGTGGACACAACGCGGGGATATTGTCCGAACCGGGACACCCGCATCGGCATTTCCGCATGGCTGTGCGCGAGCACGGCGAAACTTATAACGATCCCGACAGATGGCTTGCCGAACACGCGCCGCATGATGGTTCGTGGTGGCCGGCATGGAGCGCGTGGCTCGCGGCGCGATCCGGCGATCCGGTCGAACCGCCGCCGCTCGGGGATGCGGCGGCCGGCTTCGCCGCGATCGAGAATGCGCCGGGGCGCTACGTCTTCATGAAGTAAACAACAGCAGACGATCAAGGACACGAACAGTCGTAGCCCGGTCGGAAATTTGAAGCAGTAATCGGAGCGGCAAATGGATCTGCACGGCAAAGTGATCGTGATCACCGGCGCGGCACAAGGGCTCGGCCAGAAAATGGCGGAGATCATCGCCGGCCAGGGTGCCAAGCTGGCGCTGCTCGACGTCGATCACGCGAAGCTCCAGGATACGGTGCGGCTTTGCACGAAAGCAGGCGCCAAGGTCAAAGACTATCCGGCCGACGTGACCGACGAGCCGGCGGTCGAGGCGTTGTTCGCCAGCGTCCGCAAGGATTTCGGCAGCGTCGATGGCCTCATCAACAATGCCGGCATCACCAGCGACGCCCTTCTGCTGAAGGTGGCGGACGGCAAGGTGCAGAAGAAAATGTCGTTGACGGAATTTCACAGAGTGATTGCGGTCGACCTCAGAGGCGTGTTCCTGTGCGCCCGCGAGGCCGCGGTGCAGATGATCGAGAGCGGCCACGGCGGGGTGATCATCAACATTTCCAGCATTTCCCGCGCCGGCAATGTCGGGCAGACCAACTATTCGGCCGCCAAGGCCGGCGTCGCTGCCGTGACGGTGACCTGGGCCAAGGAATTGGCGCGCTACAAAATCCGTGTCGCCGGCATTGCGCCGGGATTTTCCGAGACGCGCATGACGGCGACAATTCCGCCGAAGGTCAAAGAGCGAATCGTCTCGACCATTCCGCTGCGACGGTTCGCGCGGCCCGAGGAAATCGCGCGCGCGGCGCTCTTCATCCTGCAGAACGACTACTACGACGGCCGCATCCTGGAAATCGATGGTGGCCTGAGGTTATAACCGGCTGTTTCGGTCCGGGGAGCACAATAGAGACCAGCGATGAGGGAACTCATGGATATAAGAGATATCCTCGTGCATCTAAACGTGTCCAGACATTGTCGTGCCCGATTGGAGATCGCCACGCGGCTGGCGAAATCCTTCGACAGCCGACTAACCGGGCTCTACACGAGTGCGGCGGACGACATACCGTTCTTCATGATGGAAGAGATCGCGTCTAAGTATGAGCCAACGATCCGCGCATGGCGGATGCAGATGCGCGACAACGTAAAGGCCGAGTTTGACGCTTGCTTGCGTAACATGGGCGTACGTGCGGATTGGATCGAGGTCGAGGGCGGCGTCGGTAGCATGGTATCCTATCGTTCCCGCTACGCTGATCTGACGGTCGTCGGTCAGATCGACCCGGAAGAACTCCTGCCTCGTGCTGAATACGAAATACCCGAACGGGCAACGCTCGAATCCGGTGGCCCAGTTCTAGTAGTTCCGTATGCGGGGTCTTTCACGACCCTGGGACAGCGCGTGCTGGTCGCGTGGAACGGGAGCTCGCAGTCGGCTCGGGCGGTAAAAGATGCGCTACCGCTTCTGAGGAGGGCGGAAACCGTGACGATACTGACTATGAATCCGGCCGCCACGCACAAGAGCAAGGACGACCGACCAAACGCACCGATTGTGGCTTACCTATCGCGCCACGGCGTCAAGGCGGAAAGCCGAGAACTGGCCGCGGCCGATGTCGCCGTCGGCGACATGATCCTGTCGCAGGCATCCGATACCGGCGCTGATTTGATCGTGATGGGGGCCTACGGGCATCCGCGAGCGCGCGAAATGATTCTCGGCGGCGCCACCCGCGCCTTGTTTCAGCAGATGACGGTGCCGGTATTGATGTCGCATTGATAGCGAGCCAGTGAGCCAACCAGGGAGGTATATCTCAGGCCGCAAGTGGAGCAATTTGCAGACTCGGACGCTTGGAGGAGAGGCATGAAAGAAGCGATTTCCTTGACCGAGGCGGTCAAGATGATTCCCGCGAAAGCGTCGCTTCTGATTGGCGGCTTTCTGGGCATCGGCAGCCCGCACCGCGTCATCGCCGAGTTGGTCCGGCAAAAACGCAGCGGCTTCACCATTATCGCCAATGACACCGCGCGGCTCGAGGAAATCACCCGCGCGGCACTCTTCATCCTGCTGAACGACTACTACGACGGACGGATTCTGGAAATCGACGGCGGATTGCGGCTCTGACCGGCGACGATCGCACGCGAGCGCCGGTAAATTGCTTGGTATTTGGTTCGCATCGCTGACCTTTGGCGATGCGCGGGGTGATTTTTGCGTGCGTGACATCTTGCAAATAGCTCACGATGAAATATCAGGTGCTTGACGGACTCGACTTTCAAGTGAAAAATATTGCAAAGAGATTGATCTTCATCAATGCGAGTGACGCATAATTTGTTCAATTTTGTCTTGCGTGACCTCAACATAATTGTAGGAGCGCGTCATGACCAAGAAGGAATCGCAGGTCGACAAGACGCAGAAATCAGTTCTGCCAAACCTGATCCCAGCGGAATTTGCGGCGATGGGAAAGGAACGTCTCGAGCAGCTTGCCGCAATGCAGTCAGAGCTGTTTACGACCCTTCAAGAATTGAATCGGCATTGGCTCGATCGCATGCAGTCGGAAGCGGCGCTGGCGTCCGAATTTGCCGCCAAGCTGTCGGCGGCTCGTTCGATCCCTGAGACCGCAACGGTCTGTCAGGAATGGGCCACGAAACGCATGGAGATGGCGGCCGAAGATGCCAAGCGGCTCGTCGCGGATGGTCAGAAAATCGTCGAGACGGGAGCGCGTTTATTGTCTAGCGGCTCGTCGTTCAACGGACATGGAGGCAGCACATAATTTTTTCACCTCGGCCCGGTCGATCAGCATTCCGGCTTCGCACAGCAGCGATGGCAATCCGCGCCGGCGTGTCATTCTCCACCGTGACGCGTCTTTTCACGTGATCAAACATCGGGATGGCAGACATGAAGAAAGCGATTTCATTGACCGACGCGGTCAAGATGATTCCCGCCAATGCCTCGCTGATGATTGGCGGCTTCCTGGGCATTGGCAGCCCACACCGCATCATCGCGGAATTGGTTCGGCAAAAACGCAGTGGCCTGATCATCATCGCCAACGACACGGCGCGGCCCGAACTCGGCATTGGCTTGCTGATCAACGCCAAATTGGTCAGCAAGGTCATCGCCTCGCACATCGGCACCAATCCGGAAACGCAGCGGCAGATGATCGCTAAGGAGATCGATGTCGAGCTGTGCCCGCAGGGGACGCTTGCCGAACGCATTCGCGCGGCCGGTTATGGTCTCGGCGGCGTGCTCACACCAACGGGGCTCGGCACCACGGTCGCCGAAGGCAAACGCACGGTCGAGGTCGACGGCAAGAATTTCCTGCTGGAAGTGCCATTGAAAGCGGATTTCGCGCTGATCTCGGCAAGACGCAGCGATTACCTCGGCAATCTTGAATACGCGCTGACTGCGCGCAATTTCAATCCGATCATGGCCATGGCGGCCGACACGGTGATCGCGGAAGCGGACGAGATCGTTCCGGTTGGGGTCATTCCACCCGATGACGTGGTCACCCCGCACATCGTCGTCGACTACGTGATTGAAAGGGACAGCAGCCATGGACAGTAAAGAGCTGATCGCCAGGCGCGTCGCCGGCGAGTTGAAGGAACACAGCCTCGTCAATCTCGGCATCGGCCTTCCGGCTATGGTCGCCAATTACTTGCCGAAGGATATGGCGGTTTATTTCCAATCGGAAAATGGCATCATCGGCATGGCGCCGCTGCCCGAAGTCGGCATGGAAGATCCCTATCTCACCGATGCTGGCGGCAATTTTGTCGGCGCGCTGCCGGGCGCCTGCAGCTTCGACAGCTGCTTTTCGTTCGGACTGATCCGCGGCGGGCATTTGGACGTGACTGTTCTCGGCGGGTTGCAGGTCGACGAGCAAGGTCAGCTCGCCAACTGGACCATCCCAGGAAAGATGGTGCCGGGAATGGGCGGCGCCATGGACCTGGTCACCGGCACCAAGCGCGTTATCGTCGCCATGACTCACACGGTGAAGGGCAAGCCAAAGATCATCAAGAAGTGCACGCTGCCGCTCACCTCGGTTCGCCGCGTCAGCCTCATCGTCACCGAGCTTGCCGTGATCGAGCCGACGGCTCAAGGCCTCGTGCTCAAAGAGCGCGGCCCCGGGGTTTCCGTGGAGCAGATCGTCGCAGCGACTGCGGCGAAACTGACCGCTCCGGCAAAGGTCCCGGAAATGTCGATAGCGGCATAGCCAAGGGGAGAAATAGCCATGTTGCGACAGATTACACGCGTCTGCGTTCGCTACGCCGAACGCTACATTCCAGACCCGTATCTCTATGCCGTCATATTGACCTTCGTTACGGTGATCGCGGCGCTGATCTGGACGAAAAGCGGCCCGATTGACATCATAGATTCCTGGTTCAACGGCATTTGGAGCATCCTCGCCTTCGCGCTGCAAATGGCGCTGATCCTCGCAACGGGGGTGGCGCTGGCAAATGCGCCAATCATCAAAAAGGGGCTCGAGAGGCTTGCGGCGCTGCCGAGCCACCAAGCCGGGGCCGCGATCACGGTCTTCCTCACGGCCGGGATCGCATCGTGGCTGAACTGGGGCTTTGGTCTCGTGGTCGGCGCCATCGTGGCGCGTGAAATCGGTAAGCGGCTGCGCAACGTCGATTTTGGCTTCCTGGTCGCGGCGGCCTATATGGGCTTCATGACTTGGGCCTCGGGTCTGTCGAGTTCCATCGCCTTGGCTACGGCCACGCACGGCAGCGCTCTCAATATCATTGAGAAGGTGACGGGAAAAACCGAAGGCTTGGATACAACAATCTTCACCAAGTACAACCTGGTGCCCGTCGTCCTCCTCCTCCTCATCGTTCCGATCGCGCTCTATTTCATGGGCCCGAAAGAAAAGGAGATGAAAAAGATCGATCCCGAAGTCCTCATTCGCCAGGACCAGGTGCCTGAGATCAAAGAGGACAATACTTTCGCAACCATGCTCAACAATGCCTGGCCGATCACCCTGCTGCTGGTGTTGATGGGCGTCGTCTATATCTGGCACCTCACCGTCACCAAGGGGTTCTCGCTCGATCTTAATCTCTTCATCTTCATCGCGTTTATGCTGGGCCTCATCTTCCACTGGCGCCCGATCCGCTACGTGCGTGCATTCAACTCCGGTGCGCGCACGGTCGGGCCGATTCTGCTGCAATTTCCGCTCTACGGCGGCATCATGGGGATCATGACCCACACCGGCCTCGCTGGGGTGATCGCGGCGGCCTTCGTCGATTTCTCGACCGCGCGTACGCTGCCGTTCTGGTCATTCGTATCCTCCAACATCATCAGCCTGTTCGTACCTTCGGGCGGCGGTCACTGGGCGGTGCAGGGTCCGTTCATGGTTCCCGCCGCGGTCAAGCTCGGCGTCGATCCGGCTATGACTGCAATGGGCACCGCCATGGGTGAGCAAACGGCAAACATGATCCAGCCATTCTGGGCGCTGCCGATCCTGGCGATCGCCGGACTCGGCATCAAGGACATCATGGGCTACTGCGTGATCGCGCTGGTAATCGGCTTCGTTCTCTACGGTGGATCGCTGCTGATCTTTGCATAGATATCAAGGGCGACCCATTGTGAATCTCGAACAGGAGTTAAGAAAATGGCCACGCGTGAAATCGTCCTTTGTGAAGCCGTGCGGACCGCGATCGGAACCTATGACGGGAGCCTGAAGACGGTATCGGCGCCGGATCTCGGCACGGTTGCCATCAAAGCCGTCCTGACCCGTTCGAACCTTGATCCGGCGAAGGTCGGAACCGTTGTAATGGGCAACGTGATCCAGGCAGGGAACAAGATGAACCCGGCGCGGCAATCCGCCGTCTATGGCGGAATACCGGTCGATGTTCCCGCCATGACCGTCAACCGCGTCTGCGGCTCCGGTGCGCAGGGGATCGCCTCGGCAGCGCAGGAGATTATGCTCGGCATGCTCGAAAGCGCCATTGGCGGCGGCATGGAGAACATGGACATGGCGCCCTATCTCGTCGCCAACGGGCGCTGGGGCTACCGCATGGGCGATGCACAACTCTATGACAGCATGTTGCGCGATGGCCTCAACGACGCGTTTTCCGGCGAGCATTCGGGGTGGCATACGGAGGATTTGGCCAAGTCGCGCCAAATCACCCGCGAACAACAAGACCGCTGGGCGTTGCGGTCGCAGCAGCGTTTTTCGGCAGCGCAGGCGGCCGGAAAGTTCAAGCAAGAGATTACGCCGGTCGAGATTCACAGCCACAAGGGGGTGAAGGTCTTCGACAAGGACGAACACAACAGGCCGGACACCACGATGGAGAGCCTGACAAAGCTCCGTCCGGCATTCCGCAAGGACGGCACGATTACTGCCGGCAATGCGCCCGGTTTGAACAGCGGCGGCTCCGCGATGATCGTCGCTGAACGCGGCTGGGCCGAAAAGCAAGGGCTCAAGTCGATGGCGCGGCTCGTGTCCTACGGCATCGGCGCGGTCGAGCCGGGAATGTTCGGGCTCGGACCGGTTCCCGCCGTGCGCCAGGCTCTGGCGCGCGCCGGCTGGAAGATCGCCGACATTCAGCGCATCGAGATCAACGAAGCCTTCGCCGCCATCGCCATCGCGGTGACGCGCGAACTCGGCCTCGCCGAGGACATCGTGAACGTCGAAGGCGGCGCCATCGCGCACGGCCATCCGATCGGCGCCACCGGGGCGGTGCTGACGACGCGTCTGCTCTATTCGATGCAGCGTGACGGTATTAAGCGCGGCGTCGTCACGCTTTGCATCGGCGGCGGCCAAGGCATTGCCCTGACGCTGGAGGCTGTGCACTGACGCACGCGGATGGCATCCCACTGAGCACGCGATGAACGGCGTCGGGCGTGAACCCGGCCAATATGATCGGATTTGGGGAACAATGGACCCAACTCCTGAGGATCCATGACATTGGACAAGCCAAGCCAAAATACCGCTGCTGAAGGAATTGCGCCGGTTCAGTTCAGCATGGATGGCTTGTCGATTGCGGAAGCTCAGCGGCGGCTTGCGCAATATGGCCCCAACGCGCTGGTCGAGAAGCACGTCAGCGCGCTCGGGCGTCTAGCCCGGTACTTCTGGGGGCCAATCCCCTGGATGATCGAAATTGCGGCCGTGCTGTCCGGCGCCGTGCGTCATTGGGCCGACTTCGCGATCATTCTTATCATGCTCCTCCTTAATGCCGGTGTCGGCTTCTGGCAGGAATTCAAGGCCGACACGGCGATCGCGGCGCTCAAGCAGCGCTTGGCGTTGATGGCTCGGGTCTTGCGCGACGGCCAGTGGCAAGACCTGCCGGCGCGTCTGCTTGTACCGGGCGACGTGGTGTTGATCCGGCTCGGCAACATCGTCCCAGCCGATGTGCGCCTGGTCGAAGGCGGCTATCTGAGCGTCGACCAGTCGGCATTGACCGGCGAGTCGTTGCCGGTCGACAGGAAGGTCGGCGACACCGCCTATTCGGGCTCGATCGCCAAGCTCGGCGAAATGAAAGCGGTAGTCACCGCCACCGGCATGGCCACTTATCTCGGCAAGACCGCGCATCTTGTCGAGACCGCGGGAACCGTCTCGCATTTCCAGCGCGCGGTATTGCGCATCGGCAATTTCCTCATCTTCTGCACCCTCGGGTTGGTAGCGCTGATCCTGGTCGTGGCGTTGTCGCGCGGCGACCCGCTGGTGCAAACAATTCTGTTCGCGCTGATCCTGACGGTCGCGGCGATTCCGGTGGCGCTTCCCGCCGTGCTCTCCGTCACCATGGCGGTAGGCGCCGAACGTCTCGCGCGCCTCAAGGCGATCGTTTCCCGGCTGGTCGCGATCGAGGAACTCGCCGGCATTGACGTGTTGTGCGCCGATAAAACCGGCACGCTGACGCAAAACAAGCTCACCCTCGGCGAGCCGATCGTGCTCGGGGCGGCCGACGCGAATGAGCTGCTGTTGGTTGCCGCGCTCGCCTCGCGACGCGAAGGCGCCGATGCCATCGACCAGGCGATCTTTGAGGGGGCGGGTTCCGCGGGCCACCCGGAGGTCTATAGCGTGACCCAGTTTCGGCCCTTCGACCCGGTGAACAAGCGCACCGAGGCGACGGTCGAGCACGCCGGCGCGCGCATTCACGTCACCAAGGGCGCACCGCAGGTCATTCTGGCCATGGCGCAGCCCGATCCTGCCGTCGCGGCGCGCGCGCGGGCGGCCATCGATGCGCTAGCCGCGAAAGGCTACCGAACCCTCGGCGTTGCGCGGCGCGACGATGACGCGTCGGGCTGGCACTTTCTCGGCCTGCTGCCGCTCTACGATCCGCCGCGTGACGATGCCGCCGCCACAATCGCGCGCGCCCGGCAAATGGGCCTCGATATCAAGATGGTCACGGGTGATCATCAGGCCATCGCGCGCGAGATCGCGGGTACGCTCAGACTCGGCCAGAACATCCTGCCGGCCGACCAGGCTTTCGCCAAGAGCGGCGAAGCGCTCGACCCGGCGGCGGTCGAGGCGGCGGACGGCTTCGCGCAAGTCTTTCCCGAGCACAAATACGCCATCGTCAGGGCGCTGCAGGCGCGTAATCACATTGTCGGGATGACGGGCGACGGGGTCAATGACGCGCCGGCTCTGCGGCAGGCGGACATCGGGATCGCTGTGAGCAACGCCACTGACGCGGCGCGTGCCGCTGCCGACCTGGTACTGACGGCTCCGGGTCTTTCGGTCATTACCACCGGTATCGAGGAAGCGCGGCGCATCTTCGAGCGTATGACCAGCTACGCCCAATACCGGATCGCCGAGACCATCCGCGTGCTGCTGTTCATGACGCTCTCGATCATCGTGTTCAATTTCTATCCGGTGACCGCCATCATGATCGTGCTGTTGGCGCTGTTCAACGATTTTCCGATCATGATGATCGCCTATGACAATGCACCGGTGGCCGAGCGTCCAGTGCGCTGGGACATGCCGTTGACGCTGACGATTTCCGTGCTGCTGGGCGTACTCGGTGTCATCGCATCGTTCATGCTGTTCTGGATTGCCGAGCACTATGGCCATCTCGGTCGCGCCGAGGTCCAGTCGGTGATCTTCCTCAAGCTCCTGGTCGCGGGCCACATGACCATCTATCTGACCCGCAACAAGGGTGCGATTTGGCAGTGGCCGTGGCCGAGCTGGAAACTGGTCGCCGCCACGGAGACGACCCAGCTTCTCGGTACGCTTGCCGCCGTCTATGGCTGGTTCATCACCCCGATCGGCTGGCGCTACGCCGCGCTGGTTTGGGCTTATGCGCTGGTCTGGTTCTTGATCAACAGCGGGTTCAAGGTGATGGCTTACAAACTGCTCGACTACCGCGGACAGCGCCGGACCGCACATCTTGTGCGTGTCGAAGACCGACTAACACGGGCCCTTCGGCTTCGCTGAGCGATCTGCGACAGGCGTGCGGCGTGATGTCATAAGGAAGCAAATGGAAGGTGGATCATGAAACGCATCCTGGTGGCGGCGGACGGGTCTGAAGGCGCAAATCGCGCGGTCGATTATGCCGCGCGTCGGGCGAAGGACGATGGCGCCGAACTGTTGATCGTCAATGTCATCGGCGGCTACGGTCTGCCGGACAAGGTGTTCCTGGCCTTCACCAATGACCAGCACATCTGGCTGAAGGAGCTGCTGGAGTCTCAGTCGGCGCAGATACTGACGGCGGCAAGAGATCGTGCCCGGAAGGCCGGCGTCGGCACGATTCTGCTCGAATCGCGGACCGGCGAAGCCGCACAGACGATCATTGAGATCGCGCAGGAAAAGCAGGCGGACGCTATCGTCGTCGGCAAACGGGGCACCGGGCGCGTCTCGGGAATGTTGCTCGGTAGCGTTTCGCAAAAACTCGTGATTCTCTCGCCCATGCCGCTGACCGTCGTTCCCTGAGTCGACAGCGCCATTCGCGGAGTCAAATCGCCGTTTCCCAACTGGAGATTCCTGATGAAGGGCCACCATCACCAAGCGCTCATCGAAACAGCACGCGGGCTCGCGCCAATCCGCACGGCTGTGGTCCATCCCGTCGACACGGTTTCTCTACTTGGCGCGATCGAAGCCGCCAAGGAAAAGCTCATCATCCCCGTTCTCGTCGGACCCGAGACAAAGATCCGCGCCGCGGCGAAACAGGCCAAGCTCGACATCTCCGCCTACGAACTTGTGCCGACCGAGCATAGCCATGCGGCAGCGGCCGAAGCGGTCGCACTGGCGCGCGACCACAAGGTCGAGGCGCTGATGAAAGGCAGCCTGCACACCGATGAATTCATGGGTGCGATCGTCCACGAGGAAAAGCTGCGGACCGCCCGGCGGATGAGCCACGTCTTCGTCATCGATGCTCCCGACTACCCGCGGCCGCTGTTTGTGACTGATGCCGCCGTCAACATCTACCCGGCCCTCGAAGACAAAGTTGACATTGTTCAGAACGCCATTGAACTCGCACACGCACTCGGCATCGAGCGCCCGAAGGTCGCCATCCTCTCTGCGATCGAGACCGTATCGCCGAAGATCCAGTCCACGCTCGATGCGGCGGCTCTGTGCAAAATGGCTGATCGCCGCCAGATCACCGGCGGTATCCTCGATGGCCCGCTCGCCTTCGACGAGGCCGTCTCCGAGGAGGCCGCCAAGACCAAGGGAATTGTCTCGCCGGTCGCCGGCCAGGCGGACATTTTCGTCGTGCCGGATTTTGAAGCCGGCAACATGCTGGCGAAGCAGCTCGAATACCTGGCCGAGGCCGAGGTAGCCGGAATCGTGCTCGGCGCCCGGGTGCCGATTATTCTGACCAGCCGCGCCGACAAGACGCTCGCGCGGCTTAGCTCATGCGCCCTCGCGCTGCTGCTGGCGCGGCATCAGACGGAGAAGAAATCTTGATCGACGCCATTCTCGTCATCAATGCCGGCTCGTCGAGTATCAAGTTCTCGCTTTTCCCGGGCGATCAGCGGCCGACGGGAGCAGAGCTCATTTGCGAGGGTGCGTGCGCGGGACTGGGGCACCGGGTGCATTTCGCCGCCAAAGACGGCAGCGGAGCGCCGATCCTCGACGAGCATTTGGCGGAGGGCACAATGCACGAGGATGCGCTTGCCGCGCTTCTGCATTGGCTGGATAGCTGCTTCCCGGAGTACCAACTGATCGCGGCAGGGCATCGCGTTGTTCATGGTGGCGCGGTCTACAAGGAACCGGTGCGGATCGATGCCGAGGTCGTCGCCGAACTGACCCGCCTCATCCCGCTTGCCCCGCTCCACGAGCCGCATCACCTCGCCGCTATTGCCGCGATTGCAAAACTGCATCCGTCCCTGCCGCAGGTCGCCTGTTTCGACACGTCATTTCACCACACCCAGCCGGAGGTTGCCGCCACATTCGCATTACCGCGGCGTTTGAGCGCAGAGGGAATTCGCCGTTACGGGTTCCACGGTCTGTCCTACGAATACATCGCCAGTGTACTGCCCGATATCGTCGGCCCGCCGACCGCGCAGGGCCGCGTGGTGGTTGCCCATCTCGGCAGCGGCGCCAGCATGTGCGCCATGAAGCAGCGCAAGAGTGTCGCCACCACGATGGGATTCACTGCACTCGACGGGCTGGTCATGAGTCGGCGCTGCGGCAGTCTCGACCCCGGCGTCGTGCTCTATCTGATGGAAGAAAAGAAAATGACGGCCGGCGCCATCAGTGACCTGCTATACCAATCGTCGGGGCTGCTCGGCGTTTCCGGTCTCAGCGACGACATGAAAACGTTGCTCGCGAGCGAGAAACCGAACGCGGCCGAGGCGGTCGATTTGTTCGTCTATCGCATTTGCCGCGAGCTCGGCTCGCTCGCGGCGGCGCTCGACGGTCTCGATGCGCTGGTTTTCACCGCCGGCATCGGCGAGCACGCGCCGGAAATTCGCCGCCGGGTATGTACGGAAAGCGCATGGCTCGGGTTGGAGATCGACGCGGCGGCCAACGTAGCGGGCGGTCCGCGGATCACAAAAGCCGACAGCAAAACATCCGCGTGGGTAATCCCGACGGATGAAGACCTGATGATTGCGCGCCACACCTGGCGCCTCGTCGGCGAAAGCAAAGACGCGAGGATTGACGGACAAGTTACGCCCCGTGCGGGCGTGGCCGGCGCCAAACTCCCGTTGCCGATACCGATCGGTGCGGATCAGACGCGAAAGGTGCAGTGATGCCGAAGAAGCCATCCGCCAAGTCTTCCGAGTTTTCGCTCACGAGCGTGCCGGCGTTCTGGCCGATGGCCATGGCGGCTTCATTGATGGAGCAAGGGGCCGAGCTCTACGCCAAGAACCTCAAATTCGCCGAGGAAGAGATCAAGATTCACGACGAGCTGAGGCCCAACCTGGCGACGCCGAACACGGTGCGACTTGATCTGCGCACCATGCTGCTGCGTGATTACGGTAAGCCGGGCGGAGTTCCGACGCTCGTGGACGCGCCGCATGCTGGGCACACCGCCATGATCGCCGATTACCACAAGGGGCAGAGCCTGATCGAGACGCTGCTGGCCAACGGCATCGGTCACGTCGCGCTGACCGATTGGAAATCCGCAACCGACGACATGAAGGACCTCGAAATCGACAACTATCTTGCCGAAATCGTCGTTGCGATCGACGACCTCGGGGGGCGCGTGAACCTCGTCGGTCTCTGCCAAGGCGGCTGGGTGGCGGCGATGGTGGCGGCGCGCTTCCCCGACAAGGTGAATTCGCTCGTGCTTGCGGGATCGCCGATCGACACCGACGCCGGCAACGGACCGATCAAGCGCATGGTTCATGAGTTCGCAGATGTCATTCTACCAGCAGCTGGTGGGGCTCGGCGGCGGCCTGATGAAGGGCAAGTTTATGCTGCAAGGTTGGAAGAACATGCACCCCGAGCAGCACTACATTCAGGACCAGATCGATCTCTATGAGCACATCGACGACCCGGCGTATATCAAAAAGGAGGAGACGTTCGCGAGCTGGTACGAAAATCCGATCGACCTGCCGGGGCGTTGGTATCTCCAGGTGATCCAGCAATTGTTCAAGGACAACCGGCTCGCCAAGGGGCAGTTCGTCGGGCTGGGCCGCAGGCTCAATCTCCACGATATCACTTGCCCGGCTTATTTGCTGGCGGGCGCGGCCGATGACATCACGACGCCCGAGCAGGTGCTCGACGCCGCCAAATATCTCGGCACGCCGAAGGACCGCATTGTCCAGAAGACCGTGCCGGGCGGCCACATTGGGCTGTTCATGGGGGCGCACACCTTGAAGGAGCACTGGCCGGCGATTGCCCGGTGGATCGCCGCCCAATAGACCTTACAGCCAGAAAAGTATCGGGTCGGCGCCCACAACACCGGCTTCGAATGGGGCCAGCGCGCCGTTTGCGCATTGAATTCGGAGCCATCGCATGCAGCCTCTGAAGTTCGGCGTCGGCCAAGCGGTCGTGCGCAAGGAGGACGACCCGCTGCTGCGCGGCCGCGGCCGCTATGTCGCCGATACCGCGCCGCGCGGCACGCTGCATGCGGTGGTATTGCGCTCGCCGCACGCGCATGCGCGGTTTCGCCTCGATGCGGCGAAGGCGCGGGTAATGCCGGGTGTGCGGCTGGCGCTGACCGGCGCCGACACCGCCGATCTCGGCCCGCTACCGTGCACTGTGGCGTTTCCGGACGCTACGGTCGGCGTGCCGCTCTATCCGATCCTGCCGCACGACGAGGTGCGCCACGTCGGGGATGCGATTGCGTTTGTGGTCGCCGATACGCTCGACCGCGCCAAGGACGCCGCCGAGGCGATCGCGGTCGATTGGCAAGCGCGGCCGCATGTCATCGGCGCCGGCGTCGCGCTGCAGCCAGGCGCGCCGCTGGTTTGGCCGCAACACCGCAGCAATGTCGCCTTCGACGTCACGCTCGGCGACCAGGCGGCGACCGCGCGGGCTTTCGCGGGAGCCGCGAAGATCGTGCCGCTGACGCTGGTCAATCAGCGCCTGGTGACGAACTACCTCGACACCCGCGGCGTCGTCGCCGAATACGATGCGGCTGGCGACCGCCTGACGCTGACCTTGTCGAGCCAAGGCGCGCACGCCGTCCGCGACGTGCTGGTCGCCATTCTCCATGTGCCGAAGCGGAAGCTCCGCGTAGTGACGCCCGATGTCGGCGGCGGCTTCGGCACCAAGCTGTTCTGCTATCGCGAATATGCGCTCGCCGCCGTCGCCGCCAAGCGTTTGCGCCAGCCGGTGACCTGGATAGCGGACCGCTCCGAGCATTTCCTCGGCGATGCGCAGGGCCGCGACAACCTCACGACAGCGCGGTTAGCGCTCAACGGCAAGCATCGCTTCCTCGGGCTCAAGGTCGATCTCGTTGCCGACATGGGCGCCTACCTGTCGCAATTCGCGCCGTACATTCCCTATCTCGGCGCCGGGCTATCGCCGGGCGTCTACGATATTGCGGCCTGCCATGTCCGCGTGCGCGGCGTCTACACCAACAGCGTGCCGGTCGACGCCTATCGCGGCGCCGGCCGGCCCGAAGCGGCTTATCTCATCGAGCGGCTGGTCGACGTTGCCGCGCGCGAGATCGGAATCGCATCCGACGAGCTCCGGCGGCGCAATTTCATCAAGCCTGACGCGATGCCGTACCAGACAGCAGTCGGCAAGAGCTACGATTCCGGTGATTTCGCCGCGCATCTTCGCCGCGCTCAGGAACTCGCCGATTGGGCGGGATTTAAAAAACGCTTGGCGCAGTCGAAAAAGGCGGGCCGCCTGCGCGGCATCGGGCTTTCGACCTATATCGAGGCCTGCGGCAACAACGGGCCGGAAACAGCGACCGTGCAGATCGAGCGCGACGGCACCGCTACCGTACTGATCGGCTCGCAATCGACTGGGCAGGGCCACGCCACCGCTTACGCGCAGCTGGTCGCCGAGCATCTCGGCCTGCCGCCCGAGCGCGTCACCGTGGTGCAGGGCGATACCGACCGCATCGCCAGCGGCGTCGGCACCGGCGGCTCGAGCTCGATCCCTTGCGGCGGCGCTTCGCTGGACGCGGCGGCAAGAAAGCTTGCGGAAAATCTCAAAGCGCTGGCCGGCGAAGCGCTCGAAACAAGCGCCGGCGATCTGGAGATCGCCGATGGGGCCGTGCGTATTGCCGGCACCGACCGGGCGATTTCCTTTGCCGCGCTGGCGCAACGTTCGGATGCGGGTGACCAGCTCAGAGCCGCCGATGCATTCACGCCGCCGCAAGCGACCTACCCGAACGGCACCCATATCGCGGAAGTCGAAATCGACCCGGCGACGGGGCAGACACTCATCGTCAATTACGTTGTGGTGGACGATTTCGGCGCCACGCTCAATCCGCTCTTGCTCGCCGGACAGGTCCATGGCGGCACCGCGCAAGGGATCGGCCAGGCGCTCATGGAGCATGCCGTCTACGATGCGGATTCCGGCCAGCTCGTGACCGCGAGCCTGCTGGATTATGCGCTGCCGCGCGCCGCGGACGTACCGGCCATCGCCTTCGAGACTCACAATGTGCGCTGCCCGCACAATCCGCTGGGCGTCAAAGGCGCCGGTGAGGCTGGCGCCATTGGCTCCTGCCCGGCGGTGATGAACGCTATCGTCGATGCGCTGTGGCGGACGCTGCGCATTGCTCACCTCGACATGCCGGCAACGCCCGAGCGCGTGTGGCGCGCCATCGCCGAGGCGCGGCGGCGCGAGACGCTCTGACAACGGATTGCTGCGGTTCGTGGCTTCTCCCGCGCCGCGTTTGACCGTATCCTAAGCGTGCCCGCAGCAACGCCGCGACCGATCCATCGGTCGGCTGTTTGGGGGCCGTCGAGAGGGAGACCATCAAATGATCCGCACTGTGTTCGTCATCGCCGCGGTTGCACTTGGCGTCACCGCCGCCATGGCCCAGCAGGACCCGATCACCGCGCGCAAAGCGCTGATGAAGGCCAATGCCCAGCAGGCCAAGATCGCCGTGGCCATGATCAAGGGCGAGGCCCCGTTCGATCTCGACAAGGTGCATAAGGTGTTCGCGACGTTCGAGGATGCGTCGGCCAAGGCGCCGGTCCTGTTCCCGGAGAATTCGATCGACCAGCCGACGGCGGATGATCCGATCAGCGCCAGTCCCAACATCTGGCAGAACCTCGATGACTTCAAAGCCCGGCTGGCCAAGTTCGGTGCCGACGCCAAGGCGGCCGACGCGTCAGTCAAAGACCTGGATTCCTTCAAGGCGGCCTTCGCTAATATCGGCAAGAACGATTGCGGCGGCTGCCACGAAAAGTATCGCCTGAAGAAGAGCTGATGGTGATCCGTCCCCGCGCCGTCGCGGAAGCACGGTAAGTAAAGGAACGGCGCCGCGATGCGAATGCTTACGCTCATTGCGGCGGCCGTCGCTCTTGTTTGTGCGCTGCTCTGGGTCCTGACAATCCCGGCGACGGTTCCCGCCTCGGCGCTGCCGCCGCACGCGCCGGATCTCGACAACGGCAGGACGATGTTCAACATCGGCGGCTGCGCCTCCTGCCACGCCACGCCGAACAAGGATGCCGAGAAGGTCGATCGCACGCGGCTCGGCGGCGGGCTTGCTCTGCAATCGCCGTTCGGCGCGTTCTACGTGCCGAACATCTCGCCCGACGCGAGCGACGGCATCAGCCGCTGGAGCGAGGCTGATTTCGTCACCGCGCTGTGGAAGGGGACCTCGCCCCACGGACGGCAGCTGTACCCGGCCTTCCCATATACCTCCTATCAGCACATGGAGCTCGCCGATGTGCGCGATCTCTTTGCCTATCTGAAAACGTTGCCGCCGGTATCAGGCCGGGCGCGCCGGCACGATCTCAAATTTCCTTTCAACATCCGCCGGCTGGTTGGACTCTGGAAGGTGCTGTATCTCCACGGCGGGCCGTTCGTGCGCCATCCTTCGCAATCGGCGCAATGGAATCGCGGCGCCTACCTGGTGAACGGCCCGGGGCACTGCGCCGAATGCCACAGCCCGCGCAATTTTCTTGGCGCGATCGTCGGGAGCGAACGCTTCGCCGGCGGGCCTACTGCGGACGGCAAGGGCTGGGTGCCGAACATCACCCCGGCTGGGCTGCAGCATTGGTCGAAGGACAATATCGCCTGGTCGGAGAAAGACATCGCCAGCTTTCTCGACGACGGCATGAATCCGGCCGGTGATTTCGCCGGCGGCGCGATGGTCGAAACGATTCGCAACACCTCCAAGCTCGACGCCGCCGATCGCGCGGCGATCGCCGCCTACATCGTCTCGCTGCCGCCGCGGCAGGGCCCGAAGCCGCCGCCGAAGAGATAATATTTCGGTGCTTGATTTATCGGTCGTCTGCGCCGTCCATTGGCCAGACGGCAGCGGGCATCCGCAATTCATCGCGCGGCGCGGAAAGTCCCGCGGATCTTCGATTTCTCGTCCTTGGCGAGCCGGCGAAGCTTGGCGACGTCGCCCACTTCCACATCCGCGGCGCGCACCGCGACTCCGACTGATCTCAACTTGGCAAAGGTACGGGATAGCGACGATGGCGTGAGGCCAAGCCGTGCCGCAATCAATGCCTTGTCGTAAGGCAACGCGATGACACAGGGTCCGTGGTCGGCCGGCGCGAGCGATGCCAGGAACTCGGCAACCCGTTGCACGCCACTCTGCGCCTTGAGCTGTTCGACCTGCTGCATCAGCAGATGCAGACGCTGCGACATGGAGGCGATCATGGCCAGAGCGATAGTCGGATCTTCTCGGATGCAGTTGATAATATGATCCGCCGGTACTCGTACGATCCTGGCATCGGTGACGGCCTCGGCAGTCGCCGGGAAGCTTGTGCGGGTCAACGCGGCCGCTTCGGCAAAACTGTCCCCCTTGGTGAAGACATGAATCACGGCTTCTTCCCCGGATAGGTTGAGCCGGTAGTGCTTTGTCCAGCCATCGATCATGATGAAGAACGCCGTCGCCGGATCGCCTTGTCGAAACAGCGTGCTGCGCGCTTTCAGCGTCACTACGGTCGCCGGCTTTACGATATGCTCGACCGTCTCCGGCGTGAGACCGCGGAAAACGGCGATGCGGGTGATGATCTCAAGGTCCCCGGCCGTCGGATGTGCGGTCATGTTCAAGTGCTCCCGAACCCTCGTAATGACGTGAACGACGCGAGGGCCGGGGCACGATCCGACCACCTCCTTATCGCCATTTCAACCCGGGTCGTTGCGAAGGCTCCCAGCGAATTGGTCATCTCGCCACGTGGCGCGGCCTCGGCTTCACAGCGCCGGCGGCAGGGCGCCGCGATGCCGTGATGGCCGCGGTGACGGCTTCAGCCTGAGCTTCCGGCAAGACCCCATCAAGGAAAAACTGCGCCAAGCCGTGCACCAGCGCCCAGGCGGCGATGGCGGCCAGGTGTCGGTCTCGCACCCCGCGCCCTCGGTTTTGCACGCCGCTCTTCAACCATTGGAACGCCTGATCGGCGGCGGATTGCAATTCCGGATGGTTGGCGCGCTTCGCCATCGCCGGGCCGAACATCAGCCGGAAAACCCCGCGCCGCGACAACGCAAAGCGCACATAGGCCATTCCCATGGATGATAACGGGTCGCCTTCGCTCCGCGAAGCCGCGGCCAAGGCAGCGCCGAGGTCGCGGAATCCCTCGGCGGCGACCGCGGCCAGCAATGCGTCCTTGTTGGCGAAATGCCGATAAGTCGCCGGCGCTGAGACGCCGACGCAGCGCGCGGTCTGGCGCAGGCTGACGGCGCCGACGCCGCTCTCCTCGACCAACGACCTTGCGGCGGCGATCAGCGCCGGCCGCAAGCCGCCATGGTGATAACGGCGTTTTTTCGATGTTGACATCGTTAACAACCTAGCATAGTTTACATCGTAAACATAGACCTGGATCAAGGCCGGCGGCGAAATTCGGCGCGCAGATGGCCAGAAGACCGGATGGCCCGATTCGGCGGCTTTCCTCGGACCAGGCAGGGGAATGACCATGAAAACATTCTTCACCGTGAAGTTCGCTCTGGCGCCATTCGTCGTGTTTTGGGCGCTACTCGATCTCGTTTCCCCCGGCACGGCGATCGCAGCCGGGGTGGTCCTGGCGATTGCCGGCGGCGCCTGGCGTTGGTACCGGCGCGAGATCAAGAGCTTGGAGATCGGCGGCCTCGCCATTTTCCTCGGCTTGGGTCTCGCCGATCTGATTGTGCCGCAATTCGCCGGCGCCCATGCGGCTTCACTGTCGTTCGCGGGTCTCGGTCTGGTCTGTCTCGCGACGGTGGCTTTGCGAAAGCCTTGGACCGCGGATTATTCCCGTGCAGCATTCGCCGAGGCCGCCGAGAGTCCGATCTTCCAAGCCGTCAACATGGCGCTTTCGGGCCTATGGGGCGTGCTGTTCCTGTTGATCGCACTGGCGCACACGTTGCATGCGAGCGCGCTGCTGACGGCCGGCATTGCCGTGATCGGCGCCCTCGTTTCGATTTTCGGGCCGAAGCTCTTCGCGCGGACCGCGATCAAGCGGCGGCTTGCCGCGCTTGAAACCTACCGCTGGCCGGCGCCCAAGCTCGGCGGCGCCAACCGCGACGCCGATGTCGACGTGGCGGTTGTCGGTGCCGGCATCGGCGGACTGACGGCAGCGGCGCAGCTCGCCGACGCTGGTCTCAAGGTGATTGTCGCCGAGCACCATGTCGTGCCGGGCGGATTCTGCCACACGTTTGTGCGCAAGGCGCACCACCTTGGTCAGTCGTATCTCTATCGCTTCGATGCCGGCCCGCACGATTTTTCCGGCATTTGGCCCGGCGGCCCTGTCACTTCGGTACTGCAGCGGCTCGGCGTCGCCGAGCGGATCGAATGGCTGCGGCTCGATCACACCTACCGCCTGCCGGGCTTCACGCTCGACGTGCCGCGCGACTGGCGCGACTATGTCGGCGAGCTCGGCCGCCTGTTTCCCGCCGACGCAGCCGGTTTGCAGACGCTGTTTGCGGATATCCGCGCCATCTATGACGGCATGTATTCGACCGGCCGTGACAATGGTGGCATCCCCGGGTTGCCGACGACGGTGGACACCATGCTGGATTTTCCGCGCCAGCACCCGCTCGCCTTTCGCTGGATGGACAAGCCGTTCGACGATCTGGTGGCACAGCATATTCGAAATCCGCAGGCGCGCCGTGCGCTCACCGTGCTCGCCGGCTATATCGGCGACCGGCCCGAGGCGCTGACCTGCGGCCAGATAATGCCGCTGTTCGGCTACTACTTTCATGGCGGTTATTATCCCGCCGGTGGCTCTGGCCGGCTCGCCGACGTGCTGGTTGAAGCTATCGAGGAACGCGGCGGCGAGGTGCGGCTGAAAAACCGCGTCGTCAGCATCGCGGTCGAGCACCACCGCGCTGCCGGCATTGTACTCGGCGACGGGACGCGCATTTCCGCCAAGGCGGTTGTGACCAACGCCGACATGAAGCGCACGTTCCTGGAGCTCGTCGAGGCGCGGCACCTGCCGGAAGATTTCCGCAGCCGCGTTGCCGCCGCGGAGCCGGCGAACTCCGCCTTCATGGTTCACCTCGGCGTCGATTTCGTGCCCGACATCAGGCCGGCTGTGCATGTGTCGGGCGATCCGGAGATCGGGATCGAGACTCTGTCTTTGGTCGATCCGACCGCCGCGCCGCCGGGCCACGCGACCATCGGACTGATCACGCTGTTGCCTTATGCGGAAGCGCGCCGCTGGTTTACCGGGGAAGGCGCCGACGATTGGCGCGAGTGGCGCCGCTCGCCCGATTACCAGGAGCGCAAGACGGCGTTTGGCGACCGCTTGATTGCCGCCGCCGAGAAAGTCATTCCCGACCTGTCGAGCCACATCGTCTATCGCGCCGATGCGAGCCCGGTCACCTACGCGCGCTACGACCGGACCAGCGCCGGATCGATCTACGGCATGTCGCAGTATGGGCGGCTGCAAGGGGCGAAGAGCCCGCTGCCGGGACTCGTCGTTGCCGGCAGCGCGACCCACGGCGCCGGCGTCGAAGCAGCAGTGATTTCCGGCGCCTGTGCCGCCAACGCCCTTGTTCCGGGGCTCCTTGCCCGGCCGAGCGCGAAGACACCGCGCAACATGTCGCGCGCTGCGCTGCCGGTAGCCGTAGCGCAGTGACGGCGGCCGCGGATAGGCAACTGTTGCGCGCTACGGCCCGCCAAACGCCTTGAAGGTGATGATGGTGCGCGTGTCGGCGACGCCGGGAATCGTCTGCACCTTCTCGGCGATGAAATGGCCGATGTCGGCGGTCGGCTCGACATAGAATTTCACCAGCAAGTCGAAATCACCGGCGGTCGAATAGATTTCCGAGGCGATCTCGGCGTCGGCAAGCCGGTTGGCCACCTCGTAGGACTTGCCGAGCTGGCATTTGATCTGCACGAAGAAGGGAACCATGCGCACCTCCGAACCGCGTTAGACTAGAACCTTATGGGGTCGGATGGAATGAGAACCGACACCGTTTCACTGTGCCGTGCCTGCTAACTCATTCTAAAGGTGAGAATATACCTTGAAACCAATCGACCTACGCCTCTTCGCCATTGTCGATGCCGAGCGGGCCGGCGGGTACGCGCTCGCCGATCTGGTGCGCCGCGTGGCCGAGGGCGGCGCAACCATGGTCCAGTTGCGCGACAAGCGCAGCGAAACGCGGGCCATGGTCCAGGCGGCGCAGGCGATCAAGGCGGCGCTGGCGCCGTTGGCCATACCGTTCGTGGTCAACGATCGCATCGATGTGGCGCTGGCCGCTCATGCCGACGGGGTGCATATCGGACCGGAGGACATGACGGCCGAGGATGCCCGGGTGTTGCTCGGCCCGGACGCGATCATCGGGCTCTCGATCAAGACCGTCGAGCAGGCCGCGGCGGCGCCGGTCGAGCTGATCGATTATGCCGGTATCGGCGGCATCTATGCGACCACGTCGAAAGAGCAGACGAGCGCGCCGATCGGCCCGGAAGGATTTGCCCGCGTCGCCGAAGCGCTTCGCCGCCGCGCCCCGCACTTGCCGCTCGCCGGCATTGCCGGCATCGATGCCAACAATGCCGCCGCCGTCATCGCTGCCGGCGCCGATGGTATCGCCGTCATCTCGGCGCTGTCGCTTAGCCCCGATCCCGCGGGCGCGGCACGCGGCCTGCGCGACATCGTCGATGCGGTGTTGGCCAAGCGCGGCACGTAATTGCGCTGCGCCCGGCGGCGCCGGGTCAGTGAACAGCAAATTCTATGCGATCTTGCTTGCAAAGCGTCTGCACGGCGGAGCGTGCCGTCACCACGCCCGACGGCAGTCCGCCACCCGGCGCGACCCAGTGGCCCACCATCAGGAACTGCCGCAAACCCGGCAGCGTGTTGCGCAGCATCCGGGCGCCGGTCGTCGGCGTCATCAGCCAGCCTTCCATGCTGCCTTTCCAGTTGCCGGTGTAGCGGATGATGGTCGCCGGCGTCGAAACGTCGGTGACCTCGATCGACTTGCGGACATCCGGCACCATCCGTTCCAGAATGGCGATAACGGCCTCCGCGACCCGGTGCTTTTCCGCCTGGTAACGCGTCGGGTCGTGGCGTTGCAGATCGGTCCAAAAGGCGACGTTGCGCGTCGGCAGAAAGCAGGTGACGGCAGTCTTTCCCGGCGGCGCGAAGGTCGGGTCGAAATGAAAGAAACGAAGTGCGAGGCTGCGAAGCTCGGTGTCCGGATCGAGCGCGAGCGGCGTGTCGAGAACGCGCATCACATATCCGGCTTGCCGCGGAAATTCGCGCGCCACTCCCAGCGAGACCTGCATATAGGAAGGAAACGTCTCCAGAGTCGCATAGGTCTTTGTGGTGATCGCGTCGGTGTACTTGCCGCCGAGCATTTCGTAGATGGTGGCGTGGCCATCGGCGGCGGAAATCACCCAATCGGCGGCGATCATTTCCCCGCCAGCGAGTTGCACGCCGACTGCTGCGTCGTGCTCGACGAGAATCTTCTCGACCTTGGCGCCGAGGCGCAGGCGTCCGCCCAATTGTTCGAGCCTGGCGCGGATTGGGCGGATGATCGCCTGCGCACCACCGACCACGTAGGCGGCATTGCGTTCGCTCATCCAGGCGAAGGTGAAGAGAAGCGCGAGCATAGAAAGCTTTCCCAGCTCGCCGTCGGCGAAAAAAGCTCTCAGCAGCTTGTGGCTGAAGCGCTTGCCATATTCGCCAACGCTGAGCTTCGACCAGGTGCGCAGCAGCGGCAGATCCGGCAACACGCGCAACAACGCTAGCCCCTTGCGCGGCCATGGCTCGGTCGGGTCGGGCATTGGGAATTTGGCGAAGCGGCGCAAGGCCGCCGCAAAATGCCTGATCTCGGCAGCATCCTGCGGCGCTTGCTGCAACAGTTCCGCCTCCAGGCGGTCGATGTTCGAATACATGCTCAAGGTTTCGCCGTGTTCGGTTTCCAGGCGAACGAACTCTTCCGGATAAACGAAAGTGAGCTTGTCGACATCGAACACCTCCCGCCATTGCGCATGCATCGCCCCGTCGGGGTTCGAGCCGACCAGCCAATGCAGGCAAGGTTTCGAAGGTATAGTCGCCCCGGTGCCAGCTCGTCGCCAAGCCGCCGACGGCGTCGTGCTGTTCGACGACCTCGACCTCATAACCGCATTTGCGCGCGTAGACGGCGGTGCACAGTCCGGCAATGCCGGCACCGATAACGAAAACCTTTCGCGGCATCTCACTCATCCTCGCTACCCCCAGAGCCAAGGCGGCGGCAAGATGCGCCCCATCCTATGGGCGCGTCGTTGATGCAGATCAGTCGAATTATGACGGCGTGTTGACAGTCGCTCGCCAATAATGTGTGGCGGCCATTACGGAATCGACTGCTCGCGGCAACCGATCAACACTGCACCAGTACGTTTGAGAACTGCCAGGGGTCGTCGCGATCGATGTCTTCGGGAAAAAGTTCGCCGCGGTGTTGGAGCGGCGTCCAGTCGGTATAGCGGCCGATCACCGGGCCGAGATAGGGCCGCTGGATTTCCAGACAGCGGCGAAAATCCATCTCGTCGGCTTCGACGATGCCGCGATCGGGATTTTCCAGCATCCAGACGATGCCGGCGAGCACCGCCGAGGTCACCTGCAGGCCGGTGGCGTTCTGGTAGGGCGCCAGCCGCCGCGTCTCCTCGATGGAGAGCTGCGAACCGTACCAGTAGGCGTTCCTGGCGTGGCCGTAGAGGAGGACGCCGAGTTCGTCGATGCCGTCGACGATGTCGCGCTCGTCGAGGATCTTCCACTCCGGCTGCTGCTGCCAGCCGGCGCCCGCCATTTCGTCGAGCGACAGCACGGCGTCGTCGCAGGGGTGATAGGCATAGTGGCAAGTCGGCCGATACAGCACCTTGCCGTCCTCGCTTAGGGTAAAATAATCGGCAATCGAGATCGACTCGTTGTGGGTGATCATGAAGGCGTGTTGCGCCTCGACGGTCGGCGTCCAAGAGCGCACGCGCGTGCCGGCGCCCGGCTGCGTCAGATAGATGGCGGCATCGCAGCCGAAATCGTGGCGGTGACCGTTCTTTGGCATCGCCTTCTCGTGCGTGCCCCAGCCGAGCTCCGATGGCTGCAGACCTTCGGAACAGAACCCCTCGACCGACCAAGTGTTGACGAACATATTGCGCGGCTTGGGGTCGCGCGCGCGCTGGGTGTCGCGCTCGGCGATATGGATTCCCTTGACGCTGGCACGCTGCATCAGCCGCGCCCAGTCGGCGCGGGTCTTCGGCTCGTCGAAAGCGATGCCTATCTCGGCGGCGACATCGAGCAGCGCCCGCTTGACGAACCACGACACCATGCCCGGATTGGCGCCGCAGCAGCTCACCGCGGTGACCCCGCCGGGCCGGCGGCGGCGCAACGCCAGCACGCCTTCACGCAGCGCGTAGTTCGAGCGCTGCGAGACCGACAGATGCGGGTCGGTATAAAGCCCGGGCCACGGCTCGACCACGGTGTCGATGTAGAAGGCGTCGATATCCTTGGCGAACTCCATGAGATCGACCGAGGAGGTTTCGACCGAGAGGTTGACGATCATGCCGCGGCCCGGTCCCGTGGTGATGAGCGGGGTGAGCACGTCGCGGTAGTTCTCCTTGGTGATCGCCCTATGGATGAAGCGCAGCTCGCGCTCGTCGAGCAGCCCGCGATCCGCGTCGTCCGGCGCGATCACGACGAATTTTTTGCGGTCGAAGCCGATGTGCCGCTCGATCAGCGGCAGCGTGCCCTTGCCGATCGAGCCGAAGCCAATCATCACCACCGGGCCGTCGAAGCGCGCATGCAGCGACCGAGCGGAATCGGGTTTGGTCATCGCATGCATGATCGCTCCTTCAGCCGTTCGCGTCCCGCCACACTATATGTCGCACGCCGCGCTCAGATGTGAAATGTCTGCAGCGGCGCAAAGCCGTTGAAGGCGACGGCCGCGTAGGTCGCGGTGTAGGCGCCGGTCCCTTCGATCAACAGCTTGTCGCCGATCTCCAGCGAAACCGGCAGCAGATAGGGCTCTCTCTCGTACATGACATCGGCCGAGTCGCAGGTCGGGCCGGCCAGCACGCAGGGGCCGGCCTCGCCGTCGCGGCGGTCGCGCGGGGTGCGGATCGGATAGCGGATCGATTCGTCCATGGTTTCGGCGAGACCGCCGAATTTGCCGATGTCGAGATAAACCCAGCGCACGTCATCGTTCTCGCTCTTCTTCGAGACCAGCACGACCTCGGTCTCGATCACGCCGGCATTGCCGACCATGCCGCGGCCCGGCTCGATGATGGTCTCGGGGATGCGGTTGCCGAAGTGGCGGCGCAGCGCGCGGAAGATCGCCGCGCCGTAGGTCTTCACCGTCGGCACGTTCTTCAGGTACTTGGTCGGGAAGCCGCCGCCCAGATTGACCATCGACAGCGTCATGCCGCGCTCACCGCAGTCGCGGAACACCGCGGCGGCGGAGGCGAGCGCGCGGTCCCAGGCATGCGGATTGCGCTGCTGTGAGCCGACGTGGAACGAGATGCCGTAAGGCTCGAGACCGAGCCGGTGCGCCGCTTCCAGCACGTCGACCGCCATGGCCGGCTCGCAGCCGAACTTGCGCGACAGCGGCCACTCGGCGCCGGCGCAGTCGGAAAGGATGCGGCAGAACACCCGGCTTGCCGGTGCCGCGCGCGCGATCTTGGCGACCTCGGCCTGGCAATCGACCGCGAACAGACGGACGCCAAGCGCATAAGCGCGGGCGATGTCGCGCTCCTTCTTGATGGTGTTGCCATAGGAGACGCGGTCGGCGGTCGCGCCGGCGGCGAGCACCATTTCGATCTCGGGGACCGAAGCAGCATCGAAGCAGGACCCCAGCCCAGCCAGAAGCGACAGCACCTCCGGCGCCGGATTGGCCTTCACGGCATAAAACACCCGCGTGTCGGGCAGCGCCTTGGCGAAGCCGAGGTAATTTTCGCGGACGACATCGAGATCGACGACCAGGCAGGGCCCGTCGTCCCGGAGGTTTTCCCGGCGGTTGCGCAGGAAATCGCGGATGCGCGTGGTCATGGCGCTCTCCTCACAAGGTTCAATGAGCCTCGCGGCTCGGATTGAAATTCGGGCGATCACGATCGCCCGGCGTCAGCGGGTGAAGATCGGCGCCTCGCCGCGCGGTGGAGACACGGACGAAGGCGGTGGGCTCTACACCCGAGATGCTGCCTTGGCTTGGAGCGGGATGACCCGTTCCGCACGGCCGGCAAGGATGAACAAGCCTCTGCGGTGTCGACCTTTGGAGGGCCGACGAGACCAGAGAAGCCCGCTCCGTCGTTGCTTTAAGCCGCGTCCCCCGTTGAGCGCGGGGTGCGCCGGTTTCGCCTCCGGCTGCCGGTTAAGTGGTTCGGAGCTCAGGCGGCCAAAACTCTTTCGGTGAGTCTCGGCGTTTGCTCCGGGCGGCTGTCCGGCCTCTTGTCCGGATGCCCACCAACCGACACGCGGCCACAGGCACGTGCGAAATTGGGCGGTCGGCACATAGGCGCAATGATCGCGCGATGCAAGTATTTTTTGTCGCGGCGTCATTTTTTCTGTCGCCAGTCAACAACGGTTGGCGCGACGCTGCGGCGGCGCGTGCGTTATTGCGACTGCTTACGCGCAGGCTCATTCTGAGTTCCGCTGGAGATTGCGCGATGTGTAATGCGATAGACTGATGGCCACACGACCTCTCCTGGCAAGGGGAAGGTGACCCGGAGACTCGAAGCATGAGCGTTCCCATCGCCCTGACCATTGCCGGTTCGGACTCGAGCGGCGGCGCCGGCATCGAGGCGGATCTGAAGACTTTTTCCGCGCTCGGGGTCTATGGCGCCTGCGTCATCACCGCGCTCACGGCGCAGAACACTAGGGGCGTCTTCGCTATCCACGACGTGCCCGCCGATGTCGTCGCCGCGCAGATCGGCGCCGTGTTCGACGATCTCGATGTCGGTGCGGTCAAGATCGGCATGCTGGCCAATGCGTCGGCGATCGAGGTCGTCGCCGCCGCGCTCGATCGCTATCGCCCGCGCAATGTCGTGCTCGATCCGGTGATGGTCGCGAGCTCCGGCGAACGATTGCTGCGCGAAGATGCGCTCGGCGCCTTGCGCCGTCTGCTCCGGCGCGCGCGCGTCATCACGCCCAATCTGCCGGAAGCCGCGGCGCTGCTCGACGCGCCACCGGCGCACGACGAAGCCGAGATGCGCGGCCAAGCGGAAAAACTGCTCGCGCTCGGCGCCGGTGCCGTGCTGATCAAGGGCGGCCATGGCGGCAGGCCGCAAAGCGTCGATCTTCTGGTCGAAGCCAACAGCTGCCTGCGGCTGGCCGCGCCGCGCGTCGCGACCAAAAACACCCACGGGACCGGCTGCACGCTGGCCTCCGCATTGGCCGCCGGACTTGCCAAAGGGCTTTCGC
Organism: uncultured Alphaproteobacteria bacterium; assembly: GCA_963721025.1. Lineage (GTDB taxonomy): Bacteria > Pseudomonadota > Alphaproteobacteria > Rhizobiales > Xanthobacteraceae > BOG-931. Next base: position 379,235 of record CAVRHN010000009.1, on the reverse strand, counting down.
TCGACGAGGCGGCGCGGCAAGCCAAGGCCTATGTCAGCGCCGCGATCGCGGCGGCGGACCGGCTGGCGATCGGTTCGGGCCGCGGACCGCTGCATCATTTTCACGCCTGGTGGTAGCGCGCGCTCTCAACACAGGCTTTCGACTAGTGTGGCGGTTCAGAAGTCCGCATCATTTTTGCCGCGAACTCGTCATGCGGACTTCTGAACCAAAGCCACACTAGATCAATACGTTGCTAGTGTCCTTCGATTCCGAAGTTCGCAAACGAGGGTGCCGCATAATGATGCGAACTTCGGAATCGGGACACTAGGCCCGAAAATTGCTACCGCTTACGGTGCTTCGGGTTCGGCGGGGGCCTGCGGCGGAGATCACGATATGCCTGCCATAGCGAGCTTGATGGCGGCGCTGGGGATACTGCTGGCGACCGGCCAGGCATCCGCGACGGAATACGAGGTCACAAACAAATCCGCAATTGTCTATGCCGAGCACGATGGCAGCAAGCTTGTCGGTGACCTCTATTTGCCCAAAGGCCGCGCCAAGGCGCCGGCGCTGGTGGCGATGCACGGCGGCGGGTGGCAGGCCGGGGACCGGACGTTTTACAAGTACTGGGGGTCCTTCCTTGCCCGCCACGGCTACGCGCTTTTTGCCGTCGAATACCGGCTGGGCAAAGCAGGGGTCTATCCCGCCGCCGCTTACGATGCGAGGGCGGCCGTTCAGTTCGTGCGCGCGAAGGCTGCCGACTTCGACATCGACCCGGACCGTATCGGTCTGATCGGCGATTCCGCGGGAGGATACCTTGCGGCGCTGCTTGCGCTCGCGGGCGATCGGTACACCGCGGCCTACCGCGACGATGCCAACGCCACGACACCCGCCAACGTGAAGGCCGTGATCGGCTTCTACGGCATCTACGACATGCTGGCGCAGTGGAATCATGACGTGCTGGGGCAGCGCAAGCGCGAAATGCTGGCGCAGCAGAACCATGACATGATCCCACGACCGCGGGCCAACATCACGGAACAATTTCTCGGCGTCTCACCGCTCAAGAACCGGCGGGTGTATCTCGAAGCATCGCCGATCAGCTATGCCACCACCGATCGCAACAAGCCGCGCTTTCTGCTTATCCACGGCAGCCGCGACACGTTGGTCGATCCATCGAGCCAGTCGGGCGCTTTTCTTGCGGCCCTCACGCGGGCAGGGTTTTTTGCGCGCCAGCTGCTCATTCCAGGAGCCGGCCATTTCTGGGTGTCCGATCCCTTCGAGAACCAGCCGCACAGTTACTGCGCGCTGACGGCGCCGGATGTGCTGCAGTTTCTCGAAGGCTCGCTGTGAACCGCAAGCGTAAGCTCTAGAGCTTGGGCTTTCGACCAAGCCGGAAAATTGCTACCGCTTACGGTGCTTTCGGGTTCGGCGGGGGGCCCGCGGCGGAGATCACGACATGCCTGCCATAGCGAGCTTGATGGCGGCGCTGGCGATACTGCTGGCGGCCGGCCAGGCATCGGCGACGGAATATGAAGTCACAAACAAACCCGCAATTGTCTATGCCGAGCACGATGGCACCAAGCTTGTCGGTGACCTCTATTTGCCCAAGGGCCGCGCCAAGGCGCCGGTGCTGGTGGCGATCCACGGCGGCGGATGGCAAGGCGGCAGCACCCGCGCCTTCTGGTATTGGGGACTGTTCCTCGCCCGCAACGGCTATGCGGTGTTTGCGATCGACTATCGGGTGGGCAAGGCCGGCGCCTATCCCGCCGCCGTGTACGATGCCAAGGCGGCGGTTCAGTTCATGCGGGCCAAGGCCGCCGACTTCGGCATCGACCCTGACCGCATCGGCCTGATCGGCGACGCCTCCGGCGGTCATCTTGCGGCGCTCACGGCACTTGCCGGCGATCAGTACACGACCGCCTACCGCGACGACGCCAACGCCACCGTTCCCGCCAACGTCAAGACCGTGGTCGCCTTCTACGGCGTCTTTGACATGTTGGCGCAGTGGAGCCGCGAACAAATCACACATCCGCGCGACAACCCCGTCGAAAAATTCCTCGGTGCCTCGCCGATGCAGAACCGGCGCGTCTATTTCGAAGCCTCGCCGATCAGCTATGCGACTCTGGACCATAACCGCGTGCGCTTTCTGCTGATCCACGGCACCGACGACGACATCGTCGATCCGGCGAGCCAGTCGGGCGCCTTCCTGACGGCGCTTGGCCAAGCCGGCTTCTACGTCCGCCGCATCGTCATTCCCGGCGCCGGGCATTTCTGGGCGACCGACCCGTTCGAAAGCGAACCGCACAGCTACAACGCGTTGGCGGTGCCGCGGCTCTTGCGCTTTCTCGAAAGCTCGCTGTGACACCCGCAACAGGAATCCCATGGCCGTGAAGAAGCGCGGCTCCGTCGGTGTCGTCGGTCTCGGCATCATGGGCGGCGCCTTCGCGCAGCATCTCGCCGCCGCCGGCTGGCGCGTCATCGGCTACGACATCGCCGCAGCGCGCCGCCGCGCCCTCAAGTGCGCCGGTGTCGAGATCGCCGGTGATACCGGCGAGCTGGCGCGGGCGGCGCCGACCATCATCGTGAGCCTGCCCAGCCCCGCCGCGCTGGCCGCGACGGTCGCCGCTATGTGAACGCCGGCGCGCCGCGCCGCGTGGTGATTGAAGCTTCGACGTTCGCGCTTAAAGACAAAGAAGCCGCGGAGGCGGCGTTGCGGGCGGCCGGGCACATCCTGCTCGACTGCCCGGTGAGCGGCACCGGCGCGCAGGCCAAGGTCAAGGACATCGTCGTCTATGCCTCGGGCGGCGCCGCCGAGATCAAGCGGCTCACCCCGCTGTTCGCCGCGTTCAGCCGCGCCGTGCACGATCTCGGCGCATTCGGCAACGGCAGCCGGATGAAATACGTCGCCAATCTCTTGGTCGCCATCCACAACGTGGCGAGCGCGGAAGCGATGGTTTTGGGCATCAAGGCCGGGCTGCCGCCGCAGCTCATCTACGAATTGGTCAAAGCCGGTGTCGGCACTTCGCGCGTGTTCGAACTGCGCGCGCCGATGATGGCGAAGGACCGTTACGACGAACCGACGATGACGATTTCCGTCTGGCAGAAGGATATGGAGGTCATCGGCGGTTTTGCGCAAGCGCTCGGCGCGCCGACGCCATTGTTCTCGGCAACGCTGCCGGTCTATGCCGCCGCAATGTCGACCGGCCATGCCGGTGATGACACCGCCGCCGTCTGTGCCGTGCTCGAAGCGATGGCGGGGATCAGGCGGGGTAAGCGGAAGGCGGGGAGTGGCAAGAGCCGATCGAGATAAGGCTGCACCGTCGTCTGCGTCGGAATTCTCTTGAGGCCGCCTGCGAGTCCACGTCTGGCGACGGACGATCAGCCAATGACACCTTGAGTACGCAGTTCGGCGATCTGTTCCTCGGTGATGCCCCGCTCTCGCAAAATGGCCTCGCCATGCTCGCCGACCTTTGGGGCTGGCGTTGCGACCGCCTTTTCGATGCCAGCCATCCATAGCGGACTGCTGACGGTATGGCCGCCGCCTTGCAACGGCACGATCACGCCATTGTCCAGCATTTGCCGGTCGTGGAGAGCTTCACTTGGCTGGGCCACCAAGGCCACCACGAAGCCCTTCGACTCGAGAAGACGCATCCAATCCTCGGCATTGCGCTGGAGAAAAATCTCGTCCAGCAGTGCAACCAAGGCGCGGGCATTCTTGATCCTGGCCGGGCGGTTGGCGAAGAGCGGGTCGTGGGCGAGGTCCGGTCGCCCGATGGTCTCGGCAAAACGCGGCCACAGCTTTACGTCCTGCGCGACGCTGATGGCGAGAATGAGCCACCGATCGTCGCCGCAACGGTAGTGGTTCGAGAGCGCATTGAGGGCTTCGGTGCGCGGCGGCCGGGGAATGAAGCGAGCGCCGTCGAAACCCGCCTGGACGAAGCAGGCGCTTGCCCAGACACCGCTCGCCATGAGCGAACTGCCGACATGGGTTCCTTTGCCGGTGCGCTCGCGATGAAACAGCGCGGTGACGATCGCGCCGTAGAGCGCCAGCGCCGTCGGATGATCGCCCAAGCCTGGGATCGATCGCGCCGGCAGGCTTCGCGCGTCGGGCCGCACTTGGTCCATCAGACCTGAGCGCGCCCACCATGCCGTGGCGTCAAACCCCGGCTTGTTCGCCTCGGCGCCGTGCTCGCCATACGCGGTCAGTGACGCGTAGATCAGTCGCTCGTTGATATGCGACAGCTGGCTGAATGCGATACCGAGGCGATGCCGGACCGCCGGTGGATAGTTGGTGATGAACACATCAGCGTCGACGACGAGATCGTGGACGATCTTGCGCGCCTCCGGACGTTTGAGATCGAGTGCCAGGCTGCGCTTGTTGCGATCGTCGACCGTCCAACAGTAGTCGGTGTCGGCGATCGGCATGCCGGGCAGGAAAGAAACATTGCGGTAGGCATCGCCCTCGCCGGGAGGCTCGATCTTGATCACGTCGGCACCGAAATTGGCCATGATGGTGGCTGCGGCGGGAGCGGCTATGAAGCTCGCCGCATCGAGCACCTTAAGGCCGGAGAAAACACTTGGCTTGCTCACCGGAGTTCCTTCCTTGATCGCCGAAGCCGGCGCTCGCGCGCGCCGGGGCAAGCGGCCCGCGTGCATTAGAGCCTGATGATGTTAGACCGCTCAAGGTCGGGCTGCCGCAGCAGCTAATCCAGGAGAAACCGCGCAGCGGATTGTGGCCGCCCACCGCGGCTGTGCCACCGTGAGGTTTTGCCTTACATTTATCCAGTATTGCCTGCTACCGGCGAAGCCAATTATCCCTGCCAGGCCGCCGGCAAAGCCAATTACGCGGCAAGAGCGAAACAGAGCGATGGTGCGACGCCGCATCTCCGAACAGCCGATGTCCCGGCTCGCGATCTGGGCGCGGCGCACGGCGCTGTTTTCGCTCGCCGCGACGCTGATTGCCATCATCATCGTGCGTTCGGGCGCGCTCGACATCGTGCCGGCGCTGTCGACGCTGGCCGGCGCCTTGGTGCTTGCCATGGTCGCGATCTTGCTCGCCTTCGCCGCCGGGGTCGCCATCTGGAAGGACGGGATCGGCGGGGTCCGCGAGGCCGTTACGGCGCTGTTCGTCGGCGCCGCGCTCATTGCTTATCCGGTCTATCTCGGCATCAAGGCGTACCGGCTGCCGGCGATCTACGACGTCACCACCGATCCGATCGACCCGCCGCGTTTCGAGGCGATCGCGCGGTTGCGACCGCGCGACGCCAATCCCGTCACCTATGCCGGTTTGTACACGGCCGAGCAGCAGCGCGCTGCCTATTCGGATATCGAGCCAGATCTCACCAATTCGTCGCCGCAGGAAGCCTACGATGCCGTGCTCAAGGTCGTCACCAAGCGCAGGTGGCACATCGTCGATGCGCGGCCGCCGCAGGGCACCGCGCCGCGCGAGGGACGCATCGAGGCCATTGCCCGCACGCCGATTCTCGGCTTCCGCGACGACGTGGTGGTGCGCGTGCGCGCGACCCAGGACGGCGCCCGCATCGACGTGCGCTCCGCGTCGCGCTACGGCCGCCACGACCTCGGCGCCAATGCCGCGCGCGTGCGCGCGCTGATCGACGACGTTGACGACGTTCTGTCGAGGCCGGGGCCGGAGAAAAAGCAGCCGGCGCCGAAACCCGCTCAGGCCGCCGGCAAGGGCAGTTCGGCGAGACGGTAAGTGCCGCTGATCGACGGCATCCCCTCGGTGGTGACGAGCCCGTGCGCGACCAGGTCCTCGAGGTGCGCCAGCACCGATAGCCCAGCAGCGCTGGTGAGTTGCGGGTCGATGCCGATATAGATCGCCCTGACCAGCGTCGGGATATCGGCCGCGCCCTTGGCGAGCCGGCGCAGGATCGACGCCTCGCGCCCCTGCCGATGCCGGATGTAGCTCGCGACGAAGCGCGGCGCCTCGCGCACCAGACCGCCGTGGCCTGGCAGATAGACCGGCTCGCTACGCCGCGCGAGCTTTTCCAGCGAGGCCATGTAATCGCTCATGGCGCCGTCGGGCGGCGCCACGATCGAGGTCGACCACGCCATCACATGGTCGCCGGAGAAGATGAGATCGGACTCCTTGAACACAAAGGCCACGTGGTTCGCAGTGTGGCCCGGCGTCGTCAGCGCTTCGATGGTCCAGCCGGGACCGGACACGACCTCGCGGTCGGCGAGCGCGATGTCGGGACGGAAATCCAAGTCGGCGCTGGCGTCGAGCCGCTGCGCTTCGCCGATATGGAGCGGGCGCGCCGGACGGTGCGGTCCCTCGGCGTACACCGTGGCGCCCGTCGCGGCCTTGATCTTGGGCACCGCCGGAGAATGGTCGCGATGGGTATGGGTGACGAAGATGTCGGTCACCGTCTCGCCGCGCACGGCATCGAGCAACGCCGCGACATGGGCGTCATCGTCGGGGCCGGGATCAAGGATCGCGACCTTGCCGCGGCCGATGATGTAGCTGACCGTGCCTGTGAAGGTGAATGGACCGGGATTGTTGGCGACGACCGCCCGCACGTTCGGCGCGATCTCTTCCGGGCGGCCGGGCACGAGATCGAAGCTCTTGTTGTAGGGGATGTCGTCGCTCATGCGGAGAGTTCACACATCATTTCGGACCTTGAAGCATGATCCGGAAAAGTGGAAGCCGGTTTTCCGAAAAGATCATGCTCTACCAAGGAATCTAGAGCGCAATCGATTTAACCTGAAGCGATTGCGCTCTAGGCCGTGTCGCCGCTTCCATGTGCGAAGGGTGAGAGGAAAGCAATGGGGTTTAGGCGGGACCGTCATGGCCGCGCATGACGGGCTGAAAATAAATGGAGCCCCGGTGCCGGGATCGCCGGGGCTCCAAGCAATCTCATTCAACACGAGTTGTGAGATCGAGATCGCGCAGAGGGTTATGCAAGCTGCGGGCCAAGTCGGGCCAGGGCGCGATTTACTTGAATATCAAAGCGTTGCGGTCCCTCTCGGAGCCGCGTCCGGATAGCCAATGATGCCCGCGCAGCGGGCGCAGATTGGCTAATTTGCGGGCAACCCTGCCTCGGCGAGGGCCTAAAACGGTGTCCGGCTGCGGATCGCCGCCGCCAGCGTGCCTTCGTCGAGGTAGTCGAGTTCGCCCCCGACCGGCACCCCATGCGCCAGCCGGGTCACCTTGACCTTGGCGTCGCGCAGCAGGTCGGTGACGTAGTGCGCGGTACTCTGGCCGTCGACCGTGGCGTTGAGCGCGAGGATGATTTCGCTGACCGCGGGATCGTGCGCACGCTTGATCAGCGCGCCGATCGCGAGATCATCCGGCCCGACGCCGTCGAGCGGGGAGAGCGTGCCGCCGAGTACGTGATAGCGCGCGTTGATGGCGTGCGCGCGCTCGAGCGCCCACAGGTCGGCGACATCGGCCACGACCACGATGGCGGAAGGATCGCGCCGCGTGTCGGTGCAGACCGTGCAGGGATTCTGCGTGTCGATGTTGCCGCAAATCTTGCACACCTCGATCTTGTCGATCGCAGTTTGCAAGGCGGCGGCTAGCGGCGCCATCAGGAGTTCGCGCTTCTTGATCAGGAACAACGCCGCGCGGCGCGCCGAGCGCGGCCCCAAGCCGGGCAGGCGCGCGAGCAATTGGATCAGGCGTTCGATTTCGGGACCGGCGGCAATCGCGGGCATTGCTTAAAATAACTTCAAGCCGGGCGGCAGCGGCAATCCGCCGGTGAGCGCCTGCATGCGTTCGGCCAGCAACGTTTCGAGCTTGCGGCGGGCGTCGGCATGTGCGGCGACGAAAAGGTCCTGCAGGATTTCCTTCTGGTCCGGCTTGATCAGCGATTCGTCGACATGCACGGACCTGACCTCGCCTTTGCCGGAAAGCTTGATGGTGAGCAGGCCGCCGCCGGCCGCGCCGTCGACCTCAATACGGTCGAGTTCGGCCTGCATCGCCTCCATCTTCGATTTGAATTCGGCGGCCTGTTTCATCAGGCTGAGAAAATCAGCCATTCGGCACCTGCTTATGCTTCGTCGTCGATGTCGCTGTCGCTCTGGGCGACACCCGGGACTTCTTCCGCGCCGGCGGCCGGCGTGCTTGCCGGCTGGCGCACGTCGACGATTTCGGCGCCCGGAAAGCGTTGGAGCACCGCCTGCACCAGCGGATCGCCGCGCACGCCGTCTTTCAATTCGGCTTTACGCGTCTGCGCCTGCGCGTAAAGCGTGGGCTGACCCGACTCAGCGGACACGATGACCATCCAGCGCCGGCCGGTCCAGTCGCTGAGTTTTTTCGATAGTTCCCCGGTGAGCGCTTTTGGTGCGCTCGCTTCAAGCCCGATCTCGAGCCGCCCGTCCTCGAATCGCAACAGCCGCACGTCGCGCTCCAGCGCCCTCTTGATCGCGAGGTCGCGTTTTTCGGCGGCGAGCGCCACCAGGTCCTCGAAGCTTTTCAGCACCCGCGCCGGTGTGCTCAACGCGGCGCTCTCGACAGCCGGTTCATGCGCCGGCATTTTGGCCGGCGCGGCTGCCGCGAGCGCGGCGCGCGCTGAGCCGCGCGGAATTTCCGCGCGCGGCGCCTCGGAACGCATGTCCGGCCGCGGCGATGATTGGCCGCCCGACGACGGTGCGGCAGCGCCGGCGCCATTGCCGCGTGTTCCTTCGCCGAGCGAGCGGATCACCTCGTCAGGCGTCGGCAGATCGGCGGCGTAGGCGATGCGGACTAAGACCATCTCGGCGGCGGCGAGCGGCCGTCCGGCCGCGGCGACCTCCTCGATGCCCTTGAGCAGCATCTGCCAGGTGCGCGCCAAAACGCGCATCGAGAGTTTGGCGGCAAAAGCGCGGCCGCGTGTCCGTTCGGTTTCGGTGAGCGATACGTCATCGGCCAGGGCCGGCACCACTTTGACCCGTGTGACGAAATGCGTGAACTCGGCGAGATCGCCGAGCACCATCGCCGGATCGGCGCCGGTGTCGTATTGCTCGCGCACTTCCTGCAAGGCGCCGGCGAGATCGGCGCGCATGAGCGCCTCGAACAGATCGATGATCTTGCTGCGATCGGCAAGCCCGAGCATCTGCCGCACGTCCTCGGCGCGCACCGGTCCGGCAGCGTGTGCAATCGCCTGATCGAACAGCGACAGCGCGTCGCGCACCGAGCCTTCCGCGGCGCGCGCGATCAGCGCCAATGCTTCCGGCTCGGCGGTGATGGTTTCCTTCTCGGCGATGCCATGCAGATGTTTGACCAGCAGCGCCGCGTCGACCCGGCGCAGATCGAAGCGCTGGCAGCGCGACAGCACCGTGATCGGGACTTTGCGGATTTCCGTGGTGGCGAACACGAACTTGGCGTGCGGCGGCGGCTCTTCCAGCGTCTTGAGGAGCGCGTTGAAGGCGGCACCGGACAACATGTGCACTTCGTCGAGGATATAGACCTTATAGCGGGCCGAGACCGGCGCGTAGCGGATCGCCTCGTTGATGGCGCGGACGTCCTCGACGCTGTTGTGCGAGGCGGCGTCCATCTCGATCACGTCGAGATGCCGGCTTTCCATGATCGCTTGGCAATGGACGCCGAGCACCGGCATGGCGATGGTCGGGCCGGTGACCGATCCGTCCGGCAGCTCGTAATTGAGCGCGCGGGCGAGAATCCGCGCCGTCGTCGTCTTGCCGACGCCGCGCACGCCGGTGAGCACCCAGGCCTGCGGAATGCGGCCAGCCTCGAAGCCGTTCGAGATCGTGCGCACCATGGCGTCCTGGCCGATCAGGTCGGCGAAGGTCGACGGCCGGTATTTGCGCGCCAGCACGCGGTACGATGCGGTGGGTGCGGTGGCGTTGTTCATGGGTGCGATTGTACCAACCATGGGCCGGATTGAGCGGAGCGAAATCCGGGATCAGTCTGTGAGCGGGTGAGTTGTCCCCGCATTTCGCTGCGCTCAACGCGGGCTACATCGATATGAGAGGGTGGGAGGCTGACGAGCGACCCGAACCGCGCTCGTTAGGGCTGCTTCCTTCCGGATCTGACCCGGTTGGCGAGTGGCTCGTCCACCGCCAACCTCCCGCCGCCTATATCGGCCGCAGCAGCGGAGAAAGCAAGCGAACGCCGCGCCCGCGAAAGGGTGGTCGAACGCTGAAGGCGCGAGACCGAGTGAGGGCGCGACCGTGCTCGCGCGTTGTCCGCAAAGTGTCAGAGCGACCTTATTAATCGACGTTATTATTATTGTTTCACCAGAACCCCGAAACTCTTGATCGCCGTGATCGCTTCACCAGCGTGATGGCGAATACATGATGCGCTCAATGTCTCGCTCGGCGTCGTCGGTCAATCTCCCGCCTCTGCCGCTCAGGTAGACCGCAATCTCCCGATCGATGGCGCGCTGGCGCGACGCCTCCAGCAAATCGCCCAGCCGGCGCCACAAACTGCGCCCCTCTCTGGGCTTGCGGGGGGTGGCAAGAAATCCTCGCGGAGCTACTGCGGCGCGGGCGTAGGCCATGGTGTCATCTCCAATTCAAGACATCCAAGGCATTTCCCGTGATTTTTCTTCTTGTTGCGCCGCAATATACGCGCAAGAGGGCGCGGCAGTAGAGCCGGCCGAGCATACAATCCATGCGTCTTAATCATGCGCTGCACCGCAAAAACGGCGGATCTGCAACCCGGCCGATTCGAAGTGCCGCGGCGGTCGCCTTGCCGTCCGACCATAGGCAACTTATCAACCGGTTCTCCCGTAAGCCTGGGACCTCTCGCACTGGCTTCTCGACTCCTTCTCGTACTCTTGGGGGACTCTTAATGATCCGGCCATCTGCCGTGCTGGTGCTGGGTGCGGTCGCGATGAGCGTCGCGGCGCTCGGCGGCTGCGCCGACAACGCGCCGCTGCCGGCCGAGCCGACCTTCTATCAAGACCTGGCGCATTCGGACGCGGCGGTCGATGCCGCTGCGGCGGCCTCGATGATCTCAGGCTATCGCAGCAACAACGGCCTGCCGCCAGTCACCGTCGATCCCGAACTGATGCGGCTTGCCGCCGAGCAGGCGCGCACCATGGCGGCGCACGACAAGATGGCGCACGATATCGGCCGGCCGTTCCAGGACCGCATCCGCAATTCGCCGTTCCGCGGCAGCGTCGCGGTCGAGAACATTTCCGCCGGCTATCACACACTGGCCGAAGCGTTTTCCGGCTGGCGCGATTCGCCGCCGCATCGCGCCAACATGCTCAATCCCGGCGTCACGCGGCTGGGCATCGCGGCGGTCTATGCGCCGGCCTCGAAGTACAAGGTGTTCTGGGCGCTGATCCTCGCCGGGCCCGGCGGGCGGCAGGGGTAACTGCTGGCGCATCCGCCCGCTTCGCTAGGCGGGATGAAGCGGACCCCGCTGCGCCGCGCGCACCTTGACCTCGCTGGCCGGCGCGGCTTCTATCGGCGCGCATTCATTGCGACTGGGAGCATCGCGTATGACGTTCCGTATCGCCGCCGTGCCGCCAATGTCGCACCATCCGTTGCCGCCGCGCGAAGCGGCGGAGTGAGGCAGCGCCTGGCCTTCGCCCGCCACGATCTCGGCTTGGAGCCGCGCCAGGCCTATGCGGGAAGCCGCATCGAGCGTGCCGCCTTCTATCGCGGCGACGATGCGGCGCTGGCGGCGATGACGACGGACGTCCGCGCCCGCTTTTATGTGATTGTCGGCGAACTTGCGGTGCTCAAGAAGCACGGCGATGAATTCGCCCCGCTGTTTTCGCCGGCCGAGGCCGGCGCGCTCGGCGCCGCGCGCGACACCGTGTTTCTCGGGCTGATGGACGAAGCGCCGCGCTTCGGCGCCGGGCTCGATCCGGCAACGGTCGAGCCCTTGAAGGCGCGCGACGATCTCAAGCTCGTCGATCTGCGCACCATCGCCGTACAGGCGATCGTCGCAGCCGAGCATGTGCCGCCGCTGGCGGAAGCCAAGGCGGTGCTCGGCTGGCATGCCCGTCATCGCTTCTGCCCCAATTGCGGCGCGGTGACCGCGCTCGCGCAAAGCGGCTGGCGCCGCGACTGCCCGTCCTGCAAGGCCGAGCATTTCCCGCGCACCGATCCGGTCGTCATCATGCTGGCGATCGCCGGCGAGCGCTGCGTGCTCGGCCGCTCGCCGCGCTTCCCGCAAACCATGTGGTCGTGCCTCGCCGGCTTCGCCGAACCCGGCGAAACGATCGAGGAGGCGGTGCGCCGCGAGGTGCAGGAGGAAGTCGGCCTCACCTGCGCGCGGGTCAGATATTTTGCCTCGCAGCCGTGGCCGTTTCCGTCTTCGCTGATGATCGGCTGCCATGCCGAGACGTTGACGGACCAGATCGTCATTGATCGCAGCGAGATCGAAGAAGCGCGCTGGTTCGATCGCGACGAGCTCAAGCTGATGGTGACGCGAAAGCATCCGCACGGCCTGACTGCGCCGCCGCCGATCGCCATCGCCCATCACATCATCCGCGCCTTTGTCGAGAATGGCGGCGATGTCTTGGCGTAAAGACGTCGTGGGCTGAAGATGTATTGGGATGAAAATGCCTGCGGCTGAAATCTCGCGTGCGCCGCTCGTCCTGTGCGCCGGCATCATCGTGCTCGACAAGGTTTTTCGCGTCGAGCAGGTCCCGCAGCCGGACAGCAAGGTCGAGGCCAGGGACTTCTTCATCGTCAGCGGCGGCTGCGCGGCGAACGCGGCCGTCGCCGTGGCGCGGCTCGGCGGCCGCGCGGCGCTCGCCGGCCCGCTCGGCGGACCCGCCGGCACCGACGGCAACGGCGACTTCCTGCTGGCGACGCTGGCGCGCGAAGACGTCGACTGCAGCGCCTGTCAGCGCATCGACGGGTTGGCCACCGGGCTGTCGGCGATCTTCATCGACGCAAGCGGCGACCGCACCATCGTGACCTACCGCGACCAGCGCATCGCCGCGGTTGCGCCGGCCGATCCGGACGGCGTCGTCGCCGCCGCCGACCTCGTGCTCGCCGACAACCGATATCCGCAGTTCGTACGGCCGATCTGCGAGGCGGCGCGGCGCCGCAAGTTGCGCGTCGTGCTCGACGCCGACAAAGCGACCGTTGTCGGCGATGTGCTGTTTCGCCGCGCCTCGCATATCGTCTTTTCCGCGGAGTGCCTGCGGGCAACGACCGGCCGCAGCGATCTGGCTGAAGGGCTCAAGGTAATCGCGCAGCAGACCGATGCCTTCCTGGCGGTGAGCAACGGGCCGGATGACATCCTGTTCCTCGCGGCCGGTGCGCTGCGCCGCGTGCCGGTGTTCGCCGTCCGCGCCGTAGATACGCTCGGCGCCGGCGACGCCCTGCACGGCGGCTTCGCGCTGGCGCTGGCCGAAGGACGAAGCGAAGTCGACGCGTTGCGCTTCGGCGCGGCGGTCGCCGGCATCAAGTGCACTCGCATCGGCGGTTCCGCTGGGGCGCCGCGGCGGGCAGAGATCGACGCGTTCTTGGCGGAGCACGTCGCGCCCGCGATGGCGCGAAATGTCTCGTCATCCTGAGGCGGCTACTTCGGGCCGGACCCGTTGGCTCGTCCTCACGGTGACGGCGAACAATGTGGCTTGCTTGGAATATTATTCTATTATAGATACGCCAAGCTAGATAAATTGAAAAATATTACTCCCGACCGCGCTGCGCTTGGGATTTAAAGGTTTCGCCGCATGGATGCCATCGACCGCAAAATACTTGCCGTCCTGCAGAACGACGCCTCGGTGTCGGTCGCCGAGATCGGCTCGCGCGTCGGGCTGTCCTCGACGCCCTGCTGGAAACGCATTCAACGCCTGGAAGCCGACGGCGTCATTCAAAAGCGCGTGGCGCTGGTCGATCAGGACCGCGTCGGGCTCGGCGTCACGGTCTTCGTCTCGATCGAGACCGGCGACCACTCGCAGGACTGGCTCGATCGCTTTGCCAAGGTGGTGGGCGCCATGCCGGAAGTCATGGAGTTTTATCGCATGGCCGGCGACGTCGATTATATGCTGCGCGTCGTGGTGCCGGACATTGCCGGCTACGACGGCTTCTACAAGCGGTTGATCGCGGCGGTGCCGTTGGCCAACGTGACCTCGCGCTTCGCCATGGAGAAGATCAAGTCGACGACGGCGCTGCCAATTCCGTGACGCGCGATGCGCCGGCGCGGCCTCAATGTCCGGCGGCCGCGGCCTGAGTGTTGCGGTCGCTGGCCTGTTTAAGCGTGCTGGCAAAGAAGTCGTTGTAAAGCTGCGTTGGCTGATCGAAATCATTCTTGCCGGTGTCGCCCAGCGTGATCCGCGGCGAACAGTCCGGCGTGCAGCTATAGGTCTGCCGCGTTGGGCCGCGATAGACCACGATGGTCTTGTCGCTCGGTCCCGTCACCTCGATCGTCTCCTTCAGCAATTCGACCCCACTGCCGTCCATGGCGATGACATTGGTCGCGCCATACCCCTTGCCCGTGACGACGGCGAGGTCCTGATCCTTGCTGTGCACAAGCGAGATGTCGGCAATAAGCGGATTGCCGATCACGATCGTCTTCGCTCGAGCCGGAAGACCGATGATCGTGGCCTGATCGAGATGTACGACGATCGGTTCGGCCGCGGCCGCCGGCGCCATGAGCGCGATGAGGAAGGGGATTGCGGCCAGCCAATGCAGCGGGCTTGGAATAGCCCCGCCTCGCGCCCACGACGCCGTCATCGAGACTCTCCGAAACGCTACGCGGACTACACCACCGAAGAGAGCCGCACTTCGAGGAACCCAATTGACGGCAAAATGGTGAAAGAAGTGCAAATCCGAATGCCGGCCGCCATCAGCGCGTGGTGACGCTTGCTTAACGACGACCGCAAGTGCCGCGCACGAATCGACGTCATTAGCTGGAACTTAATGCCATTTTGCCAATCGAGACACGATATTTGCCCGATCGGACTTGCTCGATCCGGGCCCGGCAGCGAAACCGGAATTTCTTTCTCCGTTAGAGAATTTCTTTCTCCGTTAGAGATGGAGTGTCGCGTCCAATGTCGGCCATCAAGTCCCTTGCCATGCCGTTCGGCGATCTCCGCCGCAGGCTGGATCAGAGCGTCGTCTACGACTGGGCGATGCGCTGTCCGATCATGCTCTATTGCTTGTTCTTATTGTGCCGCGACGTTCTCCAATTCTGTCAGCAGGTCGCCCACGACCCGGTCGCGTTCCAGCAGTTCGACGCCGGCACCTATGCCGCCATGCTGGCCCGCATCTCGCAGTGGATGTTCGTCATCCTGCTCTCGATCCAGCCGCTGTTCCGGCTGCGGCCGATCGCCAAATCCGAAGAGATCCTGCCACGCGTCGCTGCCCTGATCGCCCTTAATGTGCCGCTGATGTACATGCTGCTCGATCGGGCGCCGCCGAATCTCACTTTCAATCTGATCGCCGTCGTGCTCAGCGTGCTCGCCAACGTGATGGCGTTGGTTACCGTCAGTTTTCTCGGCCGTTCGCTGAGCGTGATGCCGGAGGCGAGGCGGCTGGTGCAGCAAGGTCCCTATGGCCAGGTGCGGCACCCGCTCTATTTGTTCGAAATGCTGGCCACGGCCGCTGTCGCCCTGCAATATCGCTCGCTGCTGGCGGTCGGGCTGCTGCTGCTGACGATCGTGCTGCAAGTGGCGCGGGCGCGATGGGAAGAAGACGTGTTGGCGCGCGTGTTGCCAGATTTCGCCGCCTACCGGGCGCAGACGCCGTTTCTCATCCCGCGCGATCCCGTGCACTTCCTCGCTTCGTTCATGATGGAGGCGGTCGTGCGGCGCCGCGCGGCGCTGGTCGTCGTCGCCATGGTCGCAGTGATGGCGTTCGTGGCGACGGTATTGCCGCGGCTGATCGTATAGCTTCCGTCGGGTTGTTCGCCGCTCGGAAACACGATGTTAACTACATCATCGAACGGCCGCTTAATCGCAGGTTTCGCCGATCGATTTAACTCTGCCGAAATCTCTCGTTGCTAGCGTCAGGCCCGATCCAGATGGCCCGGAAAACCGGCTTTGGGTCGAGCTCAGACAGCCACGTGTGGACCTAAGGAGCCAACTAATGAAGACCCTTGTTGCGCGTTTCATGAAGGACGAGTCGGGCGCGACGGCCATCGAGTATGGTCTGATCGCCGCCGGCATCTCGGTTGCCATCATCGCCGTGGTGAACGGCCTCGGCACCAAGCTGAACACGACGTTCGCTAGCGTCTCCAGCCAGTTGAACTAAGCGGCGTTTTGCGCAGGTTACGAAAGGGCTCCGGCCGGCGCCGGGGCCCTTTCGCTTTGCGGCGCCATTTCGGCGCCGACGCTAACCCACTCTCAACCTACGGCGGGGTAAAGCTGCGCCCAAGGAAATCAGGCTCTGGCGCATTGCCATGCTCATGCTGACGGAAGCGATCAAGTTGACGTTGTTCCCGGCGGTGATGGCGTTCGCCGCCTCGAGCGATCTGTTCACGATGACGATCGCCAACCGCGTCTCGTTGATTCTGGTCGGCGGCTTTGCCCTGCTCGCCGCCATGACCGGGATGAGCGCCGCCGACGCGTTGTCGCATGCCGCCGCCGCCGCGGTCGTCCTTGCCGTCGTTTTTGTTTTCTTCAGCCGCGGCTGGATCGGCGGCGGCGACGCCAAGCTCGCGGCGGCGACGGTGCTGTGGCTGGGGTTCGCTCACCTTGCCGATTATCTGCTTTATGCGTCGTTGCTCGGCGTCGCGCTCACCTTGGCGCTGATCCAATTTCGCGCCCTGCCGCTGCCGAAGGTGTTCGTCGGCCGGGAGTGGGCCGAGCGGCTGCACCGCCACGGTGGCGGCGTGCCCTACGGCGTGGCGCTCGCGGCAGCGGCACTGCTGGTCTATCCGCAGACCGAGTGGATGGCGGCCATCGGCCTTTAGCGTCTGATCCGAAAGCCTGCCCCGGGCTCCGGGGCGAATGCCGGTCTTCGGAAAAAATTGGGCTCAAAACCCAGGCCGGGCGCCGGTTCGATTGGATGGGATGCGCGTTGGGTCCGGCCGCCAAAAGCGCGGTGTAACGCGTGATTAACGCGATTTGGATACTCCTCATTAACCATGCCTTGACGTTTAGCTGGTCAAATCCGGAGTTGACGGTCGTTCCCGCCGTCGCGCCACTTGGAACGTGAAGCGTAATGAAAGCCGCACGCCTGATCGTACTCGGTGTCGCCCTCGCCGCCGGCGGCGTTGCCGCCATGCTGGCGAACGGCATTCGCAAGCCCGAGGCGCCCAAGGCGGCGGCGCCGCCGCCGCCGATCGCGACGGTCGACGTGCTGGTCGCCAAGACCGATCTCGTTACCGGCCAGATCGTCGGCTCGGGCGACATCGGCTGGCAGACTTGGCCCGCCGCGTCGGCCAATCCGATCTTCATCAAAAAGGCCGACCGGCCGAGCGCCATCAAAGACTTTGTCGGCGCCATCGTGCGCTCATCCATTGCTGCCGGTGAGCCGATTCGCGACCCCAAGGTCGTTGCCGCCAAGGGCAGCGGCTACATGGCCGCCATCCTGCCCCGCGGCATGCGCGCCATATCGCTGGACATATCACCTGACACCGACGCCGGCGGGTTCATCCTGCCGAACGATCACGTCGATGTGCTGCTGACGCACCACGACAAAGCGGCGGAAAAGATCAGCGGGGTCGAGAAATTAGTCAGCGAAACAATTCTGAGAAACGTACGGGTGCTCGCGGTTGACCAGGCGGTCGAGGAGAAAGACGGCAAGAAAGTCGCAGTCGGCAAGACCGCGACCATCGAGCTCGATCCGCAGCAGGCCGAGACGCTGGCGCGGTCGCGCCAGATCGGCACGCTTTCACTGGTCCTGCGCAGCATCCTCGATTCGCAATCGCCGACTCCCGAAAGCGCCGAGGACGACAACAGGGTCAGCGTCAACACGGTGCGCTACGGCGTGAGCACACAGTCGACACCGCACTGACCGGCACGGAGGGCAATTTTCATGATCACAGGGACGTCGATCCGTGCGGCGGCTGTCGCGGTCCTCATCGTCGCGGCATGGACCGTCCCGTACAATGCCGCCAGTGCCGGGGCGAGCAGGCTGGCGGCCGAGCCGCAAATTCCGGGCGTCTCACTCGTCGGCGACAACGCGCACACCCGCTCCGAGACTTCTCAAGATTGGCAAGTCGCTCGTCTTAGATTTCCCGCGCGACATCAAGGACGTGCTGGTGGCCAATCCCGCGACCGCCAACGCCGTGATCCGTTCCTCGCGCCGCGCCTATATCATCGCCAATGCCGCCGGAGAGACCAACATCGTCTTTTTCGATGCCGAGGGGAAGCAGATGGCCGGCTTCGAGATCACGGTCGTCGGCCCGATTAAGACGCCCTCCCGCGGCATCAGCATCATCGAGGAGGCAATCCGGAAGTACGTCCCGGGTGCCCAAGTCAATGTTGAAAGCGTCGGCGACGGCATCATTCTCAGTGGCACCGCGGCGAGCCAGCTGGACGCGCAGCAGGCCTACGCCATCGCAGCGCATTTCGTCGATCCTTGTGCGGCCCTCGGCAACAACGACAGCGGCAGCATAAGCAGCAGCAGCAGCGGCAGCAGCAGCATCAGCATCAGCAGCCCCTGCGCGGCATCCGGGTCTCCGGCGTCGGGCGGCGGGGTGAAAGCTGCGCTGAATGGCATCAGTTCAAGCAAAATCGTCAATTTAATCATTGTCCGCGGCCGCGACCAAGTCATGCTGAAAGTGACGGTCGCGGAAATGGACCGCACAGTGCTCAAGCAGCTGGGCGTCAATCTCAACGGCAGCGTCAGTCTCGGCACGTCAGTGGTCAATTTCAATAACGCCAATCCCTTCCCGGTAAATGGGGCGCTGGGCGCCGCAAATTCCTTTAATCAATATGGGATGACGGCCCCGAACATTCCCTCCACAGCGCTCGGCCAGCAACTCCCCAATTCCCCTGCCGGTTTTACCGGCTCATATAAGTCGCTGACGGCCAACTTACAGGCGATGGAGCAAGTTGGCGTGGTCCGCACACTGGCCGAGCCGACCCTCACCGCGGTCTCGGGTGAATCTGCGCATTTCTTAGCGGGAGGCAGCTTTCCCGAGCCGGCCCTAAGCTGCAACGGCACGACTTGCACGCCCTCAATTAACCAACAGCCCTACGGCGTAGGTTTGAACTTCACCCCTGTGGTGTTGTCGGAAGGTCGCATCAGCCTACACGTGGCAACGGAGGTCTCGGAAATTAACAACCAAAATTCCGTCACGCTGAGCGGGATCACCGTCCCCGGCCTGACCGTGCGGCGCGCGGACACGACGGCCGAAATTTCCTCAGGTGGCACGCTTGTCATTGCTGGCATGCTCCAGGAGCAGACCAGACAGACCATCAGCGGTCTCCCCGGACTGATGGAGGTGCCTGTTCTCGGCGCGCTGTTCAAGAGCACCGACTACCTCAATAACCAGACCGAGCTTGTGGTTTTGGTGACACCGTACATCGTGCGCGCGGTCGCGCAGAAGGACCTGTCGCGGCCCGACGACGGCTTCGCCGACCCGAGCGATCCGGCGAGCGTGCTGCTTGGTCGGCTTAATCGCATCTACGGAGTCGGCGGCCTCCCCGATCCGCCGGACAATTACCGCGGCAAATACGGGTTCATCCTCGATTGAGCTGGCGCGCAAGGAGACGACAATGCAAATTGTCCGAGCAATGATCGCCGAGAGCCGCAGCGTCGCGGGACTGGCAACTCGTGCCGTCATCGTCGCCGGCTGCGCGCTGGTGATCTGCGGCTGCAACACCACCCAGCCGCAGGTCGCGGCCGTCCCCGACGTTCCCACCGATTACCGGCTGCGGCATCCGATCACGATCAGCGAAGCCGACCACTCGCTCGAAGTCTTCGTCGGCTCCAATCGCGGCGCGCTCAGTCCGATGCAACGCGCCGAAGTGCTGGCCTTCGCCCAAACCTGGAAGCGCGAGGCTACCGGCGGAGTCGTGGTCGATCTGCCGGTGGGCACCGGCAACGAACGTGCGGCAGCGGAGGTGATGCCCGCAATTCGCTCGATGCTGACGGCGAGCGGCGTGCCGCCAAACGGTATCGTCGTGCGCCATTATCACCCGCCGGGCCGTAATCTAGCGACCATCCACCTTACCTATCCAAAGTTGACCGCCCGCGCCGGACCCTGCGGGCTGTGGCCGCAGGATATCGGTCCGAGCTTCAACCGTGACCATTTTGAGAACCAGCCGCCGTGGAACTTTGGCTGCGCCAGCCAACGCAACCTTGCCGCCATGGTCGATAACCCGGCCGACCTGGTGCAGCCGCGCGGCGGGACGCCTGTTGATGCTACGCGACGAACCGCCGTCATGGGCGCGTACGAGGGCGGCCAGCCCACTGCGACGCAATATCCGTCAAACGATACCGCCAAGGTCGCCACCGGCGTTGGCCAATGATGCTCTCACCATGATGCGACAAGTCAACCAAGCCGTTTTACCGGAAAGCACCGCCGCCGACGTTGCCGGACGCGACGAGCGCATCGCGCCGGCGCCGCGCGTCTCGGTGCAGGCTTTTTGCGAGACCGTGGAAACCGCCGCCGCCATCCAGGCGGCCGGCGAGGATCGGCGGATGGCCAAGGCGCATCTGCGCATCCAGATGGGCGGTCTGGTCGCCGCGGTCGAGGCGTATCAGACATCGCCGACACCGAACGTCATTATCCTCGAATCCGAAAGCGGCGGCGAACAGATCCTCGCCGGCCTCGATCGCCTCGCCCAGGTTTGCGACGCCGCCACGCGGGTGGTCATCATCGGGCGGACGAATGATGTCGCGCTCTATCGCGAACTGGTGCGGCGCGGGGTGAGCGATTACCTGATCTCGCCGGTCGGCGCACTGCAGGTGGTGCGCGCAGTGTGCGGCCTGTTTTCGGCGCCCGATGCCAAGCCGGTCGGCCGGATCATTGCCGTGGTCGGGGCCAAGGGCGGCGTCGGCGCCTCCACCGTCGCCCACAATATCGCCTTCTCCATCGCCCGGGACCTCATGCTCGACGCGGTGGTGACCGATCTCGACCTCGCATTCGGCACCGCGGGCCTCGATTTCAACCAGGATCCGCCACAGGGCATTGCCGAAGCGGTGTTTTCGCCCGAACGCATCGATAACGCCTTCGTCGATCGGCTGCTCTCGAAGTGCACGGATCACCTGAGCCTGCTGGCGGCCCCGGCGACGCTGGATCAGGTTTACGATTTCGGTGCCGACGCCTTCGAGGCGATCTTCGATTCGCTGCGTGCGACTGTGCCGTGCGTCGTGCTCGATGTTCCACATCAGTGGACGGGTTGGACCAAGCAGACGCTCGTGAGCGCCGACGATATTCTGATCGTCGCCGCGCCCGATCTCGCCAACCTGCGCAATACCAAAAATCTGTACGACCTCCTCAAGGCGGCGCGGCCGAACGACCATCGTCCGCTCTACTGCCTCAACCAGGTCGGTGTACCGAAGCGGCCCGAGATCAAAGCCGCCGATTTTGCCAAGGCGCTCGATGGCGAGCCGGTCGCGGTCATTCCGTTCGAGCCGCAGACGTTTGGCGCGGCGGCCAACAATGGACAAATGATCGCCGAGATTTCCTCAAGCCATCGCACCGCGGAGGTGTTTCGGCAGCTGGCGCAGAAATTGACCGGCCGTGCGGAGCCGAAGAAACAACGCTTGAGCCTGCTGTCGCCGCTGATCGAGAAGCTGCTGCAACGGAAGTCGTAACTGTAGTGAAACGTCGGTTGGAGTTGCGTTAGTGTTTGGCAAGCGTCCCCCTCCCGGTAGTTCCGAGGCCGGTCTCGATCGGCAGCCGGCTTCGTCGCCCCCCGGGCCGCCGCCGGCCGTCTTGCCTGCGGCCGAGGCCGCGGCGTCGGAAGGCGGCCGCACGCCGTTCCCGTCCGCCGGTCTTGGGGCACCGATCTTGGCGGCGCCGGCGCCGACGCGGGCTGCGGCGCCGCAAAATCCGCCGCAAATCCCGTCCGCAGTCGATACCCGCCGCTCGGAATCCTACTACGAAGTCAAGGGCACGATCTTCGGCGCCCTGATCGAGGCGATCGACCTCGGTCAGCTGGCCAAGCTCGACGCCGATTCCGCGCGCGAAGAAATCCGCGACATCGTCAACGAGATCATCGCCATCAAGAACATCGTGATGTCGATCTCCGAGCAGGAGGATCTGCTCGACGATATCTGCAACGATGTGCTCGGCTACGGGCCGCTCGAACCGCTGCTGGCGCGCGACGAGATCGCCGACATCATGGTCAACGGGTCAGGCACGGTCTACATCGAAGTCGGCGGCAAGCTGCAGAAGACCGCCATCCGCTTCCGCGACAACCAGCAACTGCTCAACATCTGCCAGCGCATCGTCAGTCAGGTCGGCCGCCGCGTCGATGAATCTTCGCCGATCTGCGACGCCCGTTTGCCCGACGGCTCGCGCGTCAACGCCATCGTGCCGCCGCTGGCGATCGACGGGCCAGTGCTCACCATCCGCAAGTTCAGAAAGGACAAGCTCACACTCGAGCAGCTCGTTAAGTTCGGTTCGATTTCGCCGGAAGGGGCCGACATCCTCAAGGTGATCGGCCGCTGCCGCATCAATACGCTGGTCTCCGGCAGTACCGGTTCCGGCAAGACGACGCTACTCAACTGCCTGACCCGTTACATCGATCACGACGAGCGCATCGTCACCTGCGAGGACGCGGCCGAGCTGCAGCTGCAGCAACCGCACGTGGTGCGCCTGGAAACACGGCCGCCCAACCTCGAAGGCGAGGGTCAGGTCACGATGCGCGATCTGGTGCGGAACTGCCTGCGCATGCGACCGGAACGGATCATCGTCGGCGAAGTGCGCGGCCCGGAAGCGTTCGATCTGCTGCAGGCGATGAATACCGGTCACGACGGCTCGATGGGCACCGTACACGCCAACAGCCCGCGCGAGGCGCTGTCGCGCCTCGAATCCATGATCATGATGGGCGGTTACGGGCTGCCGTCCCGTTCGATCCGCGAAATGATCTGCTCTTCGATCGACGTCATCGTTCACGGCTCGCGCCTGCGCGACGGCTCCCGCCGTATCACGCACATCACTGAGGTCGTGGGAATGGAAGGTGACGTCATTGTCACGCAGGACCTGTTCCTGTTCGAGATCGTCGGCGAAGACGCCAACGGCAGCCTCGTCGGACATCATAAGTCGACCGGCATCGGTCATCCGAAATTCTGGGATCGCGCCCGCTATTACGGCGAGGAGCAACGGCTGGCGGCCGCGCTCGATGCGGCCGAGCTGACGGCACGAGAGTCGGTCAAATGAACGTGTATCTCGTATTCGCTCTGGTGGCGCTGGCGATCGGCGGGGTCGCCTGGGTATTCGTTTATCCGTTGCTTTCCGGCGAACGGCACGCGGAACGGCGCATGGCAAGCGTCGCGCGGGCCGAGCCGATAGCGCCGCGGCCGACGCGCGCGGCGCAGCGGTCGCGCCGCGAACAGGTGCAGGGCACGCTCAACGAGATCGAAGAACGACAGAAGAAGGCCAAGCGGCTGTCGCTGGCAGCGCGCATTTCGCAGGCCGGGCTGACCTGGTCGAAACGCCGGTTCTTCCTCACCGCCGGCGCGCTCGGTCTCGCCGCGTTTGTTGCCGTGCTGGCGGCTGGGCCCGGTCTGTTGGCGGCGCTCGGCGCGGCTTTTGCGGCCGGTTGCGGCCTGCCGCTGTGGCTGTTGTCGTTCCTCAAGAAACGGCGGTTGGCACGGTTTCTCGACGGCTTTCCCGATGCCGTCGACGTCATCGTTCGCGGCATCAAGGCCGGCCTGCCGCTGCTCGACAGTCTGAAGCTGATTGCCGACGAGTTGGCTGAGCCGATCCGCGGCGAATTTCGCGCGATCATCGACACGCAGACCATCGGCATACCGCTCGGTGAAGCCTGCCTCAGGCTCTACGAGCGCATGCCGGTTCCCGAAGCGAACTTTTTCGGCATCGTCGTCTTCATCCAGCAGCGCGCTGGCGGCAATCTGTCCGAGGCGCTCGGCAACCTGTCGCGCGTGTTGCGCGATCGCAAGAAGATGAAGGCGAAGATTCAGGCCATGTCGATGGAGGCCAAGGCTTCGGGGACGATCATCGGCGCGTTGCCGCTGGCGGTCATGACCCTGGTCTACGTCACTAGCCCGAACTACATCTCGATCCTGTTTACCGACCCGCTTGGGCACGCGATGCTGGCCGGTTGCGTCATCTGGATGGCCATCGGCGTGCTGGTGATGCGCAAAATGATCAACTTCGATTTCTGAGACAAGCCATGGTGCAGCATCTCATCCGGTGGCTCGATCCGCATTTTCTCGCCATCGTGTCGGCGGCGATCGCCGCCATGGCGACGGTGATTACGCTGGCGATGCCGTTCCTGGCAACCGACACGCTCTCCAAGCGCATGAAAGCGGTCGCGCTCGAGCGCGAAAAAATCCGCCAGCGTGAGCGCGAACGAATGGCGCTAGGCGGCAAGATTACGCTGCGGCAATCGCCGCGGGCGTACATGAAGACCATCGTCGAGAACTTCAACCTCAGCAAATGGGTCGGCCAGGAAGAAGCGCGCACCATGCTGGTTCAGGCCGGCTATCGCGGGCAGGCGCCTTACGTCACTTATCTGTTCTTCCGCATGGTGATGCCTATAGCCATGCTGGTCGCCTCATTGTTCTACGTCTTCGTTTTGCTGAAACTCAATCAGCCGGCCTTGATCAAGATCGGAATCTCGATCGGTGCCGCCTATTTCGGCATGTTGAGTCCCAACCTATTCCTCAAGAACAAGATCCAGCGGCGGCAGCTTTCGATCAGACGCGCGTTCCCGGATGCGCTGGATCTGCTGCTGATCTGCGTCGAATCAGGCATGTCGGTCGAGGCCGCCTTCCGCAAGGTCAGCGAGGAGATCGGCTCGCAGTCCGTCGCGCTCGCCGAAGAGCTGGCGCTGACGACGGCGGAATTATCCTATCTGCCGAACCGCCGCCAGGCCTATGAGAATCTGGCGCAGCGCGTCGGTCTTGAAGGGGTAAGATCGGTGTGCCTGGCTTTGCAGCAATCGGAGCGCTACGGCACGCCGCTGGGCGCCACAATGCGGGTGCTGGCGCAGGAGAATCGCGACATGCGCATGTCCGAGGCCGAGAAGCGGGCCGCGGCCCTACCGCCGAAACTCACGGTGCCGATGATCTTGTTCTTCCTGCCGGTGCTGTTCATTGTCATTCTCGGTCCGGCCGCGATCCGGGTGATGGCGCTGCAGCATTAGAGGGTGATCCGGCAAAGTGAAGGCCGGTTTCGCCGCCTTTGCGAAGCCCGATCAGCTCTTGCCGCCGCTCGGGTGCGCGTCTCGGTTCGGATTGCGCAGGTCGCTGCGGCGCGCCAGCATCTGCCGCAGATAGGCGACATTGGCCGCGGCTTCATCCGGCGGCAAATCGGCGCGGGCGATGGCTTCGGCATCGGCGAACCGGCCTTGCAGGCCGACCACCAGCGCGAGATTCTGCCGCACCCGCGGATCGATCGGATGCCGTGCGGCCGCGCGTCGCAAGGTCGCCTCGGCGCTCCGGAGATCCTTCGACAGCGCGTAGGAAAGCCCGAGATTCGATAGCACGGACGGCTCATCCGGAACGATCTTGAGCGCGGTCAGGTAGTAGCGCTGCGCATCGGCATGACGGCCCATTTGGTCGAGCACGGCGCCCTGCGCGGACAGGATGCGCCAATCGGGTTGATCCGGCGAGTGGGCGCGGTCCAACACTGCCAGGGCCTGGTCATAATCGCCGGCTTCGGCCAGCGCGCGCCCGTAGGCGCCGAGCACGGTCTTATCATACGGGTTCTCCAGCGAAGCGCGCTCGAGGACGGCGACCGCCTGGGCACGCTGTCCGGTGGCGCGCAATGCCTGCGCATAGTGCAGCGCCACGTCGCGGTTCGTCGGATTGGCACGGTATTGTTGCCCGTAGAGGTCGACGTCGCGCCGAGCGTCGGTTGCGGGGGGATCGGTCGATGCGAGCGGCAGCGAGCCGGTCGTCTCGGTACTCTGCGTCGTCTGGCACCCCCCAATTGCCACGGCAGCGACGGCGAGGAGCGCGGCCGAGGCCAACAGGCGTGCTGAGCAAGATCGGGTCGATCGCATCTCGATCGCTGCCAAAATAGGCACCATGCCGCCAGGCGCGCGGTCGCCGCAGCGCCGGTCAGCAATAGACCGTTAACCCTAATGAGCGGTTAACGGCGCTAACCGGAAACCTTTACGGAAATGGTCGCTCGCTGCTGCGGCTATGCCGGCACCTTGCTTGCCAGGGGGCGCGTCTCGCCGACATAGCTCGACGTGTCGCCTTTGGGCCGCTCGCCGGCGATGGCATGGCCCTCGACCATGTAATGCACCGCCTCGGCGATGTTGGTGGCATGGTCGCCGATCCGCTCGATGTTCTTGGCGCAAAACAGATGGTGGATGCACATCGAGACGGCGCCCGGATCCTCCATCGTATAGGTGAGCAATTCCCGGAACAACGAGACGTAGAGCGCGTCGACCTCCTTGTCGCCCTGCCAGACTTGCAGCGCCTTGCCCGGGTTGCGGTCGACGAAGCTGTCGAGCACTGCCGCCAGTTGCGAGACGACCAGCGCCGCCATGTGCTTGAGCCCGCGCATCAGCGTGCGCTGCGAGTTATCGCCGCTCACGGCGATGACACGCTTGCCGATGTTCTTCGCCAAGTCGCCGATCCGCTCGAGGTCGTTGGCGATGCGCAACATCGCCACTAGCGCGCGCAGATCGACAGCCATCGGCTGCCGCAGCGCGATGGTGGCAATGGCCTTTTCCTCGATCTGGCGCTGCAGATCGTCGACCGTCGCATCGGCGGCAATGACCCGTCGCGCCAAGCCGACGTCGCGCCGCGTCAGCGCGTCGATCGCGTCGGTGATCTGTTTTTGGGCGAAGCCGCCCATCTGCGCGACCATCTGCGTGAGCTGGATGAGGTCGGTGTCGAAGACGCGGGTGGTGTGGTCGGAAACGTTCATGGCATTGCCACAGTCGCTGGCGCCCCGCTTTGGGCGCGTGCTTGTCTACATCGCCAACGGGCGACCACCGCCGAATCCGCTGCAACTGTTCGCCGCTGCCCGAGCACAGTCAAGCAAGGCTCCCTGACGTTTGCGCTTGTCGTTGGCAAGTGCGTCGTCGGTATGCGCGTCGATGATCCCGCATCCGAGTTCGTCAACTGCTCGGTCTTGTTGGGCGAGCCGCAAGGTAACGACGTACAGTGGCCCATCGACACACTACCCGGGCTGCACCGGCCGCTGCCGAACACCCACACGCCGGCTAACGCCGCTAATCCAATGCCTTATGATCCTACGATTTGCGCATGACGATCCGATGACACGGCATTGCCTAAACCCCGGCGGGCAACGCGTCTTTGTCATCACAGTCACACCGCGGCGTGAATAACATTGCGCCGATTTGCCGTGCCGCTTTGTAACCGCGCGGCGCGTCGACCGTGTTCCCGCACGAGGATCGATGATGGCTTCAGCGGTCGTCGACGCGATCGGCGCAACCGGTGCCGCTCTGACCACGTTGTGCTGGGTGCCGCAGGCGGTCAAGATCGTGCGCGAGCGGGAGACGCGCGCGATTTCCCTCTCCGGCATGACGCTATCCGCCCTCGGGGTCCTGCTTTGGCTGGTCTATGGGCTCGCCATCGTCGATGGGCCGTTGATCGGCTCGAGCATCGTTACCTTGGCGATGAGGCGATCATTCTGGTGCTCAAGATCCGCTACGGCTGACGCGGCGTTCGGTCATGCCGCCGATCCGCCCGCGAGCAACGCAATAAGCCCTTGCAGCAATTGCAGCGGCGTGGGCGGGCAGCCGGCGATGTGGAGATCGACCGGAACGACAGCGCCGACGCCGCCGGCGACGGCGTAGCTGCCGGCGAAAATGCCGCCGTCGGCCGCGCAATGACCGACCGCGACCACCCATTTGGGATCCGGCGTGGCGTTGTAGGTGCGTTCGAGCGCTTCGCGCATGTTGCGCGTGACTGGCCCGGTGACGAGCAGCACGTCGGCGTGGCGGGGCGAGGCGACGAAGCGCAGGCCGAAGCGCTCAAGATCGTAGAAGGCGTTGTTGAGCGCGTGGATTTCAAGCTCGCAGCCGTTGCAGGAGCCGGCATCGACCTGGCGGATCGCCAGGCTGCGGCCGAGCCGGCGCCGCGCCGCGCGCTCGACGCTCGCCGCCAATTCGGCAAGCGCGGCGTCATCCGCTGCCGGCGGCGTTTCGGTCAGCGGCCGGCTGGTGAGGCTGTCCAACAATGTTCTGCGCATAAATCGCCTTTTTAGTTGCGCATGTTCTATACGGAAAACCGGTTCCCACTTTTCCTGAACATGCGCTAGAGGTCGTGTCCCGAATACGAGCAATTGAACGACTTGTTGCAGAGCGGGAAGTCGGCGACGATGTTGCCTTCGACCGCGATTTCCAGCAGCGGCCATTGAAACCACGAAGGGTCGCGCAGGTGACAGCGTGCGACGCGCCGCCCTTTGAGCCGAACCCAAGCCAGCACGTCGCCGCGAAAACCCTCGGCCAGGCCCAGTCCTTCGCCGTTGCCGCCGTTGCCGCCGTTGCCGCCGTCGAGCGCGGTCGCGATCGGTCCGTCGGGAAGATGCGCGAGAATGCGCTCGATCATTTTCAGGCTCTGCTCCACCTCGCGAATGCGGATCCAGACGCGGGCATTGACATCGCCCGCCGTCAGCACCGGGACGGCGAAGTCGAGTTGATCGTAGGGCGCGTAGCCGGGCGTTCGCCGCGCGTCGAAATCGCGGCCGCTGGCGCGGCCGACATAGCCCGCTGCGCCGAACTGCCGCGCCAGCTCGGCGGCAACGATACCGGTCGCCACGGTGCGGTCCTGCAGCGAGGCGGTGTTGTCGTAAAGCTCGACCAGCCGCGGAAATCGCGCGCGGACGTGCTGCAAGGTATCGCGAAGCAGCGCTGCACCGTTGCGGTGAATGATCGTCGGCGATGCCGCCCGGCACGACCCGATCCATCATCAGCCGGTGGCCGAAGCAGCCATCGGCGGCGCGCAACACCTGCTCGCGCAGAATCCCGCAATGCGCGTGCATCAGCGCGAAGGAGGCGTCGTTGCAGATGGCGCCGATGTCGCCGAAATGGTTGGCGAGCCGTTCCAGCTCCGCCATCAGCGCGCGCAGATATTTTGCGCGCGGCGGTGCCTCAATGGCGAGCGCCGCCTCGACCGCCTGCGCGAAGGCGATCCCATAGGCGACGGTGCTGTCGCCGGAGGTGCGCGCGGCGAGCCGCGCCGCCTGTTCGATGGTCGCGCCGGCTCATCAGCGACTCGATGCCCTTGTGCACGTAGCCGAGCCGCTGTTCGAGCCGCGCCACCGTCTCGCCGCCGGCGGTGAAGCGGAAATGCCCCGGCTCGATGATGCCGGCATGCACCGGGCCCACGGGAATCTGATGCAGGCTCTCGCCTTCCACCGGCAGGAACGCGTAGGCCGGACGTTCGGCCGGCGCCGGCCGGCGGACGCCGAGCGGATGCTGCACGTCCCAGAACCCGAGATCGAGCCAGGGCCGCGCGTCCGGCGCGCCGACCGGCGTCAGCCCGTAGAGGCTGTGAATGGCGCGCTCGAGCCGGATGGCGGGCGGATGCAGCGCGCCGACCGAGGGAAATTTTCTCGCCGGGCAGGCGAGGCTGATCACCACGATCTCGCCGGTCGTTTCCGCGATGATGGCCATGTGCACCGTGGGCTACGGCGCCGGCTGTCGCCCCACAGGCCGAACAGCGTGGCGCGGCCGGCGGCGATTTCGCGCGCGACCTGGCGCCATTCGTCGGCCGTGACGATGAGGCGCGGCCAGGGCCGGTGGCCCTCGACGCGCTCGCCGTGCGGGATGATGTCGATGAGCGGCGGCATCGGCCTAACCCAACAGCCCGGCGACGTTCTGGAACCAGGCGACCAGCGCCGGCGGCATGTAGATTCCGGCGGCGAGCACCAGCGCCAGATGCGCGAACATCGGCACGTAGGACGCCTGCGCCTTGGCGCTGGAGCCGCGCGGCTCGCCGAAGGCGATGCTGTTGAGCCGCAGGAACAGCGCGGCGACGCCGACCAGAATGCCGAAAACAAGAACCAGCGCCAGCAGCGGCGCGCGGGCGAAGGTCGAGGTCACCATCAGGAATTCGCTCATGAAAATGCCGAGCGGCGGCAGTCCGGCGATCGCCACGACGCCGAGAATGAGCGCCCAGCCGAGCACCGGATGCGTC
Organism: uncultured Alphaproteobacteria bacterium; assembly: GCA_963721025.1. Lineage (GTDB taxonomy): Bacteria > Pseudomonadota > Alphaproteobacteria > Rhizobiales > Xanthobacteraceae > BOG-931. The sequence continues at coordinate 349,166 of CAVRHN010000009.1, read as the reverse complement.
TCGGTCAGCCCGCCCATATCGGCGATGCGCTGGGTGCCCTTGACCTGCGCGACATGGCCGACGGCGAAGAAGATCGCCGACTTGGTCAGCGAATGCATGGTCATGTGCAACAGACCGGCGAAATTGGCGATCGGGCCGCCCATGCCGAAAGCAAAGGCGATAATGCCCATGTGCTCGATCGACGAATAGGCGAACAGGCGTTTGATGTCGCGCCGGCGGTAGAGCATGAAGGCCGCGAACACCAGCGACAGCAAGCCGAGCGTCACCATCAGCGGGCCGGGTGCCAGCGCCGCCGCGTTCACCGCCAGCAGCATCTTGAAACGCAACAGCGCGTAGAGCGCGACGTTGAGCAGCAGGCCCGACAGCACCGCCGAGATCGGAGTGGGGCCCTCGGCGTGCGCATCGGGAAGCCAGGCGTGCAGCGGCGCCAGCCCCACCTTGGTGCCGTAACCGAGCAGCAGAAACACGAACGCGACATCGAGCAGCGCCGGGTCGAAGGCGCCGGCGCGGGTGACCAGCACGGTCCACTCCATGGCGGCGAGGCCTTCGCCGATGACCGGCCGGGCGGCCATGTAGATGAGGATGGTGCCGAACAGCGCCAGCGCGATGCCGACGCTGCCGAGAATGAAATATTTCCACGCCGCCTCGAGCGCCTCGTGGGTGCGGTAGATGCCGACCATGAGCACGGTGGTCAGCGTCGCCAGCTCGATCGCCACCCACATCAGCCCGATATTGTTGGCGATCAGCGCCAGGTTCATCGCGAACATCAGCACCTGATACATGGCGTGGTAGAAGCGCACGAACGGCGGCGTCAAACGGCCGGTCTCGAGCTCGTGACCGATGTAGCTCAGGCTGAACACGCTGGTGGTGAAGCCGACGAAGGTGGTGAGCACGATGAACGTGCCGTTGAGGTCGTCGACCAGGAGATAAACGCCCGGCGCCGGCCGGCTGAAGAACAGCGACAGCGCACAGATCAGCGTCAGCGTCGTCGCCGCGACGTTGAGCCGCGCGGTGACGCGATAACCGGGCAGCGCCGCCAGCAGCGCGGCGGCGACGGCGGGAATCAGCAGCACGCCGGTGAGGGCATCGAACGTCATCGGCGCTCTCCGCGAAAGCGGTCGATCACCTGCACGTCGACCGTGTCGAAGCGCTCGCGGATGCGGAACAGGAAAATTCCGATCACGATGAAGGCGATGAGGATGGAGAACGCGACGCTGATCTCGACCACCAGCGGCATGCCCTTGGCGCCGGTCGCCGCCAGCACCAGGCCGTTCTCCAGCGACATGAAGCCGATCACCTGGCCGACGGCGTTCCTTCGCGTCACCATCATCAACAGGCCGAGCAGCACCACCGAGAGCGCGAACGCCAGATCCTCGCGCGCCAGCGGATCGGCGCCGTGGGTGACGCGCAGCATCACCACCATGGAGAGCGCGACCAGGCCCATGCCGGCGAGCATGGCGGTGCCGACGCCCACCACCTTCTCGATCTCGCGATGAATGCCGAGCCGCACGATGATGCGGTGCAGCGCCACCGGAATGACGATCGCCTTGAAGGTGAGCGCGATCGCCGCGGTGACGTAGAGATGCGGCGCGTCCTGGATGAAAGCCTGCCAGGCGACCGAGGCCGCCAGCACCAGCGCGTGTGCGGCAAAGACGTTGAGCAGGGCGTAGAGGCGGTCCTGATAAAGCTCGAGAAAGCTGATCAGCACCAGCGAGCCGGCCAGCAGGTGGGCGATGTCGAAATCGATCCTGCTCATCAGAAGCTCCCGGACACGAACCGCAGCAGCGTCGCCAACAGGCCGAGCATCAAGGCGACGCCGAGGAATTCCGGCACGCGGAACACGCGCATCTTGGCGATCGAGGTCTCGAACAGCGCCAGCAGGAAGCCGCCGACCGCGAGCTTTCCCACATAGGCGGCGGCGCCGAGCGCCAGCGTCGGCACGGACGCGCCGGCCGCCTCGATGCCCCAGGGCGCGAACAGGCAGGCGAGCAGCGAGACGTAAAGCAGGAGCTTGAGCGAGCTGGAAAGCTCGATCAGCGCCAGATGCCGGCCGGAATATTCGAGCACCATGGCCTCATGCACCATGGTCAGTTCGAGGTGCGTCGCCGGGTTGTCGACGGGAACGCGGCCGTTCTCGGCGATTGCGACCATCACCAGACCGATCAGCGCCAGCCCGAGCGAGACGCGCAGCCCGACCTGCGGCGACGCCATGAATTCCGCCACGTTCGAGAGCTGCGTCGAGCCGGCGATCAAGGCCAGCGTGAACACGATCATGATCATCGCCGGCTCGGCGAGCGAGGCGATCATCACCTCGCGGCTCGAGCCGATGCCGCCGAAGCTGGTGCCGACGTCGAGCCCGGCGAGGGCGAGGAAGAAGCGCGCGCTGCCGAGCAGCGCGATGATGGCGATGAGATCGGCCGACCAGGAGAACAACAGCCCGGTGCGGAAGGTCGGCACCAGCGCGGCGGCGACCCAGGTGGCGGCGAAGACGAGATAGGGAATGACGCGAAACAGCCAGGAGGCCGACTCCGCCAGCACCACGTCCTTGCGGGTGAGGCGGATGAGGTCGAGGTAGGGCTGGATGAGCGGCGGGCCTTGCCGCCGTAACAGCCGCGCCTTCACCTTGCGCACGAAGCCGGTGAACAGCGGCGCCAGCAACAGCACCAGCAGCATCTGCGCGCCCTGGATGATCAGATCGCGGATCAGGACCATATGGCGAGCACCAGGAGCAAAATGACCAGCGCGCAGAACACCAGGCTGAGGAACTGCCGGATGGTCAGGAACTGCAGACGATTGAGCCGATCGGCGACAGCGCCGATGCCGACGACGAGCGGTGCGTAGAGGAAGTCCCAGATCGGATCGGTGATTCGGACGGTCAACCGCGCCGGACGCATGTCGCCGGGCGGCGGCATGTCGACCTGCTCGCGGGCGCGGAACACAAAAGTGCCGAACACGCGGCGGATCGGCTGCGCGAAGCTCATGGCGGTGTATTGCGTCGCCGGGCTCAAGTCGGGATAGCCGCAGTCCCAGGCCGGCGCGCGGCGCAAGCGGTCGGAGGCGAGGCGGTGGATCGCATAGGCCGCGAGCGTGCCCGATAGAGTCATGAACAAAAACACCAGCAGGCCGTCATAGGAGCTGCGGCTGGCGGCGATCGGCACGATCGAGAGCCATTGCGCGCCGATCTGCGGCGGCATGCGCGCGCCGATCAGCGCCGTGCTGACCGGAGCGAGCGCATCGATAAACACGCCGGGCAGGATGCCGACGACGAGACAGAGCGCCGCCAAAAAGAACATCGCGGCGAGCGAGAAGCGGTCGGTTTCGCTCGCGCGCTCGGCGGCGGGCGTGCGCGGGCGGCCGAGAAAGGTCACGCCGTAGGCCTTGACGAAGCAGGCGGCGGCGAGCGCCGCGGAGAGCGCCAGCAAGGCGCCGACGCCCGGCACCAGGAGCTTGAGCCCCCACGACGGCAGTTGCGGGCTCAACAGGATCGCCTGGAACGTCAGCCATTCGGAGACGAAACCGTTGAGCGGCGGCAGCGCCGAGATCGCCGCGCAGCCGACCAGGACGACGAACGCGGTCTGCGGCATGCGGTGGATGAGGCCGCCGAGATGCTCCATGTCGCGTTCGCCGGTGGCGGTGAGCACCGCGCCGGCGCCGAAGAAGAGCAGGCTCTTGAACAGCGAGTGATTGAAGACGTGCAGCAGCGCGGCAGTCAGCGCCAGCGCCGCGGCGAACGGCAGGCCGTTGGCGTTGAAGGCGAGCGACAGGCCGAGCCCGATGAAGATGATGCCGATATTCTCCACCGTGTGATAGGCAAGCAGCCGCTTCAGATCGTGCTGCATCAGCGCGTAGAGCACGCCCATCACCGTCGTTAGTCCGGCGACGGCGAGCACGACGATGCTCCACCACCAGGCCGGTGGGCCGGCCAGCTCGAAGGCGATGCGCACGAAGCCGTAGACGGCGACCTTGGTCATCACGCCGCTCATCAGCGCGGAGACGTGGCTCGGCGCCGCCGGGTGGGCGAGCGGCAGCCACACATGCAGCGGTACGATGCCGGCCTTCGAGCCGGCTCCGATCAGCGCGAGGATGAGCGCCAGCGCGCCGAGCGCCGCCGACGGATGCGCGGCGCGCATCTGCGCGAAAGTGTAGAGGCCGTCCGGGCCGGCCAGGAGGCCGAAGGCGAACAGCAGCGTGAGCGTGCCGAAGCTCGCCATCACCAGATAGACGTAGCCGGCGCGCACGTTTTCCGCGACGCGAGGGTGCGACATCACCAGCGCCCAGGAGGTGAGCGACATGAACTCCCAGGAGAACAGGAACGTGTAAGCATCGTCGGCGAGTACGACCAGCGTCATGCCGGCGAGGAAGGCGGCGTAGAACGGCAGCACGCGCTGCGGCGCGGTTTCGTGCTCGCCATAGCCGAGCGCGAACAGGCTGGCGCTCATGGCGCCGAGATCGACCACGATGAGGAAGAAGGCGGACAGCGCGTCGAGCCGGAAATGCGCGCCGAGCCACGGCACGCCGAGCGGCAGCGTGAGACTGACAGGCGCCGCCGCGCCGAGGAGATGCGCCAGCCCGGCGATGAACGAAACCGCCGCAATGATGAGACTCGCGCCGTAGACGACCCGCGTGGTCGCGGGAGAGCGCCCCATGATCACGCCGACCGCCGCCAGCGCGAGCAGCGCCGCGGCGCACACGAGTGCGATCGTCAGCGTCATGGCGCCGACCTCTTGAGCCGCACGCCGCGGCCGCCGCCCGGGCTCGGCGCATTGTCGGCAATCAGCTCGAGACCGAGCGCTTCGAGCGCCGCAACGAGCTTCATCAGCGAATCGACGTTGCCGCGGATCACCCCTTCGCTCGCCTCCATGCGCTGGATGGTCGGCAACGACAGCCCGGCCGCCTCGGCAAGCTTGCGCTGGTCGAGGCCGAGCAGGGCGCGCGAGGCCCTAAGCTGGCCGGCGGTAAGCATGGAATAACATGAGAAGTGATGTTTAGAACATGTATTCTTACGTTTAGTGATTCGTTCTCGGTATTGCAATCGAAATTTTCGATAGGGGACTTCCCCCGGCGTCTGGGCAGAAAGGCTGTGAAAATCGAGGGGGGCGTTAGCGTCAGCACGCGCACCGGCTGGCCGTCGAGGTAAGCGCGGATGTCGTCGACCATGCCGCCGAAGAACGCCCGATAATTCTGCTCGACGACGTAGCCGAGATGCGGCGTGAGCACGACATTGTCGAGCTGGCGCAGCGGATGATCGAGCGGCAGCGGCTCGACGTCGAACACGTCGAGGCCGGCGCCGGCGATGCGCTTTTCGCGCAGCGCGGCGATCAGCGCCGCCTCGTCGACGATCGGCCCGCGCGAGGTATTGATGAGATAGGCGCTTGGCTTCATCAGGCCGAGTTCGCGCGTGCCGACCAGGCCGCGGGTGCGCGGCGACAGCTGCAGATGGATGGACAGAAAATCCGCGCGGCGGAACAGCTCGTCGCGGCTCACGTACTCGGCGCCGACCTCTTTGCACCGTTCCGGCGTCAGGTTCTGGCTCCAGGCGATGAGGTTCATCCCGAGCGCCTTGCCGATCGCGGCGACGCGGCCGCCGAGCCTGCCGAGGCCGAGAAGCGCGAGCGTCATGCCTTCGAGATCGAGCCCGATGGTCGTCTGCCAGACGGCGCCGGCCTTGAGCCGCGCGTTCTCGTAGCCGATGTGGCGCGTCAGTTCGAGCATCAGGCCGATGGCGATGGCGGCGGTGGCATTGCCGAACGCCGGCGTACCGCAGACGACGACGCCTTGCGCCTTGGCCGCCTCGAGGTCGATCGAGGCATTGCGCATTCCGGTGGTGATCAGGAGCTTCAGATCCGGCAGCGCCTCGATCACCGCGCGCGGGAAGGCGGTGCGCTCGCGCATGGCGCAGACGATGGCAAAGCCCTGCAGCGCCGCGATGACCTTGTCCTGGGAGCCGAGATGTTCATTGAACACCTTGATCTCCACGTCGCCTTTGACCTTCGACCAGTCGGCAAAAGTGAGCGCGACGTTCTGATAATCGTCGAGAATTGCGCAGCGCAGCGCCATGAATACCGCCTATTCGGAGAGGCTCGTAGCCGTCTCATAACGGCCTTCGGAAAACAAGCGTTCGACGAGCAGGAAACTGCGGGAAATGCGCTAGGCCCGCGCCGTGGCGGCGGGCGGTTCCGCTGCGGCGGACGTCAGGGCGCCGGGCGCTTGGCGTGCCATTTCGGGCCGGGACCGCGCATATAGTGCAGTTCCGGATGATAGGGATTGAACAGCTCGGCGAAGGTCCGCCACAGCTCGCGGACGGCGTTGGTGAAATGATGGCCCATGACGTGCTCCCAGGCCTCTGCCCTGGCCGCCTGCTCTGACATCCGCGGTTGAAGCGTCTGCCGGAGAGGCGCGCCTTTGCCGCAAAGTTTCGGCGACAAATCATTAAAAATTGGTGCGAATCGTCGCCGGCGGCACCGAAATGTCGTCAGGATTTACGAAATGTTGCCGCGGTCGGTGGGCCGATCGTACCGGCTCCCAGGCCGGCCTGCGCGCTGGCCGCGTCGAGCGCCGGTGCTTGCCCTGGGCGCGGCGGATCGCTACATCAGCGCCGACTTCCCAACATGAGCGCGTTTGCGGTTGCGCCGCTTGAGCGCAGCGGCGGAGCGGCGCCGAGCAAGAGGGCAGGGCGCTGATGGCGCGGCAATTCATCTACCATATGCAGGGGCTCTCCAAGACCTATCCGGGCAACCGCAAGGTCTTGGAGAACATCAACCTGTCGTTCTATCCCGATGCCAAGATCGGCGTGCTCGGCGTCAACGGCGCCGGCAAGTCGACGCTGTTGCGCATCATGGCCGGCCTCGACACCGAGTTTACCGGCGAGGCTTGGGCCGCCGAGGGCGCCCGCGTCGGCTACCTGCCGCAGGAGCCGCAGCTCGATCCGGCCAAATCGGTGCGCGAGAACGTCATGGAGGGGGTGGCGCCGCAGAAGGCGATCGTCGACCGCTACAACGAGCTGGCGATGAACTATTCCGACGAGACCGCCGACGAGATGACCAAGCTGCAGGACCAGATCGAGGCCAAGGGATTGTGGGACCTCGACTCCAAGGTCGATCAGGCGATGGATGCGTTGCGCTGCCCGGCCGACGATGCCGAGGTGGCGCAGCTTTCCGGCGGCGAGCGGCGGCGTGTCGCGCTCTGCCGGCTGCTTCTGGAGCAGCCGGAGTTGCTGCTGCTCGACGAGCCGACCAATCACCTCGATGCCGAGTTGGTGATGTGGCTCGAAGGCCACCTGCGCAACTATCCGGGCGCCATCCTCATCGTCACCCACGACCGCTATTTCCTCGACAACGTCACCGGCTGGATTCTCGAGCTCGATCGCGGCCGCGGCATTCCCTACGAGGGCAATTACTCGGCGTGGCTCAAGCAGAAGCAGAAGCGGCTCGAACAGGAAGGCCGCGAGGACGAGGCGCACCAGCGCACGCTCGCGCGCGAGCAGGAATGGATCGCCGCTTCGCCGCGGGCGCGGCAGGCGAAATCCAAGGCGCGTTACGAGCGCTACGAGGAATTGCTGAAAAAGGCCGGCGAGAAGCAGACGCAGACCGCGCAGATCGTCATCCCGGTCACCGAGCGGCTCGGGCAAAACGTCATCGACTTCGAGCATCTGCGCAAAGGCTTTGGCGACAATCTCCTGATCGACGATCTGACATGTCAAGCTGCCGCCCGGCGGCATCGTCGGCATCATCGGGCCGAACGGCGCCGGCAAGACCACGCTGCTCCGCATGATCACGGGGCAGGACAAGCCCGACCAAGGCACGATCAAGATCGGCGAGTTGGTGCATCTCGGCTATGTCGACCAGTCGCGCGATTCGCTCGACGGCAAGAAGACGGTGTGGGAGGAAATTTCCGGCGGCCTCGATCAGCTGCAGCTCGGCAAGCGCGAGGTCAATTCGCGCGCCTATTGCTCATCGTTCAACTTCAAGGGCGCCGATCAGCAGAAGAAGGTCGGGGCGCTCTCCGGCGGCGAACGAAACCGCGTGCATCTCGCCAAGATGCTCAAATCCGGCGCCAATGTGCTGTTGCTCGACGAGCCGACCAACGATCTCGACGTCGACACGCTGCGCGCGCTGGAAGAGGCGCTGGAGGATTTCGCCGGCTGCGCCGTGATCACCAGCCACGACCGCTGGCTCCTCGACCGCATCGCCACCCACATCCTCGCCTTCGAAGGCGACAGCCATGTCGAATGGTTCGAGGGCAACTTTCCGGATTACGAGAAGGACAAGATGCGGCGGCTGGGGACCGACACGGTCATTCCGCACCGGATCAAGTACAAGAAATTTTCGCGGTAGCGGCGAACTCGCCGCGGTGGCCGGATCGACCTACCAACCGCGGCGTCTCATGCCCGCTTTTCACGAGGGGTCGGCTTTTTCGCTATGATGATGGCGGGCGAGCCTGATTCGCTCGGCCTACCTTTCCTCACGTCGATACCTATATATGGGTTATAGATGGGCAAGAATCCGGCTCACCCGCACTACCAACGGTAAAGGGCGGATTTGCTCGCTGAAGGAGAATGAGATTGCCGACAAAAGCGACTGAGGCCCGGTCGAGCGAGGCTCGAGCCCGGGCAGAAGCGAGTTTCAGGAAGGAAGAGCGTGCCAAGGATGGCGCCAAGGCGATGATGGAATATCAGGCCCACAGCCGGGTCGTTCGCGAAAAGATGGCGAAGTTGCGGGCGCTGCGTTTGGCGAAAGAGGCCGCGGAAAAAGCGGTCGAACCCGCCAAAAAAACCGCCGCGGGCAAGGTATAAAGCTCCCGGATCGCTGGTGCGTTTGCCGCCCGCTGCGCGGCCTCATTTCGGCGCGCCTTGAAACGAACACATCCGTGGTCCATATAAAACCAGCAGCCCCATGGGCTTGCGGCGAGCCGCGTGTACGGACACCGTCAAAACGGCTTCCGGCTCGCTCTTTAAACCCTTTTCACTGACAGCCCAGATCGCGCGGGGTGTCTTATTCACCCGCAACGCAGGCCCGGCGCATCGCGCCGCGGCTGCGCCAATGCGCATAAAAGAAAGTATCTTCTTTGACCTCCTTTCACGATTTCAAGCTTAACGACGCCATCACGCGTGCCCTTGCCGAAGAAAAGTACCTCACGCCAACCCCGATCCAAGCGCAGACCATCCCGACCGTGATGTCGGGCCGCGACCTGATCGGAATAGCGCAAACCGGAACCGGCAAGACCGCCGCCTTCGCGCTGCCGATCCTGCATCGGCTCGCCGCCGATCCGCGGCCGCCGGTGCGCAAGAGCTGCCGCGTCCTGGTGCTTAGCCCGACCCGCGAATTGTCCGGCCAAATCCTCGACAGCTTCCGCACCTACGGCCGTCATTTGCGCATCAAGGGCGCGCTGGCGATCGGCGGCGTGCCGATGGGCGGCCAGGTTCGCGCGCTGCTCAACGGCGTCGATGTCCTGGTCGCCACGCCCGGCCGGCTCCTCGATCTGGTCAAGAGCAATGCGCTCCGCCTGGACCAGGTCGAATGTCTCGTGCTCGACGAGGCCGACCGCATGCTCGATATGGGCTTCATCCACGACATCCGGAAAATCGTCGCCAAGCTTCCCACGCAGCGGCAAACCTTGATGTTTTCCGCGACCATGCCCCGCGCCATCGTCGATCTCGCCGCGCACATGCTGCGCGATCCGGTCAAGGTATCGGTAGCGCCGGTGGGCGCTACGGCGGAGCGGATCGAGCAGCGTATGATCCGGGTCGATCGCGCCGCGAAACCGACGATCCTCATTGACCTGTTGCAGCGCGAGGCGATCGAGCGGGCGCTGATCTTCACCCGCACCAAGCATGGCGCCGACAAAGTCGTGCGCAGCCTCGTGCGCGCCGGCATTGCCGCCGAGGCGATCCACGGCAACAAATCGCAAAATCAGCGCGAACGCGTGCTCGCGGCCTTCCGTAAAGGCGAGGTCAGGACGCTGGTCGCCACCGATATTGCCGCACGCGGTATTGATGTCGACGGCATCAGTCACGTGGTAAACTACGACGTGCCGAACATTCCGGAGACCTACATTCATCGCATCGGCCGCGCGGCGCGGGCGGGCGCCGAAGGCGTCGCGATCTCGCTGTGCGACGGCGAGGAAGTGGGATTCGTCCGCGATATCGAGAAGCTCATTCGCCTATCGATTCCGGTGAGCGACAAACGCGCGCAGCCGCGGCATTCCGAGCCGCCGGCGGCAACGCGGGGTCCCGCCCGGTCGGCAAACGGCGCCCCGGCCAAGCAACGGCAACGGCAGGGCCGCCGCGGCGAGGACGCGCGCCAACACCGGCATAACGGTCAGCCGAAGGAAACCGCAGACGGCATCGCTTCGGTTGCTTTCCTGCATCGCCCGGCACCGGCGGGGCGCGACGTCGCCGCCCGCGCGCCGCGTTGGACCGGCCATTCAAGAGGATCGTAACGTGTCGAAAGAAGAACTCCTGCAATTCGAGGGATTGGTCACCGAGATCCTGCCCGACGCGCGCTACCGCGTTCAGCTCGACAACGGACATGCGCTGATCGCCTACACCGCCGGCAGGATGAAGAAAAACCGCATCAAAACGCTGGCCGGCGATCGGGTGACCGTCGAAGTTTCGCCCTACGATCTGGAAAAGGGCCGCATGATCTTTCGCCACAAGGACGAGCGGGCGGCGTCGGTCAGTCGGCCGCCGCAGCGCAACCAATTTCGTCGTCGCTGAATTCGATGCCCATGCATCATTCCGGCGGCGACGGCCATGTCACGGCAAGAGGAGCGGTATGATGCGAATTTTCATCTTCAAGTCGGAAGCAAGTCCCGACCTGCGGGCGTTCGGCGGCGATCTGGTCGGCGGTCGGCTGCCGGATCAGTTCCGTCCTTGGCGGGCGATCGGCGCCGTCGCGCCCGACCGTGACCCTCCGCACAAGCTGTCGCGGGCCGTCATCGAAACGGCCATCAACGATCACGGCTATCAGCTTTGGCGGATGAGCAAAAAGACGGCGGACGCCGTTTGAAAACGATATACTCGGTAAACGCGTTCCCTGCGCAGGAGCAAGATCTGCGATGACAGAGTTCATCCACAAATTCAAGATCGGGCAAACTGTCGACCTCATCCCCTCGACGTTCAGGTCCGCGGCAAGAGGGCATTACGAAATTGTCAGCCTGCGGCCGGCCGAGGGCGGCAATCCGCAATACCGGATCAAGAGCAAGAGCGAGAACCACGAGCGGGTGGTGGGGGAGAGCGATCTGATTCTCTCGGCGAATCTGAGGTTCGAATAGGAACTGAGTGCGATGCCCCGATATCGAGAATTTGCCAGAGCCGGCGCGATGCAGCGAACCTGGACTGCACCGGATGGGAACCCGACAATGTTCAAGATTCTCGAGCTCAAAGGCGCACAGTCAGCCGCGGCGGCGCAGGTCGGGCAGCATCGCTATTCGACGCGCGAAGAGGCGTTGGCTGCGATTAAGAAGCATCTGAAAACCTTCAATGTGTCCGGGCACAATCCGGAGGGTAATTATTGGTGGGCGCGGGATGCCGAAGGCCTGCGAAAATGCTGGATTTCCAACGCCGACTGAAAAGCGGTGAGCGGACCATGCTGAATTTTCCGAACCAAAGCCGATTTTTTGATCCGACACGACGTGCGGTGCGGTTTTGGGGATACGACAGCGCCATGGAGTGGTCGTTCTTCGTCAGCGAAGACGCGCTCAAGCGCATGCAGCCGGATATCGGGGCGCGACGAGGCGGGCTTGCTGCGGGCCTTCGATTCCAATCGGCCCTTGATCTACGCGGCGGCGCTGAAAGCGTTTACGCGAGGTCGTAAAGGATCCTACGAACTCGCGGTGACGGACTTCTAAGCGGTGTGGCGCATCGTGCTCTTGCGCCGCGCCGATGGAGAGCGGGTCGCTAGAACTTTTTGCTGCCGCCGCCCGGGTTTGTATTTCCGGTCAGCCGCACCGGGCTAAACGGCGAAACCGCCGGCGCGCCCTTCTTCTTGTTCTTGTCGGCTTTCGGCTTCTTCTTCTCGCGATTGCTTCTCATTTGGCCTTTTGCCATCGTGTCCTCCCTGTGTCGGGGTCTTGTCATGATCGTGCGCGGCGCCGCGCCAAGGGATATTCGGCGCTTTCATACAGGCGGCGGATGTCGTCGCTGCCGTACCTTTGCTCGTCGACTTCCAGACAAGCGCCGACCAGAAGCTCCGGCGCAACGTCTTCCATGGCAAAACGGATGGCCTGCGCGGCTTGCGCGAACCGTTTATAGCCGAGCGGCTGACGCCGCGGTATCCGCCTGCGCGTCGGAAACAACTCGGCCGCGGCTTTGTAGTTAAATTCGCTCATTGGTCCGGCCTCCAAATTGTCCCGAAAACGTCGCACGCAAACACCTCATAAACATAAGCTCAAAACGCCATAATACTAGGTCAGCCGACGAGATATATTTCGAAATTGGCGACCCGCGACCATTGACGCGGTGGACGTGCAGGGCCATAGCGCGTAAAGGTTGCGCGCATGGAGCGCGCTATCCGGGCTGAAACAGCCGCGGCGTTTCCCCGTCGGTCTGCTTGACGCGCGGCGCAATGCCTGGGCTTTCCTGTCGAAAGACCCTGCTATGGCCGCGCGCCCAGAAAGCGCCGCTGTTCTAGGCGCCGAATGAGATGGCGTTCTTCGCCGACGGCGCCTGAAAGTGTGCCGGTGGCCCGAAGCCTGCGGCTGCCGGAGCGGCACCGTTCAAGAGCAGGCTCAGCTACGGAGAGAATTTTGCACGACGGACCGAAGCTCGACGCTGGCGCTGCTGTGACCGATATACGCGCGCTGACGCAAGACCTCGCCCGCTATCGCCAACCGAATCACCGGCGGAGCATCGTCGAGATCCTGATTACCGCGATACCGCTCGTTCTGCTTTGGCTGTCGATGTGGCGCGCGCTCGACATCGGCTACGGGCTTTATCTGTTGCTGGCCGTTCCTGCCGCGGGCTTTCTTGTTCGTCTGTTCATGATCCAGCACGATTGCGGCCATGGCGCATTTTTTCGGCACCGGGGCGCCAATGATTGGGTCGGACGCGTCATCGGCGTGCTGACATTGACGCCGTACGATTTCTGGCGGCGCAGCCATGCTGTGCACCACGCCAGCTCGGGCAATCTGGATCGGCGCGGCATCGGCGCTGTCGATACGCTTACGGTCAACGAGTATCTGGCGCTGTCGCGTTGGGGAAGGCTCCGCTATCGCCTCTACCGGCATCCGCTGATTATGTTCGGTCTCGGACCCGCGTATCTGTTCGTCTTGCAGCATCGTTTGCCGGTCGGATTGATGCGCGCAGGCTGGCAGCCCTGGCTCAGCACGATGGCGACAAATCTCGGCATTGCGTCGGTGGCGGCAATCACGATCTGGGCCGTGGGCATTCGCGCCTTCCTGCTGGTTGAGGTTCCGATCATGTTGCTGGCCGCTTCGCTCGGCGTTTGGCTGTTCTATGTCCAGCACCAGTTTGCGGATACGTTTTGGGCGCGCAACCCGGCCTGGAACGTGCATGAGGCTGCGCTTTACGGCAGTTCGCATTATGACCTCCCGATCGTGTTGCGCTGGTTCACCGCCAATATCGGGGTGCACCACGTCCACCATCTCTGCAGCCGAATACCGTTTTATCGATTGCCGCTGATCCTGCGCCGCCACCCCGAGCTGGCGACTATCGGCCGGTTGACGTTGCCGCAGAGTCTGTCCTGCGTTCGCCTGGTGCTTTGGGATGAAACGGCGCGTCGGCTTATTTCTTTTCGCAAGCTGCGAACGCTGATTGGCGCTACCTAACGCGACAGCGCGCGCATCGGTCCTTTCCGATAAGCCGATCGATTGCTTTGACCCGCGCCGCATCGCTGTTTCTTGCCGCCGCCGTGGTCGTTAGCTTGTAAAAACCGCGGGCATGGTCTATCGCTTGGCGATCGACTTTGGCCGGACAATCGGGCCGTTTCGCCTTCGCCGAATGCCAGGCGCACGTTCAGACCCCTCCAAACATCGACAAATCGAGCGGAGTGACGCAAGCGCGTCGCAGCTCATGTGCGAACAAAGCGAAAGGATATTTCCATGACGGGCACCTTGAATACGGGCATCGTGAAATTCTACAACGACCAAAAAGGTTTCGGCTTCATCAAGCCGGATGATGGCGGCAAGGACGTCTTCGTCCACGCCACAGCGCTCGAGCGAGCCGGGATGCGCGGACTGGTCGAAGGCCAGAAAGTCGCTTTCGATACGCAGGAAGACCGCCGCACCGGCAAGATCGCGGTCGGCAACATCCAGGCGGCATAAGCGGCATAATCAGTAATGACCGCGCCATGCGGAGCCGGGACTGGAAGCCACTCCCGGACAGGCGGTTCTTCTTTTTTCCGTTGTCGTACGAGGCTTACGCCTGCTGCGCCAGTAAGCCGTTCAGCACCAGCTCGAGATGGGCGTTGAAATAGGACTTCAAGTCGAGCGGGTGGCGGTCATCGAACATCATCATCCACAGGTCGACCAGTGCGATGGGCGCGATGATGACCAGGGGACAATCGGTGACCGCCGAACGGCGGATCTCGCCGCGATCTATGCCGCGCTCAATCGCCTGCTTGAGCATGTCGACACAGGGGCGATGGATTTCCTCGTGATAGCGGTCGGCGAGCTCCGGGAAACGCGACGCCTCGGAAATCAGCATGCGCACCACTTCGCGCCGGCGCCGATCCTCCACGATGTGCTGGTAGATGAAGCTGAACTGCGCGCGCAACAGATCGGCGGTCGAGCCGTCGTGGCGTTCAAACATGTCTTGCACGGTGTCGAGCGTCGCTTTCATCAGCTCGCGCACCATGGAGATGAAGAGGTGCTCCTTGCTCTCGAAATAGACGTAGATCGTGCCCTTGGTGACGCCGGCACGCTCGGCGATCTGATCGAGCGTGGTCATGGCGTAGCCGTTGCGGGAGAACTCGAGGAATGCGGCTTCCAGGATTTCCTGCGGCCGCTCGGCTTTGCGGCGGCGCCGGGTCTCCGTACGCGGGTCCATCACCTCGGTCATGGGGCGAGCTAGGCTCCGCAAACGAAAAAAGTCAAGTTATTGACTAACCGGATAGTAAATAACTAGTCTGCCTCGCCAAGGGTGGACAAGTGCAGATTTGGTTGCGGCAGTTCAGGTGGCGCCGTCGGCGGCCGGCCGGCACGCGTCATATAAGATATTTGGCGTGTCTCGGCTGGTTTTGGCCGAGGGCCAGCCGGTGTTGCGCTGTCAATTTCGCTGTTGACGGCCTGCGCGGTCGGTCCCGACTTTAAACCGCCGCCGGCGCCGCCAGTCAGCGGTTATACGCCGGAAGCGCGTCTGGCGACGACGACAGCCGCCAACGTCGCCGGCGGCGCGGCGCAAAAATTTGTCATGGGGCGCGACATCCCGGCCGAGTGGTGGAAGGTGTTCCATTCGAAGGAGATCGATGCGCTGATCGCCGAAGCGCTGCGTGCCAACCCGAACCTTCAGGCTGCGCAAGCGGCCTTGTGGCAGGCGAAGGAGAACCTCTACGCCTCCGCCGGCAAACTGCTACCGAGCGTCGACGCCGCTGGCTCCGTCACCCCTCAGCAATTCTCGGCGGCGGAATTCGGCTTGACCGGCCCGCCATCCATTTTCACCGTCTACCAAGCGACCGTGAACGTCGCCTACACGCCCGACGTGTTCGGCGGCCAGCGGCGACAGATCGAGGCCAACGCGGCGCTGGCCGAGTATCAACGCTTCGAGCTGGAGGCGACCTATCTGACGCTGACTGCAAACGTGGTGACGGCCGCCATCCAGGAAGCTTCGCTGCGCGGCCAGATCCAGGCGACCCAGGAAATCATCAAGGCGGAAACCGACCAGCTCGACGTCGTGCGTAATCAGTTCGAAGTCGGCGGCGCTAACCGCGCCGACGTACTGACCCAGGAATCGGAGGTGGCGGCGACGCAGGCGACATTGCCGCCGCTGCAGAAGCAACTGGAGCAGCAACACCATGTGGTGTTGGCGTTGATCGGCCGCTTTCCCAGCCAGCAGCATGGGCCTCACCTGCAACTCGCGTCGCTGCGATTACCCACGGCGCTGCCGGTGAGTCTGCCAAGCCAACTCGTCGAGCAGCGCCCGGATGTGCGCGCCGCCGCGGCGCAATTGCATCAGGCCAGCGCCCTGGTCGGCGTCGCCGTCGCCAACAGGCTGCCGCAATTCAGTCTCACCGCGCAGTACGGCAGCATCGGCTTGACGCCGGCGTCGCTGTTCACCCCGGCCACCGCAGTCTGGAGTCTCGGCGCCGCCGGCACGCAACCCATCTTCCACGGCTTTGCGCTCTTGCATCAGGAACGCGCGGCCAAAGCCGCCTACGAAATGGCCGAAGCGCAGTATCGCAATACCGTGCTGGCCGCCTTCCAGAACGTGGCCGACGTGCTGCGGGCGCTGCAATTGGATGCCGCTACGCTCAAGGCGCAGCAGCGTGCGACGCGCGCGGCCTCGGATACATTCGACCTCTCGCGCGGCCAGTACCGGCTAGGCGCGATCACCTATGTGACGCTGCTTAATGCCGAACGCAGCTACGAGCAGGCGCGGCTCGCCTTGGTGCAGGCGCAAGCCGCCCGCTATGCCGACACCGCCGCGCTGTTCGCGGCGCTGGGCGGCGGCTGGTGGAACCGCAGCGACGTGGTGCCGGATCCGCTCAGTCCCGAGCCGCAACTCGTGCAAGCCGTCAGCGATACCGTCCCCGTGCGCAGCAACGGAGCTCGATAGATGACCAAGCGCATGGTGATCATGCTGATCGCCGTCGCCATCGTGTTCGGCGGAATCTTCGGATTCCAGGCGTTCAAGGCGTCTATGATCAAGAAATTCATGACCGCCATGGGTTCGCCGCCGCAGACCGTCTCAGCGGCCAAGGCCGGCTACAGCGCATGGCAACCGAAGCTCGAAGCGATCGGCACGCTGCGCGCCGTAAAGGGCGCCGATTTGTCGCTGGACATGCCGGGCGTTGTGGCGTCGATCTCATTCAAATCCGGCGACGACGTCGAACAAGGCACGCCGCTGCTAAAGCTGCGCGTGGAGGACGATCTCGCCAAGCTCGTATCATTGCAAGCGATGGCGGAGCTCAGCGACGTCGTCTATCAGCGCGACCAGAAGCAATTCAAGATGCAGGCGGTAAGCCAGGCCACCCTGGATACCGACGCCGCCAACCTGAAGAACGCCAGGGCGCAGGTCGCCCAGCAGCAGGCCATCATCGACAAGAAGTTTCTGCGCGCGCCTTTTGCCGGCCACCTTGGCATCCGCGCCGTCGACCTCGGACAATATCTGGCGGCTGGAACGGTGATCGTCACACTGCAGGCGCTCGATCCGATCTTTGTCGATTTTTTCGTGCCGCAGCAGTCGGTCGATCAGGTTCGCCTGGGCCAAGCGGTGACCGTCAAGATCGACGCCTTCAAGGATCAGACTTTTGCCGGCGAAATCTCGGCGATCAATCCCAAGGTCGATACCGGCAGCCGCAACGTGCAGATCCGCGCGACCTTGAAGAATCCGCAGCACAAGCTGCTGCCGGGAATGTACGCGACGGTCGACATCACCACCGGATCGCCGCAGAGCTACCTCACCCTGCCGCAGACGGCGATCACCTATAATCCCTACGGCGACACGGTTTACGTCGTCGACGGCAAGGCGGCCGACGCCACCGGCAAGGCGCGACTGATCGCGCGGCAGACGTTCGTCACCACCGGGCCGACGCGGGGCGATCAGGTCGCCGTGCTCAAGGGCATCAAGGAAGGCGATCTGATCGTGACCGCCGGCCAGATCAAGCTGCATAACGGATCGACCATCCTGATCGACAACTCGATCACGCCGACGGCCGACGCGGCGCCCGTCGTTCCGATCGATCGATAGCCGAGCCGCGGCCATGAACTTCACGGATATCTTCATTCGCCGGTCGGTGCTTGCCACCGTCGTCAGTTTGTTGATTCTGGTGCTCGGCCTGCGCGCCTACGAAGTTTTGCCGGTTCTGCAATTCCCGCGCACCGAAAACGCCATCGTCAACGTCACCACGATCTACTACGGCGCCGACCCCGATGTGGTGGCCGGCTTCATTACCACGCCGCTGGAAAACGCCATCGCCCAGGCCAACGGCATCGACTACATGACGTCGGTCAGCCAGAGCGGGGTGAGCACGATCACGGTCTATCTGCGGCTCAACTACGATGCCGACAAGTCGCTGACCGAGATCAATACCAAGGTCAATTCGATTCTCAATCAGCTGCCGGTCGGTACGCTGCAGCCGATCCTCACCGTCAAGATCGGCCAGACCATCGACGCCATGTATCTCGGCTTCAACAGCGATACGCTCGAGCCGAACCAGATCACCGACTACCTGACGCGCGTGGTGCAGCCGAAGCTGCAGGCGGTCTCCGGCGTGCAGACCGCGGAACTGCTCGGCCAAAAAGTGTTCGCCTTGCGTGCCTGGCTCGATCCACAAAAGCTCGCGGCGTTCGGGCTGACTGCGACCGACATCAGCCAGGCGCTGACCGCCAACGACTACATATCCGGCATCGGCAATACCAAGGGTCAGATGGTGCAGGTCAACCTGACCGCCTCGACCGGCCTGCATTCAGCCGATGAATTCCGCAACCTGGTGGTCAAACAATCGAACGGCGCCATCGTGCGCCTGAAAGACGTCGCCACCGTCGCGCTCGGCGCCGAGGACTACGAATCGGAGGTCGGCTTCGACGGCAAGCAGGCGGTCTATATCGGCATCCAGGTCGCACCGACGGCCAATCTGCTCGACGTGATCGACGGCGTGCACCGGGTATTTCCCGAAATCGAAGCGCAACTGCCGCGCGGGCTCAATGGTAAGATCGTTTACGATTCCACCAAATTCGTGAACGCCGCGATCCACGAGGTTATCCTCAGCCTGGTCGAAGCCTTGGCCATCGTCACTCTCGTGGTGTTTCTGTTTCTCGGCTCGGTGCGCTCCTCGCTGATACCGACCGTGGCCATTCCGCTGTCGCTGATCGGCACCTTCATCATCCTGCTGGCGCTCGGTTATTCGATCAATCTGCTGACGTTGCTGGCGCTGGTGCTGGCCATCGGTCTGGTGGTCGACGACGCCATCATCGTCGTGGAAAACGTCAACCGCCATCTCGAAGAGGGAGTGGCGCCGGTACCCGCCGCCATCGCCGCGGCGCGAGAGCTCGGCGGCCCGATCATCGCGATGACCGTGGTGTTGGCGGCGGTCTACGTGCCGATCGGCTTCCAGAGCGGGCTGACCGGCGCGCTGTTCGCGGAATTTGCCTTCGCGCTGGTCGGCTCCGTGACCGTCTCCGGCATCATTGCGCTGACGCTGTCGCCGATGCTGTGCTCGCGGCTGCTCAAGGCCCCGGAGCCCGAGCACCGCGGCTGGGAGGCGCAGCTAACCTATTACATCGACCGCGGCTTTAACTGGCTGCGTGGCGCCTACGAACGGCGCCTGCACGGCAGCTTGAACTATCTGCCGGTCACCGTCGTATTCGCCCTGGTCGTCCTCAGCAGCATCTATTTCTTGTTCGCCACCGCCAAGACCGAGCTTGCCCCGCAGGAAGATCAGGGCGTCATCATCACGCAATCGATCGCGGCGCCGGACGCCACGCTGCAGCAGCGCCAGCTCTATTCGCGCCAAGTGTATCAGATTTTCTCGCGGCATCCGGAAACGGACCACGTCTTTCAGATCGACGTGCCGGGCCAGTCGATCGCCGGCATGGTGTTCAAGCCGTGGGACGAGCGCGCAAAGACCACCAACCAACTGCAGCCGGTGGTGCAGCGGGAGCTGAGCAAGGTCGCCGGCGTGCGGGTCGTCGCCTTTCAGCCGCCGCCGCTGCCCGGCAGCATCGGCTTGCCGGTTCAGTTCGTCATCGTCACCACCGATCCGTTCGCGCGGCTAAACGACATCGCTCAGCAATTTCTGCAGCAGGCGCGGCAGAGCGGAATGTTCATCTTTCTCGATTGCGATCTGAAGATCGACAATCCGCAATCCAATGTGATCATCGATCGCGACAAGACCGCGCAGCTCGGCTTGAAAATGAGCGACGTCGGCGCCGCACTCGGCTCGATGCTTGGCGGCGGCTACGTCAACTACTTCAGCATGAGCGGGCGCTCTTACAAGGTGATTCCGCAGGTCGCGCAGCGTTTTCGGTTGAATGCGCAGCAATTGCTCGACTACCACATTCGCACCGCCGACGGCACGCTGGTGCCGCTGTCGACGATCGCGACCGTTTCGACCAAAACGGTGCCGGAATCACTCAACCATTTCCAGCAGCTCAACAGCGCGACCATCCAGGGCGTCGCCATGCCGGGCGTTGCCCAGGGCGATGCGCTGGCGTTTTTGCAGAACTTGGCGAAGCGCACGCTGCCGCAGGGCTATTCGATCGATTACGGCGGTTTGAGCCGGCAATACGTCCAGGAGACCAGTGGCTTCGT
The DNA here is from genome assembly GCA_963721025.1 of uncultured Alphaproteobacteria bacterium. Taxonomy (GTDB): domain Bacteria; phylum Pseudomonadota; class Alphaproteobacteria; order Rhizobiales; family Xanthobacteraceae; genus BOG-931. Next base: position 328,741 of record CAVRHN010000009.1, on the reverse strand, counting down.
CACCACGTTCGGCTTCGCGCTGATCATCATCTTCCTGTCGTTGGCGGCGTTGTTCGAGAGCTTCCGCGACCCGGTCATCATCCTGGTCTCGGTGCCGATGTCGATTGCCGGCGCGCTGATCTTCGTCAGCGTCGGCATCGGCGGCGCCTCGCTCAATATCTACACGGAGGTCGGGCTGGTGACGCTGATGGGGCTGATCAGCAAACACGGCATCCTGATCGTGCAGTTCGCCAACCACTTGCAGGCCGAGGGCCGCTCCAAGCGCGAGGCTATCGAGCAAGCCGCCGGCATCAGACTGCGGCCGATCCTGATGACGACGGCGGCGATGGTGCTCGGCGTGGTGCCGCTGATCACCGCGACCGGGGCCGGCGCGGTGTCGCGCTTCCAGATGGGACTGGTGATCGCTTCGGGCCTGTCGATCGGCACGCTGTTCACGCTGTTCGTGGTGCCGGCGGTGTACATGCTGCTGGCGGCCGATCATTCGGCGTCGGCGGTTGCCGGCGGGGCAAGCATGACGCCGTCGCACACCGCTCAGGCGCTGAAATAGATCTTGGACCGATCGCAGAAGGCGGACAGGCGCGATGGCGGATTGGAGCGCAGGGCAATACCTCAAATTCGAGGATGAGCGCACGCGGCCGCCGTGCGAGCTTTTGACCCGGGTGCCGCTCCGGCAGCCGCGGCTGGTGGTCGATCTCGGTTGCGGGCCGGGAAACTCGACCGAGCTTCTGGTCGAGCGTTTTCCGCAGGCCGAGATCATCGGCGTCGATTCTTCACCCGACATGCTGACAAAGGCGCGCCAGCGGTTGCCCAATTGCACATTCATCCCCGCCGACATCGCCACCTGGACGCCGGCGCCGCGCACCGATTTCGTCTTCGCCAATGCGGCATTCCAGTGGGTGCCGGATCATTCGCGGGTGCTGCGCCGGTTGCTTGAAGCGCTGCCGGCGGGCGGTGTGCTCGCCGTGCAAATGCCCGACAACACGCGCGAGCCGGCGCTTGTGCTGCAACGCGAGGTCGCCGCCAGCGGGCCGTGGGCGAACGACCCGGCGGTCAACGCCGCCGCGCGCGCCGACCTGCCGCCGCCCGAAACTTATTACGATCTGCTCAAGCCGGTCAGCGCGCAGCTCGATATTTGGCACAGCATTTATCATCACGTCCTGGCGACGCCACAGGCCATCGTCGAATGGTTCAAAGGTTCCTCGCTGCAGCCGTTCCTGTCGCCGCTCGATGCCGCCGCACAAGAACAATTTCTCGCCGCCTATACCGAGAAAATCATGCGCAGCTACCAGCCGCGCTTCGATGGCAAGGTGCTGCTGCGATTTCCCCGGCTGTTCATCGTGGCGGTACGATGAAAATTATCTCCCACTTGCTTTGCGCCGCCGTATTGAGCGGCGCGCTTGGCGCGCCCGGCGCCTTCGCCGCCGATGCGGCGTTCCAAGCCTGGCTGCAGTCGCTGTGGCCGCAGGCGCAAGCGCTCGGCGTGTCGCGCGCGACCTTCGACACGGCGACGCGCGGGCTCGAGCCTGATTTGTCGCTGCCGGAGCTCGTGCTGCGCGGACGGCCGGAACGAAAGGGGCCGGGGCAGCCGGAATTCGTCCTGACGCCGGCGAATTATCTCAACGAGACGACGTTCGATCGCCTGGCCGCGCAGGGCCGCAAGCTCAACGATCAATACCGGCCGGCACTCGCCGCGATCGAGCGGCAGTTCGGCGTCGCGCCGACCATCGTGCTCGCGATCTTCGGCCGCGAGACCGATTACGGCCGCGCCCGCGACACCCACAACGCCGTCCGCGTGCTGGCGACGCAGGCCTATTACGGCAAGCGCAAGGACAAGTTCCGCGACGAGTTTTTGCTCGCGCTCAAGATGCTGGACCAGGGCTACGTCAAGCTCGCCGACTTCAAGAGCTCCTGGGCCGGCGCCATGGGGCTGACGCAGCTCTTGCCGTCGGAGTTTTACAAATACGCCGTCGACTTCGACGGCGACGGCCGCCGCGACATCTGGAACTCGGTGCCGGACGCGCTCGCCTCGGCGGCCAAGCAGCTTGTCGACAAGGGCTGGCAGCGCGATCTGCGCTGGGCCTACGAAGTCCGCGCGCCGAACGACGTCGACTGCACGCTCGGCGTGCCGGACAATACGCTGCCGATCGGCGAATGGCTCGATAAACGCAGCTTTGTCCCCGCCTATGGCCGCAAGCTGTCGCCGGCCGAGCGTGCCGAGCCGGCTTCATTGCTGCAGCCGGCGGGGCTTTATGGGCCGGCCTTCCTCGCCACCAAGAACTATTTTGTCATCAAGGAATACAATTTCTCCGACCTTTACGTGCTGTTCGTCGGCCATCTCAGCGACCGCATCCTCGATCCGCGGCCGTTCGCGACGCCGTGGGCCAAGGTGGCGCAGCTTCCCACCCGCGATCTCGACCGCATGCAGCAAATCCTTACCGCCCGCGGCTATTACCATGACAAGATCGACGGCAAGGCCGGGATGAAGACCCGCGCCGCGCTCGGCGAGTATCAGAAGCGCAATGGGCTGAAAGTCGACTGCTGGCCGACCGCCGCGCTGCTCGCATACATGGACGCGGCGGGGAAGAATTAGAGCGTGGACTCAGAAGCTCGCAGCCAAATTCCGATTGGTGCGAGCCTGGTGAAGGCGAGATCGTTGACTGCCTGCTTGACGCAGCAGGTGGCGCTTGTTGCCAAGATCAAAATCTCTGCACGACGGACTTCAGGCGGAAAACGCCGGCGTTTTGAGAGAGCAAGAACGGTGGGTAGTTCACGAAGGCGGCCTGTACCGCGCGGTCGTGCCGCCGGGCCGCGATGTTCGAACCCGTTTCAGTTCCGCTTGCTCTTGCGTATTCCGTTGGCGGTGTCGCTTCGAGCGTCCTAAGCATCTGCGGCGACAAGCGCATCCCGCAAGCGGCGGAGCGACCGCAGGAATTGGGGGCGTGAGGACCCCAACGCGTCGAACAGCTTTGAAGCATGATGCGCCAGCTCCTGGTATATCTGCTCCAACGCCTTCCGCCCGACCACGGTCAACTCAAGCCGTACCTGCCTGCGATTTTGCGCGTCACGTTGTTGCACGACGAACCCTTTGGCCAGCAATCCGGCGACCCGCTGGCTCACCAGGGACTTGCTCATGTCAAGCAAATCGCCGACGTCCCCGTGGGTCGGCTGCACCATTTCGCGCACAGCCATGGCGACGAGGAACTCCGCGTAGCTGATGCCTTTTGCGTCAAGCACGCGTTCACGCGCCAGCCGGTCGAGCCGGGCGACGATCTCGTGCAGCAGGAAGACCTCGGTCTGCGTGAACCAGGAGTTTCTCATCGGGTGTTGCGCGTCCGTCGCTCAGTAAGGTTCAGTCAGGATCCAGGGCGCGCCGGCACGCTCGAGGATCGCCCGGCAATCAGCCACCATCGCGGCCGAGCCGCAAACGTAGAAATCGGTCGCTGATGGATCAAATTCCAAGCGGGCAAGGGCCTGCGTCACGCGTCCCGAGAAACCGCCTGCCGTTGTCTGCGTGCGGCTGACGCAGGCAACGGTCCGCGGCGGCAGATAGGCGAACGCCCCAGTGATGTCGTCCGCTGAAGTGCGGCAGCCAAAGTATAACTCGGCGGTGCCCAGTTCGCCGGCCTGCGCCATTTGTTCGAACATCGGCAAGAACGGCGCCAACCCGGTTCCCGTAGCAACGAACACCTTGCGGTGCGCGTTGCGTAACAAATGGTAGCTTCCCAACGGTAATTCGATTTCAGTCGCCTCACCTGGCCGTGCGGCGTCCGCATATTCCGAGCCGTCACCGTGCGTGCGGTTGCTGATCAGAAGAGTGAGTCGCTTGCCGGAGGCAGCGGCGATCGAATAATCCCGCCACTCAAATTGGGCAACGCGTAACTTGGTGTACTGCCCGGGAACGAAACGAATCGGCTCATCCAATTCGAACTCGAGGCGCCAAATCGAAGGGGTCAGTGCTGTCTTAGCCACGAGCAGAGCGCGTTTCTTTTCCGAGGCGCGTGCCGGAGCCAATGGAGGCGCTTTGGCTCGGCCGACGCTTGCCATGATGCGCAGGAATCCGAGAGGGCCGAGAACCCTGCTGGCAGCCGCCAAGCCACCCATCATCGCCCCGACGATGCCCGGGCTGGTCACGTCGGAGCCACTGAGATACAGGCCGGCGATCGGCGTGCGCGCCGCAATCTGTGCAGATTGGTATCTCGCCGGCTTTCCCGGGAGGCCATAGAAGCAGCCTGCGGGGTGCGAGGTGTAATGCTCGACGGTCAGCGGCGTGGATAATTCGCTGTATTGCACGAGCGCGGAAAAACCCGGCACTGTACTGTCAGCCAGACGCAGGAGGCCTTGCGTGATGCGGTCTTTGAGCTCGGTATAGTTGCGCCCGCGATTTCCGCTGATACTGCCCCGCCAGGCATTGAACGCTTCCGGGCGCAGCATCGTGATGATCTCGGCGGTGTGGAATCGGTCGTCTCCCGACTTGGCCGACGGAAACGACAGGTAGATATGGCGAGGATCGCCTGCCAAGATCATCGCGGTCTGCGCCTGCGCGTCGTCGTGGTTGAGCGTGGTATTTATCCAGTAGTTCTCGCCCTGGATGCCGAGGGTGGAAACCGGCTCTTTCATGCGAACGTAGAGCGTGACGGCTGACATACCGCCGCCCAGCGCATCGATGAACGCACGCGCCTTCGCCGTTCGCTGGCCGATTTCGCCATCCGTAGGAAGCAGGCGCTGGTAGGTAATCTGCGCGCCGACGTTGGAGATGATGATGGGAGCGTGATAGCTGACTTCCACCGGTTCGGTTCCCCGCCGATCGATTGCCTTCACCCCGACCGCACGTCCGCTGCGTGTGAGGATCGCGGTTACTTCTTGGCATACCCTGATCGAGCCCGAGTTTGCCTCGATGCCCTGTTCGAAGGTGCGCGCAATACGCCCGGCGCCGCCTTCGGGAAACCAGCCTCCCTGCAGGTAAGAGCCGACTACAAGGGCGTGAATGGCGAAGGCGCTTTCATTCGGCGGCAACCCATAATCGCCCCATTGCGAAGCGAGCAGGGCCTTGAGTTGTGGCGAGCGGAAATGCCGTTCCAAATAGTTGCCCGTCGTCTGTGTGGCCTTGGCCGCGCCAAGCCGCCGGTACTGCGCCAAAAGGAAGGCCAGCGGGCCTGGCAGCATTTGCTCTTGGATGCCAAGCACGGACCAGCGAGCAACCGAACGTAAGTCGCGGAAGTAGCCGCGGATCGCTTCAGCCTCGTTGGGAAAACGCTCGATGAGTCGAGCTTTGTAGCGCAACGGGTCGGAAGGCACCGCGAAATTGATGCCAGGATAGATGAAGCGCTCGAACTCCTCCGGCATTCGGTTCCAGCGCAGCGCGCCGCCTGATAGGAAATCAAGAAGTCTGCGCTCGAAGGTGCCTTCGCGCAGATTCCCGACATAGTGCAGGCCAACGTCCCAAGACGCACCGTCACGACGGAAGGTGTGCGTCTGTCCGCCACGCTCCGAGTGCTTTTCCAGCACCAGCACCTTCATCTTGGCGACGCTGGCTAGAAGGTCGGCAGCAGTTAAACCGCCTATGCCCGAACCGATGATGATGGCATCCCAAGTCGGCCGCATGCTACCCCGCCATATAGTTTCATCTATAAACAGTTTAATTACTAAACAGATCGTTGTCAAGTGTGGGAGAGAGCCCGAAGGCCGAATTTACCGCCGCGGCGATGAAGGAGCGCGGGGAACTCGGCGTGTAGCTGAGGAAGGTCGGGTGAAGCTTTCCGCACGTCCCTGCGACAGCGGGGGCATTAGCAGTCATGACCGCCGCGTGGCACGAAGCCATCTGGATTCCCGCTTCGCGGGAATGAGCAACGATCAATCTTCTCCCGGCACGGCGAGCGGCAAGCTATCGTCGTCCTCGCCGGAATAGCTCAGCGCGCGCCGCCGCGGCTTGTATTTGATCGAGCCGGTGACGCCAGAGTCACCATAATGCTCGCCGTAATGTTGTGCGGCGTAACGCGCCCGCGCGCGTTCGGCCACCACTTCGCCCGGTATGGCGGCCGGCTCGCAGATGCGGCGGCCGCTGGCGCGCCGCATCAGATCGACGTGAATGTGATTGTAGTGATAGACGTTGGCGCCGGGCGCCAGCACGGTGGTGAACTCCGCGCAGGCCGCCAGCTGCACGTCGTGCAGGAAACCCTGCTCCTCCGGCGTTCCGCGCCAGCCATATTGCACGCTGACTTTGTGGCCGTCGGCGAGCTGGAATTCGGCGATGTCGAGCGCGTTGCCGAAAGCGTGCTCGGAAATGTGCGCGTTCGGATCGCCGTTCATGCCGCGGCAGGAATAAGCCGAGATTTGTTTGATCTCGACCACGGGCTGGCGAAACCAGCGCAGCGCCGCGGGCTGCACCGCGGACGCGATCCATTTGTCGAGCGCGGAGACGATGGGGCAGGCGAGCGTCGCCGGCGGTCTCACCTCGACCGGGCCGGCGGCTCCGGTCACCATCGGCACGCGCGGCGGACCGAGGGGTACTGTCTGCTCCGCTCCGAGCGGTGCCGGCTCGGCGCGTTGCGGGTAAGCCGGCGATGAATAATTCGGCGGCGGATAAGTCGCCACCGGCGCGCCGGAGCGCGCGGCGCCATCATAAGGTCGCGGCGGGCCGGGCTGGAAGTCCGCGTCGTCCGCATCGGGCGCTGGGACGCCCGGGGCGTAGAGCGACATCGGCGGGCCGGCCTGCTCGGAGGCCGGCGGCGGACCCACCTGCCACCGATAAACTTGGCCCGGATTGGCTTGCATCGAATCGGGCGCTTGCGTGCCGTATGGCGGCTGGCTTGGCGGTGGTGCGCCATACTGCGCCGGTGCGGAGGGCGGCGAGCCGTATGGGGTCTGCGGGCCGGATGGCAACGGCGGCAATGCATTCGATTGGATCACCGGCCATCGCTGCGGCATCGCCGCGTTGGGGATTACGCTGGGCGGCCGCACCGTCTCGTCGTCGTAACCGAGCGGCGCGCTGTCACCCAGCGCCGACACCCGCAGCGGAAAATCGGCGCCGCAAATGCCCGGACCGCTGATCGCGGAAATGCGCACGCGTTCCGAGCCTTCTTTCACCGCGCCGGAATTGAGACAGGCGACCTCGGCGTCGTGCCGCCACGGTTCGCGCTCGGCGAACAGGTAATGGCTGCAGCCGGCGAGCGCGATCAACGCGGCAACGACGGCGGAGCCGAAGAGCGACCACTGAACGCCACGCGACATGCGCGCAGAATGCGAGAATTTCCGTTAAGGACTGCTCAATAATGCCGCGCGCGCGTGCGCGTTAGGGGTGCGGTAACCATGCCCCGCGCGTCCGGCCCTTGATCCGCCGCCGGCTTTCGGGCCACATCGCGTACGAGAGCATGATCCGGAAAAAGTGGAAGCCGGTTTTCCGAAAAGATCATGCTCCTCTAAAGCGGGGAGGGGGCGATGCAAGGCTGTCTGATAAAGCGCAGGGACGCCTGATGCTTGCCGCGCTCGATCTTGCCCGCCGCATGGAAGCCGGTGAACTGACCCCGCGTGCCGTCCTCGAACTCTGCACCGAGGCGATCGCAGCTGACGAGGCCAAGATCGGCGCCTTCGTTGCGCTCGACCTCGAAGCGGCGGCGCGTGCGGCGGAAGACCCGCGGCTTACTGCGACGCCGCTGCGCGGGCTTCCAGTCGGCATCAAGGACATCTTCGACACCGCCGACCTGCCGACCCAGTATGGTTCGCCTATTTACGCTGGACATCGCCCGCGCGCCGATGCCGCCGCGGTGGCGATGGTGCGGCGCGCCGGCGGATTGATTCTGGGCAAGACGGTGACCACCGAATTTGCGTGGCTAGTGCCCGCGGGCACCCGCAATCCGAGAAACCCGGCGCATACGCCGGGCGGCTCGTCTTCGGGTTCCGCCGCCGCGGTCGCCGCCGCCATGGTACCGATTGCGCTCGGCAGTCAGACCGTCGGCTCCGTCATCCGGCCGGCGGCGTTTTGCGGCATCGCCGGGTTCAAGCCGTCGTATCGGCTGATCCCGACCGTCGGCATGAAATGCTTTGCCTGGCTGCTCGATACCGTGGGCCTGTTCGCCGCCGGTGTCGCCGATGTCGCCTTCGCGGCGGCGGCGATCACCGGCCGCGATCTGCGCGTCGATCGCCGCGCGCCGGCGGCGCCGCGCATCGGCCTTCTCCGCACGCATCTGTGGCCGCAGGCGAGTGCGGCGATGCACGGCGCGCTCGAAACCGCCGCCCGCGCCGCGCAAGCGGCCGGTGCGACGGTGACCGAGCTGACGCTGCCGCCGATCCTGGAGGAGGCCTACGGCGCGCACGGTAGGATTCAGGACTACGAAGCGTTTCGCGCGCTTGCCTTCGAATACGACCGCCATCGCGACGAGCTCGCAAAGCCGTTGCGCCAGCAGCTCGACCGCGCCGCCGCAATCACCGCTGACGAATACGACGCGGCGCGCCGCACCGCCACGCGCGCGCGTCAGGCAATGCCAGATTTGCTGCGCGAGCACGACGTGATCTTGACGCCGTCGGCGCCCGGCGCAGCGCCGCATGGCTTGGGCTCGACCGGCAATCCGGCGTTCAACAAGCTGTGGACGCTGTTGGGAACGCCGTGCGTCAACGTGCCGGGACTGCGCGAGGGCGAATTGCCGCTCGGCGTGCAGATTGTCAGCCGCTTCGGCCGCGACCGCAGCGCGCTGGAGGCGGCGCTGTTCCTGGAACGCGCCATCGCGCGTGCCGCCCAGGCTGCCTAATCGTCGCAGCGAACGAGCACGGCGGGAGGATGCAATGTTGCCGCCCCAAAATCGCCAAGTCCGCCTGAAATCCAGGCCGAACGGTATTCCGCAAGCCGACAATTTCGAAGTCGTGGCCTCGCCGATGCCGAAGATCGCCGACGGGCAGTTCCTGGTGCGCAATGTCTATCTGTCGGTCGAGCCGGCCATGCGCGGCTGGGTCGCCGCGGTGGCCAATTATTCAAAGCCGGTCGGCATCGGCGAAGTGATGCGGTCTTTTGCGGTGGGCATCGTGGCGGCATCCCGCCACGCCGGTTATGCCGAAGGCGACGCGGTGATGGGCCTCTTGGGCTGGCAGGAATTCGCGTTGTGTGATGGATCGCAGATCACCCGCAAGGTGAAAGAAACAGACCTGCCGCTGTCGTTGTCCTTGGGCGTGCTCGGCTTGAACGGCGTGACCGCCTATTTCGGCCTGCTCGATCTCGGCCTGCCGCGGCCCGGCGATACACTCGTCGTGTCGACCGCCGCAGGCGCGGTTGGTTCGGCGGTCGGACAGATCGGCAAGCTGGCGGGTTGCCGGACCGTCGGCGTGACCGGCGGTGCGATCAAGACGGCATTGTGCCGGGACGAATTCGGCTATGACGCGGCGATCGACTACAAGGGCGACAACGTGGCGGACGCGCTGGCCGCCCATTGTCCGAACGGCGTCGACATCTATTTCGACAATACCGCCGGGTCGATCAGCGACGCCGTGCTGGCGCGGCTGGCGATCGGGGCGCGCATCGTGATTTGCGGCACCGCGTCGGTGGCGTCCTGGGATCCGCCGCCGAGCGGGCCGCGGGTCGAACGCGCCATTCTGGTCAAGCGCGCCCGCATGTCGGGCCTGCTGGTGTTCGATTATCAGCACCGCTACGAGGAAGCGATCGGCCGGCTTGCCGGCTGGGTGCGTGACGGCAAGGTGCGCTACAAAGAGGAGATCGTCGACGGGATCGAGCACTGTCCCGGCGCGATCGCCGAACTGTACCGGGGCGAGAATCTCGGCAAACGACTGATCCGGCTCGCCGCCGCCTGATAACGGGGCGGGACGCCATTCCGCGGCGTGGCGCACGAACGACATCGGGTCGTAATTGAGCACCGGCGCCAGTTGCGCGAGCACGACGTGATCTTGATACCGTGGTGCTTAAGTTTCTCTTGCGCGAGGGAATGGAACTTTTTTAGTCGCGCGCGCAACCATTCGTTGGGGAAAAATTGTTCGCTGATTTCATGATCTTGGCCGCAAATGTGTCATGCAGCAAATTCCTGCGGCACTGCAGCAACGGATTTTCTTTTGCCCTTTGCCGCCTTCTGCTAGCTTTTCACTTAGCGCAACTCTGATGGAGGTGCGACGAGTGGACCTTACCATGAGGCTCAATGTTCTGGCGGTGTGCGCCGTGTTCGTGTTCGTTGGCGCGGTCTTGCTGGGGGCGTTCTGAGTTTCGGTCCAACGCCAGAGGCCATCGAGGGTCGCCGCGTCCAACCGGCGGTCGAGATTACAGACACCGGAGCAGCCAATGCTCCGGTGTTTGTTTTTCAGAGCGTCACTCCGCGGCGCTCCGTACCGCGCCCAGCAGGTCGTAATTAAGGATCGGCGCCAGCCATTTCTCGGCTTCGGCAAGCGTCCAGCTCTTGCGCGTCGCATAATCCTCGACCTGATCGCGCTCGATCCTGCCGACGCCGAAATAATAACTGTCGGGATGGCTGAAATAGAGCCCGCACACCGAAGCGCCGGGCCACATGGCGAAGCTTTCGGTGAGCCGCACGCCGATCTCGCGCTCGCCGTCGAGCAGCTTAAACAACGTCGCCTTCTCACTGTGGTCGGGTTGCGCCGGATAGCCGGGTGCCGGTCGGATGCCGCGATATTTTTCGCCGATCAGCTCGGCGGCGGCGAGAGCCTCGTCGGGCGCATAGCCCCAGAATTCCCTGCGCACGCGCTGGTGCAAGCGCTCGGCAAGCGCTTCGGCGAGCCGATCGGCGAGCGCCTTGGCCATGATCGCCGAATAGTCGTCGTTGGCGTGCTTGAAGCGCTCGACCACCACGTCTTCGCCGATGCCGGCGGTCACGGCGTAGGCGCCGATGTAATCGGCGAGCCCGCTGGCGCGCGGCGCGATGAAATCGGCGAGCGCGACGTTGGCGCGGCCCTCGCGACGCGGCAGCTGTTGGCGCAGCGTATGCAGGATCGCCGCCGGCGCGTGGCGCGCCTCGTCGGCGAAGACGAGAATGTCGTCGCCTTCGCTGTTCGCCGGCCACAAGCCGACCACCGCATTGGCGCGAAACCAGCGCTCGGCGGCGATGCGCGCCAACATCTCCTCGGCGTCGGCGAACAGGCTGCGGGCGGCTTCGCCGACGGTAGCGTCGTCGAGGATGGCCGGGAACTTGCCGTTGAGCTCCCAGGTGGCGAAGAACGGCGTCCAGTCGATGAAGTCGACGAGCTCGGAGATCGGAATATCGGCGAGCCGCTGCGTGCCGAGAAAGCGCGGCACCGGCGGCCGATAATCGCCGGACCAATTGAGCTTCAGCGCATTGGCCCGGGCGTCGAGGAGCGACAGGCGATGCTTGCTCCCCTCGCCGCGCGCATGCGCCGCGGCAATGCGAGCATATTCGGCGCGCACCTCGGTGACGGTGCGCGCCCGCGTCTCGCGCGAGAGCAGCGAGGAGACCACGCCGACGGCGCGGCTCGCGTCATTGACATAGACCGTCTGGCCGCGCCGGTAGTTCGGATGGATCTTGACGGCGGTGTGCACGCGGCTCGTGGTCGCGCCTCCGATCAACAACGGCAGGTCGAATCCCTGCCGCTCCATCTCGGCGGCGACATGGCACATCTCGTCGAGCGAAGGGGTAATGAGGCCGGAGAGCCCGACGATATCCGCCTTTTCGGCAATCGCGGCCTGCAGGATCTTCTCCGCCGGGACCATCACGCCGAGATCGACGACGGCGTAATTGTTGCATTGCAGAACGACGCCGACGATGTTCTTGCCGATGTCGTGGACATCGCCCTTGACGGTGGCGAGCACGATCTTGCCGGCGGCAGACGCCTGCCCGCTGCCGTCTTTCTCCTGTTCCATGTAGGGAAGAAGATAGGCGACGGCCTGCTTCATCACCCGCGCCGACTTCACCACCTGCGGCAGGAACATGCGGCCCGAGCCGAACAGATCGCCGACCACGTTCATGCCGTCCATCAGCGGGCCTTCGATCACGGCGAGCGGGCGTGTCGCCCGGCGCCGCGCTTCATCGACATCGACCTCGATGAAGTCGGTGATGCCGTGCACCAGCGCGTGCGACAAACGCTTCTCCACCGGCCATTCGCGCCAGGACAGATCGGCCTCTTTCTTTTCCTTGCCGTGGCCGCGATGGCGTTCGGCGAGCGCTAGCAGCCGTTCGCCGGCGTCGGCACGGCGGTTGAGCACGACGTCCTCGCAGGCCTCGCGCAGCTCGGGATCGAGATCGTCATAGACTGCGATCTGGCCGGCATTGACGATACCCATATCCATGCCGACGGCGATGGCGTGATAGAGAAATACCGAATGCATCGCCTCGCGCAGGCGCTCGTTGCCGCGGAACGAGAAGGAAAGGTTGGAGACGCCGCCGGAGACATGGGCGTGCGGCAGGTTTTGCCTGATCCAGCGCGCTGCTTCGATGAAGGCGACGCCGTAGCCGTTATGCTCCTCCATGCCGGTCGCCACGGCAAAGATATTCGGATCAAAGATGATGTCCTGCGGCGGAAAGCCGACGCGGTTGACCAGGATGTCGTGGGCGCGCGCGGCGATCTTGGTCTTGCGCTCGAAGGTGTCGGCCTGGCCCGCTTCGTCGAACGCCATGACCACGACCGCGGCGCCGTAGCGGCGCACCAGCCGGGCGTGATGGATGAAAGCGTCCTCGCCCTCCTTGAGCGAGATCGAATTCACCACGGCCTTGCCCTGCACGCATTTGAGGCCCGCCTCGATCACCGAGAATTTCGAGGAATCGATCATCAGCGGCACGCGGGCGATGTCCGGCTCCGCCGCGATGAGATTAAGGAAGGTGGTCATCGCCTGCTCGGAATCGAGCAAGCCCTCGTCCATGTTGACGTCGAGGATTTGCGCGCCGTTTTCCACCTGATCGCGCGCTACCGCGAGCGCCGCCGCGTAGTCGCCTGAGGTGATCAGCTTGCGGAAACGCGCGGAGCCGGTGACGTTGGTGCGTTCGCCGACGTTCACGAATGGAATGTTCGGCGCCAGCGTGAAGGGCTCGAGCCCGGAGAGCCGTAATAGCGGCGCGACGCTCGGAATCCGGCGCGGTTTCTTGCCGGCGGCGGCGGCGGCGATGGCGCGGATATGGTCGGGCGTGGTGCCGCAGCAACCGCCGACGATGTTGACGAGGCCTGACGCGGCAAATTCGCCGATCAGCGCCGCCATCGCCTGCGGGCCTTCGTCGTAATGGCCGAATTCGTTGGGCAGGCCGGCATTGGGATAGGCGCAGATCAGCGTGTCGGCGACGCGGCCGAGCTCGACGACATGGGCGCGCATCTCGCGCGCGCCCAGCGCGCAATTGAGTCCGATCGACAGCGGCGCAGCGTGGGCGACAGAATTCCAGAACGCCTCGGGGGTCTGCCCGGAAAGAAGTCGCCCCGAGCGGTCGGTGATGGTGCCGGAAATCATCACCGGCACGCGGATGCCGCACGCTTCCATGACTTCGGCGCCGGCGAAGATCGCGGCCTTGGCGTTGAGTGTGTCGAAGATCGTCTCGATGAGAATCGCATCGACGCCGCCGTCGATCAGGCCGCGGATCTGTTCTGCATAAGCGATGCGCAACTCGTCGAAGGTGATGGACCGGAAGCCGGGATTGGCTACGTCGGGCGAGATCGAGGCGGTGCGGTTGGTCGGGCCGATGGCGCCGGCGACGAAGCGCGCGCGGCCGTCCTCGGCCGCCGCGATATCGGCGGCTTCCCGCGCCAGCCGCGCGCCTTCCAGGTTCAGCTCATAGGCGATCTCCGCCATGGCGTAATCGGACTGCGCGATGCGGGTCGAGGAGAACGTGTTGGTCGAGACGATGTCGGCGCCGGCGCGGAAATAGGCGAGATGAATGGCGCGAATGGCGTCCGGCCGGGTCAGGTTGAGGAGGTCGTTGTTGCCGCGGACCTCGCGGTTCCAGGCGTCGAAGCGCGCGCCGCGATAGCCTTCCTCATCGAGGCTCAGCGCCTGGATCATGGTGCCCATGGCGCCGTCGAGCACGAGAATGCGCTCGGCCGCGAGACGACGCAGCGTCGCTTCTTTGGTCGACTCGATTACTGATGCAGCCATCGCCTTACGCTCGCTCGGTCTCGGCGTGAGGATGCGCGCCCGCGCCGCGTTGCTTGCCGGGCCGCAGTCCCAGCAAGTGGCAGATCGCGTAGGCGAGGTCGGCGCGGTTCATGGTGTAGAAGTGAAAATCGGTGACGCCGCGATCGACCAGGTCGAGCACCTGCTCGGCGCCGACGGCGGCGGCGATCAGCTTGCGCGTCGCCGGATCGTCCTCCAGGCCGTCGAAGCGGGCGCCGAGCCAGTCGGGCACCGAAGCGCCGGCGCGCGCCGCGAAATTCTTGGTCTGCGCAAAGTTCTGCACCGGCAGGATCCCGGGCACGATCGGGATGTCGATGCCGGCCGCACGCACGCGGTCGAGATAACGGAAATAAAGGCTGTTCTCGAAAAAGAACTGGGTGATCGCGCGCGTTGCGCCGGCATCGACCTTGGCCTTGAGCATGTCGATATCGGCCGCGACGGTTGCGCTGTCCGGATGTTTTTCCGGATAGGCGGAGACCGACACTTCGATATCGGCGATGCGCTTGATGCCGGCGACAAGCTCGGCGGCATTGCGGTAGCCGCCGGGATGCGGGGCGTAGCGCTCGCCGAGGCCGCCCGGCGGATCGCCGCGCAGCGCCACGATGTGGCGCACGCCGGCCTGCGCATAGGCGGCGATCACCGCATCGGCTTCGGCGCGCGTCGCCCCGACGCAGGTCAGGTGCGCCGCCGGCGTCAGCAGGGTCTCGGCGAGAATGCGTTTGACGGTGGCGTGTGTGCGTTCGCGGGTCGAGCCGCCGGCGCCGTAGGTGACGGAGACGAAATTCGGTTGCAGCGGCGCCAACCGCCCGATCGCGTCCCACAACGACCGTTCCATTTCCGCGGTCTTCGGCGGAAAGAACTCGAACGAGACGCGGATTCCGCGCGGAGCGCCGGTCTCGGTAAAGCGGCTGGCGCGAGCGCTGCTCATTACGCCACCTCGCGCTTGGCAGGCGCCGCGACGGCGATGCGCGGGTCGCGCCCGAGCCACAGCGAAACCGCGATCTTTCCTTCCGGTCCGGGCGGCAGCGTCTGCTGCCGCACGACGTCGAGCCCGGCGGCTTGCATCCACTGCCGCACGGTCTCGGCGGCGAAGCCGAGCCGGCGATGGGCGTGCTCCTCGCGCAGGAATTCGAGATCGTGCGGGGCAAAATCGACGATCAGCAGGCGTCCGCCCGGCCGTAGCACGCGCGCCGCCTCGCGCAGCGCCCGCGCGCTGTCGTCGAGGAAGTGCAGCACCTGATGGACGATGACGACATCGAACGAGTCGCGCGGCAAGGCGAGGTCGTAGATGTCGCCATGACGCACGCTGCAGTGCCTGAGCCCGGCGCGATCGAGCCGGGCGCGGGCGAGCGCCAGCATGTCGTGCGAGAGGTCGAGGCCGAGCCCGCTCTCGATGTCATTGGCGAACAGTTCGAGCATGCGCCCGGTGCCGGTGCCGAGATCGAGCAGCGAGCGGATCGGCGCGTCGCCAAGCGCGGCGCGGATCGCCTCTTCGACCGCGGCGTCAGCGACGTGCAGCCGGCGGATGCGGTCCCACTCTGCGGCGTGGCGGCGGAAATAGTTCTGGGCGGCGGCGGCGCGAGCGGCGCGAACGGCGGCGAGCCGCTCGCGGTCGCGGGCGATGATCGGATCGTCGGGATCGAGCCTTGCAATCAGGGCGCGGGCGATGTCGGCGACGCTGCCGCGCTCGCCGAGGCGAAAGAACGCCCAGGATCCCTCGCGGTAGCGCTGGACGAGGCCGGCCTCGGCGAGGAGCCGCAAATGGCGGGAGAGGCGCGGTTGCGACTGGCGCAGGATGGCGGTGAGATCGGAGACGGTCAGTTCGGCTTCGGCGATAAGCAGCAACAGCCGCAGCCGCGTGGCTTCGCCCGCAGCCTTGAGCGTTGCGGTGAGGGTCGAAAATGACAGTTGGGCAAAATCCATCGATCTGGCCGAGGCTTCAGGCATTGCTTTGCATATAAAGATATCTTTATGCGCTTAAATTGGCAAGTGGCGTTGGGCGGAAGCCCACAAGAGCGCAATTTTCCGCGGCCGGCCCAGCGAAGACTGGTGGCCGCGCCGGCTGCGTGCCAATTTGCGCCCATGATCGAAGCAAAAGCCGCCGACGAAGCAAACGATCTGCGCGAGGGCGAAGTCGCCGTCGAACTGCCGGCCGCCTTCGATGCCTCGCTTTATTACATCGGGCGCATCCATACCCCGTGGAAGCGGCGCGAGGATTGTCCAAAAAACCCGCGCGAGACCGACGCGGTGTGTACCGTTGTGGTCGATCCGCGCTGGGTCGCAGGGCTGCAGGGGCTCGAGACCGTCAGCCACGTGGTCGTGCTTTACTGGATGGACCGGGCGCGGCGCGACCTCGTGCTGCAGGCGCCGCACCATTATGCCGAGCTGCGCGGCACGTTTGCGCTGCGCTCCCCGGTACGACCCAACCCGATCGCGGTATCCGTAGCGCGGCTCGTCGGCATCAAGGGCAACACGCTCTCGGTCATCGGCCTCGATTGCGTGGACGGCACGCCGCTCCTCGATCTGAAACCCTATTTCGCCTCGACCAACTCGGTGCCCGACGCGGCGGTCGGCTGGCACGCCGGGCGGAAAGGTTAAACTCGTCTAGGCCTCAAAACAGCGGCGGCGCTTCGCCGAGCCGCAACATGCCGAGATAGATCGAACCATCGGCGAAGCGCAGCGGCAGCAGGACGGCCGGCTGATTGTCGACGGTGGCCGGCTGGCCCATCTTCTTGATGTTTTCGATCAGGCTGGCGTTCGCGGTTTCGCGAACGGCTGCGCCCAGCCCGGGCACCAGGCGGTCGAGCGCCCCCAATCCTTGCGCCGCGGAAGGGTTCGCGCCCGATAGCCGGTCAAGGCCTTGCCCGATCAAACGGTCGATGCCGAGCAGCGGGACGATGTGCTCGAGATCGACTATGGCGACACGAATGACGCCGTCAAGCTTGCCGTGAGCGTTCACGCTGAGCGCCCCGGCGCCGACGACGATGGCGCCCCCTTGCGTGAAGCGCAGCGATTTGATCTCGACGCCGCCGCCGGCCGCCTGCATCTCGCGGAAGCGCTCGGCCCAAGACTTTGGCGAAAGATCCTTGAACCCGCGCAGGACGGCATCGAGCTCGACGTCGATCGGGGCGGCGAACAACGGATGCAGGGTCGGCGCCGTGGCGCCGGCGAGCACAAGCGTCGCCTCGATCACCGGATGATCGTTTGGCGCGCCTGCGGCCATGCGGCCTTGCAGGTCCGCCTGTTTGGCCGCAAACAGCATTTCGCCGTTGCCGCCGGCGGCGCCGATGCGGCCGAGATGCGGTGTTTCGAGTGAAACGGAAACGCGTTCCGGATTGGGCGGCCGGCCGCTGACGCTCACGCGCGCGCGGCCCCAGTCGGCGACGAAACTCGGCGGCTGACCCAGCTCCGCCAGCGTGAGCGGACCGGCGATGTCGCCGGTCAAGCTCGTTGGATGATAGAGCGCCGCCGCAAAGACGACGTTCTTCGCCTTGACGGCGTATGGCGGTCGATTGCTTTTGATCTCGGCCGCGGGATCGGCGCAGCGCGCGGCAATGCCGAACGGGAATCCGCCGATGGACTGCGTGCCGCAAGAGTAGATGCGCCCGGCGGCGGCCTCCCGGTCGACCCAGCCGGCCAGCGTGCGGTCGGCGACCGAGGCGGCGTAATACCATAGCCATACCCAGCCGAGCGCCAGCACAATGACGATCGCCACGAGCGCCAGCAGCGGCCGCCATCGGCGCCGCGCGGCCCCGGCGCCGGGTTCTGGCGCCTGCCGGACCGCTGGCCGCATCATGCTGAGGGGAGATTCGCCTGGCATTATTCTTCTTCGCCTGCCGACTGCGGCGTTTCAAAGACTTGGAGCGCGTCCAGGAAAAGTGGAAACCGGTTTTCCGTCCGGACGCGCGATAAAACAAGAACTTAGAGCGGGAAGAAGATTCGAAGATACGTCATCCCGCTCTACCGTAGGAAGCTCGATACATTGCGCTAGATCGCAGGCCATGGCACCGCCATGATCGGGCTGTTAGGCGAGCGGAAGTCCGGTCAGGAGTCAACGCGGGTGGCCGATCTCATCGACACGCACGACAACGCCGACCTTTGGGTGTTCGGCTACGGCTCGCTGATGTGGCGTCCCGGCTTCGACTTTGTCGAGCGCGTGCCGGCGCGGCTCATTGGGTTGCATCGGGCGCTTTGCGTCTATTCATTCGTCCATCGCGGCACGCCGGAGCGGCCGGGTCTTGTGCTCGGCCTCGATCGCGGCGGCATGTGCCGCGGCATCGCCTTTCGTGTCGCCGCCGCGGCGCGCGCCAAAAGCGTCGGCTATTTGCGCGCCCGAGAACAGGTCACCACCGTTTATCTGGAGACGATGCGCCGGATCGAGCTTGAAGAGGAAGCGCGGCGGCAGGTGCGGGCGCTCTGCTTCGTCGTCGACCGCAGTCACGCGCAATATGCCGGGCGGCTCACGCTCGCCGAATGTGTGCACCATGTCCGGCAGGGTCACGGCCGCTCCGGTCCCAATCGCGACTACGTGCTGGAGACGGTCCAGGCGCTGGAAGCGCTGGGCTATCGCGAGACCGAGCTGCATCTCATCGCCGAACGCCTCAAGGGCGGGCACCAGGCGGAGGTCGTCGCGCCCTCATCGTAATTCCCGTCGTCCTTCAGCTAGGAGCCGCGCCGTCGCTTCCTCCACTTCGCTTTGCAGACGGCGAAGGAACGTCCGCTTATCGAGGCCGGGGGCGATCGGATCGAGGACTTCGACAACCACGGTCCCGGGATAGCGGCGCAGCGAGCGGCGCGGCCAGAACAGGCCGGAATTAAGCGCCAGCGGCACACAGGTAAGCCCGGTCTCGGCATAGAGATAGGCGATGCCGGGCAGGTAGCGCGGCGCCGCCCCCGGGGCACGCCGCGTGCCCTCCGGAAAGATGACGATCTGGCGCGAGCGCGCGATTTCCTGACGTGCCAGCGCGGTCATCCGCGCCAGCGCCGCCGCCCGGGCGCCGCGGTCGATCGGAATCATCCGCGCCTTGCGCGCCAGCCAGCCGAATAGGGGAATCCACATCAACTCGCGCTTCAGCACGTAGGTCGGGTCGTCAATGAGCGCGAACAGCGCAAAGGTCTCCCAAAACGATTGGTGCTTGCAGGCGACGATGCATGCGCCCTTGGGAATCTTTTCGCGCCCGCGCCATTCGACGGTGATGCCGCAGACGACGCGCAGGAGCCAGAGACTAGACCGCGCGTAGGCGCGCAACACCGCGAGCAGGAACCGATGAGGCAGGACGAGGGTCGGCAGCGCGACCAGCATGCGAACGATGATGTTCACATAAAACAGCGCGTTGAACAGGATCGAGCGGGCAAGAACAACGAGGGAGCGAGACAAAGGCAGCCCAGTTCGGCGGAATTAGTGGGATGAGCGCGCGTCGGAAACGCGATTGCTCCCGGCATCCGAAGCAAGCGAGACCAAGCGCATACGCAGTTGCGCGAAAAGGTATTTGAAATATTCCGATAGCACCAGCCGGGTGGTCGCGCCGTTCGACCACCACGGCTCGATGCGCAAGCGGTCGGAGACGACCGGGAACGGGATCAACGCGACATCGGGAAGCTGGTGCGCGATCTCGGCGCGCGCCCGCGGCATATGGTAGGCGGAGGTGACGATGATGAGCGAGCGGAAGCCGCGATCGATGGCCCAGCGGCGTGTCCCCACCGCGTTGCCCAGCGTGTTGATCGCGGAATAGTCGAGGTCGACGCAGCAGGCCAGCAGGCGTCCGTAACCGGTGACCTGCCGCGCGATATCGGCGGTCGTCGTTCCGGGGTTGACGCCGGTGATGAGCAGGCGCTTGCCGCGGCCCGCCGCCAGCAGCTCCAGCCCGTCAATGACGCGGGAGGTACCGCCGGTCAAAACCACGATGCCGTCGGCGCTGCGGTCGAGCACGACCTCCTGGCTCGGCAACAGCCAAAGGAAGCCCATAAAGCCGAGGACGATGGCGATGCCGCCAAGGACGGCAAGCCTGACGGCAATAAATCCGATACGCCGCGTTTTGACGGCGGCCTTAAGGCTGAGCATCGCCGCGCGCGTCCCGGACGCCCAATTTTGTTCCGACAGCCGACATCGGCATCATAACCGCAATTCCGGCGGCAAGTTGATCTTGTTTCGGTCGTCTAGTCGATGGTCTCCAGGGTGCGATTGACCGTGCGGCGCGAAGCCAGCGCCGTGACCATTGCCATCAAGCCGATTTGTCCCAGGATCGCCAGGTAGCCGGCAACTCCGATGGAGAAATTCCCGAACAGTGCCGCGATCTGGTCGCCCCCCGCGGTCCTCGCGAGCCAAGCGTTCACTGCTTCAAGAATGCCGAATAGCAGGATCGCCGCTCCGCCGCCGAGCGCGCCGCCCTTGAAGCCGAGCAGGAGGAAATGGCGCTGGAACTGTCCGCCGATAAAGCCGTCGGTCGCCCCCACGTAATGCAGCACTTCGACGATCGGACGGTTGGTCGCCATCGCGCCACGGGTGGCGAAAGTGACCGAGAGTACGGTCACGGCCAGCACCAGGGCAAAGATGGCGACGCCGGCCGCAACCGCCGCCGCTCCCATGGTGCGCATGCGCTCGATCCAGCGGCGATGATCGTCGAGACTGGCGGTGGGAATCCGGGCCGTGAGCGCCTGCCGCAATGACGAGAAATCAGGCCTGGCGCCGGACGACAGCTTGACCACGATCAGGCGCGGTATGGGCAGGTCGTCCAGCGTGATGCCGGCGCCGAGCCAGGGCTCGACCAATTGCGCCGATTCCTCCTTGGTATAAGCCCGAACCTCGGCGATTCCGGGAGCCGCGCGGGCGATCGCGACGGCGTTGCCCACATCCGCCTCGATGTCGCGGCCGGGTGCGGGTCGGACCTGGATGGTGACCTCGCGTCCGACGTCCGATTGCCAGTCGTTTGCGGCGCTCACCACCAGCATTACGGCTCCGGTCGTCAGCGAGGCGAGGAAAGTCATGATGGCCACCACCGCCGCGAGCGCACGCCCGGCGATCGAGCTTCTGGGAACGAGCGGCGTCAAGACAGGCGGCGCGCGGACCAGCGCTGCCGCATGGTCAAGATGGTCCCACGGTTCCGCCATGATCTCGACCGGCTCAGTCATAGACATGCAGGCGTCCCTCATGCAGGACCAGCCGCCGCGCGTCGTACTCGTCCATCAGCGCGATGTCGTGCGTGGCGATGACGACGGCGGTGCCCGATTTGTTGAGCTCGACGAACAGCCGCAGCAATCGCTGGCCGAGACTGGGATCGACGTTGCCGGTCGGCTCGTCGGCCAAAAGCAGCTGCGGGCGCGCGATGACGGCGCGCGCGATGGCCGCGCGCTGCTTCTCGCCGCCGGAAAGCACCGGCGGCAACGCCGCCATACGTTCACCCAGCCCAACCCATTGCAATAGCTCGACGACCTCCGATCGGTAGTCGGCCTCCTCCTGGCCGACGACGCGTAACGGCAGCGCCACGTTCTCGTAGGTGGTCATGTGGTCGAGCAGCCGGAAATCCTGGAAAACAATGCCGATCCGCTGCCGCAAGCTCGCCCGGCCGTCCTTGCTCAGTGTCGCGGTGTCATGGTCGAACATGCTGATCAAGCCGCGCGTCGGCCGCAACGACAGCAACATCAGACGTAACAGCGAGGTCTTGCCGGCGCCGGAGGGGCCGGTGAGGAACTGGAAGGAATGCCCGTCGATCCCAAAGTTGAGGTCGCGCAGCACCTCGGGACCGAGCCCATAGCGCAGGCCGACATTTTCGAACCGGATCACGCCGTCCTCCGAAAAGCCTCCGCGACCTTTAGTGCCGGGCCGCGGCTGATTCGCGGCCTTCTTGCCTCATACCACGCCGGCCCGACGCTTGCGGGCCGCTATGGTTTCCAATTCGTTAACGAATTGGCGGCTAGGTTTGCCGGAAAGGTGACGCACCGCTGATTCGCCGATGCTGATCGTTTGCCCGTCCTGCGCTACCTCCTACGACGTGGAGCTGGCAAGCCTGCTCCCCGAGGGGCGCTACGTGCGCTGCCTGCGCTGCCGCGTGGTTTGGCACGCGGCGCCGAGCCATGCAGACAAGCTCCTCGCCGCCGCTGCGGCGCTCGGCTCCGAGTCCATCCGCGCCGAAGGCATACTGGAGGCCCCCGGGCAAGGTTCACTGCCGGAGGCGATCAGCACCGCCAGGTCCGACAATTGCGTGGGCGACGTGCCGGTCGGCGCGCCGCCGGTCGACGGTGGATCGTTCGCGGCCGCCGCCGACGAGCAGTCTGAGGAGGGGTTGGTCGTAGTGGCGGCTGACGGCCCAGAGGCCGCGATGGACGGATCGTTCTTACCGATCGCGCCGGTCGATCTTGATCGAGGCCGGCCGCTGATCGAGATCGATGAAGATCGTGCCACCTATTCGGCCCCGCCGCTCGAAGCGATTCGAAGCTTTGCCGGGTGGCCGCATCTGCGCCGCGGCAGACGCTGGTCGCCGCCGCGTTGGCCAATGTCGCGGCTGCACACCGGCATCTTGGCGCTGCTCATTGTCGATTGCTTCCTCGTTGGCTGGCGCAGCGACGTCGTGCGTGCCGTGCCGCAAAGCGATGCTTTCTACAAGTTGGTAGGCCTGCCGGTGAACCTGGGCGGCCTCGCCTTCAAGGCTATCACCACGACGACGGAACAGCACGAGGGCGTGCCGATCCTCACGGTCGAAGGAAATATCGTGAACGGCACCGACGAGTTTTTAGGCGTTCCGCGGGTCAAGTTCATCGTGCGCAACGCCGCGCGGCAGGAAATCTATTCCTGGACCGCCGTTGCATCGCGCACCTTGTTGCCGCCGGGCGAGGCGGTCTCCTTCCGCACAAGGCTCGCCTCGCCGCCGCCCGCCGCCCATGACGTGCTGCTTCGCTTCGTCGACCGCCGCGACATTGTCGCGGCGGCACGCTGACCGCCATGGCGCGTATTCTCATCGCCGAAGACGAGGAATCGTTATGTGCGCTGTCTGCGCGCGCGCTCGCGACCGACGGCCACGAGGTCAAGACCGCAGGCGACGGCCATCAAGCGCTCGAGCTGCTCGGTCGCGAGCAGGGGCGCTTCGATCTTCTGCTCACCGACATCCGCATGCCGGTCATGGACGGCATCGCGCTGGCGCTCACCGCCGCTCGCGATTATCCCGATCTGACCATCCTGTTGATGACCGGATACGCCGATCAGCGCGAACGCGCCCAAGGCCTCGACGCCATTATTCACGATGTGCTGGCGAAGCCATTCTCCGTCGCGGTGCTGCGCGATTCGGTCAATGAAGCGCTGACGGTCAAGGCGCGGCACTAAACGCTAATTCGTTCAGCCTTCATCCGAAGCGGCGTAAGGACGCGGCAGCGGCTCGACCGGGAGGTCGGGATGCGGCCGGCCGAAATCGGGCGCCGGCGAATCCTGGCCGATCTGCACGATGCCGCGGCGGATGGCGCGGGTGCGGGTGAAATGCGCGAACAAGGCCTCGCCGTCGCCGCGGCGGATGGCGCGGGTGAGTTGCGACAAATCTTCGTTGAAGGTGCCGAGCATTTCCAGCACGGCGTCCTTGTTGGCCAGGAACACGTCCCGCCACATGGTCGGATCGGACGCCGCGATCCGGGTGAAATCGCGAAAGCCGCCGGCGGAGAATTTCAGCACCTCGGAGCGCGTGACTTCGGCGAGCTCGTCGGCGGTGCCGACGATGGTATAGGCGATGAGGTGCGGCAAATGGCTGGTGATCGCCAGTACGAGGTCGTGGTGCGCGGCCGGCATGGTCTCGACGGTGGCGCCGAGTGCGCGCCAAAATGCGGCCAAGTTTTCGACGGCGCCGGGATCGGCGCCTTCGGGCGGCGTGAGGATACACCAGCGGCCGACGAACAGGGACGCGAAGCCGGCATCCGGGCCGGAATTCTCGGTGCCGGCGACCGGATGCGCCGGGACGAAATGCACGCCCGCGGGCAGATGCGGCGCCATGTCCCGCAATACCGCGCCCTTGACCGAGCCGACATCGGAAACGGTGGCGCCGCGCGCCAGATGCGGGCCGATCTCGGCGGCGACGATACCGCAGGCGCCGACCGGGACGCAGACGATGACCAGATCGGCGCCCGCCACCGCGGCGGCATTGCTCTCGACCACCCGGTCGGCAAGTCCGAGCTCGGCGACGCGCCGTCGCGTTTCCGCCGAGCGCGCCGTCGCCACGATCTCGCGCACGGCGCCCTGCGCCCGCGCCGCGCGCGCGATCGAGGAGCCGATCAAGCCGACGCCGATCAAAGCGAGACGGTTATAGCTTGGCGTAGTCGAGTTCATGTGCCACGTCGTCTCTATTAGAAACGGATCCGCTTGCCGGATCGCATAAACATTGCGTCTGCTGAGAATTCAAGGGGCTGTCTGCTTCGCATTTTGCCGGAAATTTTCTAACTGCAGAATGTCGATGGGTCTCCTTAGTAAAAACCTCGCGAGATTCCCTAGTGTGCGGGGGAATACCCATCTCGGCACATTCGGCGCGCACAGTAAATCGCTGCTGGTGCATTTTTGTCCGATGGCCTGACAATCAAGCTGGAGAATTTTATTTCACCGCTGACACCGCCGAGAAAAGCTTCGATCGCGCGCTGCGGTCGCGCCGCATCGGGTACTTGGCCGCCGCCGCCCCAAAGAAAGTCGTCCCAAATAACCACCCCGTCCTGCTTGAGGATTTTCCATGCCAGGGCAGAATCCGCCATAACGTCCTCGCGTCGATGGCTGCTGTCGATATAGATGAGGTCGAAGCAACGGCCATCTTGCGCCAACCGGTCAAGCGCCAGTACCGAGCGGGTTTTGATCTTCTCGACGCGGGACCCATAACCAGCCGTATTTTCGTCGAACCTGTTTTCGATTGAAGCAAGATCGAATTCTGCGACCGCAATGCTCCGAACTGCCGAGAAACGTGTCAACGCACGTCAACCGACTCGACTTGAAAAATTCGAGGAAGAAAATCGCCGAGCGCCCTTCCCAGGAGCCGATCTCGAGAATATCCATCTCGCGATCTTGCAAGGGCCCGAGGATCGCCGACCAGGAGTCAAAATGGAGCGAGGTCCAGTCGGTCGTGAAGCATTTTCCGTCGAACCAACGCTCCCAGGCCGGCATTGTCGAATCTCCGCGATTTGGTCCGCGCATGTCTTCGCGGCCCAACGGTATGTGCAGTGCGTTGGCGCCGGGTCACACGGGCTTCGCCAAAAAGTCCTTGAGCGCCGCGACAGCGAGCCGATTAGCCTCCTCGGTGCCGACGCTCATGCGCAGCGCGTTCGGCAGTTTGTAGGGGCCGAGCTGGCGCAGGATGAGCCCGCGCGCCGAGAGGAAGGCGTCCGCGTCCTTGGCGGTGCGGCCCTTGGCGTCGGGGAAGTGGATCAGCACGAAATTGGCGACGCTCGGCGTCACCTTCAGGCCGAGCTTGCCGATCTCCTGCGCCAGCCAGGCGAGCCAGCGCGTGTTGTGCTCGCGCGCGCGCTCCTGGTGCGCCGTGATCCTCGATCGCCGCGATGCCGGCGGCGATCGCCGGCGCATTGACGTTGAACGGGCCGCGAATGCGATTGATGGCGGCGACGACATGGGCGGGGCCGAACATCCAGCCGAGCCGCAGCGGCCGCCAGCCCGTGGATCTTGGAGAATGTGCGGGTCATGACGACGTTGTCGTTGGTGGCGACGAGCTCGATGCCGGACTCGTAGTCGTTGCGGCGGACGTATTCGGCGTAAGCCGCGTCGAGCACCAGCAGCGCCTGCGGCGGCAGGCTGCGGTGCAGCCGCTTGACCTCGTCGAATGAGATATAGGTGCCGGTCGGGTTGTTCGGATTGGCGAGAAAGACGATCTTCGTCTTCTTCGTCACGGCGGCCAGGATCGCATCGACGTTTGCCGTGTAATCCGTTTCCGCCGCCGCCACCGGGCGGGCACCGGTGCCGAGCGTCGCGATCGGATAGACCAGAAAGCCGTGCGTGGTGTGGATCGCCTCGTCGCCGTCGGCGAGATAGGCGCGGGCCAGCAGGTTCAACAGGTCGTCGGAACCGGCGCCGCAAACGATGCGCTCCGGATCAAGCCCGAACGCCCGCCCGATCGCCTCGCGCAGCTCGCTCGCCGAACCGTCGGGATAGTCCTCCAGATGCGCGGCGACGGATTGATAGGCCGCGATCGCGCGCGGGCTCGGCCCGAGCGGCGTCTCGTTCGACGACAGCTTGAATATCTTGGCCGCACCCGGCGCACTACTCTTGCCGGGCACATAGGCCTCGATATCGAGGACGCCAGCCCGCGGCTGGGGACGTAGAACGGCGGACATTTCGGGTAAACTCCGGGCCTTTGCACATTGCCTCCCTGCTTTCAGGGGAGGCATTCCTACCTGTGCGGCACCGTATAGCGGGTCGCGTGGCTGCCGACGAGGGCCCTCGAGCGGATCGACGCTCCGGTCGCAAGAAGCGCGTCGGCGACCGGGCCGATG
Organism: uncultured Alphaproteobacteria bacterium; assembly: GCA_963721025.1. Taxonomy (GTDB): domain Bacteria; phylum Pseudomonadota; class Alphaproteobacteria; order Rhizobiales; family Xanthobacteraceae; genus BOG-931. The sequence continues at coordinate 302,232 of CAVRHN010000009.1, read as the reverse complement.
CCGCCGCGCGCGACCGAGATGAGCAGGGCGGCGCCGTCGAAGGCGCGGTCGGGGACCGCGATCGCATCGGCGAGGCCGGCGAGCCGGTCGACCGAGCCGGCGGTCCAGCCGGAGACCCGCACGCTCCACACCTCGGTTTCGGTGACCATGGCATCCGCCGCGACCCGCGAAACCACAAAGACCGGCATGCCGGCCGGATGATCGGCGCGTTCGACGAAGGGCAGCCGGGCGATGATTTTCGGCGCGGTATCGAATTCCAGCGTGGTCCACCATGGGCCGGCGCCGGCGATGGCGAAGGCGGGAACCAGGCCGAGATCGCCTTTCGACGCGGTCACCGCCTGCACCACGCTGGCCGCCCCCATATGCGGCACGAACGGCACGGTGAACCCGAAATGAAACCGCGCGGAATCGCGCATCAGCGCGTCGCCGGCGGAGAGGTCGGCGTGCACGGCGAACGGCGCCTGCACGTAGGTGAAGGTCGAGATGATGACCCGCCAGATGCTCTCGGCGGTGTCGAGCGGCAGGCTGCCGTGATGGCGCTGGACGAGGCGGCGCATCATGTCGGCCTCGCGCGCCGGACGGAACGCGGAGCCGGATTCTTCGGTCTTCTTGACCGCGATCAGTCGTTCGATGATCTCGCCGCGCTCGATCAGGAGCGCGTGCATCGACTCGTCGATCCGATCGATCTCGCGACGCAGCTCGGCGAGCAGGGGTTCGTTTTGGCGCGGTGGTTTCGGCATAGGTCATCCCGGCAAGAGCCTGATTGATAGGTGCCGTTAAGCGCGAAATCAAAGAAAACATTGACTCCGGCGGGCAGCGGCCTAATTACGCCCCTTTGACCGCCCCGCGGCGGGGGCCACAAGGCCGGGAAGCGCCGATCCGGGAAGCACTTATGGCAGAGGCCAGCGCCACGCTCGATCTCGCCGACCGCACGCGCGAAGCGGACCATCCGCATTCGCTGGTCGTGCGCTTTCCCGCGAATAATCCGCTGCACCTCGATGCCGGCGTCGACTTCAGCCCATTGCAGATCGCCTACCAGACCTACGGCGCACTCAACGCCGAGCGCAGCAATGCCGTCCTTGTCTGCCATGCTCTCACCGGCGATCAGCACGTCGTCAACGACCATCCGGTGACCGGCAAGCCGGGCTGGTGGGAGACCATGGTCGGGCCCGGCCGGCCGATCGACACCGAGCGCTACTTCGTCATCTGCCCCAATGTCGTCGGCGGCTGCATGGGCTCCTCCGGGCCGGCCTCGACCAATCCGGTGACCGGCATGCCGTGGGGCCTCGACTTTCCCGTCATCACCGTGCGCGACATGGTGCGCGCGCAGGCGATGCTGCTCGATTATCTCGGCATCGACTCGCTGTTTGCGGTCACCGGCGGCTCAATGGGCGCCATGCAGGTGCTGCAATGGGCGGCAAGCTATCCGCAACGCGTGTTCGCGGCGCTGCCGATCGCCGGCGCCACGCGGCATTCGGCGCAGAACATCGCCTTCCACGAGGTCGGCCGCCAGGCGGTGATGGCCGATCCGGACTGGCGCGGCGGACGCTATTTTGCCGAGGGCATCAATCCGCGGCGCGGGCTCGCGGTGGCGCGCATGGGCGCGCATATCACCTACCTCTCCGACGCCGCGCTGCACCGAAAATTCGGCCGCCGCTTCCAGGACCGCGATAATCCCACGTTCTCGTTCGACGCCGATTTCCAGGTCGAGTCCTATCTGCGGCACCAGGGCATCACCTTCGTCGAGCGCTTCGATGCCAATTCCTATCTCTATCTCACGCGCGCCATGGATTATTTCGATCTTGCCGCCGATTACGACGGCGTCGTCGCCAACGCCTTCCGCGGCGCGCCGACGCGGTTCTGCGTCATCTCGTTCACCAGCGATTGGCTGTTCCCGACGCCGGAATCGCGCGCCATCGTGCATGCGCTCAATGCCGCCGGTGCCCGCGTTTCGTTCGCCGAGATCACCACCGACAAGGGCCACGACGCCTTCCTGCTCGACGAGCCGGAATTGTTCACCATCGTGCGCGGCTTTCTCGAGGGGGCGGCGAAGGCACGCGGATTGCCGCCGGCGGGGGGATAAGATGCTGACCCGGCTCAAGCGCGACCTCACCATGGCGGAAGCCGCCCGCGGCCCGGGCGGCTCGCGCGTCGATTTGCTCGTCGTCGCCGACATGGTGCAGCGCGGCGCGCGCGTGCTCGACGTCGGCTGCGGCGACGGCGAATTGCTGCGGCTCCTGGAGACGCGCGGCGTCGACGGCCGCGGCATCGAGCTGTCCCGCGAGGGCGTCAACGAATGCGTCGCCAAGGGCCTCGCCGTGGTGCAGGGCGACGCCGATGCCGACCTGGAAGATTATCCCGACGACGCCTTCGACTTCGTCATCCTGTCGCAGACGCTGCAGGCGACGCGGCAGCCGCGCGTCGTGCTCGAGCACATGCTGCGCATCGGCCGCCACGCCATCGTCTCGTTTCCCAATTTCGGCCATTGGCGTATCCGCCTGCAACTCGCGCTCGGCGGCCACATGCCGCATACCGACAATCTGCCCTACGCCTGGTACGAGACGCCCAACATTCACTTCTGCAGCATCAAGGACTTCCGCCAGCTCTGCCGCGTGTCCGGCGCCAAGATCGAGGAGGCGGTGGCGCTTAACGCCTGGGGTCGGCGCATGCGGCTGAAAATGCCGTGGTGGTTCTGGAATTTGTTCGGCGAGCAGGCGGTGTTTTTGCTCAGCCGCCGCGGCTAGAATAGCCACCGCCTCACGTCCGATCGCGCCAAACGATCGGCGCGGGCCCGTAGCTCAATGGTCAGAGCCAGCGGCTCATAACCGCTTGGTTGGAGGTTCGAGTCCTCCCGGGCCCACCACGCAGTCCTCCGTTTTGTCGCCGGGTGAGGCGAAGAATGCTTGCCCGCCGTGGGCTCCGGTCCATCGCGCCGCCGGATCGACCGGTGAGATGAACTTGGGCACGACATCAGTCGCAGCGCCGAAGGCCTCATCGTCGAGCACAACCATATATTCTTTGAGCGCTCGGCCGGTCGCTTCCGGTGGCAGCCCCTTCTTACCCTCGATCCCCGTCTGCCGATTGGCATCCGCCTTGATCAGACTGGCATCGATCGCAAAGGCTTTGCCGCCAACAGTCCCTCTCCGATGCAGCGCTGCAGGACCGTTTCAAAGACGCGGCGCAGGAGATCGCTCTCGCGGAAACGGCCATGCCGGTTCTTCGAGAAGGTGGAATGATCGGGGACATTGCCGTCGAGCCCGAGCCGGCAGAACCACCTGTACGCCAGATTGAGGTGGACCTCTTCGCAGAGCCGCTCAGAGCGGATGCCGAAGCAGTAGCCCACGATCAGCATCCGGATCATCAGTTCGGGATCGATCGATGGCCGCCCTTTCGTGCTATAGAAAGCGGTCAGTTCTCGGCTCAACTCGCCAAGCTCGACGAACCTGTCGATGGACCGTAAAAGATGATCAGCGGGAACGTGCTTTTCGAGAGAGAGCTCGTAAAACAAAGCAGTCTGCTCGACTTGCCGATGTCCCATCATGATTCGAAGTCCTGCTTGTCGCAGCGACTGAATCAGCGAATGTCACGCGTCGCAACTACAGACTTTTTCAACAAAATCGGCCATTAGCGGCCTCACGCACTGCAGCAAGCAACGTCTTTAGCCGAACGCGCGCACCTTTCCCCGTCGTCCATAAAACATCGAGCGGATTGCTCGCCGCCGACATCGCTTCGTCTGTGAACAAGAATAGATTTGAACCGCGGCCGTTCGTGAGTTCCCGTTGCGCTTCGATCATTCGGTCAACGCGCGCTGGCGTCGTCGTCACGGTTACCACGGTCACACGTCTCGGCACAGACCCATCCAAACGCTCACAGTCTCCACGTAGGAAGAATGTTGGTTGGGCAAGCTTCTCCTACCTCTCAGCTCCGAACACAGGGTCGATTTTAGGGAGTCCCGCGGACCAAGCTTCGGATCGCCACGCAACGCCTCGACACCGGTCTACGGGCCAAGTGCTTGCCTCTTTCTGATCGCAATAAGCTTCCTCACGAGTGCCTTGGGTAATGGCCTATCGACTGGGAACTGGAGCGCTCCTGACGAAGTCTTGTATTGGGAGAGTGCGTCCCCAAGCTCAGGAAACACGGAACCACTGTGGGGCAGGTAACTGAGGTGGTTCTTGAAGGCTGCAAATCCGGCTATGACTTTGCCTTGCAGCGTGAAGGCAGGCACGCCGTAGGAGATGCACTGCTCTGCCTCTGGAACGATGTCGAGAATAGTTCGCCGGAGCGCTTCCAGCGTGTTGCGTTTCGATTCCTTTAAGGACGCAAGATAGTTGTCAACTTCGCCCTTGGACACAGTCGCAGTCTAGCGCAGATGCCAGTAGAGTGAAATACCGCCGCAATCCAATGCCGCGGTAGCCCCGTCCGACTGATCGCCCACATGCGGTTCACCGAAATGCACTCCCTCCAGCAATTCCGCTTCGCCCGAGCCAAAACTGCCACCAAGGCGACCTCACGCTTACTCGCCATCGTCGGCGAGGTGATCGAATGAACCTTTCGCACTGCGTCAATTGACGGTGGTGAAGCGCCGCTGTGGGTCATTCTCGACTGAGATGGTCAAGGCCCAGGCTCGTACATGTCCGCTTTAACTCCGATAGTGTTGCAAAAGTCCCTAAAAGCTGAACGGTGATTTTCTCGGCTGAAACTTACACAAGCGAAAGTCGCTACTAAAAGCGACTCGGGGCCGATTACCGAAGTCACCGATGAGTTGAGCGCGAGATCATGTGACCCCCACATCCTTACACGAAAAACGCGCCTACGGCCCAGAAATTTTCTGATCAACGATGCAAAAGTATCACTCCGATAGCAGCCGTCAGCCATCAATGTCCGGCGAGCCGAGATCGTTCTGTTCAGCGCCGACGACCGTGGGCAGCCGGGTGATGTACGCCGCGGGCAGCATGGCGATATACGCCGCGGGCAGCCGGGTGATATACGCCGGGGGCAGCCGGGTGAAATACCTTAACCACAGCACCTGTAGAGGCCTCGATCTTGCTCAGCGGCGCGGCCATAGGCGTCGCCTCCGCAATCGGCTCATAGCCAAAAAGTAAAAATGTCGCGCCGATCGCCAGTCCTAGAATTTTAATCTTGGTCATTCCGTCCTCCATGTTCATTTTAGTCCCGTTTTTGACGCTACCGGCGCGCCCACCGCCTTTGCTCGTGTGAACGCCTTGCGATGCTGCCCGGACGCTTCAATCGCTTGGTATAAAAAGCCGCGAATGAACGCTTACTGAACAGGCTCCAGCGGTGACGCCTCGTGGCGGGGCGGCTAACGCGCTCCTTCCGCTCGATTTCGCAATGAAGGCCTTGTTCGACAAGCAAGCCGCACGTCAGCGCTCGGTACCCCGAAACTGAGAACGCGAGTGCGACTTCCAGTCCGGGTCATTCACGCAGGTTTGGACGTGCGCTGGGGACTTCCGGTTTACCCCCAATTGCGTCGTTTCTAAGCCGGCCCCGAGGGTAGCCGTCGGCCTCGCGCTTCACCGCCTTCACGGTTTCCGTCATCGCAACGCCCGCCAGCGCAATTCTCGATAAAGACCAGCTACCCCCAGCTGGGCTCGGGATTAGTAGTTTTGGCCAATTTCCCTAATCAGCGTACCGGAATAAAAACTGACTGTAACCGCGGCCGTGCGAGCGGAATGTCTGCGTTTGCTAGTAGCGGACATCGCAAGGGTCGGTCTCGTCCGGTTTTACAGCCGCCGAAAAAGCCCTTAGTGCCTGTGATCACGCTTAGAGCCGTTTGACAGTCCAAGCTGTTGAAACCGTCGGGCCGTGGCACAACTCCCGGGCCCACCACGCAGTCCTCCGTTTTGTCGCCGGGTGGTTCTCGACAAGGGCGCGTGGGGTCGCGACTCCAGGTCCCAGGTACCAGATACCAGATGGTAAGACAGGGCAGGGGTGCTCGGACCTCGGTGGGGACTACGTCTGCTTTGCTCTCGTCGGCCGATGAAATGCTGCATTGCTGCAATCGATGCGAAGGGGCCATGAGCGGTCATCGCTGCTCACGCGGCCAGACCGCCGGACAATCGTCAGGCTGGCGCAGTGACGCTGTTCACGAAGTCATCGACTTGCAATTCACACACAAGTCTATTGCAGGCACCGCAACCGTCAAACGACTATCCCGCGAGTTTGAAGTAAAGTAGCGGCAGCTTATCGGGTAGGCGCTCGATGCGGTCGAGTTGAATAACGTTGGAACGCCCGAATATGCGGGTCAGGTAGGAATCGCCGCCGGCATCGAGGCCGACGCAGAAGAGATCGATCCCTTGGTGCTGCAGCGACAGCACCGCGCGGCGGGCGTCCTCGACGAGGTAACGCCGATCAGCGATATCCACGTCGGAAGGTTCGCCATCGCTGACAAGGAGCAGAAGCTTGCGATACGAATGGCAAGCGGCAAGATCGCGGCCGGCGTGCCGCAATGCGGCGCCCATGCGCGTCGAGTACTTGCCGATGACGCCCGCGAGTCGGCGCTTTGCCAGCGTGTCCCAACGCGTATCGAAGTCCTTGAGCCGATAATAATGCACGTCGTCTCGGGTGTCGGAGCAAAAAGCATGGATAGCGAACGGATCGCCCATGCTGTCCATGGCGTGGGCCAGAAGAGAGGTCGCATCGCGCTCCAGCTCAAGTACGGATCGGCCAGCCGCCTTGACGATGTCGTTGGTCGACTGGGAGGCGTCAATCAACACCAGGACCGCGAGATCGCGCCAGCGCCTGTCAAGCCGCGCGTAGATATTGGGGCTGGGTGTCAGGCCGGCGCGCAGGTCGATCGCCGCCGCGATCGTTGCCTCCAGGTCGAGCCGGTCGCCTTCGCGCTGCCGCCGTACCCGCAACGGTCGGCTGACTTTGGCGGCCTGGACCAGCGCCGCGATGCGGTAAGTGGTTTCCGGATAGCGTTCAAGGATGTCGTCGATCAGTTCGGCGCGACCATCGGCGGGATTATATTCCGAGACCGTCGTCCACTCGCTGCGGTCACGGCTGATCAGATAATCCCACTCAGGATAGCGCGCCACCGGAATGCCGACCTCGGCCTCTTCCGGCAGCAGGCGCGCCAAATTTGCTGGCCCACCGCCGGTTTCACGTTCGCGATCCGCCGGCTCCGACTCGGACTGCTCGAATCGCACGGAATCGTACAACGTCTCGCCTGCTGCGGTGGCGGCCGCCGGGAAGTCCCAAAGGCCCTGATTGTCATCGCGGTACGCCGGCTCGACGACGTAAGTGCGGGGATTGAACTGCACCCGCATCTGCCCGAGATCGTTGCCCAAGAGATCGCCTATGTTGCGGCTGATCGTTGGGTCAGTCCACCGCACGCGTTCGGCGAAAAATAGATCGCGGCCTTTGTTCACCCAACCGTGGGAATCAAAATAAGTCGGATCGAGCAGCGCGCGCGCGAGTCGCGCCATCAATGCGGGCGCGGTCACCACGCCGCTCGCGTCGGCCAGATGGAACGGTAGCCAGAAACGGCGCAGACCCGGAAAACGGCCTATCGCCAGCTGCTCGACCCGTGCATCCTCGATCAACGAGACCAGGGCGATCTGCACCGGCTTGAGGCCACCCACCGCAAACTTGCCACCGGTGAACTGGAAATGCGCCAAGACGTGAGCTAACGTCGCGCGGAACAAATCCTTGCCGCTTTGTCCGTCGACGCCACGAGAGGATTGTGGCACGCGGATCACGCCGTTGGCGAAGCAAGTCCGTCGCGGTGTGTCGAAACCCGCCGGCGGCAACACCCGGATCGGGGGAATTGTCCGCCACAAGGCGGCTACAAAGGCTTTAAGCTCGCGCTCGACATCGGTGAACGCCACGGTGTCGGCGCCGTGCTCCAGGGCGTGCAGCGCCCGTGTGTCGAGCAAGGCGAAAAATCTCAACCGTTGCTCGGGATCATTCTCGGCGGCGCGAATCCCGCCCAGCGCCCAAGCCTCGAACGAACGTAGATCGAGGCTGTCAAGCACGCGCGCGGAACGGTCGAGCAAGAGGCCCACGGATTCCGGCGCCGCTTCGGCTATGCGCCTGATGACGCGAAGCCATTCCGCGAATGCCTGAGCGGTGGCAAGCCGGCGTGCAGCGTGCGGCGCGGCGACAAGCAGCGCCAGCGCCGCGTTGTCGCCGGTGAGAGCGGCAAACTCCGGTGTCAGCGCCGCCAGCGCCATGACCGCTTGCGGACCCGCGGCTGCGGCAACGGAAGGGGAATTTCGAATGTAACCGATTGCAGCGTTGGGCCCGATGCGCGCGGCAATGTCGCGGCATGCGGCAACCCAGTCGCCAAGAAGCGCAGGCGGCAAGCTCGCTCGCGCCTGACGCCAGACCAATTCGAGCGTCCCGGCGATCTCTGGCTGGTCCGCGAAGGACGCGATCAGTGATTGCTGCTCGGAGAGACTCCTGGCCATTGGACCCTTTAGATGGAGGCAGCGATCGCCGCCGTCAGCGCGCCCCTGATGTCCGCGTCGTCGGTGATCGGCAACACCAGCGCGACCTGGCAGGCGGCCTCGATCGAGACGCCGTGAGCGATCAGGCGGCCGGCCTGGATCAGCATCCGCGTCGAAGCGCCCTCGTCGAGGCCGTGGCCCTTGAGATTGCGCGAGCGGTGGCCGATTGCGACCAGCTTCTCCGCCACCGCGCACTCGATGCCGGCCTCGTGCGCGACGATCTCGGCCTCGATTGTCGACGGCGGGTAACCGAAATCCATCGCACCGAAGCGCTGCTTAGTGGATTCCTTAAGATCCTTGAGAACGCTCTGGTAGCCGGGATTGTACGAAATCACGAGCTGAAAATCAGGATGGGCGCGCACCAGCTCGCCCCGCTTCTCTAGCGGAAGGACCCGACGGTCGTCAGTGAGCGGATGGATTACGACCGTGGTGTCCTGCCGGGCCTCGACGATTTCGTCGAGATAACAGATCGCGCCGTGCCGGACCGCGATGGTGAGCGGACCGTCATGCCAGACGGTTCCCTGGGCATCGAGCAGATAGCGTCCCACCAGGTCCGACGCAGTCATGTCCTCGTGGCAGGCGACCGTGACGAGAGGACGATCGAGACGCCAGGCCATATATTCGACGAACCGCGTCTTGCCGCAGCCGGTGGGCCCCTTAAGCATAATCGGCATGCGCTCGGCATAAGCCGCCGTGAACAGGCGAACTTCGTCGCCGATGGCGCGATAATAGGGCTCGTCGCCGATCCGGAAGTCGTCGAGCTCCATCCTGTTGCGAACCTATCCAACGACAGGGCGGGCGCCCTCTTTCCCAGTCAAGTCAAAGAGGGCGCGGCTGCCTTCAGCGATGCGCCGCTGTCTTTTGGTTCGGGATCCCCTCGATCGGGCATTCGTCGGTGCCGACGGTCGACCGCGTCAGGGCCTCCACCATGGTCCGCGTGCCTTCGGGATCGGTAATCCACTTCTTGTAGAAGTCGTACGGGCAAATTGCCTCGCCGCGCACATCCTCGCGCGAATTGATTTTTCCGGTATATCCGCGATGCACCAGCTTGAAGAGATGATTTTCCGACTGGAGATTGCGCCGCGCATCACGGATCAGCGATTTGGAGAGCTGGGCGTATTGAATGCCCATGTCCTCCTCGCCGGTTTCACCCAGCGTCCGGCCATCGAAGCCGATGATCGCGGAATGGCCGAAATAGGAGTACACGCCGTCGAAGCCGGAGGCATTGGCGACTGCGACATAGACGTTGTTCGCCCACGCCATGGCCTTCGCCATCAGCACCTGCTGGTCCTTGGCCGGATACATGTAGCCTTGGCAGCGTACGATCAGTTCGGCGCCCTTCATGGCGCAGTCACGCCAAATCTCGGGATAGTTGCCATCGTCGCAAATGATCAGACTGACCTTGAGCCCCTTTGGACCTTCGGAGACGTAAGTGCAGTTGCCAGGATACCAGCCCTCAATCGGAACCCACGGCATGATCTTACGATACTTTTGAACGATTTCGCCCTTATCGTTCATCAGGATGAGAGTGTTGTAGGGCGCCTTGTTCGGGTGATCTTCATGTCGCTCGCCGGTCAGCGAGAACACGCCCCACACCTTTGCTTTGCGGCAGGCTTCGGAGAAGATCTTTGTCTCCTCGCCGGGGACGCTCGACGCCGTTTCATACATCTCCTGGGAGTCGTACATGATCCCGTGGGTGCTGTATTCCGGGAAGACGACCAGATCCATGCCCGGCAACCCGACCTTCATTCCGACCAGCATCTCGGCGATCTGACGGGCATTGGCTAACACCTCCGCTTTGGTATGGAGGCGCGGCATCTTGTAATTGACGACGGCAACGCCGACCGTGTCATTGCTGCTGCTGATGTCACCATGAAGCATGTCGATCTCCTGATCCTTGGATCTTCATCCGCTCGCGCCTTCACGATGCGCTTGTTCGCTCGGCGGCTCGCGACGCTTGCCCACTGACGCGGCTGCACTCAGCGGCCAATAAAACAAAAACCCGCTTCGCCCACGGTCGTGGTCGTAGCGGGGCGCTTTTGCCCGTTAAATTGTTCCGCGGCGCCGCTGCCGCGCTCCTGACGTTTAGGAGCCGCCGAAATGCTATCCGAGAATGCCATGCGAGTCAATGATAGCCGCCGCCACTACACCAATGGAAATGCGTTTGTTCATCGCTTGTTTGCGCATGAAATGATAGGCCGCTTCCTCGTCCAGTTTGCGTTTCTCCATGAGGATATTCTTCGCGCGCTCGACACTGCGGAAGGACCGCAGGGTCTCGTCGAGCTTGTCGATCCGCGTTCGCAATCGCTGTTCATAGAGAAACTGTGCCCGCGCAATGGCGAGGCTAGTGAGCACCGTGCCGGTGGTGAAGGGCCGATGCAGCACGGCGTGCGGCGCGCAATTGCGCAACAGCTTCAATTGCGGCATCTGCACGGCTTGCGCCACCACGATGAGGGCCGCCGTGGGCTGCCCGGGGACCCACGGCAGGCATTGCGGCAGCTCGGGAACCAGTTCGCAGAGCATGACGTCGACCGCCTCCGGCAGGCGCGGCGGCAGCGGCCACACTCGGCGCACGCTGCCGCGTGTGCGCGACAGCTCTCGCGCCAGCATTTCCCCGTTCTCGTCGCGGGGTACGGCCAACAGGATTTCCAAGGAAGATATTTCCGTCGAGAGCTCGGACGATCCTCGCGTCGCTCCGACGTCAACGGACGGCGGATGTTCCGATTTTCTCATGAATGCACCAGCGCGCTGACGTCGCCGCGCCCCACCAGAAACGGATCGGCCCAAACCGGCATCACCGATTGTTGCATGATTTCGAACTGGCCTCTGCGGTCGACACGCCCGATGCGAGACCACAGATTGGTATGGCTGGTGGCAGCGCTTACCGAGATGCGGCCTTGCGGCGCATCGAAGTCGGAACCCAAGACAGTCTGCTTGATGAGGTCGGTGTCTATCGAGTCGGTCTGCGCCAACGCGTTGGCGAAGAGATGAATCTGAAAATAAGCCGCCTCCGCGCACATGTTGGTCGGTTCGTCCTCCCCGTAACGCGCCTTGTAGCGCCTGACGAAAGAATCGTTGCGCTCACCGGTCACCGATTGGAAATAGGGTGCCGCCGTGATGTGACCGGCGGCGACATCGAAGCCCATAGCACGCACTTCGGATTCCGTGGTGGTCAGACTGGCTATCGGCGTCGCCCGGGGATCGAGCCCCGCCTCCGCAAAGGCCTGATAGAGATAGACCGTGGCATCGCCCACCACCGTCGAAAAAATCACATCGGCCCCGACGTTCTTGATCTGACGCATCGCGGGCCGGAAGTCGCTGCGTTTGGCGCGCAGATCAAGATAGGTTTCGCCCGCGACTGCACAACCGCGGCTGCGCAACAGGTCGCGCATCACCCGGTTGGATTCGCGCGGATAGACATAGTCCGAGCCGATGAAATAAAACCGCGGCCCATAGGTTTGCGCAAGGTAGGAGCAGAGCGCAACGCTGTTCTGGTTGGGGGCGGCGCCGGTGTAGATGACATTGGACGAGAATTCAAAACCTTCATAGAGCGTCGGATACCACAGCAGTCCGTTCAACCGTTCGACGACGGGGAGAACGGCCTTGCGGCTGCTCGACGTATAGCAGCCGAAAATCATGTTGATGCCGTCCTCGATCATCAGCCGTTTGGCACGCAGCGCGTATGTTTGGGCGTCAGATTCGGGATCGTAGATCACCGGCACGAGTTCTCGGCCGTTGACGCCGCCCGATTGGTTGATCTCGTCGATGGCAAGCAGCGTCGCTCGCAGCTGGGTCTCTTCGATCACGGCCATCACGCCGGTTTGGGAGAACAATACCCCAACCCGCCACGACTCAGCGCTAGCTCCCTGGCACCACGTCACAGCCTCCTCCTTCGAGTAGGGCATCGCCGACGGCGCCGTGTCACTTATTGTTGTTTCTATGGACAAGTAAATGCCGTTCACGGCGTCATGGCAAGCGTCCCCGCCGTCTTATGCAGGAATGATGCCAAGCCTCAAAGTAGCCGGCTGACCCTTGCAGGCGGCCATTGAAAGCGATTGACCCCATGACGGATGGCTTTGTGCTGCTCAAAGCTTGCTCACACTGCCAAGTGGCGCTGCACAATGTCCGACGTAAGTTCGCCGATATTTCCCTCGGCAACGATCCGGCCAGTGTCCAGGATGGCGAATCGTTGTGTGATGTCGCGCACGAAATCGAGATTTTGTTCGACCAGGAGCACGGCGCACTGGCGTTCTTTGGGAATGCGCTTGATAATTAAGTCGATCTCTTCGACTACCGAAGGCTGCAGGCCCTCGGTGGGTTCGTCCATAAGGAGCAGTTTCGGTTCCTGCACCAGCGCGCGCGCAATGGCGAGCTGTTGCTGTTGGCCGCCCGACAAAACGCCGCCTTTGAAGTCCATCAATGGCTTAAGTGCGGGAAAATAATCGAAAACGAAGTCAGGCACCTTTTTCGCCTTGTACCCCTTGCCCAAGAGCGCAACAAAGATATTTTCGGCTGCGGTGATATCGGCAATGATTTCCCGCCCCTGCGGTACATAGCTCACTCCGATATGAGCTCGGTGATGGGACTTGGTGCGGGTAATGTCGACGCCGTTCAATATAATCGTGCCGGCTTTCGGTGGATTGACGCCGGTAATGCTGCGCAACAGGGTCGTCTTGCCGGCGCCGTTGCGGCCAAGCACGGCAAAAAGCTCCCCATGACCAATCTCCAGGGAGACGCCGTGGAGAATGTGGCTGGTCCCATAATAGGTATGAATCGCCTGAACTTGTAGCGTCACTGGAACTTGCCCTTTCCGAGATAGACCTGACGGACCATTTCGTTGTTCATAACGTCGCTGAGCGGGCCTTCGGCAAGCAGCTGACCTTGATGCAGAACGGTCACGCGCTGCCCGATCTGCCGGACGACGTCCATGTCGTGCTCGACCAGAAGCACCGTATGCGATTTGGCGATTTCGCGGATGAGCTCCGCAGTCCGGTGCTTGTCCGACTCGGTCATTCCGGTGGTCGGCTCGTCGAGCAGAAGAAGTTTTGGGGCGGACGCGATCAACATCCCGAGTTCGAGCCATTGGCGTTCGCCGTGCGATAACGTGTCGGCGGGGTCGTTCGCCTTGCCCGCGAGACCGACGAGTTCGAGAGTCTCCCAGATGCGGTCGCGTTCCCGCGCGCTCAGGATCTGGAACAAGGTGGCGAAGACTCGACGCCGTCCGCGCAAGGACACCATGACGTTATCGAACACCGAGAGGGTCTCGTACATGTTCGGCACTTGGAACTTGCGGCTGATACCGATCTGGAAAATGCGGTCGGGCGGCCAGCCCGTAATGTCCTGGCCGGCGAAGCGGATCGATCCGCCATAAGGCTTGAACTGGCCAGTGACCATGGCGATCAGCGTCGTCTTGCCGGCGCCGTTCGGCCCCAACAACACGCGAAGTTCGTGTTCCTCGATGCTGAAATCGAGGCCGTTGAGGATAGTGAAGCCGGAAACTTTGGTGGTAAGTTTTTTGACCTCGAGGAGGGTCGCCATCAGCGCACCTCCTCGCCCATCCGTGGTGCGCCTTCTGGCCGCCAATCAGTTTGAAGGTCGTGCGCGGTGTGGTCGGTCTCTTCAGTGATTTGACGATAGTTTCCGCGCCGCCAGCGCCGCAGCCAATCCATCATGGTGCCTACAATGCCGTCGCGCATCACCAGCACAACAAAGATGAACAGCCCGCCTACAATGATCTGCCACCATTCGGCGAGCCGGTCACTGAGGAAAAATTCGGCGCCCTTCACCAGGAAGGCGCCGAGCACCGGCCCAAACAACGTTCCGCGTCCGCCCACCGCGGTCCAGATCACGCCTTCGATTGAAAAGACCGGTCCGGCATCTAAAAACGAGATGATGCCGACCCAGGCCGCATACATCGCGCCGGCGGCAGCGGCCATGAAGGCGGAAACGCAGAACACGAAGATGCGATAATTGGCGACGTTGTAGCCCATGAATTCGGCGCGCAGATCATTGTCCCTGATCGATTTCAGCACGGTGCCAACTCGTGAATGAGTCAGCACGCGGGCAACGATCAGGAAGATGACCGTGATCGCCAGGATGAACCAGAGGAAGTACGGTCCGGCGTAGTTGGAATAGTCAGTGATGCCGTTGAAACCGCCGGTATAGGGTTGATATTCGATGATGAAGTCCTGCAGGATCAGCGACTCCGCCAACGTGATCACGGCGCAATAGACGCCATAGATATGCCGCTTGAACGTGATGACACCGAACAGGAACGCGAGCAGCGTCGGTAGGAGCAAAGCAGCGGCGATAGCGAGCGGGAAGTTGTAGAGCGGCGCCATGAAGTTCGGCACGCGGGTCAGGCTGTTCCATTCCATGAAATCCGGAATTTTGCCGCCGAAACGCGTCGGATGTATCACCGCGTAGTTCAGCTTGAGCGACAACGCTACCATATAGGCGCCGATGCCGAAGTACACAGCCTGGCCAAGGCTCAATATGCCGGTGAACCCCCAAATGAGGTCGATACTGAGGGCGAAGATGGAATAACAGAGAAACTTGCCCAACAGCGACAGTACATAGGCGTTGTTGCCGTAATAGGGATAAGCCCCGATCAACGCCACCAAAGCAGCGCCGCCGATCAGAACCCAAAATGGCAACAGCGGCGCCCGGCGCAGCTTGCGGGCATGGCCTTCTTTCACAATGTTCCCGCCTTTCACTGGCGATTCCATTTTCACCATGTGCCTCCGCCGCGCGTCAGCGTCGCTCGTAATAGCCGAAGATTCCCCGGGGAACGATGCGAATGACGATCACGATGAACAAGAACACCAGCAGCCGCCCAATGACATTGTTGAAGATGAAAGACAGGACGGTCTCCGCCTCGCCGATTAAGGTACTGCCAGCCAACACACCCCACAAACTGCCGACGCCGCCAAGCACCAGAACCATGAAAGAGTCGACAGCATAAGGAAAACCCATCGTCGTCGAAACCGACTTGATCGGCGCCAACACCGCACCGGCAACGCCGGCCAGCCCAGAACCGAAAACGAAGATCATCATATCGATGCGCGCGGTATCGATGCCGAGACACCCGGAAATCGCTCGATTACGCCGGACGGCGCGCACCTTCAGACCGAAATTGGTCTTGAAGATGACGTAAAAAACCAGCGCCAGCATCAGCGCCGCGACAATGATGAGAAACAACCGGTAATACGGGAACGGCAGACGCCCGATGACGTGAAATCCGCCTCTAAGGATCTTCGGCGCCCCGACGTAATAGAGCTCGGGCCCGAAGATGAGTTTTATAACGGTCTGCAGGATGATGCCGACACCCCAGGTCGCGAGCAGTGTTTCCAACGGTCGATCGTAGATCCATTGGATAATGCCGCGTTCGATCGCCAATCCCAGCAGCCCGACTATGACGAAGGCGACCGGAATCGCAATGAAGGTATTGCCGCCGAGTTTTCCGACGACAGCGGCGGTATAGGCGCCGACCATGATGAATTCACCGTGCGCCATATTGATGACGCCGGCGACGCCAAACACGATCGCGAGTCCAATCGCGGCGATGATCAGGATCGCCACCACGCTGAACCCGCTCATGAACTGCGTCATGATTGACTGAAGCATCATCGCCGGATTCTCCCGCGGCTCCGCAGCCTTGCCTCTGCCTCCATCGATATAGCAGTGAACGCGACGGCGTACATTGCTGCCAACGCCGCCGCCGCGCCGCCGATACTTTACAGATTGATGGTGCCGGACCGGTTCTTCTCCACGCTCCATGGTTTCTTCAACCGCTCAAGCACCCGCTTGTCCGTGAAGTCGCACTCCTTGTCGGGATAAAGTAATTTCACCCAAGGCTCGGGACGGATCCAATCTTTCGACTTGTAGACGATGTCGAACTGTCCCTGCTCGTTCGCCCGGCCGATGCGAGACCAGAGCCAGGTGTGGTGGTTCTTTTCGTCGATTTTTACCTTGCCTTCCGGCGCCAAAAACTCCTGTCCGGGCAGCCCTTCGAAGATGAGGGCGTCGGCTTCGGTCGATTTTACCTTCGCGATCGCCTGGGCGAGGAAGTAGGTTTGGAAGTAGGCGCATTCCATCACCGCGTTGGTCACTGCGTTCTTTCCGTATTTGGCCTTGTAGCGCTCGACGAAGGAATGGTTCTCCGGTGTATCGACGCTCTGGAAGTAGTCGAACGAGGTGTAATGCCCCAAGGCATTCTCCGGCCCCATCGCCGCGATTTCCTGTTCGGTGGTGATCGGCGTGCAGATCGGGATGTCTTTGGCGGTGATGCCGAACTCCTTGTACTGCTTGTAGAAGGCGACGACCTGGTCGCCGACCAGATCGGAAAATACGACATCGCAGCCGCTCGAAGCGATCTTGTTGATGTTGGTCGAGAACTCGGTCGAGCCCAGCGGGGAGTATTCCTCCGCCACCACAGTGCCGCCGTATTTCTTCAAGAGCGCCTTGACCTCGCGGTTGGTTTCCTTGGGATAGATGTAGTTGGCGCCGATCAGGTAGAATTTCTTTCGTCCCAGTGTATTCATAATCCAGGGCACGAAGTCGTTGAGCTGCTGATTGGGCACCGCGCCGGTGTAGAAGCAGTTCTTGCTGCATTCTTCGGCTTCGTAGAGCGTGGGGTATAGGAGCACGCCATTGTATTGTTCGAAGATCGGCAGCACCGACTGGCGGCTCGCCGAGGTGTAGCACCCGAGCACGGCAACGACCTTTTCTTCGAGCAGCAGCTTCTTGGCCTTTTCGGCGAAGACCTGCACCATCGATTGCGGGTCTTCGACGACCGGCTGCAGTTTCTTGCCGAGCACTCCGCCTTTAGCATTGATCTCATCGATCGCCAGCAGCTCGGCATTGTGCAGCGACGTTTCGATAATCGCGATCGTGCCGCTGAGCGAGTGCAGAATGCCGACCTTGATGGTGTCGCTCTCAGCCGCCTGAACGATATTCCGCACGAAATGGTAAGGTGCTACGCCACTTGCCAGAACGCCGGCAAGTCCGCCACCGGTACCTTTCAGGATTCTTCTCCGTGTGATGCTCATGTCTCTCTCTCCTGTTGGCCAAGCCCAAAAACGCAAACGCCCCACCTCTTCTCCACCAGGAGAATGACGTGGGGCGTTCTGTGCCCGTATATCGGCGGCACCACTGCCGCGGACTATGAACGGAGATCTACGCTCAACTCAGGCCCGGTGCCGCGAAGACCCTGTTCGCTTAGGAAGCATACGCCCAATCCCGCGGGTTGCGCAATATGCCACCCCGTTCTCGACGGATATATTGGTCAGCCAGGACCAAAGGCTCTCCGCGAGGCTGCCGAATCCCATCAGCCGAAACGTCGACCGGTCGTCGCAATGATCGGACGAGGTTTTGATATGGTCGCTAGAAACCCGCCGTGCAATGCCTGTCGCCGCGCCACCTCGGGCATCGGGCCCTGCGCTTCGTACTCAGCCAATGGCATGGACGCGCTGTGCCCAGTACGGCTCGGGACCCTCGCCGATGTCCTGAAAAAGCTGCTCTTGTTCTCGACCACACCCATTGTGCTCTCCTCAAAAGAAACAAGCGGATACGCACCTGTAGATCAAACATGCTAGAGCTTACTCCAGGTCTAGGGTAAATTTCGATGCTCCTCCTCAGAGAGGTTGACCGCTCTGACGGTTGATCGACCGAGGCTAATGCCCGATCAGGTCAACCGCTGATATCGCGCCTGCAGTTTCTGACGTCTGATTCGTCCACCAAGAACAGACATTCGCCCGCGTGATTAGCAAAGCCCGCTTAGGGCCATGCCATTGCGGTCGAGCGCGCTGCGGAGACCGGCTTATCAGCAACGGTGCAGAAGAGATTGGGATAACCTTAGTCCGCCAATGTCGCAGCGCCGACCGCCTTTGCGGGAGTACTTTCACCGCCATTCCCACCATCCTTCTTGAAAACTTACGCTGCAAACGTTGTTGTCGGCTCAAGCATCGAGGGCACTTCATCCCCGACTTGACGCGGGCGGCAGTGCCCCCTGGAGGTGACAATTTTCTTGTTCGTTGCAAACCTGCCGATCACTGGGCCGCTTCGCTGTAACTCGTCATCGGCGGGCAGGTGCAGACCAGGTTTCGGTCGCCGTAGACGTTGTCGATGCGATTGACCGGACACCAATATTTGTCGCCGTTCACGCCCGCCGGATAGGCGCCTAGGCTGCGCGCATAAGGATGCGTCCAGTTGTCGTCGGCAAGATCGAGCGCGGTATGCGGCGCATTCTTCAACGGATTGTCGTTCTTCGGCATGCGGCCGGTTTCGATGTCGCGGATTTCCGCCCGGATCGCAATCATGGCGTCGCAAAATCGGTCGAGCTCTGCCTTCAATTCCGATTCCGTCGGTTCGACCATCAACGTGCCGGGCACCGGGAAGCTCATCGTCGGCGCGTGGAAGCCGTAGTCGATCAGCCGCTTCGCAATATCGTCGACCGAGACGCCGGCCGATTCCCTGAACGGCCGCACGTCGATGATGCATTCATGGGCGACGCGATTGTTCTGTCCGCGGAACAACAGCGGATAGTGGCCTTCAAGCCGGCGGACGATGTAGTTGGCATTGAGGATCGCTATCCTGGTCGCTTCGGTGAGGCCGTCGCCGCCCATCAACAGCATGTAAGCCCAGGCAATCGTCAGAATCGACGCCGAGCCATAAGGCGCCGCCGCCACCGGCCCGACCGGCGACGGCTGGTCGGAAAGATGCGGATGCGATGGCAGGTACGGCGCCAGATGCGCCTTGACGCCGATCGGCCCCATGCCGGGACCGCCGCCGCCGTGCGGGATGCAGAACGTCTTGTGCAGATTGAAATGGCTGACATCGGCGCCGTAGTCGCCGGGGCGCGCCAGTCCGACCTGGGCATTGAGGTTGGCGCCGTCCAAATAAACCTGTCCGCCGTTGGCGTGAACGATGTCGCAAATCGGCCGGATCGCGGCCTCGAATACGCCGTGCGTCGAAGGATAAGTGATCATGATTGCGGCGAGCCGCGGGGCGTGCTTCTCGGCCTTGGCGCGCAGATCGGTTAGTTCCACGTTGCCATCCGCATCGCAGGCCACGGCGACGACCTCCATGCCGGCCATATGCGCCGACGCCGGATTGGTGCCGTGCGCCGAGGTCGGAATGAGACAGATCGTGCGCTGCGTGTCGCCGCGCTGCCGATGATAGGCGCGGATCGCCAGCAGCCCGGCATATTCGCCTTGCGCACCGGAATTGGGCTGCAGCGAAACGGCGTCGTAGCCCGAGATGGCGATCAGCTTTGCCTCCAGATCGGCGATCAGCTCCGCATAACCTTGCGTCTGCTCGCGCGGCGCAAACGGATGCACGTCGGCAAAGCCGGCCCAGGTCAGCGGCATCATCTCCGCGGTGGCGTTGAGCTTCATGGTGCAGGAGCCGAGCGGAATCATGGTCCGGTCGAGCGCGAGATCGCGGTCCGCCAAACGGCGCAGATAGCGCAGCATATCCGTTTCCGAGCGATGCTCGACGAAAACGGCCTGGGTCATGAAATCTGTCTTGCGGCGCAGACCCGGCGGAATGGCATTCGCCGTTTGCCATGAGATGGAAGCGAACGAGGCGCCCTCGTTGTTCCGGCCCGCATGCTTGGCGCCGAAGGCGGCCCAGACGCTTTCGACGATATCCGGCGTCGTGGTTTCGTCGACACTGATGCCGATTCTGCAGGACCGTTGATCGTTGGCGCCGAGACGCCGGAGATTGATGCCTCGCTGCAGCGCGCGCTCGATGATCGCATCCTGCCGATCGTCCACGTCGATCGTGATCGTATCGAAGTAATGCGCCGTCAGCACGTCCCAGCCGCGGTCTTGCAGGCCGCGCGCCAGCGTCGCGGCCGTGTGCGCGACGCGCGACGCGATCTGCCGCAGGCCGCCGGCGCCATGATAGACGCCATACATCGACGCCATCACCGCCGGCAGCACTTGCGCCGTACAGATGTTGGAGGTGGCCTTTTCACGCCGGATATGTTGCTCACGTGTTTGCAACGCCAGGCGGTAGGCATTGCGGCCCCGGCTGTCGATGCTGACGCCGACCAAACGACCAGGTAGCGCCCGCTGATAGGCCGATTTGGCGGCGATGTACGCCGCGTGCGGACCGCCGAGTCCCATCGGGAGGCCGAACCGCTGCGTCGAGCCGACCGCGATGTCGGCGCCGAGCTCGCCCGGCGGCACCAGTAAAGCCAGCGCCAATGGATCGGCGGCCAAGACGGCGACGGCGTCGCGAACATGCAGGCGTCCGATCGTTTCGCCATGATCGGCAATGCTGCCGGACGAACCAGGATATTGAAACAGGGCGCCGAATACCGCGCTGGGATCGAGATCCGCGGCATCGCCGACGATGATGGTCCAGCCCAGCGACTCGGCTCGGGTCTTGACCACCGCAATCGTCTGCGGATGGCAATCGCGATCGACGAAGAAGCTGTTAGCTCGCGATTGCGTCACGCGCCGCGCCATGGCCATTGCCTCGGCGGCAGCGGTTGCTTCGTCGAGCAGCGAGGCGTTGGCGATTTCGAGCCCCGTCAGGTCGACGATCATGGTCTGAAAATTCAACAGTGCTTCGAGCCGGCCCTGGCTGATCTCCGGCTGATACGGCGTATAGGCCGTGTACCAGGCCGGGTTTTCCAGCACGTTGCGCTGGATGACGGCGGGTAGATGGGTGCCGTGATAGCCTTGGCCGATCAGCGATGTCATCGGGCGGTTGCGGGATGCTACGTCGCGCATCTTCGCCAACAGTTCCGGCTCCGACAGCGCGGGACCAATGTCCAGCGGCTGCGCCTGGCGGATATCGCCGGGGATGGCTTCGCCGATCAGGGCGTCGAGCGTCGACGCGCCGACGACTTGCAGCATGCGCCGAACGTCGTCCGACGACGGGCCCAAATGCCGGTGCCGGAATTGCAAAGGATCGAATAACGTTTCGACAGCCATCGCCGCGCCTCGATATTTTGCATCATTGAAGTCAGTCGGCACACGGTTCATCCGAGCATCTCCTTGTAGGCCGCTTCATCCATGAGCGCGTCGGCTTCGGCGGGGTCGGCAAGCTTCAATTTGTAGAACCAGCCGGCGCCCATCGGATCGGAATTGACCAGTGACGGATCGGCGACGATCGCCGGGTTGGCCTGCACGACCTCGCCGCCGATCGGCGCATAGACCTCGGAGGCCGCCTTGACCGACTCCACCACGGCCGACGGTGCGCCTTTTTCAAAGCGCTTGCCGACTTCCGGCAACTCGACAAACACCAGATCGCCGAGCTGCTCCTGGGCGTGCTGCGTGATGCCGACCGTGGCCGCATCGCCCTCAATGCGAACCCATTCATGGTCCGGTGTGAATTTCAGCATTGCAGGATTGCTCCGAGTTATGTGCGCTTGTAGCGATGCGGGATGAACGGCAGTTGCGTCACCTCGACCGGCAGCCGGTTCCCACGCACGTCTGCAAACAACAACGTGTGCGGATTAGACAACGCGCGCGGCACGTAACCCATGGCGACGGGACCCGCTGCCGAGGGCCCAAACGTGCCGGACGTGACCCTGCCGACCGGCTGAGATGCCGAGGCATCGGCGTACAGCAACGCGCCGGCGCGTACCGGTGTTCGTTCGCGCGGCTTCAGTCCGACACGACACCGCGGCGCGCCGCGCTCGAGCTGCTCCAGGACCACGTCCGCACCGGGAAAATTGCCGGCTCGCGCACCGCCGCGGCGGCGAGCTTTCGGTATCGCCCGGTCCAGCGCCGCTTCGACCGGCGTCGTGCTCTCGTCGATATCGCAACCGTAAAGGCAGAGCCCGGCCTCGGTGCGCAGGCTGTCGCGTGCGCCGAGACCGACGAGCGTCACCGCTCTATCCGCAAGCAGTGCGCGCGCGACTTTCTCGGCGTCGCGCGCCGGAATGCTGATCTCGAAACCGTCCTCGCCGGTATAGCCGGACCGGCTGATGACACAGCTCACGCCGGCGATCGGGGCCGGCCGAATATCCATGAACCGCATCGACGCGGACGACGGCGAGAGTCGTGCCAGCACCGCCTCCGCAGCTGGGCCTTGCAACGCCAGCAAGGCGCGGTCCTCCAGCACCTCGATGGTGCAGGTATCCGACAGGGCGGCACGCAGATGCCGTTGATCGATGTCCTTGCGGCTGGCATTGACGACAAGGGCCAGATACTCGTCGCAGTGACCGATCATCAGATCATCGATAATGCCGCCGCTGCTGTTGGTGAAGAACGCGTAACGCTGCCGTCCCGGCCCAAGGCTTAAGACATCGGCCGGCACGACACGTTCAAGGGCTTCCACGGCGTCGGCCAGCCTGCCGGAACGGGCGCGCAATGCGATCTGCCCCATATGCGAGACATCGAACAGACCAGCGGCGGTGCGGGTGTGCAGATGCTCCTTCAGCACGCCCAGCGGGTAATGGGTGGGCATGTCGTTGCCGGCGAACGGCCCCATGCGGGCGCCCATTTCCAGGTGCAGCGCATGGAGCGGCGTCTGCTTGAGCGCCGGTGCCGTCGGAATGGGAAGCGCCATCATCGCACCGCTCGCCTGCAAGCGTCCGAGCGGGCCGGATCAAAGTCGAACACGCCATTCCGGCCGAGCGGCCAAAGACCAATCGGTAGGCGCGTGAGATCGACAAAATGGAATTTCGGCATCGGGCACCGCACCAGCTATGTGCTGATTGATATGGTGCCCCCTCTGTATCTCTGCCTGAGAATGTTATCCCGTCGGCGGACGCAGATCTGCGTCTCTTTCCAGAGTCTTATGGTGCGATTGCGCGGTTCGTGTGCCTGAGAGTTTCCGGGGCGGTTGCTCCTTCGGCGCCGGCCAACAGCCGATCTCTCCCGCAGCAACGCAAGATTTACGAGAGACGACTCCTCTGCATGATTCGAGGGTTTCTCTAGCCGACCGCGACTGTCTTGTCACTAGGGTTCAGCGCCGCACCCGACTGCATCTGTGAAAGAAATTCCTTCCGACCCAGGCCGCCTATAGCCGGCGCGAAGCAGCGATGCGTTCAGAAATCGACGCGCGGGGTCTCCGGAATGTAATATTCGAACAAGGTCCAGAACGATGTCGTATGCGTCTGCGCATACCACGTCTCGAACTGGATCAGCGCCGCGGCGACGTCGGTGTCTCTGTTGTCGTCGTCCGGTGTCAGGCTGGCAAAGACGGCTTGCGCGACCGGCGCAAAGCGCGCCAGCACCGTGGCGCGAGCCTCGCTGTCACTTTCCCAACCGAGCCGCGCTCGCAGCGCGGCAAGCGCGCAGGCAATCGCAGTCGGCTCGTCTTCGGCTGGACCGACCGCCTCGGTGACGGCCTGCATGAGATTAAGGCGCCGGAACGCGAACGCGCGCCGCTGTTCGAGATCCGCAATTCGTGCCGCCACCTCGCGGCGAAATGCGGCCTCGGCCGCTTCCGCGTCCCGCGCCGCGGCCTGCAAGCCTTCGAGAAACGATATCGCAGTCATTTGACGCGCCGCGAGGTTGGCGGAAGAGAGTGGGAGTCGAACCCACCAAAGACCGGCTCGCGGCCTCTCCCGGATTTGAAGTCCGGACGCCCCACCGGGGACGATTCCCTTCCTTTGTTTGACGATAGCGACTGTGGATCCGCCGGCCGGCGGAACAGGTCGAGCCGGTGCTTGTTGATGCGGCGCAGATCGCCACGCCGCAGCGTCACGCCGTGACGATCGAAGAATTCGAGAATCTGGATGGCGACCTTGCGGCCGTTGTCGAGCCGGTCGCGGAATTCGGCGGCGGTGAATTGCCCGGCCGGCGCTTTTGCCGCCAGATCGGCGGCAATTTCCACCATCTCCGCCACGGTGCCGCGCAGAAAGAAATGATCGTGGGCCACCTCGTCGACCTTACCGAGGCGGCCGAGCAACTTGAAAAGCCTTCGCATGTCGGTTTCGCCGATGCCGATCATGCCTCCGATGTCGCGGACGCGGGGAGGGCGAAAGCGCTCCTTGTCGGCAATCAGCGGCCTGATGTGCCGCCATAGTGCTTCCTCGGCGGCGGTCAGCCGCACTTCATGGCCGGGCAGCCGCACCCAGGCACCGTCGAGCGCGACCTGCTTGACCCGCGCCAGACCCTGCAACGCCGCGGCGAAGGCCGGCGCCGGCAACCGTGGCTCGATCTGCAGCCGCAGCCGCTCCATTCCCATGCCGGGCAGATCGGGATTGGCGGCGTGAAAGGCCGCGAGCCTGTCGAGCACACAGCGCTTGAGCTGCATCCAACGCGCCGGCGACAGTGCGACGAACGTGTGTTGCACCGGAATGCGGATTAGCCCGAGTTGTTCGGCAAGACGCTCAACTTCGTCGGCACCGAGCGCGCGATCGCGGGCAAAGGCGGTCAGGTCGACGCAACCTGCGGCGCATTCGAACAGCGCGGCAAGCGCGCGCCCGGGATCTTCGATCGCGTGCGCATCGAGTTGCGCCATGCGCTCCGGCGTGCGCCGCTTGCGGGTGGGCGCGCGCAGATCGAGAAATCGCCCGCCGCCGATCGTGCGCTGGCCCGACGTGTCCCGCAGCACAAAGCGATCGCCGGCCGCGGCGGCGATCGGGCGGTCGAGCACCACCTGGACCCGCGTGTCTTCACCCGGCGCAATCGGCCCGTCGCCGAGCAGAACCACCCGAGCGCCGGCTTCCGCGGCCGCATGGTGCAATCGCACGGGCATCCACTGTGTGATCGGCTTTGGCTCGGAGCGAAGGACGCGCAGCGCCGCATCGATGCGGTCGGTCGGGGCGTGCAGTTCGGGATCGAGCATCACGTCGCCGCGATGGATGGCGTCCTTGGCGATGCCGTCACCCGCAAGATTAAGCGCGCAGCGCTCGCCGGCCTGTCCACGGTCGGTCGGGCGATTTTGCGCATGGATTGAGCGAATCCGCGCAGTCAGGCCCGACGGGCTGATGGTAACGCGATCACCGACGGCGACCATTCCTGACAATACCGTGCCGGTGACGACGGTGCCGACGCCGGTCAGCGAGAATGAACGATCGACGGCGAGGCGGAGGCGCCCTTTAGGGGTACTGCCCGCGACCGCTTGCGCCTCTGCGAACAGCCGGGCGCGGAGCGTATCGATGGCCTCGCCGCTGACGATCGAAACCGGCATGACATCGGCTCCGGCGAGGCCGGTGCCGTCGAGCATCTGCGCAATCTCGGCCGCGACCGCTTCGCGCCGCTCGAGCGAAACGAGATCGATCTTGGTCAGCGCCACAATGCCGCGATCGACACCGAGCAGATCGACGATGGCAAGATGCTCGCGCGTCTGCGGCATGACGCCGTCGTCGGCCGCCACGACCAACAAGACGAAATCGATGCCGCCGGCGCCGGCTAACATGTTGTGGACGAACCTCTCGTGGCCGGGCACGTCGACGAAGCCAAGCACCTGGCCATCCGGCGCCGGCAGATAGGCGAAGCCGAGGTCGATGGTGATGCCGCGCGCCTTTTCTTCTTTGAGGCGATCGGTGTCGACACCGGTAAGCGCGTGCACCAGCGCCGTCTTGCCGTGATCGATATGGCCTGCGGTGCCGATGATCATGGCATCGGCTCCGGCAGCGGGGTCGCGGCGCGGCGTTCCGCCTCGGCGATTTGGTCTGCCGACAAGGCGTCGCGAGCGGTCTTCAGGAACGGCTCGGCGAGCGCGCTGCCGCCGGCGCGCGCCCGCAGCAGCCAGGCCAGCGCCGCAACGCCATCGCGCGGAATACCGGCACCGAGCACATGCGAGGCGCCGAGCATCGCCTGGCCGTCGGCGTCGCCGCGCGCCGCGGCTTTAGCCCACCATGCCGCTGCCGCCGCCGGGTCGCGATCGACTGAAAGCGCGTTGTGATAAATCATGCCGAGGCGCGTCATTGCGGCCGCGACGCCTTGCGTCGCCGCGGCAAGGGCCCAGCGGCACGCCTCGACGGCGTCGAACGGAATGCTGTCGCCTTCGAGCAGCATCCAGCTCAGCATGTCCTGCGCCGGCGCGTCGCCAGCCTCGGCCGCAACACGGTAGAGATCGGCGGCGCGCCGGTGATCCTGCTCGACGCCCTCGCCCTTGAAATAGAGCGCGGCCAAATTTCGCCGGCCGACCGGGTCGCCGGCCTCCGCCGCTAATGTCAGCCAGTGCAACGCCAGTCGCTGATCGCGCTCGACACCGAGGCCTTCGGCGAAGCAGGCGCCGATATTGTTCTGCGCCCGCGCAACGCCGGCCTGCGCCAGCGGTCCCCAGATGGCGAGCGCCGCCGGATAATCGCCGCGCCCGGCCACGTCATAAGCCTCCCCCATGCGCGCGGCGACAGTTTGCTCGCTTGCGGTGCGGCCGCGCTTCGCCAGACGATCAGGCCATACCATGATCGTCTCCGAGATCGAGCGCGGCAAAATTCACCGTAAACGCCGCCTCGTCCTCGAGACAGCGCAGATCCAGGATCTGCGCGCCGTCTTCGAGGCGTCCGATAACCGGAACGGGGAGGCGGCGAAACGCGGCGGTAAGCCGGTCGAGCGCGCGACCTGCGCCGCGCCCGGTCCGCGGCCGGATCGCCAGGCCGGCGCTTGGTATGGTCTCAAGCGGCAGCGCGCCGGAGCCTATCTGGCTCGCGCAGGCGATGACCTCGACATTGAATCGAGCCCCGAGCTTTGCCGTGACGATCGGCAACAACCGGTGCGCCATCGCTTTGATCGCCGGCTGCGGACGGGCCAGCAGCCGGATCGTCGGCAGCTCCTCGGCGAGCCGATCCGGATTGCGGTAGAGGCGCAACGTCGCTGCCAAGGCCGCAAGCCGGATCTTGTCGACCCGCAAGGCGCGTTTCATGGGATTGCGGTTGATCTTTGCTATCAAATCCTTGCGGCCGACTATGAAACCGGCCTGCGGTCCGCCCAGCAGCTTGTCGCCGGAAAAGGTGACAATGTCGGCACCTTCGGCGATCGTCTCGGTGACCGTCGGCTCATGCGCCAATCCCCAATTGGATAGATCGACCAGCGTGCCGGAACCAAGATCGTTGACCAGCGGCACGCCGCGCTCGTGCGTCAGCGCGGCAAGCTCGCGCGTGCCGACCTCCTTGGTGAAACCCGCGATGCGATAGTTCGAGGTGTGGACCTTGAGCACCAGCC
This sequence comes from uncultured Alphaproteobacteria bacterium, assembly GCA_963721025.1. GTDB lineage: Bacteria > Pseudomonadota > Alphaproteobacteria > Rhizobiales > Xanthobacteraceae > BOG-931. The sequence goes on along the minus strand of CAVRHN010000009.1, from coordinate 274,679 downwards.
CGGTCCTCGGCCCAATCGCATTAGCGTAATCCTTATAATGTGTGCGGTTGGTGGTGCCGATCTCCTTAAGCCGCGCGCCGGCGCGCGCCATGATGTCGGGCATGCGGAAGGCGCCGCCAATCTCGATCAACTCGCCGCGCGACACCACGGCTTCGCGACCCTTGGCGAGGGTGTTGAGCGTGAGAAGGACGGCGGCGGCATTGTTGTTGACGACGGTTGCGTCCTCCGCGCCGGAAAACTCGCAGAGCAGGCCGCGCAGATGATCGTCGCGCTCGCCGCGCTTGCCGGTCGCGAGGTCGAATTCCAGGGCGACGGCGGACCGCATGGCGGCAACGGCGGCTTCGACCGCCGCCTCGGCGAGGAGCGCGCGGCCGAGATTGGTGTGCAGCACCGTCCCAGTGAGATTGAAGACGGGACGCAAATTCGACCGCGCTTGCGCCGCCAACTCGGCGAGCGCCGTGCTCGCGATGGCGTCCGGCCGGCTCGACTGCGGTCTGCCGGCGCGCAAGGCGGCGCGCGCCGCGTCGAGCGCCTGACGCACCGCCTTGACCGCAGCCGGTCGCCCAAATCGAGCGATGGCAAGCATCGCCGTATCCGCCTTGAGGACATCGTCGACCGAAGGTAGAGCGCGCAACCGGACATCGGGCTCGGCTCTCATTGCGATGCCCTTCAGTAACCGAGCAGGAACGAATTGACAGCGCCGCGCCGGTAGCCGAGTTCGCGCACCAGCAGATCGAGCGCGAGATTGGCGACATCGTCGGCCACAGGATCGAGCGCGGGATCCTGCTGCTGCTGGAGGATTTTCACGTAGCCGCGGCAGCTGTCGCAGGTCTCCGCCCGAACATGGCCATCGCCTCCTTCCACCTGGCGGTAGGTGATGCCCTTGGTCGAGCCGCACAGGATGCATTTGACGCGAACACAGTTCCACAGCGTGCTGCACAGCGAGCAGGCGCAGAACCGCGTATTTTCCGCGCCCGGCCAGCCGACCACCAGCGACGACACCGGTGGTGCCCCGCAAGCCGGACAGACGCCGTCGCCGACGGGGACCAGGCGCTCGGCCTCGAGCCGCGCCGCTTGTCTGGCGAAGTGAACCTGCAGCGCTGCGGCGATGAACAGCTGATCGGCCAGCGCTTCCACCGGGATGGAATCGGCCAAGACGGCGCGCACCATTGCATCGTGCGTCGGCGCGTCGGCGCCGATTGTGCGCAGCAGCGCTCCGTGCGCCAGCTCCGGCATGTCGATGTCACGCGTCAGCGCCAGCAGGCGATCAAGCGTTAAGTCGAACGCGGCGTCGGCCGTGAAACGACTGCGGTCGAGCGGCGGCATGCCGAATTCGCGCGCCCGTTCGCGCGTTTCCGCAGCCGGCATGTCGGGCTCGGCGAGCCCGTCCTGCAGGCGGTGCTGAATGTCGCTGAGCGAAGCGAGGAAGCGCAGATAGGGCGCAAGGGAGTGGCCTTCCGACAAATCCCGGAAGCGGTCGCCGCGCGCGGCGAATAGCGTCTTTGGATCGGGAAGACGGACAAACGGCGGCTCGGCGATTTTCCCGATCTGGACCGGATCGTGCCAAGGCGCGCCAGCGCTACTCATTGTTCACGAACCCTCCGGGTCACGTGGAAGGCGGCACCCCCAACTGTATCTGGGCACCGCTCACAATCATTGTCAATTGTTGCCGGTGCAGCTGCCGCCGGCGCCCGGCCGCCCCGACACGTCGATTGGCTTGACCAGGTTAATTGGGTTGTTCAAACCGTCTATTGATCATGACGGCCTACACACAGCGCCGACATCTGAAATATACTGCGCCACAATTGTTCGATCTCGTCGCCGACGTCGAACGGTATCCGCAATTCCTGCCCTGGGTGACTGAGGCGCGCATACGCTACCGGCAGGATCACACAATCCTGGTGGATATGACGATGCGGCTGGGACCGCTGCGCAAGCGGTTCTCAACGGTCGGGTTGCTCCATCGACCGCATCGGATCGATATCAGCAGTTTCGATCCGCTGTTCGATTGTTTCGAGCAACGGTGGACCTTCGAGCCGGCCACCGACGGCGGCACGAATGTCGAATATCACGTCGATTTCAAGTTTCGATCGCGCCTGTTGCAAATGCTGACGGCAAAATCATTCGCCGACCGCGCTATGACGATGATGTCAGCTTTCGAACGTCAGGCGCTCCGATTATACGGCGTGGCGTCGTGACCCGGGATCGGACGCATGCAGGGTGGTGCCTCGACGCGGCGACATTGCTTGCGGATTGAGTCGCGGCTCGGCGCCGAGCCAGTAGAGCGCATTGGCCAAGATGCAAAAGCCGGTAGTGGCGAACCACACCATGGCGGCGCCGACGAAGAAGGTGAACAGAGTCCACCACGGGCTAAGCGTCAACACCAGCACGGAGCCGATGCAAATATTGATTCCCACCGTGATGTAGATGCGCCGCTCGAGGTACCAGCGATCGGTCTGCAAAAAGTAGAGATTCCATCGCATCGGCGTCGCCGATCCGAGCATCGGAGCGAATCCGAACAGGCGCAGCACGTTGCCCACCGGGCAGAACCCGGTCAGCGCGACATTGATGGAAACAAGCCCCGTTGCCGTGACCCCGAGAATCCACAGCGGATTCCACAGTAAAGCCAGCGCGGTACTGGCCAACAACACAACGCCGGCGATCAGCCAGACGGTTCGTTCGATGTACCAACGGTTGGTCGGGACGATGTAAATGCCGGTTCGTTTTGACATCAGCTGAAATTATAGCACTGCAGGAATCGTGCGCAAGGCCGGTGCCATCGGCTTTGCAATGCAGGGCGACGTTGTTGGGGATTCCTTGATTTTCCTCAATTCGTCTCTGGCGCAATTCCTCCACAATAGCAAATAATCATCTCGCGACACGCCGTCGATAGGCGTTGCGCGTCAGCTGATTGAGAAGACGGTGAGCCATGCGTATGGCGCTGTGGATGGCCGTCGTAGGGCTGATCCTGTTCGGGGTACAGAACGCAAGCGCGCAAAGCGCTGCGGGTCTCGACAATGCGACGTGCCTCGGCTGCCATGGTCAGCCGGACCTTGCTGCGCGCGACGCCAGCGGCGGTATCCATTCGTTATTCGTGCCCGCCGACCACTTTAGTAACAGCGTGCACGGGAAGTTGCGATGCGTCGATTGTCACGTGACGGTAACCGAACTGCCCCATAAAAACCCGCCAAATACGCGCGCCGAGTGGGACCGCACACATCTGGCCGTCAACAAGAACTGCGGCAATTGCCACGCGAAGGCTTGGCAGAGCTATACGGAGACTTACCACGGCCAAATCGCGGCCATGGGTTTTGCTGATACTGCCACCTGCTTCGATTGCCACGGCAGCCACGCGATCCGGCGCGCCAACGATCCGGCTTCAAGCGTGGCGCCGGCCAATCTGCTGAAGACCTGCCAGAAGTGCCACCAGGATGCCACTTCGGGTTTCGCGACGTTCGAATCGCACGCCACGACCGACGACTTTGCGCATTATCCCTATGTCTGGATTACCTCGAAGTTCGTGATCATCGCAGTTGGCGGCGTGCTTTGGTTCTTCTGGTTGCATTCGGCGCTTTGGTTCTACCGGGAGTTTCGCGACCACCAGCAGCGCAAGCTGAGACCGCATGTGCGGACCGATGTGCTGCCGCGAGCAACTGGCCGGTATTACCAACGTTGGAGCGCCCTGTGGCGATCGGCTCACCTCATATTCGCTGTCAGTATCATCCTGCTGGTGGTGACCGGCTTGCCGTTGCACTATCCCAACGCAGCTTGGGCGCCGCTGGTCGAACGGGCAATGGGTGGGCCGGCGATCGCCGGGCTCGTGCACCGGGTCGCCGCCGTGATCATGATCGCGGTCTTTGCCGGGCACATCGTCTATGCCGCCGTCCACATCGCGCGGAACTGGAACACCTTCAAACTGTTCGGGCCCTATTCGCTGATGCCGAATTGGCAGGACGCCGCGGATTTCGTCGCTATGTTTAAATGGTTTTTCGGCAGGCGCCCGCGGCCGACGTTCGACCATTGGAACTATCAACAGAAGGTCGATTACTGGGCGCCGTTCTGGGGCATCGCGATGCTAGCCGCGACCGGCGCCATGCTGTGGTTCAAGGCGCTCACCGCCGCCTACCTGCCGGGATGGACGTTCAATGTCGCCACTGTTGCCCATGGCGATGAAGCCCTGCTCGCTGCCGCTTACTTGTTCACGGTGCACTATTTCGTGAATCATTGGCGACCAGACAAGTTCCCGCTCGACATCGTCATCTTCACCGGCTCGATGCCGCTCGAAGAATTCAAGCGCGAATACGCCGTCGAATATAACCGTTTGCTGGAAACCGGCGAGCTCCAGCGGTATCTGGTGGACGCGCCGTCGCGACCGCTGACGCTCGGCTGCAAGATTATCGGCTTCAGCCTCGTAGCCGTCGGGCTGGTGCTGCTCGTCATGATGGCGATCGGCTTCAGCGGAAATCTGATCGGTGGCTGAGCGCCGCCCACCGTCGCATCAGCTCAGATTGCGCCGGCTCGTTTGGCCCGCTGTGCTGACAGCTCCCCTAAAAATTCGTCATAAGACCAAACCGAGCGACAGCAGCAAGCAGAAGAGGAATTGGATTTGCACGGTTTGCACCAGGATACGGTTGAAACCACGACCGCCCGGTTCGTGGGCGAATCGGTTGATCAGCAGGCCGGCAAGCGGCAATGCGACCAGCGCCGGCCACGCCTGGCCGCGCGGGAGCGCATGGTCGATCGGAAGGAGCAGCGCAAACGGCGCCAGCAACAAGGCAGCATAGATCCAGCTCGTCGCGATCGGGCCTGCGATGATCGCCAGCGTTCTTCGCCCGATGCGCGCATCGGCTTTCGCGTCGCGGTGATTGTTGACCAACAACACCGCCGCGGTCAGGCAACCAACAGCAAGACCAGCCTCGATTGCGGCCGGACCGAGACTCTTCGTGCAAAGCCAATACGTACCGCATACGGCGCCCAGCCCAAAAAACGCCACCACGAACAATTCGCCTAACTGCGTGTAAGCGATAGGGAAGGGGCCCCCGGTATAGGCCCAGCCCGATAGGATGGAGAGAAGGCCGAGCAGGAAAATTGGCCAGCCGCCGACCCAAACGAGATAGCTGCCCATGAGTGCCGCGATGGCAAAACAGGCACATGCGGCGCGACTGACGGCGGCGCCGTCCAGCAGGCCGGATGCGGTCGCCCGCGGCGGGCCAATACGATCCGGCCCATCGCCGCCTCGCTTGGAATCGGCCGCATCGTTGTGCAGGTTGGTGCCGGTTTGGATCAACATGCTGCCGATAAGCGCCGCCGCAACCGCGGGCCAACTGAGCTGCCTCTCCACCGCCCAAGCCAGCGCTGCCCCGACGACAACCGGCGTCGTCGAAAGACTCAGAGTCCGCGGCCGGGCCGCCAAGATCCACGACGACAGCTTCATGGGACGGGTCGATATAGCTTCGATATAAGCTCGCGGCAATTCACAAGATCATCGCACGGAGCACCCCGGATCTCGTCGAGGTCTACGCGGTCTCGATCATCTCACGAACGGCTCACAGAAGCAGCGCGACCCCGCAGCAAGCCGCTGGGGAGGAGGACTGAGCTGAGAAGCTCCTCGCCCACCAGAGCTGGGTAAGTGGAGGTGGAAGACTAGCGGGCCAAGCGGCGCCTGATTTCGCGGACGTTTCCGGCAGACGTCAATTCTTCCCGGCGACGACTTCGCGCAGCCACTTGCGGTGATGCTTCCAGGCCCAGCCTCCCGTTACGGTGCCGCTGATCATCGCGCGCAGCGTTCCCGGCTCCCACGTCACCATGTGGACGTGGATGATGAAGCCGAGGATTGCCAATACCGCGAAGATCGAGTGCGTGAGAGCGCAGAGCCGCTGCACCCCGATCGGCGTCAGGCTGCCGAAATACTCATGCCAGATGATCACGCCGCTCACGAGCAGCACGAGGAAAAGCAGGGCCATTCCCCAGAAATACATCTTTTGGCCGGCAATGAATTTGCCGAATTCCGGCAAATTCTCCTCGCGACCGGCCAACACATCGGGCGCGCGCAAAACCCAAGTGGTGTCCTCTTTCTTCCACAGGCACGCGCTGAAGAACCGGACGACCAGCACGAGATAGCTGAGCGCCAGCGCGAGCCCGATCCAGGGATGAAGGAAACGTGTCGTTTCTCCGCCGCCAAAGAGGGCGGTGATGAGGAAAAAGCGGGGAAAGAACAGAGCAAAACCGGAAAGCGCGAGCAGGATGAAGCTTACCGCGGCGACCCAGTGTGCAATACGCACATCGAGCGGGTGCCGCTTAATCGTGCTGACAGCGTGGCGTTCGGCGGACATGGCTACTTGTCCCTCCCCTCGATCAACTGACGCGCCTTCTCCTCATCCTCGTCCGAACTCCGGTTGGGTCCGGCCGCGACCTGATGGACGACGACGGCGACAAGGACGGCAGCCATCGCCGCAAGGCTGGCATATCTCTTCGCCGCGCTTTTCCAGACGTAGACAAAGGGGCTGATCTTCGGATCGTGCGGCAAGCCGGAATAAAGCTCCGGATGATCGGCGTGATTCAGCACGTACATCACATGCGTGCCCTTGACCCCGGGAGGATCGTAGAGACCGGCATTGGCAAAGCCGCGCGATTTCAAATCCTTGATGCGCTCGGCCGCGTGTTGCTTCATCTCTTCCTTGGTGCCGAACACGATTGCATGCGTCGGGCAGGCCTTGGCGCAGGCCGGTCCCTGGCCGACCGCCACGCGATCCGAGCACAGCGTGCACTTGTAGGCCTTGTGGTCGACTTTGGAGATGCGCGGAATGTTGAACGGGCACCCGTCCACGCAATAGCCGCAGCCGATGCATTTGTCGTGGTCGAAGTCGACGATGCCGTTGGAGTACTGCACGATGGCGCCGGGCGCCGGACAGGCCTTCAGGCAGCCCGGATCTTCGCAATGCATGCAGCCGTCCTTGCGGATCAGCCATTCCAGGTCTTGCGTCTCCGGGTTCACCCATTCGGCGAAGCGCATGAGGGTGAACATGTTCGGCGTCAGATCCGGCGGAATGGTGTAGGAGCCGAGGTTCTCGCCGACCGGAATGCGCTCGTCGTTCCATTCAAGGCATGCGACCTGGCAGGCCTTACAGCCAATGCACTTCGACACGTCGATGAGCTTGGCGACCTCGGTCAGTTTCCGCGCCGGCGGCGGCACGCTCGAGGCGGAGCGCCGGACCAAGTCCTGTTCGCCGTAGCGCGGCGTGCCATTCCGGGTCGGCGGCGGAGGAAGAACGAATTCGAAATTCGTCATCGTTCCCTCCCTACGCCACCGGCCCGGCAGTGGGCTCGATATTGACCAGGAAGGCCTTGTACTCGGGCGTCTCGATGTCGGCGTCGCCGACATAGGGCGTGAGCGAATTCGGCCCGAAACCCTTCTTCGCTGCACCGGTGAAGCCCCAGTGCAGTGGAATGCCGACGATGTGCACCGTCTTGCCATTGCACTGCAGCGGCCTGATGCGCTTGGTGACCATGGCTTTCGCCTTGACCGAGCCGCGCTTCGACCAGACACGGACCCAACCGCCGTCCTTGATGCCCTTCTCCTTGGCCAGTTCCTCGCCAAGCTCGACGAAGAACTCCGGCTGCAGCGAGGCGTTCACCTCGTCGTGCTTGCTCCAGAAGTGAAAATGTTCGGTCAGCCGATAGGAGGTTGCCGCATAGGGGAATTCCTTGGCGTCGCCGAGCTGTTCCAAGTCGTCCTTGAATATGCGGGCCGCCGGATTGCCGCGAATCTTCGGCGCAACGACATTGACCACCGGAGATTCGAACGGCTCGTAGTGCGCCGGGAACGGCCCGTCGCGCACCAGGCCGCGGGTGAACAGACGCGCGGTTCCCTCGGGGTTCATGATAAAGGGACCGACCACGTCGGGCTTCGCGCCGGGCGCGATGTCGGGAACGTCGTATCCGGTCCATTTGCTGCCGTCCCACCACAACAGCTTGCGGTTCGGATCCCAGGGATTGCCGTTGATGTCAGCAGACGCGCGATTGTAGAGGATGCGGCGGTTCACCGGCCACGACCACGACCATTTGGGGTAGAGGCCGGTAGAACCGGGATCGCTGGTGTCGCGGCGGGCCATGTTGTTGCCCGCCTCGTTGTAGCAGCCGGAATAGATCCAGCAGCCGCACGCCGTCTTACCGTCGTCGCGCAGCACGGCGAAACTGACCACCTGCTTGCCCTTCTGCAGGACCACCTTCGTTGGGTCGTTGGGATCGGTGATGTCCTCGATCGCGTAGCCGTTGACTTCCTTGGCGAGTTCGTCGGACGTCGGATTGCCGGCATCCTTGTAGCGCCAGTCCAGATTGAGGATCGGCTCGGGAACCTGGCCACCCTCTTTCTGATAGAGCGCCTTCAGACGCAGGTAGAGCTGCGCCATGATCCAGGAATCGTTCTTGGCTTCACCGGGAGGCGTGCCTCCGGCCCAGTGCCATTGCAGCCAGCGGCCGGAATTTGTGAGCGAGCCCTCATCCTCGGCGAAGCACGTCGTCGGCAGCTCGATCACCTCGGTCTGGATTTTTGCCGTATCGACGTCGTTGTATTCGCCGTGATTCTCCCAAAACCGCGCCGTCTCTGTTTGCAGCGGATCCATGACGACGAGGAACTTGAGTTTGGAGAGCGCCTCGGTGATCTTGCGCCGGTTCGGGAATGACAGCAGGGGATTGAAGCCCTGGCAGAAGTAGCCGTTCAGCTTGCCGTCGTGCATGCGCTCGAACACGCGCAGCACGTCGTAGGCCGGCACGTCGAGCTTGGGCAGCCAGTCGTAGGCGAAATTGTTCTCGGCGGTGGCCGCCGATCCCCACATCGCCTTCTGGAAGCTAACGAAGAACTTCTTGTAGTTCTGCCAATAGCTCATCTGGTTCGGCCGCAGCGGCTTGAAGCCGCGGGTCGACATGTAGACGTCGAGCGTCGCCTCCTTCTCGTTCGGAATTGTCAGATAGCCGGGGATCAGGTTCGACATCAGGCCGAGATCGGTCAGCCCCTGGATGTTGGAATGGCCGCGTAGCGCGTTGACGCCGCCGCCGCGCATGCCGACATTGCCGAGGATGAGCTGCAGCATCGCCATGGCGCGGATGTTCTGCGTCCCCTTCGAATGCTGGGTCCAGCCGAGCGCGTACATCGAGGTCATCGTCTTGGTCGGCGACGACGTCTCCGAGATCATCTGCGCAATCTTCAGGAACTTGTCCTTCGGCGTGCCGCAAATGCGCTCGACCATCTCGGGCGTGTAAGGCGAGATGTGCTTCTTCAACAGACTCCAGACGCAACGCGGGTTCTCCAATGTGTCGTCGGAAACCACGTAGCCGTCCGGACCGAGCGCATATTCCCACGTGGACTTGTCGTAGTCGCGCTTGGCCTCGTCATAGCCGGTGAACAGGCCGTCCTCATAACCGAACCCATCCTTCACGACATAGGGCGCATTGGTGAACGCCTTCACGTAGTCCCAGTGCACCTTGTTGTTCTGGATGCAATAGTTGATCACGCCGAGCAGGAAGGCGATGTCGGTGCCCTGGCGGATCGGCGCGTAGACGTCGGCCACCGCAGCCGAGCGGTTGAATCGCGGATCGACGACGATGAGCTTGGCGCCGCGGTTGGCTTTGGCCTCAGTCACCCATTTGAATCCGCACGGGTGAGCTTCCGCTGCATTGCCACCCATGATGATGACGAGATCCGTGTTCCTGATGTCGGTCCACAAATTCGTCATCGCGCCGCGGCCGAATGTTGGGGCCAGACTGGCCACCGTGGGGCCGTGTCAAACGCGTGCTTGATTATCGAATGCCAACATCCCGGCGCTGCGCACCACCTTGTAGGTCGCCCACGCCGCTTCATTGGTTGACGCCGACGCCGCCAGGAAGCCGGTGCTGAGCCAGCGGTTGACGGTCACGCCGTCGTTGTTCTTGGCGATAAAATTCTTGTCGCGGTCGTCCTTCATCAGCCGGGCGACGCGGTCGAGCGCCACGTCCCAGGAGACGCGCTCGAATTTGTCGGAGCCGGGCTTGCGGATCTGCGGATAGAATGTGCGTGTTTTCGAGTGCACAAAGTCCAAGAGCGCGGCGCCCTTGGGGCACAGTGTGCCGCGATTGGTCGGATGATCCGGGTCGCCTTCAATATGGGTGATCTCCGCCTTTTCGCCCTTCGCCCGATCGCCCTTCGAGTACATGATGAGGCCGCAGGCGACCGAGCAATATGGGCAGGTGTTGCGGGTCTCGGTCAGGTTGGCGAGCTTCCACGTACGAATGCTGTCCGCGTAAGCAGATTCGATATCGCCGAAGCCGAGTGCGCCGAGTGTTGTGCCGGCAATGCCCGCACTGGCGCCTTGCATAAACTGACGCCGCGACAATTCTATGTTCATTGGACGGTCCTCCTGAGCCTATTCGCCCCCGCCCGGGGCAACGCTCGTCGGGCAATGCTCACCAGCTTGTCCGACCATTGGAATTCCGTGATAGCCAGACGCTATTTTGGAAATGGACTAAAGTCAATTTGGCGTGGCAAAATAGCGGGGTTCAATCGTAGCAATACTTGTTGAATCCGGCCGGCTATTTCTTGGTTCTTTGTGCATTGCAGCATGACACGCTCGCGCTCTCCACGATGCCGTAAATTGCCGCGGCCTTGCTGAGAAAGGCCGATTTAGATTGACGGGGACGCAAACTGCGCGGCAAATTCGCCTTGTGTTCGCGCCAGCGGCTCCCGAGGCTCGGGGCGATCGGCATCAGGCAATGACTCGGCGACAGCGACACGGCGTCGCAATGTCGCGGGCGAGCGCATTCTTGCAAACATTGCTGCCGGCGTCCTCGGTCGGCGAGGCGCGCGCGAAACTCATCGCATCGAAAGCCGCTTCGGCTTTTGCGCCGTTGTGACGCGAGAGGGAGGAGACAATGTCCATCGATCGACGTGAGCTTCTCAAAGCGGGAATCGCAGCATCGGCCGCCGTGGCGTTGCCGAATGCCGCGCGTGCAGAGGCTGGCTTCGCCCCACGGCCAGGAGCGTGGCGCAACTTTCAGGTCCTGACGCGACTGGAAATTGTCAAGGCGGGCGGCAAGACCCAAGCATGGATTCCGCTGCCCGCCGTCAACGAACCGGATTGGTTCAAGTCGCTCGGCAGTGGACGAGCAACGGTCGCGCCGCCCTGGTGCGCGCGCCGAAATACGGCGCCGCGATGCTTCATGTCGAATGGACGGACGGCGAGAACATCCCGGTGGTCGAGGTGACGAGCCGGATTGCCGTGCGCGACCGCGCGATCGACCTCACGAAGCCCGGCCGCCCCGCGCCGCTTTCGGCAGCGGAACGCGACCTCAACACGCAAGGCACCGCGCTCATTCCGGTCAACGGCATCGTCAAACAGACCTCCGACAAGATCGTCGCCGAGGCGAATGCCAGGACCGATATCGAGAAGGCCCGTGCCATTTACGAGTGGATCGTGGATAACACGTTTCGCGACGCCGCGGTGCGCGGCTGCGGCATCGGCGACATCGCGGCGATGCTCAGGACCGGCAATCTCGGCGGCAAATGCGCCGATCTCAACGCGCTCTATGTCGGCTTGGCGCGGGCGGCCAGTTTGCCGGCGCGCGATATCTACGGCATTCGCGTTGCGCCATCGCGCTTCGGCTACAAGAGTCTCGGCGTGGGCTCGGCGGTGATCACTACGGCGCAGCACTGCCGCTCGGAGGTTTATCTCGCCGGCTTGGGCTGGGTGCCGGTCGACGCCGCCGATGTGCGCAAGGTCATGCTCGAGGAACCGCCGACCAACCTGGCGATCGACGATCCCAAGGTCGTTGCCGTACGCCAAGCGCTGTTCGGCGCGTGGGAGACCAATTGGCTGGCGTATAATTTCGCCCACGACGTGATCTTGCCCGGATCGAGCGGTCCGAAGCTCGGTTTCCTGATGTATCCGCAGGCCGAGACCGCAGGCATGCGATTCGATTGCCTCGACGCCGCAAACTTCAAATACACCATCACCGCGCGGGAGCTGACGTCGGCGTGAGGCCATGACGCGTCGACGTGCGCCGCGAATTGCAGGAAGACCCGATGAATGTGCCGATCGTTCGATTAACCAGTCTCGCCCACGGCGGCGGCTGCGGCTGCAAGCTCGCACCCTCCGTCCTGAAGGAGCTGCTCGCCGACCAGCCGGCAGCTCAGCCTTACCGCCAGCTTCTGGTCGGTACCGAAACCGGTGACGACGCGGCGGTGTGGCAGCTCGACGACGAGACCTGCATCATCGCGACCACCGATTTCTTCATGCCGATGGTCGACGATCCGTTCGACTTCGGGCGCATCGCCGCGACCAACGCCATCTCCGATATCTATGCGATGGGCGGCAAGCCGATCATGGCTTTGGCCATTCTCGGCATGCCGGTCGATAAAGTACCGCCGCAGACGGTGCGCGAAATTTTAAAGGGCGGGTCGCAGGTCTGCGCGACGGCCGGAATTCCCGTGGCCGGCGGCCACTCCATCGACTCGCCGGAGCCGATCTACGGCCTCGCCGTCATCGGCGTCGGCCGCCCGCAGGACATCCGGCGCAATACAATAGCCAAGCCGGGCGATGTCCTGATACTGACAAAAGCGCTCGGCGTCGGCGTCTATTCGGCCGCCTTCAAAAAAGCCGCGCTATCGCCCGCAGCCTACGCCGAGATGACGGCGTCGATGACGTTGCTCAACCGGATCGGAACCGAGTTGGCGAAAAACTCCGCCATTCACGCCATCACCGACGTGACCGGCTTCGGTCTCCTGGGGCATGCACTGGTGATGGCGCGCGGCTCGCACCTCGCTCTGGTCGTGCGCTTCGACGATCTGCCGTTCCTGACCGAAGCCGAACGTTTGGTGCAACAGCAGTTCGTCACCGGCGCTTCGGCACGGAACTGGGCGAGCTACGCGGAGAGCGTCACGCTGCCTGGTGATTTTCCCGAATGGCGGCGCCAACTGCTCACCGACCCGCAGACATCGGGAGGGCTGCTGATTGCCTGCGATCCCGCGCGGGCGGCGGAAGTCGCGCGTACGATTGCCGATGCGGGATATCCGCGCGCCTGCATCATCGGACATGCCGAGGCCGGGCCGCCGTCAGTCACGATCAGGTCCTGACCTGTTCACGTCCGCGCCCGCAACTTCTTTCCGACGGCGCTGCAAGACTGCTATGCCGAGAGCGTGTCGATCGGTAGCTCGATCTCGGCGTGAAAGCCGGTCGGCGAGTAATCCAGGCTAATTTGGCCACCCAGCTCCTGCGTGATCGAACTTTCGATCAGCCGCGAGCCAAAGCCGGTAGTCCGTGCCGCCTTCGGCGCCGGTCCGTCGCGTTCACGCCAGACGATCGAAAGATATCGCCGGCCGTTGCGCTCCGACTGTTTCCATCTCACGAAGAGCCGGCCGCTACTTTGCGACAGCGCACCGTGCTTGGCCGCATTGGTGGCAAGTTCGTGAAACACCAAGCCGAGGCTCAACGCCGCCCTGGGCGCCAGCAGGATGCGAACCGGCGAGGCTTCAAACGCCATCTGATTGCTCATATAGGGCTTGAGCTCGGCGCCAATGACATCGTCGAGCGGAGCATGCTCCCATCCCGACCTGGTCAGGAGATCATGGGTGGCGGAAAGCGCTGCCAGTCGCTGACTGAATGCGTCGGCAAACTCCGCGGGTTGCTTGGTTTTGAGCGTCATCGCCGCCAAAGATTGTACGGTTGCCAGCGTGTTCTTGACCCGATGATTGAGCTCGTTGATGAGAAATGCCTGCTGTTCCTGGGCATTCTTCAGCTGCGTGATGTCGGTAACGATCCCGATCAGCCGGCTGACCTTGCCGTCGCGGAACATGAACTCCGCCCGCACCAACAGCCAGTGCACCGATTGATCGAGCCAACGGTAGCGGAATTCGGCTTCGAAGGACCGCTCGCCCGCCGCGAGCGCGTATTCTGCGGCTTCACGAAGACGTTCCCGCCCGCCGGGCAAATAGCCGGCACGGATCTGTTCGACGCTCGGCGTAGAGTTGGGCGGAAAGCCGAGCACGCGATTGAGCTCCGGCGATCCCACCAGGGTTTCGGTACCCGGTTTGTATTCCCAGACACCCATTTTCCCAGCTTCGATGGCAAGGCGTAATCGCGTGCTGCTGCGCAGCAAGGCGTCCGCCGTTCGCTTCTGCGCGGTGATGTCCTGAATGGTGCCGGCGTAGCGGATGGCCTGTTCCTTGCCGTCGACCGGAGCAAACACGGCTTCGCCGTGGGCCAGAATCCATCGCAGCGAGCCGTCCGGCCGGATGATGCGAAATTCATAGGGCGCTTTTTCGCGGATGACCGGATCGCGGGCGCGCCGCGACAAATCTGATGTCAGCACAAGATCTTCAGGATGGGTGGCGCCGCGCACCTGGTCGAATGTCACCGGCGCGTCGGGGTCGAAGCCGTAAATTTCCTTGGCGCGGGCCGAATAGACCATTTCGCCGGTCAACAGGTTCCAATCCCAGATACCGAGCTGCGCCGCCTCGATCGCCAAGCGCAGCCGCGCCTCAACTTCCTTGCGCTCGGTAATGTCGCGGCAGACGGTGGCAACGCCGTCGATATTTCCCGCGTTGCCGCGGATCGGGGACATCGTAAGTTCGACGTTGAGACGAACACCATCCTTGCGCAGCCGAACCGTTTCGTATTGACCGTAGAATTCGCCGCGCAGGAGCTTGACGATGGCGTCTTTGGACCGCTGCAGCCGGTCCTCCGGAACGATTGTCAGCAGCGAGCGGCCGATCATTTCGCTCGCGGAATAGCCGAACAGCCGCTCGGCTTCGGCGTTCCAGGACGTGATGAGGCCCTCGGTGTTCCAGCTCCAGATGGCGTCGTGCGAGGCGTTGACGATCGCGGCCTTAAGTTGGCGGTCGATATCGTGGGAATCGCCTCGCTCGGAAGTTGCGGCGGCGGCGCCGACCCGCTGGTTGCGGGCTGGCTGCTCCGCCGCGGCGGCAAGCGACTCGGCTGTGCTCGAAACGCGACTGTCCATTCGCATCAGTTCTCTTCGGCGGGATTTTAGGCAAACATGCGGGATTTTAGGCAAACATGGAGGACGAACGGTAAATATCGTGGTGATTTTCTCAACAAAGGGTGATTTATCCGTTTTTGTTCCGAAACGGCGGCGCGCCGCGCCTAGAGCGCAATCGCTTCAGATTGAAGCGGTTGGCGTTCTAATATCCTAAGTGGAGCATGACCTTTCCGGAAAACCGGCCTCCACTTTTTCGGATCATGCTCTATGGCCCGGTGATTTGGTAGCCGATGTACCAGGAGAACAAATTGGTCGTGGATGCGTTCTGCAGTCCGGCGCCGGCGGACATGAGCAAGTGGCTGTGTTCGTCGAAATCATAGATGGCGCCGATGTTGAACCCGGTAGTGGGCCTGGTGAAGGCGCTATCGGTGGCGCCGAATGCGAGAGTCGCCGTCTGATGGAATATCTCGCCGCCGATCGCCAGTTGCTTGGTCACCTGGCGTTGCAGCAGCCAACCGAAGAACCAGTAGTCGCGATCGACGGTGTCGTCGCCGTGGTTGATCCAATAACCGCCGCCGCCATAGGTTGTCCAATCGCCGAAGCTCCTTTGAATCCACAGCGGGAAGTAGGCGCGGACATAACCGGCGCCGAGCGCGCGGCTCTCATCGCCGGTCGGCAGTTCGACCAGCGGATAGACGCCGACCATCGGACGCGAGCCATTCTTGTCTTCGTCGATGAAGCGATACTTGAAGCCGAGCTCGGTATCGCCGTAGCCGAACTGCGAGCGGCCGCCGGTCGGACTGTCGAACGCCAATGGCGCGATGATGTGGACCTGCCCGTTGGGAACGAGGCCGTAGTTGAATTCCCAAGCCGGGCCGACCCCCGATGTGTCGCCGTGTATCGCGGTGCCGGTCGAGAGCGTGTAGAACTCGAAATGCTGATAAGGAACCGGCTCCGGATCGTCGGTCTGAAATGGCGGTCCGGCGGTCGCGCGCCCTGCCGGCAACGCCGCCAAGGCGGCCGCGATTGCCGCAACGCGAATGAGCACTCTTGCCCGCGCCGCCATTGCCGCTTCCATGCGGGGTCTCGTGAGGTGCCAGGCGTCTGCGCGCTGGCGCCTATGTTCCAGCATGGCGGCAAAGTTACGCGGGGAGTCTCGCGAGCGGAAGTCGGTATCGGCAGAAAAGCCCGGCGCACGTGACTTATGATTGCGCGTTACAGACCCGGTCCGTCCGAGCTTATTCCGAGATAGGCCTTGCGGACCTCCGGCATGGCGGCGACTTTGTCCGATGCCCCTTCGGTGAAGGTGCGGCCTTCGGCGATGACATAGGCGTAGTTGCTGATCGCCAGCGCCAGGTGGACATTTTGTTCGACCAGCAGCAGCGTCACGCCATCTTTGCTGAGCGCCGTGAGCGCGGTCATCAGCTGCTGCACGGCGACTGGCGCCAGACCAAGCGACAGCTCGTCGATCATCAGCACGGTCGGCACCGACATCAGCCCGCGCGCAATCGCCAGCATCTGCTGTTCGCCGCCGGAAAACGTGCCGGCCTTTTGCCGCCGCCGTTCTTTCAGGCGCGGAAACAGCGTGAACACGCGTTCGATCTGCTCGTCGAAACGGTGCCGGGCGCGAGCGGAATAGGCGCCCATTTCCAGGTTTTCCTCGACCGACATGTTGTTGAATAATTGTCGCCCCTCCGGGACCAGCACCAAGCCGCGTGCCGCCTTGGCGTGCGGCGACAGCCGGGTCACGTCCTCGCCGTCGAACGTGACGCGGCCGGCGCGCGGCCTGATCCCGCCGGTGATCGCCCGCAGGCTGGTGGTCTTGCCGGCGCCGTTGGCGCCGACCAGCGTGGTGATGCCGCCGCGCTCCACCTGCAACGACACGCCCCATAGCACCTGAACGTCGTCGTAGCCGGCTTCGAGGTTCTCGACCTTGAGCAGCGGTGCGGCCATCATCCGGCTCCTTCCGCCGAGGCGAGCAACTTGGAGTCGCCGAGATAGGCCTCGATGACTTTCGGGTCGTTGGCGACCTGTTCCGGTTTGCCTTCGGCGAGCTTGCGCCCGAGATCGAGCACGACGATGCGGTCGGAAAGCCGCATGATCGCCCGCATCACATGCTCGATCATCAGGATAGCAACGCCGGCTTTGCGGATGTCCTGCACGATCTCGATCATCGCCTCGACTTCGGTTGGATTGAGTCCGGCGAGCACTTCGTCGAGCAGCAGCAGACGCGGCCGAGCGCTCAAGGCGCGGGCAAGCTCCAGGCGTTTCTTGCCGGCGGTGGTGAGCGATCCGGCCAGCGTTTCCATGCGCTCGGCCAAGCCCACGGTCACCACCACCTCGCGGGCGATCTCGCGCGCCTTGGCGATCGGCAGGTTCTCGCGGCCGAAGCAGGCGCCCACGGTGCAGTTTTCGAGAACGCTCAACCCGGCCAGCGGCTGCACGATCTGGTGCGCGCGGGCGATGCCGTGGCGCGCGACGATGTGAGGCGGCTTGCCGGTGATATCGGCGCCGTCGAACGTGATGCGGCCGGAATCGGGGGTGATGACCCCGTTGATCAGATTGAAGACGGTCGATTTGCCGGCGCCGTTCGGGCCGATCAGGCCGAGAAGCTCGCCGGCGGCGACCTCGAGATTGAGGTTACCCACTGCCTCGACGCCGCCGAAGCGCTTGCTCAAATCCGTGACTTCAAGCAGCGCCGTCATTCCAGCCACCTTCGGGTGAAGGGAAGTTTCTGGTGGACGAAGCCCATCAGTCCGCCGGGAGCGAACAACACGATCACCAGCAGGAGCAGCCCGGCGATCACCAGCTGGAAATGCGAAAATGCCTGCGCGGTGAGCAAATAACCGCGCAATTCCTCGTAAAGAAATGCGCCGATGGCAGGTCCGGCCACGGTGCCTTGCCCGCCGAGCATCACCATGACGATCGCTTCGATCGAGGTGGTAAGGTCGAAGGCCTCAGGTGGTTCGATGATGCCGCTCTTGAAGAAAAAGAGAGCGCCGGCAACCGCCGGCAGGAAGGCCGAGACGCTATACACCAGGGCCTTGTAGGTGCGGGTCGGCACCCCGAGCGTCGCCGCCGCGTCCTCGTTCTCGCCGATCGCCAAGAGGCCCAGCCCGAATTTCGAGTGCCGGATGGCGTAGCTCAGCGCCAGTGACAGGCCCATTACCGCGATCATGAGGAAATAGACGATCCATAAGGCGCGGCCGGGGCCCCCGAGCGGCGCGTAGGCGTTGAACGACAGATACAACCCGCCGGCGCCGCCCCAGGGCTCGAAATTGGTAACAAACACGCTGACCGCCTCATTCACGCCAATGGTCGCCAATGCGAAGTAGGCGCCGCGCAGCCGCAGTATCCCGATGCCAAACAGGTAAGCGATGATGCTGACGGCGAGCGCGCCGGCGAACATGGCGCCGAGCAGCGGCCAATGCCACGCGCTCACCAGGTAGACGCCGATATAGCCGCCGAGGCCGAACATCACGATATTGCCAAAATTGACATAGCCGGCATAGCCCAGCATCAAATTGAGATTGCTGGCGAGCGTGACGTCGAGCGCGGCGAGGATGAGGTTCTCGCGCAAGGTGACATTATCGGTCAACCACGGCACCAAGGCGAACGCCAAGGTGGCGATCAGGATGAGCCACGGAAACGGGCGGAATGATTTGAGCTGCACGGAAATCACGCTCTTGAAAATGAGAAGAGACCGCGCGGAAACGCGATAAGAACGATGACGAACAGGGTGAATTCGATCATCGGCATCCAGCTCACCGGCATGAACGGCGTCGCTACGCCCTCGATCAATCCGAGAAATATGCCGCCCAGCAGTGCACCGCCGGGATTGCCGAGCCCGCCGAGGACGGTCACGACGAAACTCTTGAGCTGGTAGCTTCCCCCCGAAAGTATGGTGAAGGGAAACAAGGTCGCGATCAGCATGCCCGACGCGAATGCCAGCGCTACGCCGAGCCCGAAACTCAGTGCCAGTATTTGCGTGGTCGGAATTCCCGACAGCTCGGCGGCGGCGCGGTTGGCGGCGACGGCGCGGATCGCCTTGCCGATGCGCGTGCGGTAAAGCAGCAGATACAGCAATCCGGCGATCACGGCGGAGATCACGGCAGCCATGATATGCGTGCCGGTATAGGTATAGCCCTCCCAGCTCACGCTCGGTAGCGAAACCGAGACATTGTAGGGGCTGGTGCTCCAGAATGCGGTGCCGAGCCCGATCAGCACCATGTTGACGGCGAAGGTCGACAGCAAACTCATCAGGTGCGGCCGGCCGATGACCCGATGCACCGCGACCCAATACAGCAGCACACCGGTAACGAAGCCGATCACGATGATGATGGGCGACGCCGCATAAGGATTAATGCCGAGCACGGACGAAAGGTAGTAGAGCGCGAACATCCCCAGCACGATGACCGCACCGTGGCTCAAATTGATCACGTTCATGACGCCCCAGATCAGCGTCAAACCCATCGCGGCGAGCCCATAAACCGCGCCGATGAGCACGCCGTCGATGACGGAAGCCAGGATTTCAGCCATGTCGGTTTTTGGTACGGCCGGACGCTCTCACCCATACCGGTGAGAGCGTCCGTTCGCTCGGAGAAAGCGCCCCCTTCAGTTCATCACGATGTCGGCGGTCTTGGCGGCCGCCGGCCAGATCACTTCCTTAGTCAGCTTGCCGTTCTTCATCTGCCACTGCGCCAGCACCATGTCGTGGCCGGTCTGCAGACCGTGGTCCTTCGCATCGGTGGCGAATTTGGTGCGGCCGAACATCGTGGTGACGTCCATCTTGTTTAGGGCGGCCGCGACCTTGGCGGGATCGATGGAGTTGGCTTGCACTATGGCGTGTTGCAGGATCAGCGCCGCGGCATAGCCGCCGGCGGCGTGATAACCCGCGTCGATCGCGAATTTCGCCTTGAAGGCGTTGGCAAACTCCTGCGCCGTAGGTCCGAAATCGGGCTTGAACCTGACCTGCGGCTCCCATTGCGACGGCACCGAAATATCGGTCGCGGCGGCGCCGAGTTCGGCGAATTTCGGGCTGTCCGGTGCGACCAACAGCGTAATCCATTTCAAATTGGCCTTCTGGTCGTGCAACTGGCGGGCCAGCGTCGAGCCGTCGGCGTAGTGGCCGCCGCCGAGCAGGGCGACGGCTTTCGATGCGATGATCTTGTTGATGATCGGGCCGAAATCCGTGGTCGAGCCGCTATAGGCCTCGTCCAGCACGACCGTCATGTGCTCCTTCTCGGCCAGCGCGCGGGTGGCGTGAAGGACGGCCTTGGAGAAGGGATCGTCCTGGTAGACAAAGGCGATCTTGGCATTCGGATTTTTCTGCTTGAGCGCCTGCAGCGCTCCGGCGAGGTACTCCGACGCCGGCGAATAAATCTGAAACAGATACTTGTTGCCGAGCTCGTAGGTCTTGCCTTCTGCGGCGCCGGTGGTCAGCATGACCTTGCCGTACTGTTCGGAAATGATGGCCGCCGTCGCGGTCAGACCCGAGGAATACGGGCTGAACAGGAATTGGGCGTTATCCTGCGAGATTAAGCGCGTATAGAGCTGCTGCACGCGCCCGTTCTGCAATTCGTCGTCATAGCTGACGAACTTGATCTGGTAGGCCTTGTCGCCAACCTTGATGCCGCCCTTGGCGTTGACCTGATCGCGCCACAGATCGAAGCCGCGCATCTGCGCGACCGAGTCGGTGTTGAGCTTGCCGGTCTGCGACACGGTGAACCCTATGGTCAGCGTGTCGCTATCGGCTGCCCAAGCCGGGGATGTTAAGGCGACGGCGGCGACTGCCGCTAGACAGAGTCGAGATAACTGCATGACGTCCTCCAAATATTGGTTGGCTTCATTAGCCTTTTCGTTCCGGGCAGCAACCTACAGTCCGGAAAGCGGACATGACTGCTGTCGTAATGGCGCGGGTCCGTGATTAAGGCGGACTGCCGCGCAATCGCGACAATTGTGCCCCCCATTAGAGGCCAGCATAGGCTTGCTCGAAGCAAAGTTCCATCGTTGCAGTCATTTTATCTCCTCGACGCCGCGCAGCGTCTCTCTGTCGTTGGAGCACTTCCGCCGCACCACTTCAGCCGAAGTTCGCGGCAAAGCGTCGCGCCCGTCGGCAAGACAGAGGGCGGGTGGGTGCTGCTGGCGCTGGTCTTGACGCGGCGGCGCGCCGGGGACATTCACGCGGGTGATGACATTGGATTCGGGCCGCGACATTGAGCATGTGCCGGCGGCCGATGCCGCGGACCGCCCATGAACGCGCCATTGCCGTCCATTCCGGTCGTTGATATCCGCGACGGCGGCCCGCCGCGCCATGCCCGGCAAAGTGCGGCGCGGGCGCGGGCGCTGCGCGACGCCTGTCTCGGCTTTTTCCCGCCCGCGGCGCTGCCGCTGGTGCCGGCGCTCGATTGGCTCTCGTACCGCTCGCTTCAGCGCTCGCGCTCGCCCTACTTGGCGGAGATCGCACAGATCGCGGCGGTGCTCGATGTCTCGGGCGTTTGGTTGCTCAACGCTTCGTATCACTGGGGCTGCACGGCGCGGGCCAGCGAGCACAATGGCGTGCCTTGGCTGATCCGCACGCTGGATTGGCCGTTTATCGGTCTCGGACGCCACACCGAAGTGGCGCACATGCGGGGGGAGTGCGGCGATTTCGTCAGCGTCACCTGGCCCGGCTATGTCGGCGCGCTGACGGCGATGGCGCCGCAACGTTTCGCCGCCGCTCTCAACCAGGCGCCGATGCGGCGCCGAACCCGGCATCGCTGGCTGCGCCCGTACGACTTAGCGGCGAATGCCTTGAACGCGCGGTCGCGCGCGGACCGTATCCCGCCGGATCAGCTTTTGCGTCGGGTGTTCGAAATGTGCGGCAGTTTTGCCGCGGCGCGGCGGCTGTTGGAATCGACGCCGGTCGCCCGTCCCGCGATCTACACATTGGTAGGCTGCGCCGCGCACGAGCGCTGCGTGATCGAGCGGACCGAAACCGCTTTCGTCACCCGGCAGCAGGATACTTGCGCGGCCAACGATTGGCTGCCGGCCCGGCCGGGCTGGGAGGGGCGCATCGGGACGCGGCGGTTCCTGGTGAGTTCATTCGCCGACGCGGCGGGTTACAGCGGGGCGCGGCGCGACGCGCTGGCGCAGTGGAGCGGCTCGTTGTCGGCGAATAGTTTCGACTGGCTGCGGCCGCCGGTTCTCAATCCTTATACGCGGCTTGCCGTTGCCATGAGTCCGGCCAATGGAATTTTGCGCGCCGTCGGTTATGACATTGCCGGTGGCGATTTGCCTGAGCCGGTGACGCAGACCTGCGAAGTCGAACTGCTGCAGCAGGCCGCATGAAGCTCCAACAATGACGCAAAGCGAGACACTGCAAATGCCCGTGATCACCAGCGTGGACGGCACCCGGCTCTATTACGAAGAGGCCGGCACGGGAACGCCGGTGGTGTTCGCGCACGAATTCGCCGGCGATTACCGCACCTGGGAACCGCAGATGCGCGCCTTCGCGCGCTCGCATCGCTGCGTCACCTTTTCCGCGCGCGGCTATCCGCCTTCGGAGGTGCCGAGCGATCCGGCGCGCTACGGCCAGGACATCGCCCGCGCCGACGTCATCGCGATCATGGATGCGCTCGGCATCGACCGCGCGCATCTGGTCGGCCATTCCATGGGCGCCTACACGGCGCTGCATGTCGGTATCAAACATCCGCGGCGCTGCCTCTCGGTGACGGCGGCCGGCTGCGGCTGGGGCTCGGTGGCCGATCCGGCGGCGCGCGAAGCGATGCGCCAACTCGCGGCGGAGACCGCCAAGATGTTTACCGAGAAAGACATCGTCGCGGCGGCGGCGATCTATGCCGACGGCCCGACGCGGCAAGCGCACAAGCACAAAGACTCGCGCGGTTATGCGGAATTTGCCCGTATGCTCGCCGAGCATTCGGCGCTCGGCCATGCGCTCACCATGTCGATGCTGCAGGCGAGGCGCCCGACGCTGTGGGACATGGAAGCGGAGTTGCAGCGGTTTTCGGTGCCGCTTCTGGTCGTCGTCGGCGATGAGGACGACAGTTGTCTCGAGGGAAGTGTTTTTCTCAAGCACACGGTGCCGACGGCGGGGCTGTTGGTCATTCCCCGTTCCGGCCACACCATCACCAGCGAGGAGCCGACGGCCTTCAATGCCGCGCTCGCCGACTTCTTCGCCGCCGCCGAGGCGGGCCGCTGGCTATCGCATAAGCCACCGGGGTAATCGCAGCTTCCGCGTGAAGCCGTCATGGCCGGGCTCGTCCCGGCCATCCACGTCTTTGGTCGCGAGGATGAAAGACGGAGATGCCCGGCACAAGGCCGGGCATGACGAATCACAGTTCTAATGACTCAGCATCCGCTCGCTGCGCTCGTGACGCCTGCCGCGCACGCAAGCAGAGCTATGGATGCGCGTTAAACCGATAGCTCATTTGGATGAACGTCCCGTAACGCTGGGTATTCGTGGTAAAGGGACCCGGCGGAGACGGGCCACCGATACAGCCGCCGTTGCAGCTCTGGTTGGCGTTCGTGCTCCACATGGCCCAATAGCGTCCACCGACGCCAAGATTGAGATTCTCGGTAATACGATAAGTCAAGATGAGTTCGGTTTGCACGCCGCGTCCAGTACCGTCCTCCGGGTAATACGCCACCGGAGTCCGCAGCCAATGGCTGTCGAGTCCGTTAAACTGGGCGTACGGCAGGTAGGCCACATCGCCGTTGATGCCCCAGCGATCCCATATCGTGATGACAGCCGAGACACCGACGCGGAGTGCCTGCCAGGTATCGTCCTGCGTGACGACGAGTTGATTTGCCGGGTGAGGCTGGTCGCACACCGACGACCCCGGCGTTACCAACTGCGTGCAGCCGAATGCATTCATGGTTTGATGGAAATAGCTGTAGCCGACGAACGGACCGACCTTGTCATCCCGGTCGTGCAACACGTTGAATCCGACATCCGCAACGGCATATTGGAGCCAG
This sequence comes from uncultured Alphaproteobacteria bacterium, assembly GCA_963721025.1. Taxonomy (GTDB): domain Bacteria; phylum Pseudomonadota; class Alphaproteobacteria; order Rhizobiales; family Xanthobacteraceae; genus BOG-931. Next base: position 250,736 of record CAVRHN010000009.1, on the reverse strand, counting down.
CCGGATGCTGTGGAAGCGGTCACCTCGTAGGCCGTGACTGTTTGCGGAGGCTTTGCGTTGTCGAGCAGGTTCCAGTCCTCGTCGGTTTGTTTCCCGTCGGTAATGGCGCCCGCGCCGACGAATCCTTTCACGAACACTTGTGATGGGGTATCCACCCGGGCAAACAGCTCGCCGGATTGACCGGTGAGGTTGCTGTAGGTCAGCTGCGATTCGAGACTGCCGGCCCCACTGGTGTTTTTCGACGTGCCGCTGCTGTACCAATAACGGGCGCCGGCATCGACCCCCCATCCGTCTACGATTGGAACGGAGCGAGCCTTGACCGGCATTGCTGCCACACCAAGAACGGGTGCATTCGCCCATACCGCTCCCGGGTCCTGTCCCCAATGGTAGTTCAACGCCAGCTTGATGACCTGCATGTCCGCCGTCACGCCCGACATGCTGCCCGCCACGGAGGTGAATGTCGGGGGGTTGCTCATCTTGACATTGACGGTGCGCGGCGTCGAAACATTGGCCGCGGCGAACCGATAATAGTCGTATTCGAGGCTCAACGACCAAGCCGGCGTCAGAGCGCGCTCGATGCCGGCACCGAGCGTTCCGCCCCACGCGCCGGCGGTCCCGCTGGTCGCTTCACCCGGGAACAGGGCGCCCGCGAAAGACCGGAGCGCGTCCACATTGTTGGGGGTGACCGATACGGTGCTGTCGGTCCAAGCGGCGCCGCCTTTGCCATAGACCAGTGTATGGCCCAGAGGGTCGACGAGAAAGCCGACACGGCCGGTCAGTGCCGCCAGCGGGCGCGGCATGACCTGGCAATTAGAGCCGTTCAATATCGAGGAGGCCTGCAGGCAGGTGTCGGCGCCTTGGGCATCGAGATAGCTGGCATCGGCCTGGAGACCCACGACCCATCGCGGCGCCACTTGCCAGTTGTAGCCAAGCTGAAGGCTGGCGAGGAATCCGGCCGTGGTGACCTTGTCGCCAAAGATCGAAGGTCCGTACGGATCGGAGAATGTCGCGGTGCCGGCTGCCGTACCGACGCTGCCGCCGATGTAAAAGCCCGACCACGTCCAGGCCGGCGCTGCGGGCGGGAGCGGCAAATCGGCCGCAGTCGCCAGTGCCACCGGCATCAAGGCTGACACGATAAACGTAGCTCGCAGGAGATGTTTATTGTGCGCGTTCATGGTTCTCACCGAAAAACAATCGGCGGGGCAGGGGCCAATCTACGCAGCCCAACACACAACAAGTGGTACTAGAGGAAGAATTGCCCGCCGGTTCCGATCGGCGAGCATGAGCGCCAATCCTATTGGGATTGCGTCACTTGATTCTAGGCGCAGGTTGTTGACGACTGCTTAATTGATCAGCGCCTGCAGCGGTAAGGGTATCCGCCCACCGCGCGCGATCAGCCGGCTCGATGAACGTGTGTTGACGGCAATGACCGGAGCACGGCCGAGCAGGCCGCCAAAGTCGACCCAATCGCCGACGCGCTTACCGACCGCGGGGATCAGTCTGACGGCGGTTGTTTTCTTGTTGATCATGCCGATGGCGGCTTCGTCGGCGATGATCGCGGCAATCGTTTCCGCCGGCGTATCGCCGGGAATGGCGATCATATCCAGGCCGACCGAGCAAACGGCTGTCATGGCTTCGAGCTTGTCGATGGCGATGGCGCCGCGCTCGGCCGCTTCGATCATCCCGGCGTCTTCCGACAGCGGGATGAAGGCGCCGGACAGTCCGCCGACATAGCTCGACGCCATGGCGCCGCCCTTCTTCACGGCGTCATTGAGCAGCGCCAGCGCCGCCGTCGAGCCGTGCGTGCCCACGCTGTCCAAGCCGATCTCCTCCAGTATCCGCGCGACGCTATCGCCCTCGGCCGGAGTCGGCGCCAGCGACAGATCGACGATGCCGAACGGCAGTCCCAAGCGGGCCGCGGCGGTTCGCCCGACCAGTTCGCCGGCGCGGGTGATCTTAAACGCGGTACGGCGAATGATGGACGCGAGTGTGCCGAAATCGACGTAGCCGGCCGCCTTGATGGCCCGCAGTACGACGCCGGGGCCGCTCACGCCGACATTGACGGTGCATTCAGGCTCGCTCGTGCCATGAAACGCGCCGGCCATGAACGGATTGTCCTCGACCGCATTGCAGAACACAACCAGCTTGGCGCAGCCGATCGAATTCGCGGCGCCGGTCAATTCGGCCGTATGCTTGACGATCCGGCCCATGGCGGCGATCGCGTCCATGTTCAAGCCGGCGCGCGTCGAGCCGACATTGACCGAGGCGCAGACGCGGTGCGTCGCCGCCAGCGCCTCGGGGATCGCGGCAAACAGATTGGCGTCGATTTGCGTCATGCCCTTCTCCACCTGGGCGGAGAAGCCGCCGATGAAATCGACATTGACGGCGTGCGCCGCGCGATCGAGCGTTTCGGCGATCCGCAATAATTCCTGCCGGCCGGAGCGGCCGGCGATCAGCGCTACCGGCGTCACGGCGATGCGGTTGTTGATGATCGGCAGCCCGAATTCCTGGGAGATGTCCGCACTGACGCGCCGCAGATCGCGCGCCACCCTTTCGACCTTGTCGTAGATGTTGCGGCACAGACCGTCGCAACTGTCGCTGACGCAATCCAACAAGCTGATGCCGACGGTGATGGTGCGAATGTCGAGTTGCTCGGTCCGCACCATGTTGATGGTTTCGAGGATTTCCTCGCCGGAGAAGTTGAGATGTCGCATCTGTCGATCGGTCCTCTACGGCATCGCTAAATTCGGTGCATCGCCTTGAAAATCTCCTCGCGCTGAATCTCCACCCGTACCGAGAGCTCGGCGCCCTTGCGCGCCAGCCTTTCGCTCAGCTCGTGAAAGGAGATGGCGGCGCCGGCGAGGTCGACCATCATGATCATGGTGAAGAATTCGCGGATCACCGATTGGCTGATGTCGAGGATATTGACATTGGCGTCGGCCAGCACGTTCGCGATCCCGGCGATGATGCCGACGCGATCGGATCCGATGATGGTCAGGATGGCGCGACCCGGTTGCGGGCCGCTGGGCTGCGGCGCTTGGTTCGGCATCTCGATAGCTCTGTGGTCAACGCGCTCGCAGGCTCGACTGGCGGTATCTTCAGTCGAGCGCGAGAGCGAAGGGCGCGCAGGTCTTACGAGGAGTCGCCTGCGTCTTGCAAGCCAGGGCGGCGGTCCTAGAGCAGGATGACTTTTCTTCGAGTCGTCATCCCGCTCTATCTATTTGCTTGAGCATGTCCTTTTCGCAAAACCGGTTCCCACTTTTGCGGGACATGCTCTACCCGGCGTGGCGCTTGAGGAAGCTCAACGTCTTGTTATTGAACTCGGCCACGCTTTCGTAGATCGGGGCATGCGCGCAGGTTTCGAACACCACGAGTTCGCTTCCCTTGATGCCGTTCTTCATCGCGTCGGCGAAGCGGGTCGAGCACACGAGGTCGTGGCGGCCGAAGGTGATCTGGGTTGGCGCCTTGATGCGCGCGAGTTGTGCCATCGCGTCGTGGGCGATGACCGCGCTCGACTGGCTGATGAAGGCGTCGAACGGCTGCTGCGGCCGGCTGCGCACGAAGGCGGCGAGCTGATCGATATAATCGGGCTTCGCCGCATAGAGCTCCGGCGTGAAGCACCAGGGAAAGATGCCCTGGATGATCATTTCCTGAACGCTGCCCAGGCCCTTGGCGATGCTGCGCCAGCCTTCGACCACGACTTTGAGGAACGGGTCGCTCTTGGTCCAACCCGAGTGCAGCGACAGCGATTTGACCCGCTGCGGATATTTGCCGGCGAGCCATAGTCCGGTCGCCGCGCCAAGCGAGAGGCCGCTGATATGCGCGCGCTCGACGCCGATCGCCTGCATGATGGCGGCGACGTCGTCGGCGAACAATTCCATCGAATAGGCGCCGGCCGGCTTGTCGGTCTCGCCGGCGCCGCGCGGGTCGAGGCAGATGCAGGTGAATTGCTTGGCATAATCCGCGACCTGGAAGGCGTAGCAGGCATTGTCGGCGGCGAGATAAGGGATCAGCACCAGCGGCTCGCCGGTCCCTTGCTGCTCGTAGTTCATCGTGATGCCGTTCGCCTTGACCTTCGGCATGTGAGCCTCCCCGCGTTGCCGGCTTCGCCTTCTTCACAGTGGCGCGGCTCGAAGCCTATATTGAGTTGGCCCAGTCACGCAATGGAGCGAGATGAGCGACACGTCAGGCGCGACTTCAGCTAAGACGGTGTCCTTCGCCGCGCCCTTCCGCCACACGGCGTTCACGGTGATATGGACGGCGACGGTGGTTTCCAACGTCGGCGGCTGGATGTACAGCGCCGCCTCCGGCTGGCTGATGACCAGCCTCAACCCCGATCCCCTGATCGTGGCGCTGGTGCAGGCGGCCAGCACTTTGCCGATTTGCCTGTTCGCGATACCGGCGGGTGCGCTCGCCGATATTTTCGATAAGCGCAAATTTCTGCTCGTGGTCGAATCGCTGACCACGGCCGTGTCCGCGGTCTATGCGGCGATGGTGGGGCTTGGCTTGGCCACGCCCGGCAATTTGCTGTTGTTCACCTTCCTGATCGGCGCCGCCGGAGCTTTGACGGTTCCGGCTTGGCAAGCGGTGGTGCCGCGGCTTGTTCCCAAGGATGATTTACCGGCCGCCATCGCCGCCAACAGTGTCGGCGTGAACATCTCGCGGGCGCTGGGGCCGGCGCTCGGCGGCGTCACGATTTCCGGTTTCGGCATTGTCGCGCCGTTTTGGATCAACGCCATCTCCAATCTCGGCATCGTCGGCACGTTGCTGTGGTGGCGCGAAGCGAAAGGATCGCGCACGCTGCTGCCGGCGGAGCGGTTCGGCCAAGCCGTTACGACGGGCCTGCGCTATGCCCGGCACAATTCGCATCTGCGCGGCACGCTGATGCGGGCGGTCGGGTTCTTTCTGTTCGCCAGCGCCTATTGGGCGCTGCTGCCGCTCGTCGCGCGCCAGCAGATCGCGGGCGGGCCGCGACTCTATGGCGTGCTCCTCGGCGTCATCGGTGCCGGCGCCGTGGGCGGCGCATTTTTTCTGCCCTGGCTGAAGTCGAAGCTCGGGCCCGATCGGTTGATGGCGCTGGGAGCGCTGGGCCAGGCGGTGGCGATGGCGCTCTATGGCGTCGCCCGCCGGCCGGCGACGGCGCTGCTGGCGAGCGTCGTTGCCGGGGCGTCCTGGATCGCGGCGCTGGCGACGCTCGGAGTGTCGGCGCAAGTGGCCTTGCCGGATTGGGTGCGCGGGCGCGGGCTTGCCGTGTACACGACGGTGTTCTTCGGCTGCCTGACGCTCGGCAGCGCGGTGTGGGGCGAGGTTGCGGTCTGGGTCAGGCTGCCGATCGCGCATTTTCTCGCCGCTGCCGGCGCGGTTGCCGCTATTCCTCTGACTTGGCGTTGGAAACTGCAAACCGGCGCCGGCGTTGATCTTACGCCCTCCATGCATTGGCCGGCGCCGCTGACTGCGCAAACCATCGCGCGCGACCGCGGCCCGGTGCTGGTGACCGTCGAATATCGCATCCGTCCGCAGAATCGCGCCGCGTTTCTCAAAGCCATCGCCAAGCTCGAACATCAACGGCGGCGCGACGGCGCCTACGCGTGGGGCGTCTTCGAAGACGCCGCCGAAGAGGGACGTATTCTCGAAACGTTTCTCGTCGAATCATGGATGGAGCATCTGCGCCAGCATGAGCGCGTCACCAACGCCGACCGCATCGTGCAGGAGGCCGTGCACCGATTCCATGTGCACGGCGATCCCAAGGTGACGCACTTCGTCGCCGTGGAGCCCGAGTGATCGGCTAAACTTTGGGTCAGGCGACGGCCCCTCGTCGGCTCTAGATTCCTTAGTGGAGCACGATCTTTTCGGAAAACCGGCCTCCACTTTTCCGGATCATGCTCTACACCCGTCGCAGCGGTATCGACCAGGCAAGCCACGCGCCAATGGCGGTAAAAGCTGCAACGGTGAGGAAAGCGGCGCGGAAAGCCTGGCCGATCCCGGCCTGAACGATTGCCTGCCGCGCCGGCGACAGCGCAGCGATGGCGTCCGGCCCGCGGTCGATCATGCTGCCGAACAGGCTTGCCGTTTCCCTGTCGGTCGCCGCGAGAACGGAAAACAAGACCGCGGCGACCGCGGCGGTGCCGAAGGCGGCGCCGACGGAGCGGGAGAACTGCACCATGGCGGCACCGGTGCCCAGCATGCGCTGGCCGGCGACCGCCTGCACCGTCACCTGCACCACGCCCATCACCGTGCCCATGAACAGCGCGGTGCCGCCGAACACCCACGGCAACGCCAACAGGCTTAAGTGCGGCACCCAGAAGGCGACGAGCAACAAGCCAGCGGTCGCCGCCACATATCCGCAAGATGGGAATATGGCGGTGCGCCCCGTTCTCGTCACCAATTGGCCGGTGACCAGCGAGCCGATGCCGATGCCGAACATGAGCGGCAACAGCAACAAGCCGGTCTCGGCCGGCGAGGCGCCGCGGACCGCGCGCAGATAGATCGGCAAGAACGTGATCAACGACACCAGCGCGGCACCGTGGCAAGCGGCCAGGCCGTCGGCACGCCAGACCGACGGCTCTTTGAACAGCGTGGGCGGAATGAGCGGCGATGCGCTGTGGTTTTCGTGCCAAATCAGCGCCAACAGCGACACCGCCCCAAACGCCAGCAGACCGAGAATCATCGGCAAAGTCCGCGCGTTCATCTGCTGAACCTGCTCCAGAGCCAGGATGACCGGGCTGACGAACATCATGAACAGGACCAGGCCCGGAGCGTCGAACGTGGTCCGCCGTCGGTCGCCCGGTCGCGTCTCGAGGCGTAACACCAGGAAGATGGCGGCAAGACCAAGCGGCACATTGACGAGGAAGATCGATTGCCAGCCGAAGGCTTGCGTGAGATAGCCGCCGGCAACTGGCCCAAAGGTGCTGGAGCTGACCATAACGGCGGCGAGGTAACCCTGATAACGGCCCCGCTCGCGCGGCGGAATTGTCTCGCCAACGAGCGCTTGCGACAAAGTCATAAGCCCGCCGCCGCCGAACCCTTGCAGCACCCGCGTCGCCGTCAGGAATTCGATGTTGGGAGCCAGCGCGCAAAGCACCGATCCGGCGATGAAGAGCCCAAGCGCGGTGAGCATCATGCGGCGGCGGCCAAACGAGTCGCCGAGGCGCCCGTAGACCGGGGCGGCGATGGTGTTGGCAATCAGATACGACACGACAACCCAAGACACCCGCTCGACGTCGCCGAGGTCCGTGGCGATCGCCGGCAGCGCCGTGGCGACGATCGTCTGGTCGGCGACCGCCAAGAACATCGGCAGCATGATCGAGGGGAACACCGTCCAAAACAGCGAGCGCGGCGAAGGCGGCTTGCCCGTAGCGGCAGCCGCCACGGCGGCGGGCGCTTCACTTTGGACGCGGGTGCGATCTTCGTTCATCGAATGAAGCGGCCGAAAAGCTATGTGCTGAAAGGTCTTTTGAAACGTCTTGGCGAAAGATTCCATGGCCGGCAAGGCGCCGCGCCGCTGCACTATGGGTCAAATATCAGAATTGCACATGAGTTCGCCGGCAACGGGCGGCGCCCGAGACCGATCTTACGGCAAGAAGGTAGGGCAAAAATCAGCCGTGTGGCAAAAGCCGCGCGGCAAAAGCAGGACGCCGGCCGCCCAGCGGCGGCCGGGTCTGGTTGCAGGCTTATTGCCTGCGGCGGCAGGTCGGAGCTGTGGCGCCTGCGCTCAGCCGAGGAAACCGACCCGTTCCTGTTCGCGCGCCTCGGCCTCGGTCTTGGGTTGCGCCGGCAACTGCAGCACGGTCGCCGCCTGGCCCTCGCACAGAAGCGTCAGCAACACGGTGCGCCCATCTGGAAACTCGAGCGCGTCATGGTGCGCCGCCAACTTTTCCTTGTTGACCTGGCGAAAGATGGCCGTCTGGTGGTTGATTGTCTTCGTCTTCCACCCCAGCAGGCCGGCCGGCAGGCAGGCCACTTCGCCGGCGAACGCCAACTCTGTTCCCGGCATCAGGCAGACCGCCATGCCAAGATCGTCGGAGTCGGCAAAGCCGCGTGTTCCGGTGCCGAAGTCACGCGTCACGAGCTTGTCACCGACTTTCGCAGGTCGTGAGCGAACGCTTTGGAGGCTAAAGTCACACATTGGCGACTCCTTTCTTCCCGGGACAAGTCTTCCCAGGTCCTTCCAGGACACCCCCCGCACCCTCCAGCAACGAGTTCAAGCAAGAATGATGCCGCCCGATTCAAGCAACAATGCGGCCGCCCGAGCTGCGCCAAAGACAGTCGAACGCAACGGGAGTATCGCGGCACCGTCTCGATCTTTTTCGCTTCCCGCTGTCATCGGCGCCGTCGCGATGGCAACGCATTGTTCTGCGAATTGTGCCGCGGTCAGACGCTTTTTTCATCGGCTTGCCCATGACGCAGGCGGCTGGCGGTTGCGCGCGGACTAGTGCCCTATGGCCGATTGGGCAGTCGCCGGCGCCACGCGCCGGATCACCAACAGCACCACCGGAATGAGCAAGACGGCGAAAATGGACCAGGTATAAAAAATATCGATATAGGCCATGAGCGTCGCCTGTTCGCTGACCAGCTTGCCGATGTAGCCGATCGCTCGGGCCTGTGCGCTGGCGGCCGATCCGTCGTGCGCGAAGTACTGCGTAATTTGGTGCAGGGTGGATTGGAATACGCGCGACGACGGACTCAAATTTTCGACGAGCCGTGCTTGGTGAAATTGCGCGCGTTGCAGGAGCTCGGTATTGGCAAGCGACACGCCGATGCTGCCTCCGAGATTGCGCGCGACATTGATGAGCGCGGAGCCCTCGCTGGTCTTTTGCTGCGGAAGACCGTCATAGGCGATCGTGCTGTTTGGAATGAACATGAAAGGCATGCCGACGACCTGAAAGACGCGCACTGTCGCGAAGTAGCTGAAGCTCGCATCGGGAGTGAGCGAGGTCGAGTACCACATCGCCATCGCGATGATCGCGAAACCGATCGCTATCCAGTATTTTGGCTGCATACGGCCGACGAGCTGCCCCGCAATGGGCATCATGATCAGCATTGCCAAGCCGCCCGGCATCATGGCCAGCCCCGAAAGCATCGCCGTGTAGGGAAAGTTGGTCTGCATGAGCTGCGGCGTGATCTGGTTGGAGCCGAACAGGATGGCGCCCACCGCGAGCATCACCAGGAACGACATCCCGAACTGGCGACGGAACAGCAGTCGGATATCCACGATCGGGTCGTCGTGGGTGAGTTCCCAAGGGATAAAGAATATGAACGAACAGGCGGAAATCGTCGCGAAGGTGATGATAAAAGTCGAGTGGAACCAGTCTTCGATCTGGCCGCGGTCGAGCACGATTTCGAGGCTGCCGAACGTGAGTGCGACCAGCGCGAATCCGACCCAGTCGACCTTGAGCCCGCCGGCCAGGCGCTCGCGGCGCTCGCGCTCCAGCACTTCCGGCTCGACGACCAGCCACTGCACCAGCACCAGCGAGATGATGCCGATGGGCACGTTGATGAAGAAAATCCAGTGCCAGGAATAGTTGTCGGTGATCCAGCCGCCGATCGTCGGGCCGACCGTTGGGGCCACGATGACCGCGATGCCGTAGAGCGCGAATGCCTGTGGGCGCTTCTCCGGCGGAAACGTATCCGCGAGCATGGCCTGTTCGCTGGTCGGCATGCCGCCGCCGCCGAGCCCTTGCAGAATCCGAAAAAACATCAATGCGTTGAGGCTGGACGCAAGGCCGCATAGTAGCGAGGCCACGGTGAACGTCGCGACGCAGAGCATGTAGAAGCGCTTGCGGCCGATCACGTTCGACAGCCAGCCGCTCACCGGCAGAATGACGGCATTGGCGATGAGATAGGTCGTGACCACCCAGGTGCTTTCGTCGACGCTGATCGCGAGACTGCCGGCGATGTGGCGCAGCGACACGTTGGCGATGGCGGTGTCGAGTACGACCATGAAGGTGGCGATGGAGATGACGATGGCGATGAGCCAAGGGCTGCGATCGCCCGCCGATGAGCGGCTCTCCGGGCCGGAATAATGACGCTGTTCGCTCATCTTATTTTGACGGACGGCACCACCGACATGCCGGGTCCGAGCAGCACGTCGGGCGGCGTATCGAACACGATCTTGACCGGCACGCGCTGGACGATCTTGACGTAATTGCCGGTCGCGTTCTCGGCGGGCAGCAGGCTGAACGCGGTGCCGCTGCCGGCCTGGATGCTGTCGACATGGCCCTTGAACGTGCGGTGCGGATAGGCATCGATTGTGATGTCGACCGGCGCTCCCGGCCGCACCCCGATGAGTTGCGTTTCCTTGAAATTCGCCGTCACCCAGACTTTGCGCGGTACGAACATCATCAGCGTTTGTCCGACCGTGGCGTAATTGCCCTTGGTGGCCGTGAGCTGGGTCACGCGGCCGGCTTCCGGCGCCGTGACCAGCGTGCGCGAGAAATTGGCTTCGGCGATCTCCAACTGCGCTACGGCCTGCTGGCGTTGCGCCTGCAACACCGGAAGCTGCTTTTGCGCGACGACGACGTTACGCTCCGCAGCGGAGAAATTTGCCTGCGCCTGCCGCAGGCCCGACGCGTATTGCTGTGCCTGCTCGACGGTGACCGCGCCCTTGCTTACCAGATCGGTGTAACGCTGTTCCTGCTGTTGCGCGAAGGTGAGATTGGCCTGCGATTCGGCGGCCTGCTTTTCCGCCTGCTCGACGCGCGCCTGCTGCGCGGCGATCTGCGCGTCGATGTTGACGATGTTGGCTTTGCTCTGATCGAGCTGCGCCTTGAAGTCGCGATCGTCGAGGCGGACCAGCACTGCGCCGGCCTCGACGAGTTGATTGTCCGTCACCGGGACGTCGACGATGGCGGCGCTGACCTGGGAACTGATCTGCACAGTTCGGGCGTCGATAAAGGCGTCGTCGGTCATTTCATAATGGCCGGCGTTGACCCACCACACCACGAGGCCGACCAGCGCGACGATGAGCAATGCGGTGATGACGAGCACCATGCGGCGCCGCTGACGCAGCCTGACCAGCCACGGCTGGCCGCTCCGGGTCGCGCCGGTCGCGGCTTTCGCTTCACGGTCCGGCGCGGTGTCCTGGCGACGCTCGTTGTCGGTGCGTTGATCCATGATTGAAGTAAACGTCGGGCGCGTCAAATAAGTTTCCGCTCGCCGACGGCGGGCGGCAAACGGTCAGTAAGGCTGTCTCGCGAGATTATTTAGCCTTTAATGACGGGGGAAGCCAGTCAGGAAGGTCCCGGAAGGGGGTGCAATGCGGCTCCGCGTATTGCGTACCGGAGGCAGAAGCGAAGGTGCCGCGCCTCCCAGTCAGCGTGTCGTGTCGGACCACGGCGGCCGCGTTGTGCGGGCGCCTGAGTTTCGGCGCCGCCTTGCGCCGCCGCCGCGCCGCGCAGAAATCCTCAACCGCGGCGACGACGGCCGCGCTGATAAGCTCGCGGCGTTGCGGGCTCGCCAATTCCAGCTCCTCCTGCCGGTTGACGATTGATCCGGCCTCGAGCAGCACTGCCGGCATCCGGCTGTTTCGCAACACGATTAACTGATCGTACCGGTAGACGCCGGCTGCGGCGTCGACAAGTTCGCGGCGGCGGTTGCCCATCAGCGGCAGCACGTAATGCGGGGTGTACTGCAGGCCGCGCGCTTGCAGCGCTTTGCCCAAAAATCTGCCGAACTGCAGGCTGCCGGCGCGATCGGTATTGTCGTTCGAAACGAAGATGGCGTAGCCCTGGAACCGGTCGCTGAACTGGTGTTGCTGTCCCTCGTATTGCCAGGTCTCGAGCAGATAATCCGGCACCGAATTGTGATGGATGGAGATGAACAGGTCGGCGTGCATTTTGTTGGCCAGCGCCGCCCGTTCGATCAGGCCCTTTGGTGGAGCCGTGGCGGTGACGAGCCGGACGGTCTTGTCGAAACCGGCGGCAACGAGCGCTTGCTTGACCGCGTCGGCAAGCTGAAGATTGAACGCGTATTCGGCAACGCCCCGCGCGCTGATGGCACCCGGCACATCGACGGTGTGGCCCACATCGACGACGGTGCGAAAGGGCGAGTGCCGGCACGTCGCGGGCTTCGCCGGCGGAGCGCGCCCAGCGCCGCGCGCCGGATGCCGCCCGGCGCCGAGCAGCAGCAGCGGGAGGATGACGAGACAAGCCGTGGCGGCGCGCCGGAGTCTGCTCATGAAACACGGGTTCCCTGGCGCGGCCGACGCCCACGATGGCCCGGCGCGGCCCCTCATTCTACTTGTTTACGCGTTCGTTGGCGCGCTGTTGCGCAAACGCCGACGGCGGCTCACAGGCCGACAGGGCCGCGGACGAGCGCGCACTTGTAAGCCGCAGACCGATGCCGAAGCGGCGGTGCATCATCTTGTCCGCACCGATCCGGAAGATGCGGTCGCCAGCATGCGGCAACGGCTCACCGAGGCCGAGCGTTTCGCGCAGATCCAGCAGAGCCGCAACGAATCCGGCGATCTAGTCGCCCGCGTCGAGCAACTCCGCGCCCAGCAGAAGGCGCTGCAAGAGCGGCTCGCCCCGGCCTTGGAGAAAAGACGGTCGATCGAGCAGCTGTTCATGGAGCTCGGCAGCCGGCAAACCGATATCGAACGCGCGCTGGCGGAGGTTGCCAGCGCGGACGATGCGGTCGTGCTCGAAGCCGGCCTGAAGGACATGGCGGACTTCGTCAGGCGGAGCCACGAGTGCTGCGACGACATCGAGCGCAAGTTGAAGATTATCGCCGGCTTGAAGGAGAATTATGCCGAATTGCAAGCCCGGCTGGCTCCGTTCGCGGCGGTGGAGGATGGCCTTGTCGGGCGCGTCGAGGAGTTGAGCGCGATGGGTGAGCGGCTTGCTGGGGAAATCGGTGCCCTCGAGCGAACGCCGCAAGGACCGCTCCCCGCGCGCGTGCAAGAGTTTGCCGACCAGCGACGGCAACTGGACGATCGCCTGTCGCAGCTCAACGCCCAGTTCGCCAAGCTGGCCAGGCTGCGCATGGACATTGCTGCGTTGTTTGCCAACCTTAATCGCGCGCTCGACGTGTTCTCGGTCGCGGCCGAAGAAGAGGGCGTCGGCGCTATCGGATTCACTCCAGCGCGCGCAGCGCCGCCGGCGGTGGGCGGCCAGGCCGCAGCACAGGACATCGATGCCCGCGTCGAGCGACTTGCGGCCTTCATCGAGGCGACGCAATCCCAGCTCGACGAGATCGATCGCAAGGTCGTTGCGTTCACCCAGATGAAGACCAAGCTCGGCGATCTGCAATCGCAGCTAGGTCCACTGGAGGCCGCGGACGGCGGTGTTGCCAGCCTCATCGGGGAGCTGAAGGACGCTCGCCACCGGCTGCTGGCCAGGATCAGACAGATCGAAGAGGATGACGACGGCAGCCTGGCCGAGCGCGTGCAAAGATTCAGCGAGACCAAGCGCGAACTGGAAAAGCGCGTCTTGAGCCTCACGGAGCAATTTGCCAAGCTGGCGACGGTCCGCAACGACATCGCCGACCTGTTCGAGAAGTTGAACAACGCGGTCACCGCGTCGTCGAACTGACATGACCAATATTCGCGAGCCGGTGCTGACGTTGGTCGCGGTCGTCGACCTGCGTCCGACTCAGATCACCGTCGGCATGCGCGAGGTGCTGACCAAGCGCAAGCGCTGGCGCGAGACCGGCACCAAGAAGGGCGAAGAATTCCTCGGCAAGCATATGATCCCGGTGATCCTCGGGCCGAAGCTCCGGCACTACGTCACCGATCATCACCACCTGGCGCGCGCGCTGCATGACGAGGGCGTCAAGGACGTGGCGGTGATCGTCCAGGCCAATCTGAGCAAGCTCGAGCCCGACGCGTTCTGGACCGTGATGGACAACCGCAATTGGATGCATCCGTTCGACGCCAAGGGCCAGCGCCGGCATTACCGCGACATTCCGAAATCGGTCACCGAGCTGGTCGACGATCCCTTCCGGTCGCTGGCCGGTGAGCTGCGGCGCGCCGGCGGCTTCGCCAAGGACACGACGCCGTTCAGCGAATTTCTCTGGGCCGACTTCCTGCGCCGGCGCATGAAGCGCAAGGCGGTCGAGCGCGACTTTGAACGCGCGGTCGAAGAGGCGCTGGAATTGGCCAAGAGCGACGATGCCGGTTACCTGCCAGGATGGTGCGGCCCGTCGCCGGAAGCTTGATCTTGGAGCGCGTCCAGGAAAAGTGGAAACCGGTTTTCCGTCCGGACGCGCGATGAGACAAGAACTTAGAGCGGGATGACGATTCGAAGATACGTCATGCCGCTCTAAGGAACGTGCAGCAGCGCTTCGCCGCCGACGGCGCAGAACACGACCACCAGCCACGGCGGCGTCTTCCACATGAACAGCAGCAGGAAGGCGGCGACGCCGAGCGCAAAATCGCCGGCATTGATGATCGCCGAGGTCCACACTGGTCGATAGAGTGCCGCGAGCAATAGGCCGACGACCGCGGCATTGACGCCGCGCAGCATGGCCTGCGCCCACGACCGCCGGCGCAACGCGTCCCAGAACGGCAACGGGCCGATAACCAGCAGGAAGGCGGGCAGGAACATGGCGACAAGGCAGAGGATCGCTCCCACCCATCCATTCGGCGCCGGCTGCATGACCGTTCCCAGATAGGCGGAGAAGGTGAATAGCGGGCCGGGCACCGCCTGCGCCGCGCCGTAACCGGCGAGGAAAGCATCGTTGCCGACCCACCCCGGCGGCACCACGGAGGCCTGCAGCAGCGGCAGCACAACGTGACCGCCGCCGAACACCAGCGAGCCGGCGCGATAGAACGCATCGAATAATTGCAGGGCATGATTGGGCACGGCAGCGGCGAGAAGCGGCAAGCCGATCAGCAGCGCAAAGAACAGAACGACCGCGGCGGTCGCGGCGGCGCGGCTGACCGGGTGCGGCAGGCTGGGATGGTCGGCGGGCACCGGGCCGCGCAGCAACGCGAGCCCGACAAGACCGCCGAAAACGATGGCGGCAAATTGCCCCCAGGACGGCGGCAGCGCCAGCACCATGACGGTCGCCGCTACCGCGAGTGTCGCGCGCGGGCGATCCGGCGCCAGCGCGCGCATCATCGCCAGCACGGCCTGCGCGACCACCGCCACGGCGGCGATCATCAGCCCGTGCAGCCAGCCGCTGTGCAGCGCATCGCCGAGCGAGGCGACGCCATAGCCGAACAGCGCCAGCGCGATCGCCGACGGCAGCGTGAAGCCGCTCCACGCGGCGAGCGCGCCGGGATAGCCGGCGCGCGATAGCCCGATGGCGATGCCGACCTTGCTGCTCGCCGGTCCGGGCAGGAATTGCGACAGCGCGAGGAGGTCGACATAGGTCTTCTCGTCGAGCCAGCGCCGACGCACCACGAATTCCTCGTGGAAATAGCCGAGATGGGCGATCGGGCCGCCGAAGCTCGTGAGCCCGAGCCGTAGGAACGCGGCGAAGACTTCCGCGGTGCTGCCGCGGCGCGCGACCGCTTCGGCCACCGAGTCGGGTGCGCCATTCATGACGCTAAACTATTGGGGGAGGTGGCGGAAATAAAGCGCCGGACCAGCGAGCCGATACGCAACCAACGCCAGCCGCGTCATTGCGCGGCTTACAACGACACCACATCACACGCTCCGCACGGCGCCGCGTTCGATGCGGTAGGCGCGCGCCAAGAGGTCGGCGACATGGACCTCATTCGATTCAGCGATCAACACCGAAACCGCCTGCGCCTTGAGGCTCGCCAGAACTTCGCCGAGCCGCCGCGCCAGCGCCGGCGCCAGCCCTTCGAACGGCTCGTCGAGCAGCAGCATGTGCCGACCGGCCATCAGCGCGCGCGCCAGCGCCACCATCTTCTGCTGGCCGCCGGACAGTTCGAGGGCGCGTCTGTCGCGAAACCGCGCCACTTCCGGCATGATGGCGAAGATCCAGTCGAGCCGCTCGTCGACGCCGGAGAACCTTGCCGCCCAGCTCGGCAGGCGAATGTTCTGTTCCACCGTGAATTCGGGGACGAGCCGGCGGTCCTCCGGCATGTAGCCGACGCCGTGCGCGACCCGGCGATGCGGCGGCAGCTGCAGCAGATCGATGCCGGCGAGCTCGGCGGTGCCGGTCGCCGGCAACGCGCCCATCAGGGCGCGCATCAGCGTGGTCTTGCCGGCGCCGTTGCGGCCAATGAGCCCGCACATCTCGCCGGCATCGAGCTTGAGCGACACGTCGCGGATGATGGCGACGGCGCCGATCGAGACGCTGAGATGCGCGATACTAAGCATGACGCGAGCCCATCGCCGCGACGTTGAGTTTCGGGCCGCTGATCAGTTCCTGAATGCGCGGATTTTCCAGCGTCGCCAGCGGCGGCCCGTCGGCGATCACCGCGCCGTCGTAGAAGGCGAGCACCCGGTCGGCGTAGCGCTCGACGATGTCCATGTCGTGCTCGACGAACAGCACGGTGATGCGGCGATTCTTCAGCGCCGCCATCACCACGTCCATCAGCTCGAATTTCTCTTCGATCGAGATGCCGCTGGTCGGCTCGTCGAGCAGCAACACGCGCGGCGCGCCGGCCACCGCCATGGCGATATCGAGGAGCTTGCGCACGCCCTGCGGCAGCGTCGCCGCCGGCGCCTGGCCGTAACGCGCGATGCGAAACAGTTCGAGCGCGGCTTCCGCCTCGGCCACAGTATCCGGCGAATGCAGCGGCGTCAGTGCCTGCGCCAATAGGCCGCCGGCGGCGTGCGCGATCGCGGTCGCGATGCACATGTTCTCGAACACGGTCAACGAGGCGAAAACCTGCGGCACCTGAAAGGAGCGGGCGATGCCGAGCCGGGTGATCTCGCGCGACGGGCGGCCGGTGATATCGCGGCCGTCGAAAAAGATCATACCCTTGCTCGGCCGCAAATGACCGGTGATCATGTTGACGAAGGTCGTCTTGCCGGCGCCGTTGGCGCCGATGATGCCGACCGTCTGCAGCGGCGGTACCGCGACGTTGATGCCGTGCGCGGCGACGACCGAGCCGAAGGTCTTTTCCAGATCGCGGACGGCGAGGATCGCACTCATGACGCCGCGCTCATGACACCGCGCTTGCGCCGTCGCCGGAGCCTGACGAACAGCGAGCCGATGCCCTCGGGCAGGAACAGGATGGTGAGCAGCAGCGCCGCGCCGAGAAATATCTGCCAGGTGCCGGGCAGGATGTCGTAGGCGATCGATTTCAGGAGTTCGAATACGAAGGAGCCGACGAAAGCCGCAGCGACCGAGCCGGCACCGGCGAGAACCGTCACGAAAACGAAACCTCCCGATGTCGTCCAGTAGGACATGTCGGGATCGACATGCTCGATCGAGAGCGCCGCCAACGCGCCGCCGATGCCGGCCAGCGTGCCGGCGATGACGAGGTTGAGGTGGATGAGCCGGCTGACCGAGATGCCGAGGAACTCCAGGCGAATCTCGCTGTCGCGCACCGGTACGGCAAGCGCGCCGGCGACGGAGCGGAAATACAGCGACACCAGCAATGCCGATACGGCGCAGAATGCCAGCACCAGCCAGAACAACATCAGCAAGTGCATGCTGCCCTGCGGCGCGTAGCCGAGATAGGTCGGCGGTTCGACGCCGAACCCGTCGGTGGAGCCGAGCGTCTCGGTCTTCACCAGCACGCCGTAAAGAATCATCGACATGGCCAGGCTGAGCATGGCGAAGAAGATTTCGCGGTAGCGCGCCAGCAGAAAACCGGCGAGTAAGGCGGTGAGACAGGACAACGCCGCGGCCGCGGCGACCAGCGCCAGCACGTCGCGCAAGCCGGTGTAGCGGGTGATCAGCGCCACCGCATAGGCGCCGACGGCATAGAACAGCGCCTGTCCGAACGGCACCAGTCCGGCGCGCCACAGAATGATGAGCCCGAGCACCACCAGCCCATTGGCCAGCGCGATGGTGGCGAGCGAAACCAGCCAGACCGGCAGCGTCGGCGCCAGCGCCGCGACGAGGAGGAAGGCGAGCGTGCCGAGGGCGGTCGAACGCAGCGCCATTTGTCAGATCTTTCGCGGCTGCGCGCGGGTGAACAGACCCTGCGGCCGCAACACCAGCACCAGCGCCATCACCGCATAGATGACGAATAGCTCGATCTGCGGCATCAGGTGCACGGCCGCGGCCCGGCACTCGCCGACAATCAGCGCACCGAGCAAGGCGCCTTCGACCGAGCCCATGCCGCCGATTGCCACCACCGCGAAGGCGAGCACGATCACCTCGACACCGATGCCCAGCGTCACCGCGATCTTGGGCGCCATCGCCGCGCCGCCGAGCGCGCCCAGCATGGCGCCGATGACGAAGGTGATGGTGTAGACAAGCGACACGTTGATGCCGACGGCCGCGGCGAGCTCGCGATCGAAGATCACGACCGTAAGCAGGCGGCCCCATCGGGTGTGCTTAAGCGCGAAGCTCGCGGCCACCGCGAGCAACCCGGCGAAGACGACCAGGCCGATATCATAGCCCGACAGCACGAGCGCCCCGACGTCGACGTTTCCGGCGATGCCGAGCGGCTGGTAGAGCGCATAAGAGCCGGTGCCCCAGATCAGCTGAATCACATCCTCGAGGATGAGAAAGGCCGCATAGGTCACGAGCACGACAACGACTTCGTCCTTGCCATAGACAAGGCGCAACAGGCCGCGTTCGAGGATCAGACCGAGCACAAAGCCGATCGCCATGGCGACGAGAACCATCAGCAGGAAGCCGCCGGCCGCCGGCAAGCCGCGATCGAAGTAGACGCCGACGGCGATCGCGGCTCCATAGGCGCCGAACGCATAGAACGAGCCGTGGGTGACGTTGAGGATTTTCATGACGCCGAAGATCAAGGTGAGACCTACGGCGACGAGGAACAAATAGGCGGCGTAGACCAGCCCGTCGGTCACGATGGCGAATGCGGTCAGCACGACCGCGACCCGCGCGTGGCCGCGCTCCGCTCGGCCGTCTCTCCCGCGAGGGGAGAGGGGAACAAGATCAATTGCACTTGGCGCCCTTCATGCCGCCTTCGAGCCAGGGGACTGAATTGAGGTCCGCTGGCGGGTTCACGCATGCGGCCGGATAGCGCACGATGTCGACCAGCTCGGGTTTACCCTCCGCCTTGTCGAACTTGTAGGTCCCGATGGCGGTGTCGGTGATGCCCTGGTGGCCGTTGCCGAGCGCCATCTGCACCGTGGTGCTCGGCGTCGGAAACGAAATGCCCTCGAACGCGGCGATCACTTCTTCCGTCGTCGGCCGCCCGCCGCCCTTCTTGGCCTGGGCTTTTTCCCACGCGAATTTCAGGCCGAGCAGCGATTGCGCGAGGTCGTAGGCGGGATAGATCGGCGGTTCCTTGAAGCGGTCGACGTAGTTCTTGTGAAACCAGGTGTTCAACTCGCTGTCATGGGCGAAGAACGTGTGCGGCCCGCGCGCTTCGACGATCGTGCCGTCGGGAAGCTTGGGGCCTAGCCGCCACAGCGAAGATTTGCCGGTGGTCAGCACCAACGGGATGCGCTGCGGCAGCCCGCGCGCGGCGGCCTGGTAGATGAAGGCTTCGAGGTCGCCATCGTAGAAGCTCGAATGGACGATCTGCGCGTTCGACGTCAGCAGCGTCGAAATCTCGGCACCGTACTCGCCGGCGAAAAGCTTGGGGAAAAGCGCCTTGTCGACGGTCGCCTTGGGATCGAGGTCTTTCATCACCAGCCGGAAATCGCGCCAGGAATCCTGTCCCCAGGCGTAGTTCTGATTGATGCCGGAATAGATGGTGAGGTTTTTGAATTGGTCGAGCACGTATTTGGCGGCCGCGACATTGTCCATGGTCGCATGCGGGTTGACGCGGAACACGTAATGGTACGGCTTTTCTTCGAAAACGCGCGGCGTGCCGCAAACGTCGAGCACAATAAGCTCTTTCAATTCCTCGGCCACCGGCGCGATCGCCAGGCAATTGCCGGACGACACATAGCCGACGACGACGTCGACATGATCGCGCTCCACCAGGTTGCGGAATTCAGTGACCGTGTTGGCCGCGGGACCGGCTTCGTCGATGAATTTGGCCTCGATCTTGGCGCCGCCGAGCCCGACCCGATTGTACGGCGCCGGCACTTTTCCGGCATTGAGCCGATCGACCAGCATCTCGGCGGCGTTGTGATCGGGAATGCCGAACGGCGCCGCAGCCGGTCCGGTGAGGAAGGTCACAAAGCCGATCTTGACCGGCGCCGGCTCTGCGGCCGGCGCGCCGCCTGCCGTGATGAGCGGCAAGCCGAACGACAAACCGGCGGTGAGAAGAAGGGTCGGAGAATAGGCATGACGGCGGATAGGATGGCGCATGATCACTCCCTCCCTAAAAGTGGCCAATTAATTTCCGGCGCAAGCAAACGCGATCTTGATCGGAGTTTCAACCGATTTCACGCGGCTAAGCCCAGGGCGGCACCGTCCGCGCTGCGCGTGAAATGGTCGCGGCGAATAGGCTGCGGCCGTGTTCGATGATAAAAGAGGCAACGAGCCTCAGGGCATGGCAAGACCGGGCAGGAGCGCGCCATGGCAACGGCTGCAACGCAAAATGAAGTTGCCGAGGGGATGTCGACCGGCCTCGCCGCGCGGCTGGCTGCGCGCCGCGGTGAGCATGTCGGGCCGACGTCCGGCCTCGCGCCCGGTTACGTGCAGGCTAATCTTACGATCCTGCCCCGGTCGCTCGCCGATGATTTTCTGCGCTTTTGCCGGCTCAATCCAAAACCGTGTCCGCTCATCGGCGTTGCGGCGCCGGGCGATTGGCGAATACCGGAATTGGCAGAAGACCTCGACCTCCGCACCGATCTGCCGCGCTATCGGGTGTGGCGCGACGGCGCGCTGGTCGAAGAGCCGACGGATCTTCGGCGCTGGTGGCGAGATGATCTCGTCGCTTTTGCCATCGGGTGCTCGTTTTCCTTCGAGCAGGCATTGCTCGAGGCCGGTATCGAGCTTCGCCACATCAGCTGCAATTGTAACGTGCCGATGTACCGCACGGCGGTCGCCACCGTGCGGGCCGGCCCGTTCCACGGCCCGCTCGTTGTCTCCATGCGGCCACTGAAGCCAGCCGACGCCATCCGCGCCGTCGAGATCACCAGCCGATACCCGTTGGTGCACGGCGCTCCGGTGCATCTCGGCAAACCGCAGCTGCTCGGTATCGCCGATCTTGCCGCGCCCGATTACGGCGATGCGGTGCCGATCGGCGACGATGAAATCCCGGTGTTCTGGGCTTGCGGCGTCACTCCGCAATCGGTGATCGCCATCGCGCGCCCGGAGTTCTGCATCACCCATTATCCGGGCGCCATGCTCGTGACCGACCGCCGCAACAGCGAATTTGCGGTGTGACGGCGAGGCGAGAAGCAATCTGCTGAATTACTTCGCCTGGCCGGCCGTGACTTTTCGCAAGGTCAGCCGGTCGCGGCCGGTTGTTCGCACAATCCGCGCGCCAGCTTCGCGATCTGCGCGATGGAGCGGAAGTTCGCCGGCGTCATCTCCCGCTCGGGAATTTTGATGTCGAACTCGGCCTCGACGGCGAGCATGAGGTTAACGATGTCGAGCGAGGACAGGCCGCCGGCGGTGAGATCTTCGTCGGTGCCGACCGGACGCTCGATCGCCCGCTTGACCAAAATCTTGCGCACGAGCAGAGCCACGCGCTCCATCACGTCCATATTGGCGCGATCAAGCATGGTGCAGGGTCTCCAGTTTCCGGCGCCTGCTCAGTTGTTCAGCAGGTCTTCTCTTCACTAGCGGTCATCTCTTAACCGCCTGTAACCGAATATCACGCGAAGTGTTTGCGATTGGTAACCTTTATACGAAAGAAGCGCGGCAATTCCCTACGAATGCCACGAGGAATTGGAAGTTTTGCAGTACCTCTTGGGCGACAGTGATCGCGGTCGAAGCCAGATGGAATGTGAGGCGATTATGAAGGCATCCAATCTGCGAACCGTGAAGCTGCAAGGCGTTCCAGCCGCGAAAGACCCGGCGCGGGCCTTGCTGATCGGCGCGGATGTTTCCCCAGCGGCCGCGGAAACTCTCACATCTCGCGCCGAGAAAGTCGCGGCGGTCGCGGCGCAGCATGCCGTGGCGGTCGACGGCGAGTCGCGCTTTCCGGCCGAGGCGATCGCCGCCGCGCGCGCCGCCCGCCTGATGGGCATCGCGGTGCCGCGCGAATTCGGCGGCGAGGGCGCCAGCATCTCCGACGTCGCCGATGTTTGCTATGCGCTCGGCCGCGCCTGCGCCTCGACGGCGATGATTTATGCGATGCACCAGACCAAGGTCGCTTGCCTCACCCGGCATGGCACCGGCAGCGCTTGGCATCAGCGTTTGCTGCGCCGGCTGTGCAGCGAGCAAATGCTGCTGGCGTCCTCGACCACCGAGGGCGAGCGCGGCGGCGACGTGCGCAACAGTGCCGCACCGATCGAGCGGAACGATGCCCGCATTGCGCTGGAAAGATATGCCACGGTGATCTCATACGGCGAAGCGGCCGACGGTATCGTAACCACGGCGCGGCGCTCTGCCGAGGCGGCGAGCACCGACCAGGTTCTCGTCGTTTTCCTGAAGCAGGACTACACGCTGGAGCGGCAGCTCGGCTGGGACGCGCTCGGTATGCGCGGCACTTGCAGCGCCGGTTTCAAGCTGATCGCCGCCGCGGCCAGCGAGCAGATCCTGCCGGTGAGCTACGACCAGATTCACACCCGGACCATGATGCCGGTGGCGCACCTGCTCTGGAGCGGCGCCTGGGCCGGCATCGCCGCCGCCGCCACCGATCGGGCCCGCGCCTTCGTGCGCAAAGTCAGACAACGCGCCGACGGCGCACTGCCGCCCGGCGCTCCGCACCTGACGCGCGCCGCGGCGTCGCTGCAGAAACTGCGCGGTCTTGTTGCCGGCGCCTTGCGGCGCTTCGAACTGGCCGCCGACGATCCGGACGCGCTCGACTCGCTGGATTTCCAGACCGCCATGAACCTGCACAAGGTCAACGCCTCCGAGCTTGCGGTCGCGACCGTCATGAGCGCGATGCAGGCCTGCGGGATCGCCGGCTATCGCAACGACGGCGAGTTCAGCATCGGCCGCCATCTGCGCGATATCCTGTCGGCGCCGGTGATAATCAGCAACGATCGCATCCTCGCCAATGTCGCCGTGGCGTCGCTCTTGAGCGGCGCCCCGGCTTCGCTGCGCGACTAAGTAGACCAAGAAAAATACCCCGAAAAAATGAGGCGTTATTCCATGAACCTCGCATTCAAGGAACCGAAGACCTCGACCCGTTCGCTCGATGCGATCGCCGAGGCGCTGTTGCTGCCGTCGGGCATCGACGGCATCTACGCGCGCACGGCCGCCTATGAGGACGTGGTCAACGCTCTCGCCGCCTTCATCTCGCGCCACCGCGAGCCCGCGACGGAAGTCTTGCGCTTTCCCCCGGTGATGAGCCGCCGGCAATTGGAGAAATCGGGATACCTCAAGAGCTTTCCGCACTTTCTCGGCTGCGTGTGCTGCCTCAATGGCGCCGAAGCCGAGGTGCGGGGCGCCGTCGAGACCTTCGAGGCCGGCGAAGATTGGACGCCGGCTTTATCCGCCGCCGATCTCGTGCTGACGCCTGCGGCCTGTTATCCGGTCTATCCGCTGGTCGCGAGCCGCGGCGAGGTGCCGGCGGAAGGCCTCAAGTTCGACGTCGCCAGCGATTGCTTCCGCCGCGAGCCGTCGCGCGACCTCGATCGCCTGCAGTCGTTTCGCATGCGCGAATACGTTTGCGTCGGCACGCCCGAGCAGATCGACGATTTCCGCCGGCGCTGGATGGCGCGCGCCGAGGACCTCGCCAGGCAATTGGGCTTGCCTTATCGCTTGGACACCGCGAGCGATGCGTTCTTCGGCCGCGGCGGCAAGCTGATGGCGATGAGCCAGATCGAGCAGGCGTTGAAATTCGAGTTACTCGTTCCGGTGCGCTCGGCGGCCGATCCCACGGCGTGCATGAGCTTCAACTATCACCGCGACCATTTCGGCACGACCTGGAACCTGCGCAATGCGGGCGGTGAAGTGATGCACACCGGCTGCGTCGCCTTCGGCATGGATCGCCTGGCGCTGGCGCTGTTCGCGACGCACGGGCTCGACCTGCCGCACTGGCCGGCGGAAACCCGCAAGGCGCTGATGATGTGAGGCGCTGTTCCCTCGCCCCTTGCAGGGAAGGATAGGCAGGGGTCCTAAACCCCCAGCACCGCGTATTCCGTGTAGGCGAGGTCGCCGAGCCGCGGGCGCTGCGGTCCTTTGTAATATTTCGGCATGTTGTCGCGGCTGAACCAGCCGATGAGCCCGGCTATCGGACCGTTGGCGTCGATGATGACGAAGGGCCTGCCGCGGCGCGCCAGGAAGCGTCCGATCGGTCCCGCGAAGCGGACGAAGTCGGCGACGTCGCGGCAGTAAATCAGTTGCGCGCAAGGTACGCCGCCCTTGACCAGGCGAGGTCGGAACACGAAGGGGTAGGCGTGCTCGCACGTGGCGCACCACAGGCTGATGCAGCCGTGCGCGGCGTGTTCGAGCAACACTTCCTGGTCGAACGGATCGAAGGCGACCGCGGGCTGCCGCTGCGCATCGAACACCTCGACCGCCGGGCCGCCGAACAATCCCTTCAGCATCGGCACCGCAACGAAGATGCCGTCGCAATAGCGGGAAAATCCCTGTGCTTCGATGATTGGACGGGTGTGCGGCGCCGGCGAGACATTCAGGTAGGTGACGTCCTTGTGGCGGAGCGCCTGCGACACCAAGAGCGGCGCGTAGGCGCGAAACGAAGGCTCGACGTACCAGCTGGAAAGATTGCAGCGGGTGGCGGCCGCACCGCCCGAGCGCATGGTCGAGCAGATCAGCAGCAGGGCGCCGACCACGACACCGTCGCTGTCCAGCAGGTAACCATATTTCGGCAATCCGCGCGGCGGCTCGCGCGCGGTGAGTTGCGCAAAGGCGTGCAGCCAGAACTGGCGCGTGCGGGCGGGGAATCCCTGCGCCAGCAGCGTGGCGACGGCTTCAATATCGCTCTTTTCGATTTGACGGCAGCGCAGTCCCGTCACGGCAAGCACCATCGCGTTGACCACGATCGTTTCGTGAACTTGATCGTAAGTGTTGCGCGAATATACCGGGGCGGAATGAACAAACCGTAGGCGCGAACCATGTCGGTAAAATTAACCATATTGCAGCAGATGGAGCAGGTGGCGCGGGAGCACGGGCGGATTCTGGCGCCGCTCAACGACGAGCTGGTGCTGGCGAACTGCGGGCTCGACTCGCTGGGCTTTGCGGTTCTGGTGGCGCGCCTGGAAGATACTCTTGGCATCGATCCGTTCACGGCCGCCGAGGATGCCTTTTTTCCGGTCACGCTCGGCGACTTCGTGAAGGTCTATGAACATGGCGGGCGTTGAGGCGCCGTCGCTGCGGGCTTATGTCGCGAACGCGCCGGCGGCGCGGTTTATTTGGGACCGCGCCGCTGCCGTACGCTTCACCGATCTCGATCGCGGCAGCAGTCTGAATCGCCAAACAAGTTTTGGCGGCCCGCTGACGGGTCTGGCGGGCCGCTCGGTTCTGCTGGCGACCGCGAGCCAGCTGACGACGGCGCTGGCGCTGATCGAGCTTGACGGCCTCGCGCGCCGGCTTGTGATCCTGCCGCCCGATATCGAGGCCGACCATCTCGGCGTGCTGATGGCAGCGGCCGAGATCGATGCCGTGGTGACCGATGACGGTTCGCGACCGCATGCGGCGCTCGCGCTTCCCGTTCGCGTAACCTGCGCGCCGTCGCTCGCTCCGCTCGATGAGGCACGGCCGATCGCCGTTCGCACCGAATGGGTGCTGTTGACCTCGGGCACGACCGGCGTGCCGAAGATGGTGGTGCACGACCTCGCCGGACTGACGGCGGCTATTGCCCAGCGCAGCGCCGCCGACGGCGAGGCAATATGGGCCACGTTCTACGACATCCGCCGTTACGGCGGTTTGCAGATTTTCCTGCGCGCGGTGCTCGGCGGCGCCTCGCTGGTGCTGTCGAGCGCCGGCGAGCCGGTCGCCGATCATCTGGCGCGGCTGGCGCAACACGGTGTCACGCACCTGTCCGGTACGCCTTCGCATTGGCGCCGGGCGCTGATGATCCCGGCGATCCGCACCATCGCGCCGCGTTATGTCCGGCTCTCCGGCGAGATCGCCGACCAGGCCATCCTCGACGCGCTGCGCGCGGTCTTTCCGCAGGCGGCGATCGGCCACGCTTATGCCTCGACCGAGGCCGGCGTCGCCTTCGCCGTCGACGACGGCCTCGCCGGCTTTCCCGCCGCATTCGTGGAGACCATCCGCGGCGGCGTCGAGATGAAAGTCGTCGACGGCTCGTTGCACATCCGCTCGCCGGGAGCGGCGTCGCGCTATGTCGGCGACGGACAAACGCTGGTCGACGCCGACGGCTTTGTCGACACCGGAGACATCGTCGAGCGTCGCGGCGACCGCTACTATTTCGCCGGCCGCAAGGGCGGCATCATCAATATCGGCGGCCTGAAGGTTCATCCCGAAGAGATCGAGGCGGTGATCAACCGGCATCCGCAGGTGCGCATGTCGCTGGTGCGGCCGAAACGGAGCCCGATCACCGGCGCGATCGTGGTTGCCGATGTCGTGCTGAAATCGCAAGGCGAGACTGGGAACGCCGGGCAGATCGCGGTCAGGGACGACATTCTCAAGCTCTGCCGCGCGGCGCTGCCGCGCCACAAGGTGCCCGCCGCGATCAGCTTCGTGCCGAGCCTGCCGGTCGCCGCCACCGGCAAGCTGGCGCGCCGCGTAGGTTGAGCGATGGCCGAGCCGAAGCCCACAGCGATGCGCAACGTTCTGGTGACCGGCGGCAGCCGCGGCCTCGGCCTTGCCATCGCGCAAAAACTCGCCGCGGCGGGCTACCGCGTGATCGCCGTAGCGCGGCAGAAGAGCCGGGAGGTGACCGCCGCGATCGCGCAGGCCGAGCGCGAACCGCAGGGCGCGCTGCATTTCGTGGCCTTCGACCTCGGCAACATCGAGGAGATTGCCAAGCTGGTGAGCGGCCTGCGCAAGGAATTCGGGCCGTTGTTCGGTCTCGTCAACAATGCCGCGCTCGGCGCCGATGGCGCGCTGGCGATGATGCACAATTCAAAGATCGAAGCGATGGTGCGCGTCAACACGCTGGCGCCGATCGTGCTCACCAAATACGTGGTGCGCGGCATGATGGCCGACGGCGCCGGCCGCATCGTCAACGTTGCCTCGATCATCGGCTTCAGCGGCTACAGCGGGCTTGCGGCCTACGCGGCGACCAAGGCCTCGATGATCGGCTTGACCCGCTCGCTGGCGCGTGAGGTGGGACGGTTCGGCATTACCGTGAACGCCGTGGCGCCGGGATTCTTGGCGACCGACATGACCCATGGGCTGGGCGGAGCGGAGATGCAGAAGGTGATGCGGCGCACCGCGTTGCGTCGTTTCGCCGAGGTTGACGACGTGGCCAACGCGGTCGAGTATCTGCTCGGCGACAAGGCGCGCAACATCGCCGGCACGGTGATGACCATCGACGCCGGCGCCACCGCGTAGCGGATCGCCGGCGCGGCGAGCGCCACCCAACCGGGCTTCACAGCCGCGAGAGGATGATCAGCAGAAGCCCGAACGCCGCGATTGCTCCGCCGTAATAGACCCACTTGGTCTGACTGATCATGAAGCTCTCGGCCGGCCATTGGATCAATCCCAAGCCTTGGCCGACAAAGAAAAGCCCCGCCGCCAAAACCAATATTCCGATGAGCAGTAGCAACGCTTTCATTTTTGCTCCAAACATCGTTGAGCCGGCTTGCAAAACCGCGTCCGGCCCGCGACCGGCCAAAGCTACATGAATCCTCGGCGCCGGCAATGCTAGGCTGTTGCTCTGCCGGCTGCTTGGGTGCTCATATTTCAAGTATGATCGGCGACCGGACCATCGGGGCGCGGCCAAACTCGAAAAAGGATAGCAAACTGTGGCTCTAATGATCTTGATCGTGCTCGCCGGCGTGATGGGAGCGGGCGGCATCATTCTCGCCGCTGCCGGGGCGCACGCGGCGCCGCATGCCGGCCTCGACAGTGCCGCTTACATGCTGTTGTTCCATGCGGCGGCCTTGCTCGGCGGCGCCGCGCTTACCCAACAGGGCCTGCTGTGGCGGCCGCTGATGCTTGCCGTCCTGGTCGCGTGGGTGGTCGGCGCCGCGCTGTTCTCAGGCGACATCGCGCTGCGCGCTTTCGCCGGCCATCGCCTGTTTGCTTTTGCCGCGCCGACGGGCGGCTTCATTTTGATCGCCGCCTGGCTGGCGCTCGCCGCCGCCGCCATCACCGCTGCGTTGCGTTCCGCCGGGTAACGAGTGATTCAGGATACATTCAGATCCGCCCGGGAACCGCCGCGTCTGTCGCAAATTGGCACGATTTCCCGCGGCCGATCGCATGTCATTGGCAAACTCATAACGAACGCCCGCTAGGATTTTACGATCCGCCGGCCCGGCGGGACGCCCGAATAGCTTTGCGATGAATATTACCGTCAGCCCCATTCGCTCCAGCGCCGACTGCGCCGTCGCCATTATCGGCGCCGGCCCCTACGGCCTCGCCGCGGCCGCGCATTTGCGCGCCGCCAATGTCCCGATCCGCGTGTTCGGCGAGGCGATGGCGTTCTGGCGCCGAAATATGCCGAAGGGCATGAAGCTGCGTTCGCCCTGGATCGCCACGCACATCGCCGATCCGCTCGGCCGCTATCTGCTCGACGATTATTTCCGCGCGGCCGGCTTGCCGCTGCCGGATCGCTTGCCGGTGGAAGATTTCATCGATTATGGC
Source organism: uncultured Alphaproteobacteria bacterium (assembly GCA_963721025.1). GTDB lineage: Bacteria > Pseudomonadota > Alphaproteobacteria > Rhizobiales > Xanthobacteraceae > BOG-931. The sequence continues at coordinate 221,981 of CAVRHN010000009.1, read as the reverse complement.
ATGTGGTTCCAGGAGCGCGTGGCGCCGGATCTCGATGGCCGCGCGGTCGTACAAATTATCGCGCTTCCCGATGGCGGGTTTCGTCTCATCCTCGACGACGGCGAAAGCTTCTTCGCCGAGCGCGTGGTGATGGCGACCGGCCTGTTGCATCACGAGCTCAGGCCGGCGCCATTCGACGGGCTGCCGCGGGCGCTGGTCAGTCATTCGTGCGAACATACGGATTCCGATCGTTTCCGCGGACGCCATGTTGCGGTCATCGGCCGCGGTCAGAGCGCCTGCGAGTTGGCCGCGCTGCTGCATGAGGCGGGCGCCGACGTCGAGATCATTTGCCGGGGCAAGCTGCAATGGAACGCCGACCCGGACGAACGCGGCACCTTGCGCAAGCGGTTACGTTCGTTGCTTGGCGAAGCGTTGATCCCGCCGTCGCAGGTGGGGCCGTTTCCGTTCAACTGGCTGGTCGAGGCGCCGGGCGGCGTCAGCCATTTATCTGCGCGGTTGCGCGACCGGCTGAACGAACACTGCCTGCGCGCGACCGCCGCCCTTTGGCTGCGGTCGCGCTTGCAGGATGTGCCGGTCCACGAGACAGGCCGCATCCTGGAGGCGCGGCGCGACGGCGATCGCATCGCACTGACGCTGGATGACGGTACGCGGCACGTCGACCATGTCCTGCTGGCAACCGGCTATCAAATCGACGTCGAGAAAATGAATGTCCTGGAGCCGCGCTTGCGCGGCCGCATAGCGCGGCACGGCGGTCTGCCGATGTTGTCCGCCGGGTTTGAATCGAGCGTTGGCGGCCTGCATTTTGTCGGCTCCGCCGCGGTCGCGAGCTTCGGGCCGCTACTGCGGTTCATTGCCGGTGCGGGATTTGCGGCGCGGCGCGTGACGCGATCGGTGCTCGGCCGCGGCCGCGGATCACGCCGGTTCGCCAACGATCGCCGCGACGCGCTGCGCCAAGATGCGCCGTTGTCGCTGGCAGCGGAACGCGAGCGGTCATGAGTTTCGCCCCATCGCCGCCATTGGGGACGCCAGCAGCGGGCGGCGAGCGTTCACATGCCGCGCCCGGCGCCTTGGTTGTCGGCGGCGCTCACGTCAGCATTGGCGTTGCCCGCAGTCTCGGCCGACACGGCGTCCCGGTGTGGCTCCTCGCCAATCATCCGCTGCCGAAATTCTCGCGTTATGTCCGGCGCAGCTTCCCTTGGCCGGGCGCCGACCACGAGGGCGCCGCCGCATCGATCGTCGAGATCGCCACGCGCTACGGTTTGAACGGCTGGGTGCTGTTCGCAACCGGCGACGAGGATATGCGCTTGATCGCGCAGAATTGTGACTTGTTGGCATCGCAGTTTCGGGTGGCGACGGCGAGCTGGGACACCGTCCAGTGGATGTACGACAAACGGCTGACCTATCAGCGCGCGGCATTGCTCGGCATCGATTACCCGCGGAGCTTTCGGCCGCGCGATTTGCATGAAGCCGCGCGGCTGAATTGCAGCTTCCCGGTCATCCTCAAGCCCGCCTACCGCGAGGGCTTGAACGAATTCACTCGCGCCAAGGCCTGGAAGGCGGAAGATCGCGACGCGTTGCTCGCACTTTATCAACGCGCCGCGGCGCTGGTCGGCGGCGATGCGGTAATCGTCCAGGAGTGGATCCCCGGCAGCGGCGAGGCGCAATTCTCCTATGCCGGTTTATGGAACCGCGGCGAAGCCGTCGTGTCGTTGGTCGCCCGGCGCGCGCGGCAACATCCGATCGAGTTCGGCCGATCGAGCACGTTCGTCGAAACCGTCGAGCAGGATGAGGTCGAAGAGCTGGCTTGCCGGTTCCTGAAGTCGCTCGAATACACCGGCGTGGTCGAGGTCGAATTCAAATACGACCGGCGCGACCGGCAGTACAAGCTTCTCGACGTCAACGGGCGTTTCTGGACCTGGAACGGCATTGGCGCGCTCGCCGGCGCCGACTTTCCTTATTTGGCGTGGCGGCAGGCGCTCGGGCAGACCATCGCGCCCGGCCGCGCCAGAACGGGAGTGGCCTGGATGCACGCCAGCCGCGATATCGTCGCCGCCTATCAGGAAATATCGCGCGGCGCTCTCAAACTGAGTGATTATCTGGCGGGCCTGCGCAAACCGATGGCTTTTGCCAGTTTTGCGCTTGACGACCCGTTGCCGGCGATTGCCGAGCTTCCTGCCGTCGCCTGGTATCGTTTCGCCAAGGGGTGCGACCGAAGCCCGGAAATGCATCGCGCCCAAGGACATGCGGATATCTTGCCGGCCGGCCGGTAACTCCGGGTTGGCACGGGCAGCAACGACCGATAGCGCCAATCACAACCAAGCGCCGTCTCGTCAAACCGCGAACGTCGGCGGCTTGCATTCGAGATTAAGGCCGCACTCGTGCGCGGCGAAAAGACGCGCAAACCGCTTCGGCCAGGAGCGACCGAAGCATCAATGGGGAAGACCAAGACTGAAGCCCAATGCGGCAGATGTCAGGGTCGGGCAAAGGCGACCTTTATCGGCTCGTTTTTCGAGTTGCGCGCAAATAACTCGAGGCTGACCGTTCGGGTGGCCGCTTGGCGCGCAAAAGCGTCAACGATCTGCCGCACCATGCCTTTCTCAGGCCGCAGGCTCTCGCCGTCGACCGTCAGCACCTCCATCCCGATAAGATTCCTGGATCGGGCCAGCTTGCAATTGGGATGTTCGTCGGCGCATCCAACAAGCACGACGACTTGCAGCGGATGGCGGGAAAGGCGCGGCCCACCAACGGGCGGCGGCGGCGGCTCGATCGATTCGACGGCGAAGTCTAGACCGCCGGCGCTGCCCGTGAACGGACCGCGGTCCGGCACCGGCAGGATGTCTGCTCGAGCGGCCGGAATCGCCAGCATCAGCGCGAGGCAGACCAACTCTATCCGACAGCGCATGGTAACCTCCTGTTGCTATTCGCGACAGTGATCTCGAATGACCGGCAGAAGACAATGCTACGACGGAACGGTCGATGGAAAGGTAAAATCAATGGCGGAAACCGAAGCGCTTATCATCTCTGCGGCAATTGAAGGTCCGATAGCATTCTTGATTGCCCGTGTTGCGAGGTGGCCGAGTTGAGGAGCTCTGCATGTCGGTCTTGCGGCGTGCGTCGCAACGGCGGTCACCCATCCACAACTGTGGTCCGCCGCGCTTTGGGCCTATCCACGCTTCTCCTATTGGCCGACTGCCATCGTCCTCGAGGCGCTGGTGATCGCGGCCGAGGGCCTACTGATCGCTTGGATGGCCGAGCTCAAGTTTCCCCGCGCCATGCTCGTCTCATTGATTGCGAATTGCGCGTCGCTTCTGACAGGGCGGTGGATGGGTCGGTTTAGCGCTTAGCAAGGAGTGGCGGCCGCAAACGAAAAAAGAGAAGCCAGGGTTGGAGCAACGGCGGATCTTGCGCGCGCCGGTCAAAATCGCCGTACGAATTGCGGCCTAGACGCGCACCATACCCGCCTGAATGCGCGCGTAGAGCGTGCGGTCGAGCCGCACAAAAGCCTGGCGCGCCGGATCGTCGAAAAAGATTGCGTCGCCGGTCGCCGCCGGATCATAGCCTTCGCGCTTCAGTTCGCTCTTGGTGTGTTTGAACGTGGCGGTCGCCTCGATCCGGTCCACGATGCGCAGGAACAGCGGCCGGGCGTAAGCGGGCAGCCGGCGCGCAAGATGCTTGCGGAATTTGGCAAAATCCAGCGCGCCGTCGCTGACGATCGCCGCCATGCCGGCGGCGCCTTCGGTTCCGGGCACATGGACGCCGTAGACGTTCGCCTCCACGATGCCGGGGAACGCCATGATCGTTTCTGCGACTTCGGTGGTCGACACGTTCTCGCCCTTCCAGCGGAAGGTATCGCCGATGCGATCGACGAAATAGCAGAAGCCGGAGGCATCCATGCGCATGAGGTCGCCGGTGCGGTACCAGGAGTTGCCGCGTTCGAACACGTCGCGTAGGATTTTCTGCTGCGAATCCTTGGTGCTGGTGTAGCCTTCGAATTCACCGCCGGAGGAAGAGGCGCCGCCGCGGATTCGACCGAGCGCTTCGCCGGCCTGGTCGGTGGCGCAGCGGATGCAAAAGCCGTTGGCATCGCGCGTCGGTTCGGCGGAGAGAGCGTCGTATTTCACCAGCGCCAGCGGGAAGCGATGGGCGAGGAAGGAGGGAACGCGGCCGATAGCGCCGACCTTGCCCTCGACGTTGTAGAGAGAAAAATTGCCTTCAGTCGCCGCATAGAATTCCAGGATGCGCGGAATAGCGAATCTTTGCTGGAATTTCTCCCAGATGTCGGCGCGCAGCCCATTGCCGCAGCAGATGCGCAGGCGATGCGCGCGCTCGCGCGGGTTCTCCGGCGCGTTGACGAGATAGCGGGCGAGCTCGCCGATATACTGCAACAGCGTGCAGCCGCCGTCGGCGACGTCGTCCCAGAACCGCTGCGCGGAAAATCTTTCGCGGATCAGCACCGAGCCGCCGCGCACCAGCACGGCGCCGGTGGCGACGACGCCGCCGACGCTGTGATACATCGGCAGGCAATCGTACATGCGGTCGTCCGGGCCGGTATTCATCAGCCCGGCAAACCAAAGACTCCACTCCACAATCCGGCGATGGCTGACATTGACGGCCTTGGGCAGCCCGGTCGTGCCGGAGGTGTAGATCAACAGCGCGCGATCCGCGATGGTCACGTCGCGGCCTTCCGCCGGCGCCAGCGGCGCTCCGGAAAATCGCTCGACCGCAAGGTCGATGCGGTCGAACTCATCGCCGCTGCCGCCGCCATGCGCCCAGATTTTCGCGGCTGCCGCGCGTTGTGACAGGGCGGCGCGGATCTCTGCGGAGAATTCCGCGGCGGCGATGACGTGCTTCGGCGCCACGATATCGATGCAATGGGCGAGCGCCGGGCCGCGCAGATTGGTGTTGACGAGCGCAACGACGACGCCGACGCGCGTCAGGCCGAGCCAGATTGCCAGGTATTCGGGCCGGTTCGGCATCATCAGACAAACGGTTTCGCCTTTGGCGAGACCCGGGCCGAGCGCCCAGCGGGCAAACGCGTTGGCGCGCGCCACGAGCGCACGATAGGTCAGGCTTTCGCCGGCGGCGACGAGCGCCGGCGCCTCGCCGCGGGTTTGCGCCACTTGCTCGATGATGCAGGGCAGGAGCCGTTGCGGATCGGCGGCATTCGGCGCGGTGGCTTCGAGCGCGCGCACCCAGTCGCGCAGCGCCGTATCCTCACCGCGGCTTGCCGGTGCAGCGCGTTCCGTCTCGATCAAAACCATGGTCGCCATGATCGCCCGATAACGTGAATCTTTCGCCTCAAGACTGGCTAAAATTTTAGCTATCGGGATCGCCGAAGTTCGCAATTAGCGCATGCCCGGCGTCGCGCGGCGAATTAAGGTTATTTCCTGGTAATTCCGCGCGCCTGCGTTGCCTGCTCCACTCGCCACGGATAAGAAACCAAATAGGGGTAACATCAGCGAGGGTTGAGCTTGCGCGGCGGGTGAGTATGAAAAGCGACACGGTGGCCGTTCACGGCGGCTATGAAACCGAGCCGACGACCAAGGCTGTCGCGGTCCCCATCTACCAGACCGTTGCCTACGAGTTCGACAGCGCCGACCACGGCGCCGCCTTGTTCAACCTCGAGGTTCCAGGTTATCGCTACAGCCGCATCAGCAACCCGACGACCGCGGTGCTCGAACGCCGCGTCGCCGAGCTCGAGGGCGGGCTCGAAGCGCTGTGCGTGAGTTCCGGGCAGGCGGCGCTGAACTATGCGGTGCTCAATCTCACCGAACTGGGCAGCAATATCGTCTCGATACCGCAGCTTTACGGCACCACGTACACGCTGTTCGGCCATATTCTGCCGAGCCAGGGCATCAATGTTCGCTTTGCCGAATCCGATCGTCCCGACGCGATCGAAAAGCTGATCGATGAAAAAACCCGCGCCATCTTCTGCGAGAGCATCGGCAATCCGGCGGGAAACATCTGCGATATCGAGGCGCTGGCCGCGGTGGCCAAGCGGCACGGCATTCCGCTGATCGTCGACAACACGGTGGCGACGCCGATCCTGCTGCGGCCGATCGATTACGGCGCCGACATTGTCGTTCACTCGCTGACCAAATTTCTGGGCGGCCATGGCACCACGCTGGGCGGCGCAATCGTCGACTCCGGCCGCTTCCCCTGGCAGGCGCAGGCGCGCCGTTTCCCCATGTTCAACGAGCCGGATGCGTCCTATCACGGCCTGATCTACACGCAGCATTTCGGCGCGGCGGCCTATATCGCGCGCTGCCGCAGCGTCTATCAGCGCAACACCGGCGCGGTGCTGGCGCCGTTGTCGGCCTTCCTGCTGCTGCAAGGCATCGAAACGGTGGCGCTGCGCGTCGAACGCCACATCGAGAATGCGCGGCGCGTCGCCGAATTCCTGCGCGACGATCCGCGGGTCGCATGGGTCAACTACGCCGGCTTTGCCGATAATCCGTATCACGCCTTGGCGCAGAAATATTTCGCCGGACGGGCGTGCTCGCTGTTGACCTTCGGCATCGTCGGCGGGCTGGAGGCGGGAAAGGCATTCTACGACGCGCTCAAGCTGTTCAAGCGGCTGGTCAATATGGGGGATGCCAAGTCGCTCGCCTGCCATCCGGCCTCGACCACGCATCGGCAGATGTCGGCGCAAGAGCAGGACAAGGCCGGGGTGCGGCCGGAGATGATCCGGCTTTCCGTCGGCATCGAGCATATCGACGACATCCTGGCCGATCTCGACCAGGCGCTGGCCACATCGCAATCGCATCGCGCGTTGTCGCGCGTCGCGGCCGAATAGGTTTTCCGGAGCGCCAGGGTCATGCCGCTTCTCCTTGACACCGCCCGATCCGGTGCAGCCGTCGAACTGAGCGGCGCCAATTGCATGACCATCGGGCTGGTCAACAACATGCCCGATGCGGCATGCGAAGCGACCGAGCGGCAATTCCTCGATCTGATCCGGGCGGCGACAGCGAACGCCGTGGTCCGCGTCAAGCTGTTCTCGATTGCCGATGTTCCGCGCGCCGCCTCTGTCCGGCGAGAGCTGGCCGCGCGCTATCGCGATATAGCCGAACTCTGGGACACGCGGCTCGACGGGCTGATCGTCACCGGCACCGAGCCGCGTGCCGCGAAGCTTGAGGACGAGCCGTATTGGACGGCGCTGACCAAGCTGGTCGATTGGGCGCGGCACAATACGGTTTCGACCATCTGGTCGTGCCTCGCGGCGCACGCGGTCGTTCGCCATGCCGATGGCATCGCGCGCCGCCCGCTCAAGGAGAAGAAGTTCGGCGTCTTCGATTGCGACGTGGTGGCAGCGCATCAGCTGATGACCGGCGTGACGCCGCGGCTCTCCGTGCCGCATTCGCGCTACAACGGCTTGTCCGAGCGCGCGCTCGCCGCCGGCGGCTATCGCCTTCTCACCCGCTCAGCCGCGACCGGCGCCGACGCCTTCGTCAGAGAGGAGCAAGACGGTTCTTTATTCGTCTTTTTTCAGGGTCATCCGGAATACGGCACCGATACGCTCGCGCGCGAGTACCGCCGCGACATCGGCTGCTTTCTGCGCGGCGAGCGGGAGCACTACCCGGCACCACCGCAGGGCTATTTCAACGAGGCTGCGACCGCGCTGGTGAACGGCTTTCGCGCGCGCGCCGTCAGCGACCGCCGCTCGAGCCAGATGGCCGATTTCCCGTTTGCCGCGCTTGAACCCACGCTGGAGAACACTTGGCGTCGCTCCGCGATCGGCGTCTATGAAAATTGGATTGTCTATCTCAAGGACCGCAAAGCGCAACGGCGGCCGTCGATGGTTCCGCCGCAACGCTCCCGCCGCGACACGCGGCGGATCGGTGGCGTGCGGCGGGCAGCCGATCGCTGGTCCGCCGGATAGTTCACGGCTGAGCGGCTTTTCCGCCGTCCGGCGCCGGCCTGCGGGGCGAGCGGCCATGCCCGCCGGGAGTGCGCAAGCCGCGTCGGCATAGACCGGCATCGGCGGCGCGCGCGGCGTCATTGACAAGCGGGCAGGGCATCCGTAAGTCACCCGCAAAAGCCGGGATGTTACCCATGAAAGTCCGCAATTCGTTGAAATCGCTCCGTGGCCGCCACCGCGATAACCGCATCGTGCGCCGCAAGGGCCGCGTTTACATCATCAATAAGACGCAGCGGCGCTTTAAGGCCCGCCAAGGCTAGGATCGGGCCGCGCGGCCGGCTGCCGGCACGGCCGATCTGCCACATCGTTCACGCGCCTTTGAGTATTTTTCGGGCTTGCCGCGCCGCGCGCGGAGCTTAGACTTTATCGTCATGGCCCAGCGATTCCTCACCGCTCTGGCTCTCGGTGCCGCCTGTCTCGCGCCGGCCTTCACTGCGGCTCCGGCCCTGGCCCAGAGCGGCCCGAAAATCGCGCCAGTCCCCGGCTGGGTCACGCCACCCGGCGATGTGCGGCGGCCCGAGCGCGGCGAGCATCCGTTAAACCTCGATACGCTGTTCGGCGCGCTCAAGATCGCGCCGGACGCCGAGAGCGCCAAGGCGATCGAGGATCGCATCTGGGCGGTGTGGATGGTCTCCGGCAGCGACACCTGCAATCTGCTGATGGGCCGGGTCAAGGCGGCGGTCGACGCCAAGGATTACGACCTCGCCATCAAACTGCTTGACGCCATCATCGCGATCAAGCCCGACTATGTCGAAGCCTGGAATCGCCGCGCCACGATCTATTACCTGAAGAACGATTACGGGCGCGCGCTCGCCGACATTCGCGAGGTGCTGGCGCACGAGCCGCGCCATTTCGGCGCGTGGTCTGGCCTCGGTCTCATCCTGCAGGAAATCGGCGACGACAAGCATGCGCTCGAAGCCTATCGCAAGGCGCTGGCCATCGATCCCCACGTCGAGCACATTCCCGACGTCGTGAAGGCCTTGCGCGAGAAGGTCGAGGGGCGCGATATCTGATGTGATTTTCCGGTGACGGCTGCGGACCGGCTGCGCGGATCTTCCGCGACAACGGTGAGCCTTCGCTAAGCTTCACAATCCGGACCGCTGCACGCGACCAAGTTTCGCGTCCGGGGCACAGCTTTGATTGACGACAACTTGTTTCTGAGGATCATGAGAACCGTACGATGCCGATGCAGCCCGCCGTCCAGAGAGCCACCACCGCGCCGATCGTCTTTGCCCACCGGGTGCCGCCGGCGCCCGGCACGACGATCGAGGTCGCACCCGGCATCCTGTGGGCCCGGCTGGCGCTGCCGTTCCTGCTCGATCACGTCAACATCTACTTCATCGACGACGGCAACGGCTGGGCGCTGCTCGACACCGGCCTCGGCGACAAGGCGACCCAGGCCGCCTGGCAGCCGTTGCTCGATGGCTTGTTGGCCCAGCGCCCGCTGACGCGCATCATCGCCACCCACATGCATCCGGATCACGTCGGCTCGGCGGGCTTCCTGCTGCAGCGTTTCCGCGTGCCGCTGTACATGTCGGCGACCGAATACCTGATCAGTCTCAATCTTCATCTCGATCCCGGCGCGCTCGAGGCTGAGCACTACCGCCGCTTCTACCTCGATCACGGTCTCGACGCCGCGACCACCGAGCGTGTCGTCACCGGCGGACATGCCTACCTCAAATTGGTGTCGGGACTGCCGCCGACGTACCGCCGCGTGGTCGGCGGCAATGTGCTGCGCATCGGCGGCCGCGACTTCGACGTGCTGACTGGCGGCGGGCATTCGCCGGAGGAAGTGATGCTGTTGTGCCGGGCCGACAAGCTGTTCTTCTCGGCCGACCAGGTGCTGGCCAAGATTTCCCCCAACGTCAGCGTCGTCGCGGTCGATCCGGAAGGCGATCCGCTCGGCGAATACCTGCGCTCGCTCGCTGCGCTGAAGCAGACCATCGCCGCGGACGTGCTGGTGCTGCCGGGACACAATCTGCCGTTCACCGGGCTGCACACCCGCATCGACGAGCTGATCGCGCACCACCACGCGCGCTGCGACCTGATCCTGAGCGCCTGCCGCACGGCGCCGCGATCCGCCGCCGAGCTGGTCCCCTTCGTGTTCACCCGCCGGCTCGATCCGCACCAGATGGGATTTGCGTTCAGCGAGGTGCTGGCGCACGTCAACTATATGCTGCGGCGGGGCGCCCTGAAGGAGATCACTTCGACCGGCGGCATCCGCCGGGTCGTCGCCGCCTAGAGCATGATCCGGAAAAGTGGACGCCGATTTTCCGAAAAGATCATGCTTCACTAGAGCATGATCCGGAAAAGTGGACGCCGGTTTTCCGAAAAGATCATGCTCCACTAAGGAACGCCATGGCCGATGCCGCCGCCGAACAGCGAGCCATCCGCGACCTGGTGGAAAACTGGGCTGTGTGGCGCGACGCGCGGCTGTGGGATCGCTTTCGCACCGTCTGGCACGCCGACGGCCGCATGATGGCGACCTGGTTCCGGGGCAGCTACGAGGAGTTCATCAAGGTCAATGACGAGGGCTGGGCGCGCGGCGTGCGCATCCTGCATTTTCTCGGCGGCAGTTCGATCGACGTCGCCGGCCATCGCGCGATCGCGCAGACCAAGATGACGATTTCGCAGCGCGCGCCGGTCGAGGGCGTCATCTGCGACGTGGTGTGCAGCGGCCGTTTTTACGACTTCTTCGAAAAACGCGACGGCCGCTGGGGCCTGGTGCTGCGCCAGCCGATCTACGAGAAGGATCGGCTCGACCCGGTCGATCCATCGGCCAAGCTCGTGCTCGACCAGGATTTGCTGGCGCGCTTCCCCGAAGGCTACCGCCACCTCGCCTATCTGCAGACAAAGATCGGCTATCAGGTGAAGCCCGACATGCCCGGCATCGAAGGCCCGGAGCTGGAGCGGCTCTATGCCCGCGGCGCGCGCTGGCTCAAGGGCGAAGCGCCGTGATCACGCCTCGCCGGCGGCCAGCGACCCCACGAAGGCGACGCGGATCATGTTGGTGGCGCCGGGCGTGCCGAGCGGCACGCCGGCAACGACAATGACGCGCTCGCCGGCTTTGGCGAAGCCTTCCCTGAACGCGATCTGGCAGGCGCGCTCGATCATGTCGTCCTGATCGCGGGCGTCTTCGGCGACGACGCAGTGCACGCCCCAGACCAGCGACAATTTGCGCCCGGTGGCGACGACCGGCGAAATGGCGACGATCGGCGGCTTCGGCCGCTCGCGCGAGACCCGCATGCCGGTCGCGCCGGATGAGGTCCAGCAGACAATGGCCGCGAGGTCGAGCGTCTCGGCGATCTGCCGCGCCGCCGCGGCGATGGCGTCGGCGCCGGTCGCCTCCGGTTCGGTATGCAGGACGTGCAAGGACGACGAATAGAGCGGCTCGTTCTCCACTTCCTCGGCGATCCGGTTCATCGTCGCCACCGCTTCGACCGGGTAGCGGCCGGACGCCGATTCCGCCGACAACATGACCGCGTCGGCGCCGTCGAAGATGGCGGTAGCGACGTCGGAGACTTCGGCGCGCGTCGGCACCGGGCTCGCGATCATCGATTCCAGCATCTGCGTGGCGACGATGACCGGCTTGCCGGCTTGCCGGCAGGCACGCGTCATTTCCTTCTGCACGCCGGGGACCTTTTCCAGCGGCATCTCGACGCCGAGGTCGCCGCGCGCCACCATCAGCCCGTCGGCGAGATCGAGGATATCGGCCAGCCGCGCCACCGCCTGCGGCTTCTCGATCTTGGCCATCACCGCGGCGCGCCCGCGGGTGATCTTCTTCGCCTCGGCAACGTCTTCCGGGCGTTGGATGAACGACAGCGCCACCCAGTCGACGCCGGCATCCAGCGCCGCTTCGAGGTCGGCGAGGTCCTTCGGCGCCAATGCGGCGAGCGGGACGACGGTGTCCGGCAGACTGACGCCTTTGCGGTTCGATACTTTGCCGCCGACCTCGACGCGGGCAACGACGCGCTGCGGCGCCGCTTCGGTGGCGACGAGGCGCAGCTTGCCGTCGTCGATCAGGAGCGTATCGCCCGGCTTGATGGCGGCGAAGATTTCCGCATGCGGCAGCTGGACCCGCGTCGCATCGCCCGGCGCCGGGTCGCTGTCCAGGATGAAAGTCTGGCCGGTGACGATCTCGGCGGAGTCGTTCTTGAAGCTGCCGAGCCGCAGCTTCGGTCCCTGCAGATCCGCCAGGATGCCGATCGGCCGATTACGCTCGGCTTCCACGGCGCGGATCGTCGTCACCAGCTCGCGCATCTTGTCGTGCGCGGTGTGACTCATGTTGATGCGGAAGACGTCGGCGCCGGCGGCGAACAGCCGGCCGATAACGGCGTGGTCGGAAGAGGCCGGTCCCAGCGTCGCCACCACCTTGGTACGCCGCTGCCGCCTCATCGGCTTTGGTTTCCGGGCGGATTGGCCGGGGTCGCGGGAGTGGGCGCAGCGCGGGCGCCGGCCGGCGGATGCTGACTGAGCGGACTGCCCGCCGGCAACGGGTGTTGCGGCGACTGCTCGCCCGATTCGGTGAGCTGCACGGTCCAGGCCGCCTGCTCGCCGGTGTCGACCTCGAAAAAGCCGGTGCGGTCGTAGCCGCGCGCCAGACAATCGCCGACGCCACGGATGGTGAATTCCTTGTCGCGGGTGCACATATAGGCCTGTCCCATCCATTCGCCGCCGTGATCGTAGTCGATGGCATAGACATAATAATAACGCGCGACGAGATTGCCCTTGAGCACGGTCTCGCACGTGCGCGACGGCAAATTCCACCAGCCTTCCGTGGTCCAGCCGTCGGCGTCCTTGTAGCCGACGGCGACGCCGACCCGGCTCGCTGTATTATTGCACAGCCGGAAATCGGCCGCGGCCGGTCGGGCCGATGCGAAGAGCGCCATCACGCACAGCACCGCGGCCAGCGCGAGCGCAGCAATCCTGGAATTAATCGCGTCGGTCATTTCCGGTTCAGAATCCGGTCAAGATTGCGTGCCTGTCAACGATAATGGCGCGGAAGTCGGTGACGTTGGTGAACGTCGGGCCGGGTCCGAACAAATCGCCGATGCCATTGAAAAACCCCGTAGAATTGTTGTCGGCAAGAAACGCGGCGGGATCGAGGCCGGCCGCCCGCGCGCGCGCCAGGGTCGTGCCGTCGATAAAGGCGCCGGCCGGATCGTCGGAGCGTCCGCCGCCGCCGTCCGTGCCGTCGGTATCGGCGGCGAGCGCGGCAATGCCGGGAGCGCCTTCAAGATGCATGGCCAACGCCAGCGCATATTCCTGGTTGGGCCCGCCGCGGCCGCCGCCGCGCAAGGTTACGGTCAGCTCGCCCCCGGACAGGATCGCGGCGCGGCGGTCCTGCGCGCTCAGCTCGAGCGCGAGCCGGGCATGGGCCGCGGCGACTTCGCGCGCCTCGCCCTGCAGCCGGTCGCCGAGCATGACGCATTCATAGCCCGCGGCGCTGGCGCGCGCCGCGGCGGCGCGCAACGCATCGGCAGGCCGCGCCACGATCCGATAATCCGTCCCGGCAAAAACCTTGTCGCCCGGTTTCGGCGTCTCGTTGGCCGGGTCGATCAAGGCGCGGGTCACGCTGTCGGGAAGCTCGAGCCGGTGGCGGCGCACGATCTCGCGGGCGTCGGCGAGCGTCGTCGGATCGGGCACCGTCGGCCCCGATCCAATGACGGCCGGGTCATCGCCGGGCACGTCGGAGATCGCCAGCGTCGCGAGCTTGGCCGGGTAGGCGCGTTGGGCGAGGCGGCCGCCCTTGATGCGCGAAAGATGTTTGCGCACCGCGTTCATCTCGCCGATGGCGGCGCCGCTGCGCAGGAGCGCGCGCGTCACCGTTTGCTGCTCTGCGAGCGTGAGGTTTGATGCCGGCGCGACCCAGTTCGCCGACGCGCCGCCGGAGAGCAACACCAGCACGAGATCGTCGCCCGCCGCCGCGTCCGCTAGCGCCAGCGCGCGTTGTGTGGCGGCAAGACCGGCCGCATCGGGCACCGGATGCCCGGCCTCGATCACCGCAATGTGCCGGGTCGGGCGGCCGTAACCGCGGCGGGTCACGGCGATGCCGGTGAGCCGCTCCGGCGGCAGCTGCGCCAGGTAGTGCCGTTCGGCGACTTCGGTCATCGAGCCCGCCGCCTTGCCGGCGGCGAGGATAACGAGCCGTCCGCGCGGCGGCGGCGCCGGCAAGTGCGGCGGCAGGACGGCCGCCGGGTGGGCGGCGCCCACCGCGCTGCGAAACAGCGATTCGAGCAAGTCGCGCGCCGAAGTGCTCATGAGTTCCGTATCGCATGCGCCGTAGGGTATGGGCGTGGGAGTATGGCAAGACACCCGCCGCGCCTCTATGTGTATTATATGAAGTGGCGCATGATCTTATCGGAAAACCGGCTGCCACTTTTCCGGATCATGCGCTCATGAGGTCGCGGAGGAAAACATGGCTACCGACGAGAAGAGCCGGGTGGAACTCGAAGCCGCTGTTTACCGCCGGCTGGTCGAGCATTTACGCACGCGGACCGACGTACAAAACATCGACCTGATGAATCTGGCCGGTTTTTGCCGCAACTGCCTGTCCAATTGGATGAAGGACGCGGCGGACGCCAAAGGCGTGGCGATGACCAAGGAAGAGAGCCGCGAACTGGTTTACGGCATGCCGTACGAGGAATGGCGCGCCAAGTATCAGAAGGAAGCCTCGCCAAGCCAAAAGGCGGCATTCGAAAAAGCAAGCCAAAAACATTGATGCCGGTTTTCGGCACGAATCGTCCTGTGCAGTGCTGTGGATGAGCGCGCGCGCGCCTTGACCTGAAGGCGCGCGCTTTCGAATGCTCTCGGCAACGAGATCAGGAGAGCATCCGATGGCCAACGCCGCCGCCGCCAAAGACGAACAAACTGCCCACCGCTTCGCCAAGGATCACCTCAAGGCCTTCGTCGAGCGTGTCGAGCGGCTCGAAGAGGAAAAGAAGGCGCTCGCCGACGACATCCGCGACGTCTATGCCGAAGCCAAGGGCAATGGCTTCGACGTCAAGGTGCTGCGCACCGTGGTGCGGCTGCGCAAGCTGGACATCAACGAGCGCAAGGAGCAGGAGGCGATTCTGGAAACCTACCTGCACGCGCTCGGCATGTTGGGGTAGTACCAACCGTCGTCGAGCGTGGCCCATCCCCTTCGTCATGGTCGGACTTGTTCCGGCCATCCACGTCTTTGATCCGACTCGCTCTTCAAGGATGCCCGCGATATCGGCGAGCGAAGCAGCAACGCCGTTCTTCGAACGGCTGTGCGCGGGCACGACGAGTTCAGGATTGATGACGCTTGGGGCTAATCCAGCGCGGCGGTGTGCAGCGGGTAGGTCACCGTCGACACGAACACGATGGCGCTGCCGGCGAAATGATCCTGCGCCAGGCCGGGCTGCGGATCGGCGGCAAACGTCATCAGCACCGAACTGGCCGGCTTGACCATCAGCGGCGCCAAGGCGCGGAAGTCGCGGGCGCCGAGCACGGTGATGCACAGGAAGCGGTTGACGCTCGGCGACACCACGATGGCGCGCAGCCACGGATCGTCGAGGCGGGCGCCGGCAGCGAGCGTCGCCGTCTTGTTGGCGACCGTGAGAATGGCGGAAGCCGGCCGGCCCTCGACCCGCTTCATGGCGATGGTCATCGCGGTGTCCTCGGACCGCATGGCAACGGCGCGGGTCACCGCGGCGCGCCGCGTTGCCGCGGTCGGGATCGCTGCGGCCGCAACGGCCGCAGCGGCGGAGCTCGCCGCGTCGCGGTCGGCCTGTTCCGCGTAGGCGAGCGCGACTTCGGCCGGGACGCGATCCTCGGCGGCGTCGGCGAACGGGCTGACGGCGCCGGTTGCATCGGCGTCGGCACTGGCGACCTGGGCGCGCTGCGGCCGGGCGACGGCGGCGAGCGGATGGGCGGCAGCCGACGGCCGCGCACTCTCGCCGTCCGGCACGCCCTGCCAGAAACCGCGGGCGAGGATGATCTGGTTCGGCGTGACCGCCGAGAGCGTTGCCGCTTCGGCGCGCCTGATGACGTGTATCTTCGAGGCGACGCGAACGAACTTGGTCTTTTCCGCCGCGAGTTTTTCCTCCGCGTTGGCGGCGACGCGAGCGAGCTTGGTCTTCTCCGCCGCGAGCTTGTCCTCGGCGCGCGCGATCGCCGCCGTCATGGCGGTCTTCGCCCGCGTGCGCAGCGGCACCGCGGCCGTTGTGGTATCCGGCGCCGCCGCCGCATCCTCGTCCTCGTCGCCGCGTCCGAAACCGAACAGCTTGGCGAACGGATTGGCGCTGCGCTGGCTCACGCCGGCATCGGCGACCTGGATGCCGGCGCTGCGAGCGGCGTCGATCGACATTTCCGAAGGATTGCCGCCGTGCTTGCGGATATCGGCGAGCGCCAGCGCATAGCCCGGCAGCGGCCGGCCGTCGGACGGGATGTGCACGGTGCGGCCGTCGGGAAACACGCGGACCAGTTGCTCGCGGGTCATGCGCGGCCAGTGCCGCACGCCGCCGGTGTCCATGTGCACGAACGGCGAGCCGGAGGTCGGATAGAAACCGACGCCGCCGCGCTGCAGCCGCAAGCCGATGACGCGCAGCTCAGCCAGCGGCACGCCGGGAATGTAGAAATCCATGGCGTGGCCGAGCATGTGCTGGCTGAAGCGGGCGACGCCGTGGCTGCGGCGGCGCAGCATGGCGTTGGTTTCCGGCGAACGATAGCCGCACACGACCCAGACCGGCTCCTGCGATCCGGTCTCGCGCTGCACCTCCCAGATCAGATCGATCAGGTGCGGATCCATGCGCGTTTCTTTTTCGCGCCGCCAATCGCGCAGGAACCAGTTGAGCTTCTCCAGCGCCGCTTCGTCGTAACGGCCGTCGCGCTTGTAGGTGATGGTGATGTTTTCGTCGGTGTGGATGTGATGCAGCGAGATGGTGCGGGTATCGCCCTCGGCGATAGCGTTCTGCAGGACGCGCGAGCCGAACAGGAGCACCAGAGCGGCGAGGCCGCACACATAGCCGGCGCGTGCCGCAAACCAACGACAATATTTCAGGCGCGCGTAACCGACGAGCACTGGCGATCTCGCGTTGACGTTCACTGACGCCACCCGCCGCGGCCCCAACCGCGGCGAATAACCCTAACGCACCGTTAATTTGGGAAGGGTTAACGAGAAGACTGCCAAACCCCACCCCCGACCCGACTATGGCTAATGCCGCAGTGTGGCGAAAAATGGCCCTAATCCGCCAGCCTGTGGGTTGCGGGGAGGCCGGGGAGTACGAAGCCGGAACATGGTTAATTGCGGGAGGAGGCGGGAGGAGGATTGTTTCGGACCAGTTATCCACACGGAGGAGGATGTTCTCTTTGTGTTCCTGTTGACGTTTGGGGTGCTGGTCCGTTTCGACCTATCCCCTTGGTCGCTGGTCCCTTTTGGGTTTAGGGGATGGTCCCTTTTAAACTATAGCGTCGTCCAAGTTGTGTACAGCAAGTATAACTCGTGCTTAATCGCGGTTATGGATCGCTATCCTCACGGGTCAGCGCGATAGGGCGATGGAACTCGACGCCAAGTGGGACGACAATGCATAAACACCTGATCATTGTAGCAAGTGTATTAGCCCTAGCGGCTACGGCGGGCATCTCGCCAGCATGGGCCAAGTGGGGATGCGGAGCGCGTTCAAGCGATGGCGGCGTCGCCAGCATGTGGAATATCGTTAGCAAGGAACAAGCCACCGCACTTGCATTAAGCCTTTGTTCGCAACATCACCCAGGATGCCGTATCATCAGTTGCAGTCCGAATGTTGATACCGAGGCGCAAGCGGACGCACGCTGGCCGCTGCCGGGCACTGCTGCACCTATTAGATGTGGCAGGCCAGGCGAGCCGAAGTGTCATTAGATAATTGACAACTATCACTTATGCCGCCTCAGTTGGCGGCCTCTCTCATATCAACTTGTGGGTGCTGGTCCAAAGGGGCCAGCACCGACGTTTGGGTGCTGTCCTAGTTCCGAGGGGTTGTCCTAAGTTCCCTAAGCAACTGTCCTAAATTGCCAGTAAAATAGTCGTTTGGTACGCACAATTCTGGACGGGGGGACCTTTAGCGTGATTACCCCATGCAGAAATTGTTGGCACGTTTTGTGATGGACGAATCCGCTGCAACAGCGATTGAATACGCGCTGATCGTCGCGGCTATGTCGGTTGTGATAGGCGCCGTCTTGCAGCGCATCGGGGTTACATTGGACAGCGTATTCAGGACGCTTCAGCAAGACACTATTATCATAACTGATGGCGCCTAGGGACGCCTCAGTTGGCGGCCTCATCATTTTTTAGCACTCTCGCGAAGCCTTGCCTGTTGCTGCGCTTGATGGAGCTTTTCCGAAAGCCAACACTCGTCCCCGTTGGCCAAGGATGGGTATCGCTACCGGCTACGGGCTCTGCTCAACTCGCGAGCGCCGCTCGGCGCGAGGGTTTGGGTACCGCGTGTCCGAGGTCACGCGCAGCCTCGATCCAGGCCATGATGGCGTCCTGGATATTCGAGACCGCCTCTTCGGGTGTAGCGCCGTCGCTCATGCAACCCGGCAGGTCGGGCACCGTCGCCAAAAAGCCGCCGCCCTCCTCTATCGGAAGAGGCTCGACCACGATCGGATACTCTAATCTGGTCATTGCTCATATTATCTAACCGCCGGGCCGCAAACCATAGCCCCCGCACACAGGCGCAGAGACGCAAAGAGTATCGTCACCGACATCGCGACATTGCCCTTGACAAAATGTCCCCGTTTCAGCTACATTCAGCGAATCTTGCCCACTTAAAGGACATCGGCCGGGTGACGCCGGCCGATGGGGCAGGAGCGGTTCCCGCGGGCAGGGGCTCGTCACCTCCGCTCCCGGGCGGCTAACGGGAAAACGCCCGGCCGGCATCACGACCGGTCTGCGACTTTGTCGCTGGACTGGGACAGGTCGCCTTCAGCTAACGCCTGGAGGAGGCCACGTCCCAGGAAGCGCGTTCTGGAGCTGAGCGGCGGCGTTGGCTCGCGGCCGCAAGTACCGCGGTGGAACGCCGTCAGGCGAGCGCGCCACGTGGATTTTGTGTGCGCAGACTTGCGTACACTTGTCTGCGATGGCGCGAGCCGCGCCCGAAGCAGATGGTTTGCGCAGACTGCGTAAACTTGTCTGCGGTGCGGAGCATCGGAAGACATGCGCCTGGCGGCGTTCTGCTTCCTTTTTATTTGTTGTTTTGTTGTAGCCCGGGTTGAGCGACGTGAAACCCGGGGAAGTATTTGCAGAGCATGATCGAGCCAAAAACCGGTCCCACCGCCGGTTCAGGCGTGACGCGATGGTGCTCGGCGGAGTGATTGAGATTTTTGCGCATGATCTTGTCCGAAAACCGGTAGCCACTTTTCGGGATCATGCGGGCATGCCTCGGACGCACATCGCGCCGCGAGAACGAGAAGTTTTTAGCCTGCGCGTTCGCTTCACCCTCCCCTGGAGGGGGAGGGTCGCGCCTGAAGGGCGCGGGGTGGGGTGACTTTTTGGTTTCTTTTGGATCGCGAGGCTGCTCACCCCTCCCGCCGCACTCCGTGCGCCGACCTCCCCCCTCCAGGGGGAGGTGAAGGAAGCTCGCGCCTCCATACCGCGTGATTGAAATTTGGCCTAAACTGGCGAAAGGGCCGTTCCGGCCCGCCGAGGATCGAACGCCATGGCACTCGACGTGGAAAGCCCGCGGGGGCCGCCCGCGGCCGGCGCGATCGGATCGGCAGAGCCGCTCTGGTTCGCCTCTTATCCGGCCGGCATTCCCCACAGCATCGACCCGGATCTCTATCCGTCGCTGCCGGCCATGCTGTGCGATGCCTGTGCGCAGTACGCCGAACATCCGGCCTTCGAATGTCTCGGCGTGCGCATGAGCTATGCCGAGTGGGATTTGTTGAGCCGGGCCTTTGCCGCCTTCCTGGTCGAAGAAGCCAAATGCCGGCCGGGCGACCGCGTCGCCATCATGCTGCCGAACCTACTCGCCTATCCGGTGGCGTTTTTCGGCGCCCTGCGCGCCGGCCTGATCGTGGTCAACGTCAATCCGCTCTACACGCCGCGCGAGCTGAAAGAGCAGCTTGCGGATTCCGGCGCCGTCGCCATCGTGATCATGGAGAACTTCGCCCACAAGCTCGAACCGGTGCTGGCGCAGACGCAAATCCGCCACGTCGTGGTGGCGCGGCTCGGCGATTTCATGCCGGCGCTCAAGCGCGGCATCTTCAATTTTGCCAACAGCTATATTCGCCGCGCGGTGCCGCGCTGGCGCTTCCACGCTTTCACCATGCTGCAGGCGGCCTGCGCCCGCCGCCCGAGCGCGCGCTATGCCGACGCGCCGGTGCCGGCGGATGCGCCGGCTTTGCTGCAATATACCGGCGGCACGACCGGTGTGCCGAAGGGCGCGATCCTCACCCACCGCAATCTGGTCGCCAACACACTGCAGTGCCGCGCCTGGATCGCGCCGAATCTCGAGGAAGGCCACCGCTCGGTGCTCACGCCGCTGCCGCTCTATCACATCTTCTCGCTGACGGCGAACCTGTTGGCCTTCGTGCTGATGGGCGGCTTGAGCGTGCTCGTTCCCGACCCGCGCGACCTCAAGGGGCTCATTCGCACCATGCGCCGCGCCCAGGTCACGACGATGACCGGCGTCAACACGCTGTTCAACGCGCTGCTCAACGCACCGGGCTTTGCCGACCTGGATTTCAGCAAGCTCGTCTTCGCCATCGGCGGCGGCGCCGCGGTGCAAAGCGCGGTGGCGATGCGCTGGCGCGAGGTCACCGGCACCGACCTGGTCGAAGGCTACGGCCTCACCGAGGCGTCGCCGGTCGTCTGCATCAATCCGGTGCGCGCGCCGAAGCTCGGCAGCGTGGGGCTGCCGGTGTCCTCCACCGAAGTCGCCATCCGCGACGATGCCGGCAACGATCTCGCCGTCGGCGAAGCCGGCGAGATTTGCGTGCGCGGGCCGCAGGTCATGCAGGGCTATTGGCAGCGGCCCGACGAGACCAAGCTGGTGCTGGGCGCCGACGGCTGGCTGCATACCGGAGATATCGGCGCGCTCGACCCGCAGGGCTTTTTGAAAATCCTCGACCGCAAGAAGGACATGATCAACGTCTCCGGCTTCAAGGTGTTTCCCAACGAAGTCGAAGATGTCATCGCCCAGCATCCGGGCGTGCTCGAAGCCGCGGTCATCGGCGTCGCCGATCCGCACACCGGGCAGGGGGTGAAACTGTTCGTCGTCAAGCGCGATCCGGCGGTCAGCGAGGCCGAGCTGACCGCGTTCGCCCGCGAGCGGCTGGCCGGCTACAAGGTCCCCAAGGTGATCGTGTTCGTCGACAGCCTGCCCAAGAGCAATGTCGGCAAGATCATCCGCAAGGATCTGCGGTAGGGATCCTTCCCGCCCCGCGAAGGGGGGAGGATGCGAGCCGCTCAATGCGCCATCAGCACCGGCAGCTTGGCGTTGGCCAGGATGTCTCGCGTGGTGCCGCCGAAGATCATTTGGCGTAATCGGCTTTGCGTGTAGGCGCCTTTGACGATGAGGTCGCAGCCCAGC
Organism: uncultured Alphaproteobacteria bacterium; assembly: GCA_963721025.1. Lineage (GTDB taxonomy): Bacteria > Pseudomonadota > Alphaproteobacteria > Rhizobiales > Xanthobacteraceae > BOG-931. The sequence goes on along the minus strand of CAVRHN010000009.1, from coordinate 200,528 downwards.
TCTTCGGCCTTGGCCAGAATGACGTCTCCGGCGCTGCGTTTGCCGGTGGTGAGCGTCATAGGTTCGGCGGCGATGCCGTTCATCCTGAGCGAGCGCGCCATCTGTTCTCCGCTCGGCCCGGCCACGGTCGAGCCTTCGACGGTCAAAATCGTGATGCGCTGGGCGAGGCGTAACAGCGGCATGGCGAACGCCGTGGCGCGCGCCTGTTCGGTCGAGCGGTTCCAGGCGATCAACACGTTGGTGCCAAGCGAGCGTGGCGAAGAGGGCGGCGAAATAAGGACCGGACGTCCGCTTTCGAACAAAGCGGATTCGAGCGTCACCATGGATGGGCTCTGCCATTCATCGCCCGGCCGCGCCAGCACGATGACGTCGAACACGCGGCCGTAGCTGCCGACGAAATCCTGGCCGCTGGGCGCCGACGAATTCCAGGCCCAGGACGGCGCCGCCGGCGGCGCGTCGCCGGCTTGCGGCTGGATGCCATGCTGCTCCATAAAGGCGCGGAACAAGTCCTCGGCCTGCCGCACCATGTCCGCGTCGTTCTCCTTGACCGCGACCATGGTCAATCCGGCGTCGGGGTCCATGGCCACCATGTCGGCAATGGCCGGACGCAGCGGAAAGCCCTCGATGCAGCTACCGAACTTCTGCGCCAGCAACAGCGCGGCGTCCAACGCCGACGCCATCGCCGCGTTGTGCTCGGTGGGAACGAGAATGATCTTCATGCGCGCGTCCTGATGGCCCGCGATCTTACCGCACGATCATACTGCCGCGCGGCCCGCTCGCCAAACGCCGGCCGAGAGCTGCCGGCCAGCCATCTTGACGGCGGTACGCATGGCAGGTTAGCCGCGGAGGATAGGAGACCTTCATGGCGGTCTATACCGATGTCGCGGCGGAAGATCTCGCGCCCTTCCTTGCCGGTTACGACATTGGCGAGTTGCTGGCCTATAAGGGTATCGCCGAGGGCGTCGAGAACTCGAACTTTTTGGTTCACACCAGCCGCGGCTATTTCATCCTCACGCTGTACGAGCGGCGCGTCGCCGAGCGCGACCTGCCGTTCTTCCTCGGCTTGATGGAGCATCTGGCGAGCCGCGGCATCACCTGCCCGCAGCCGGTGAAGAACCGGGCGGGCAAGACGCTGGGCCGGCTCGCCGGACGGCCGGCGGCGATCGTGACTTTTCTCGACGGCATGTGGATTCGCCGGCCCAGCGCCGCCCACTGCGCCGCTTTGGGCGAGGCGCTGGCGCGGCTGCATGTCGCCGGCGCCGACTTTGCCATGCGGCGCGACAATGCGCTGTCGGTCGCCGGCTGGCGGCAGCTCTACGCAGGCTGCGGCGGGCGCGCCAATACAGTGCAGCCTGATCTGACCACCGTGCTTGCCGCCGAGCTCGATCTGCTTGAACGCGATTGGCCGCGCGGGCTGCCGCAGGGCGTCATCCACGCCGACCTGTTTCCCGACAATGTTTTTTTCCTCGGCGACAAGCTCTCGGGGCTGATCGATTTCTACTTCGCCTGCACCGACACGCTGGTCTATGACGTCGCCATCTGTCTCAATGCCTGGTGCTTCGAGCAGGATCATGCCTACAACGTCACCAAGGGCCGGGCGCTGCTGGCGAACTATGCGAAGACGCGGCCGCTGTCGGCGCAGGAATGGGAGCATTTGCCGCTGTTGGCGCGCGGCGCCGCGTTGCGCTTCCTGCTGACCCGGCTGGTCGATTGGCTCGACGTGCCGCCGGGCGCGCTGGTGCGGCCCAAGGACCCGGTCGAATACCTGCGCAAGCTCAGGTTCCATCAGAAGGTGACCAGCGCGCGCGATTACGGAGTGACGATGCCGTGACCGCGTCGTTGCCGCACGTCGTCATTCACACGGACGGCGCCTGTTCGGGCAATCCCGGCCCCGGCGGTTGGGCTGCGATCCTGACCTTCGGCGACCGCGAGAAGGAGCTCAAGGGCGGCGAGGCGCTGACCACCAACAACCGCATGGAGCTGATGGCCGCCATCGCCGCTTTCGAAGCGCTGAAGCGGCCGTGCCGGATCGATCTGCATACCGACAGCCAATACCTGCGCAACGGCATCATGTCCTGGATCGGCAGCTGGAAGCGCAACGGCTGGCGCACCGCCGACAAGAAACCGGTAAAGAACGTCGACCTGTGGAAACGGCTCGATGCCGCGCTTGCTCCGCACCAGGTGCGCTGGCACTGGGTGCGCGGCCATGCCGGTCACAGCGCCAACGAGCGCGCCGACGCCCTGGCGCGCGAGGCGATTGCCGAAATGCGCAAGGCGGGCCGGGCGGTCAGCTAAAATATTATCGCGTTCACCGTTAACGGCGGTGTTCGTTTATTTACCATCATCGGCCTGATATGCATGGCGGCTCGGCCGTATGGATAATTCGCCGTCTGATCATGCCGCGTCCGCGCAGCTTTATTAGGGTCGCGTTCCAGGTGGGCGCCCGATGATCGAATCGCTCATGTTGTGCGGCATCGGCGTGTTGGCCGGATGCCTGCTGATGCTGATGTTCATTCCGCTCGTTCACCAGCGTGCGGTACGCATCACCAAGCGGCAGATCGCCGACGCCACGCCGATGATGGTCAACGAGATTCAGGCGGACAAGGATCACTTGCGCGCCGAATTTGCCATGTCGGTGCGGCGCCTCGAGATCGGCATGGAGGAAATGCGGGCCAAGGCCGCGAGCCGCTACGGCGACATTCACAAACAGAACGCCGAGATCAGCCGCCTCCAGGTCGAGCTTGACAAGAAAACGGCTCTGATCTTTGCGCTGCGCACGCGCGTAGAGGTGCACAAGGGTGCCGTCAGACGCGTCCTGAAAATCCTCCTGTACTTCAACATTCGGGCGCGCCGTCGGCGCCGGTCGCAGCTATTGGAGCCGGTGCAGGGCGACATCCATCAGCTGAACGCCGAGGTTGGCCGCCTGCAGGTCGAGCTTGACAAGAAAGTGGCTGCGATCTTTGCGCTGCGGACGCGCGAAGAAGTGCGCAAAGGCGTCCTCAGAAGGGTCTTGAAAATCGTCCTGTATTTTTACATTCGCGCGCGCCGGCGGCGCCTGCCGCCGCTGTTCGACCCGGTGCAGGACGCCATCCGGCAGCATAACGACGAGGTCAGCCGTCTGCAGGTCGAGCTTGACAAGAGAATGGCTGCGATCTTTGCGCTGCGGACGTGGGAAGAGGTGCGTAAAGGGGTCCTCAGAAGGGTCTTGAAAATCGTCTTGTACTTTTACATTCGCGCGCGCCGGCGGCGCCCGCAGCCGCTATTCGAGCCGGTGCAAGGCTTGAGCCTGCGGCATGTTCAACAGGCCGAAGGCAGCGAGCTTGCGGCGGCCGCTGCGGCCGTCGCCGCCCTCAACCTGAAGCGGCGGCGCGCGGCGTTAAGCAAGCTCTAGAGCATGATCCGGAAAAGTGGAGTGCGGTTTTCCGATAAGATCATGCTCCGCCAAGATACGAGAGCGCCAAGCGATTCAAGCTGAAGCGATGGCGCACCAGGCCGCGCCGGACCGCTCGTTTCCCGGGGCAGGCTGATGGGAATTCATCACATCTGCTTCAGCAGATTGTCCGCACCCGAGGTCTCCGCCTTGCCTGGCGCGTCCTCGATATTGAGTTGTTTTACCACGCCGTCTTCGACCAGCATGGCGTAGCGCTTGGAGCGGATGCCGAGACCGCCACCCGAGCCGTCCAATGCGAGATCGAGCGCCTTGGCGAAGTCGCCGTTGCCGTCGGCCAGAAATTCGATCTTGCCGCCGGCGCCGGTTGCCTTCTTCCAGGCGTCGAACACGAACACGTCGTTGACCCCGGTGACCGCGATGGTGTCGATGCCTTTGTTCTTGAAGGCGTCGGCGTTGTGCAAAAAGCCGGGCAGGTGGTTGTTGCTGCAGGTCGGCGTGAACGCGCCGGGAACCGCAAACAGCACGACCTTCTTGCCTTTGAACACGTCGTCGGTGGTCTTCCAGGTCGGGCCGTCTGGCCCCATGACGCGGAATTTTGCTTCGGGCAGGCGATCGCCAACCTTGATCGGCATGGTCGTGTCCTTTGTCTCTGCGTTGGAGTTTCCTAGTGTGGCGTAACCTAGCGCGGCGGGCGAATTAGTCGAGATGGGCTTTGACCTCGATAGCGTCGGCAGGCGAAATGGCGGTGAAAGTCAAAATTGCGCCGTCAGCCTTGGCGCCGGGCGGCAGACCATCGAGGTCGAAGGTGAACCGCCGCGTTCCCGGCGCGCTACCGGGCGCCGATCGGCTCGGCACGGGCAGCGGCAGCGCCCAGTCAGGCGTCGGCCCTTCGGCGAAAAGATCGACCGGCGCACCTTGCGGCGCGGCGACCTCGACCACGACACGCTGATACGCGCCGGACGACTCGCGGTGCAGCGAACGAACCGCAAGACCGCCGCCAGGCCCGGTGCCCGCGCCGAGCAACACACGCCGCGGCACGCGCGCCTCTGCCGCGACGAGAGCCGCTTCTTCGGTGCCCGCCTTGCCGGATAGCACAAGGTTGAGATCGGCTTCGGCCGGTACGCAAAGAGTGCCGCAAATGGCATAGCCGAGCTTCACATGCAGCGTTGAGGGTTTTGACGCGTCATCGGCGACGATCCGCAGCGGCAGCACGACATCGCCAACATAACCGATCGAGTGGCCGCCGGCACCGTCGGCAAATCGCTCCGGCGCCGGCCACAGCGTGGTCACCGATTTGACGTTCTCGGAGCTGGCGAAATCGAGCGTCGGCGGCACGCCGGAATCACCGGGATAGCGCCAATAGGTCTTCCAGCCAGGGTCGAGCCGAATCTCGATGCCTGCCCGCAGCACCTTCGCATCGGCGGATCGAACCGCGGCGCCGGCGATCAGCCGCGCGGCGGCATGGAGTTCTCCATCCCACGCGGAAGCATCCTGCGCCCGGGCGATCGGTATGCGGCCGGCACAGGCGAGGGCGAGGGTCGCAATCGTTACTCCGAGGATCGCCGCATGACGCGTCATCGCCGCTGTGTAAGGCGAAGCCGCCCACACGCGCCACTGACATGATCGTGACCGCGCAGGGTCATACCGTGCGGCAATGGAACGCGGCCGGGGAATTGTCACAATCCGGTCCTGGAATGCTACGCGAAATGCTGAACTTTTGCGCCGGCCGTTCGTTTGCAAAAGCGGATCGATCGGCTAACCTTCGGCCATGAAATTGCCGCGCGGCACATCGGGAAAGAGCAAGGCTCGGGGGCGAGGCTATCTGGATGGCCAGATGCTGATCGCCATGCCGGCGATGCTGGATGATCGCTTCGCACGCTCGCTCATCTATGTCTGCGCGCACTCCGCCGAGGGCGCCATGGGCATCGTCGTCAACCATCCGGCGCCGAACATCAATTTTTCCGACCTGCTGGTAAAACTCGACGTCATCCCGGCGGCCGATGTGATCCAGCTGCCGTCGCGCGCCGGGGTGGTGAAAGTCATGCGCGGCGGCCCGGTCGAGACCGAACGCGGCTTCGTGCTGCACTCGGCCGATTTCTTCATCGAGAACTCGACGCTGCCGATCGACGACGGGATCTGTCTTACCGCAACGATCGACATTCTCAAGGCTATCGCCCGCGGCGACGGACCGGCGAGCGCGATCCTGGCGCTCGGCTATGCCGGCTGGGCCCCCGGCCAGCTCGAAAGCGAAATTCAAGGCAACGGCTGGCTGCACTGCGCCCCCGATTCGGAGTTGATCTTTGGTCCCGACATCAGCGGCAAATACGACAAGGCGCTGAAGAAGATCGGCATCGATCTCGGCATGCTGTCCAGCGAAGCCGGGCACGCCTAACAGGGATCAGTGATCAGTAATCAGTGGTCAGATGAATTCGCTTTTCCGGTTACTGACCACCGATGACTGTCCCCTGCCTTACCTCGCCATCGCCACCTTGCCGCGCGGCTGCAGCAGCTCGCGGGCGCGCTCCGGCGCCATGGGTTCGCCGAACACGAAACCCTGCGCGTATTCGCAGCCGAGCTGATAAAGCTCGACGGCGTCGGAATCCGTTTCGGCGCCTTCGGCCACCACGTCCATCCCCAGATCATGCGCAAGCGCGATGATCGAGCGCAGGATCACCGGGCGCGTGCCCTTTGCCGTCGTGCGCACGAAGGACTGGTCGATCTTGATCGTGTCGAATGGAAAGCGCTGCAGATAGGCCAGCGAGGAATAGCCGGTGCCGAAATCGTCGAGCGCGAGGCCGGCGCCGAGCTCGCGAATTCGATGCAGCATCTGCGCGGCGTGTTCCGGATTCTCCATCACGACCAATTCGGTGAGCTCGAGTTTGAGCGAGCCGCGTGTCAGCGGGGCACGCGCCAGCACAGTGCGCAAATCCTGGATCAGGTCATGGCGCAGCAATTGGCGCGAAGAGATATTGACGCTGGCGAACAGCGGATCGCGCGGCCGCAGCGTGCGCTGCCAGGTGCTGAGTTGCCGCGCGGTGCGCTCGAGGACAAACAGGCCGAGCTCATCGATGAGTCCGGTCTCTTCCGCGATGGTGATGAACTCATTGGGCGACATCCGCCCCAGCCGCGGATGATCCCAACGCGCCAGCGCCTCGAAGCCGGCAACGGCGCGGTCCTCGAGCCGCACGATCGGCTGATAGAGAATCGATATTTCTTCGCGTTCGAGCGCCCGCCGCAAATCGGATTCGATCGACAGTCGATCGGATTTGCGCGCCCGCATCGACGGCTTGAACACTTCGATACGATCGCCGCCCATACGTTTGGCGTGATACATGGCGAGCTCGGCGTCTTTCAGTCTTTCCTCGGCGCTTTGCGGCTCGGAGTCGCCGAGCGTCAATCCGATCGAACCGGTGAGGAAGATCTCGCGATCGTTGAAGGTGATCGGGGCGCGCACCGTGCGCCGAACGGTTTCGGCCAGCGTGGTGATCCGCGCCGCGTCGCGCTCCGACAACACGATGAGACCGAACTGGTCTCCCGACAGGCGGGCCAGCGTGTCGTGCGGCTTGATCAGCCGCCCGAGCCGTCGCGCCAGGGTCAGCAGGATCGAGTCGGCGAGCGCCATGCCGACCGAATCGTTGACCTGCTTGAAGCGATCGATGTCGATCACCATCACTGTCGGACGGATCGTGCTGTCGGCCTTGGCGAAACCGAGCACCGCTTCGAGCCGATCGAGGAACAGTTCGCGGTTTGGCAGGCCGGTCAGGTTGTCGTGCACGGCATCGTGCAGCAGGCGCTCCTCGACCGTCTTGAAGTCGGTGACGTCGGTGAGGGTGCCGACCAAACGGATGACCTCGCCGTCGGAACCGACGACGGGGCGCGCCCGCAACGCGAACCAAAGATAATGGCCGTCCGACGTGCGCATGCGGAAATCCTGCGCGACACGCCCGCGGCGCTGCTCGACCACGCTGTCGAGCGTGGCGCGGAAGCGGTCGCAATCGAGCGGATGCAGGATTTCGAGCCACTTCGCGGCCGCGCCGTCGAGCGATCCGCTCTTGAGCCCGAGCATGGTTTCGGTTTCCGGGCTGGTGAAGACCCGATCGGCTGCCACGTCCCAGTCCCAGATCATGTCGCCGGCGCCGGTCAGCGCCAGCGCGCGGCGCTCGACATCGGACACGATGCCGTGCGCCATGCCGCCGGCAAAAGCGTGCTGCATCACCGTGAAACCGATCAGCATGACGATGAGAACGAGGCCGCCAAGAAGCGCGGGGCCGACGATATCGTTGGTGAGGTAGCCTAACACCGTCAGCCCGGCGCCGAACACCCAGACGACCAGCAGAAGCCAGGTCGGGATCAGCATCACCGCGCGGTCAAAGCCGTGGGTCGACAGATAAACGACCAGGCCGAAGCCGAGTACGGCGATGAAAAACAGCGACATGCGGGCAATGCCGGAGGCGACCGCCGGCGAGAACAGCGCCACCGCGACCAGTGCGCCGAGAAAAGCGAGCCAGCCGACGGTGATATGCGCATAGCGTACGTGCCAGCGGTTGAGGTTCAGATAAGCGAACAGGAACACCAGGAGCGTCGCGGCGAGGATCGCTTCACCGGAGGCGCGCCAGATGCGCTCGGCCCCTGAGGACATGTCGAAGACCTTGCCCCAGAATCCGAAGTCGACGCCGATATAGACCAGGACCGCCCAGCTCAAAGCCGCGGCGGCGGGGAACATCACGCTGCCTTTGACTACGAACAGGATGGTCAGGAACAGCGCCAGCAACCCGGCGATGCCGATGACGATGCCCTGATACAGCGTGAGCGAGTTGACCTTGTCCTTGAAAGCGTCCGGCTCCCACAGATAGAGCTGCGGCAGATTTGGCGTGCGCAATTCGGCGACGAATGTGATGACGGTGCCGGGATCGAGCGTGACGCGAAAAACATCGGCATTGGGATTGTCCAGCCGTTCCGGCGGATCCCCGGACGACGGCGTAATATAGACGATGCGCGAAAGCCCGAGATCGGGCCAGATGAGTCCGGAGCCGACCATCCGGTAATGCGGCGCGACGATCAGGCGGTCGATTTGTTCGTCGCCGTTGTTGGCGAGTGCGAACACCGCCCAATTGCTGCCGGCTTCGCGCGCGCGCACCTCGATGCGGCGGATGATGCCGTCGGCGCCGGGCGCGGTCGAGACCTGCAGGCGGTCGCCGTCGGTATGTTGGAAGTCGATGGCGTCGGTGAGGTCGATGGCGGCGGCATCGACGCGGATATTGACGGCCTCGACTGCGGCAGCGGAGGAGACCCCGAGCACGGCAACGAACGCAAAGGCCGCGAGCGCCGTGGCGGCGCGAAAAAATGCCAAGAAACGACCTCCGAGCTCGGCAGCCGGCGCAGCTCGTGCCCCGACGATCACAAATTCCCCGGTAGCTAACCTAGCCGGCTTTACGCCGAATTCGCGGCCCGGTGTCCTGCCGGCGCTCATCGCGCTAGGACCGCGGACGATGAGTAGCTGTTGGGCAGCGTGAGCGCAAGGATTTTTCCGTGTCTTTTCAAAGGGTCAGAACGATCTTGCCGATATGCAGGCTACTTTCCATGCGGGCGTGGGCGGCAGCCGCGTCGCGCAACGGAAAAGTCGAATCGATCACCGGTTTGACCCGGCCGGCGGCGATCAGCGGCAGCACTTTCGCCTCCACGGCGCGGGCAATGGCGGCCTTGTCCGCCACCGAGCGGGCGCGCAGCGTCGAGCCGGTATGGGTCAGTCGCTTTAGCATAAGCCGCCGGAAATCGACATTGGCGCGCGACGAGCTCTGGAAGGCGATCTGCACGATGCGGCCTTCGACCGCGGCGGCTTCATAATTGCGATCGATATAGTCGCCGCCGACCATGTCGAGCACGAGATCAGCGCCGCGGTCGCCGGTTGCCTGTTTGGTTACGGCGACGAAATCCTCGGTCTTGTAGTTGATGGCGACGTCGGCACCGAGCTTGCGGCAGGCCTCGCACTTTTCCGGCGTTCCCGCGGTAGTGATGACGCGGGCACCAAAAGCCGTGGCAAGCTGAATGGCAGTGGTGCCGATGCCGGACGAGCCACCGTGAACCAGCATCGTCTCGCGCGCCACGAGCCGGCCGCGCTCGAATGCATTGTACCAGACCGTGAAGAAAGTCTCGGGGACGGCGGCGGCTTCGGTCAGCGATAGGCCGGCCGGTACCGGCAGTGCGTGGCTTTCGTGCGCGATGCAAAATTCGGCATAACCGCCGCCCACGACCAACGCCATGACCTTGTCGGTTTCCTTCCAGCGCGTCACCCCGGCGCCACAGGCAACGACTTCGCCAGCGATTTCCAGGCCGGGAATATCCGTCGCACCCTGCGGCGGCGGATATAGCCCCATGCGCTGCATGACGTCGGGCCGGTTCACACCGGCGGCGGCGACCTTGACCAGGATCTCACCGTCGCCCGGCTTGGGCACCGGGCGCTGCTCCGCCGTCAAGACATCCGGTCCGCCGGGGGTTCGGATCGCAATGACGGTCATATGGGCGGGTAGCGCGGCCATCGGATACCTCCGTCCAGCGAGTGTGGCGACTTTCTTAGAGGCATGCTTGAGATGTGACAACTGCCGCTGCCGTCGATAAAATTTTAAGGTCGAAGGAGGCCAAAATGTCAGCGATCGACCCCGACGATCTGCCGAAGAAAAAGATCACGCACGAGATGGGGCAGGATCTATCGCTGCTCTCGGTCGGAGAGCTCGCCGACCGGGTCGGCTTGCTCAAGGACGAGATCGCGCGGCTTGAAGTCGAGATGGCCAGAAAACGCGCTTCGCAAACCGCAGCGGATAGGTTTTTCAAGAAGTGAACGGCCTGGCCCGCCATTCCGGGGCTGGGCGCAGCGAGGAGCCCGGAATGACAACCTCCAGTAAAATTGGAAAAAGATTTGGTAACTTTCGGCGATTTGTTAACCTTTGGTTAAGCTTTCTCCTTCATTACGGTTATCGTCCATCTTCTGGACATCGAGTGGCTCCTGTCCACTCTGTTTGACGCCTCCCTGTTATCACTTTGAGCCGCCGGCGACGGCGGCTCCTTTTTATTATTCAGCCGCTTTATCCTCGATCCGCGCCATCCAAGGCCTGCGCCGGCAACTATGTCGGCGGCTTGGCGGCTTCGGCCGCTGGACTCAGGCGCCGCGCCGAGCGATGCTGTCGCCGTGTGAGGCGTACCCATGTCCGAGAAGCGTGCGAGTGAAGCCGGCGCGGTATCTTTCAGCGAGCGGCTTGCGAATTCCCAGGTTTTTGCGACCCTGTTTCGCGACGGAATGGCGTTGGTCGAGGAAACGGCGAGCTATCTCGACGGCGCGGGTCGGCTGGAATCCAAGAAACTCGAACGCGCCGCGACTTTGGTCTATGCGACCGAGAGCATGCGGCTGACCACGCGGTTAATGCAACTCGCCTCCTGGCTGCTGCTGCACCGGGCCGTCAAGGAAGGCGAAATGACGCTGGCGCAGGCTAACAAGGAAAAGAGCAAGGTCAGGCTCGCGGCCTGCGACCCCGGCGACGCAAAATCAATCGCGCTGTTGCCGGCCAAGCTTCAGGAACTGATCGCGCGCTCGACCAGGCTGCAGGCCGAAGTGCGCCGGCTCGACGCGACGATGCACGCTCCGCCGCCGTTCAATGTGGCGGTGAGCAACCCGGTCGAGCGCCAGCTCGGGCTCCTGAAGGCGGCATTCGAGCAGGACGGGCTCTGAGGGCCGCTTCGAACTTCGGCGCCATCTCGGGCGCAGTCGCCGCGCGCAATAGGTCCATAACCGGAGGCGATAATGTCGGGCAGGGCCGTCATTGAGCGGCAACGCCGTGTCTTCGACGATTTCTTCAAGATTGACGAGTTTCTGGTCGCACACGAGAAAATCGACGGCGCGATGAGCGCCGGCCAAAGACGCTTGGTGTTCGAACGAGGCGATTCGATCGCGGTCCTGCTGCTGAACGTGGAAATGCAATCGGTCGTGCTGGTCGAGCAGTTCCGGGTGGCCGCCTTAGTGGGCCGCCGTCGCGACGATCGTTCGACGACCGACGGCTGGCTCACCGAAACGGTTGCGGGAGTGGTCGATGCGAATGAGACGCCGGAAGCGGCCGCAATTCGCGAGACCTTCGAGGAGACCGGATATCAAATCCGACAGCCGCAATTGATCAGTAGATTCTTTCCCTCGCCGGTAGGCACGTCCGAGCGCGTGTTCCTGTATTTTGCCGAGGTCACCGATGCAAACAGGATCGGAAGGGGCGGCGGCGTCGACGACGAAGACATCAAGATCGTGCAGCTCGCGATCGAGCAGCTGTTCGATCGGCTTGCTGACCGGTCGATCGAAGACCCGAAGCTTCTTATCGGAGCTTATTGGCTGCAGAACCGCCTGAAGGCGCCACCGCCAAACGTCGCGGATTCCAGCACTCCGCAACCGGTACGGTCGCGGCCGGCTACTTCTTGAGGAAGCCCTCGAACTTTTTCTGGAAGCGCGACACGCGACCGCCGCGGTCGACAAGGTGCTGCTGGCCGCCGGTCCAGGCCGGATGCGACTTCGGGTCGACATCGAGATGAAGCGTATCGCCGGGCTTGCCCCAGGTGGTGCGGGTGGTGAATTCCGTGCCGTCGGTCATGACCACCTTGACGAGGTGGTAATCGGGGTGAGTGTCGGGTTTCATGTCCTTGTTCCACCAGGCGAGCGGGTCGCCTGACTTTGCGTTGAATTTGGCGGCTCTATAGCAGGAGCCCGCCGGCGGCGGCAAGCCGCCGCAATTGACCCGCATCAGTGCCGCGGGGCATTGTCTGGGCGTTATCGCTATTAAGTTTGGTGCGCAATCCTGATTGCAAGCCGGCTCCGACGAGCTTGGGGCGTTCAGGAAGGCACCGCAAAGGCTGGCGATATGGATCTACGGGCCGTCGACCGATCGGTGGGCGGCCTTCGCAATCGTGCTCGACCTCGGCGAACGGCTTCCGATGTCGCCTCACGGGCAGCAGCCTTCATTCTGGGAACGGATACGATGGAAAGACAAGAATTCCGAGCTGCCGGCTCTCTCGCGGCAGTCTTCTCCGTCAGGCTTCTCGGCCTGTTCATGATCTATCCGGTGTTTGCGGCCTATGCCCGCAACCTCTCGGGCGCAAATCCCTACCTGATCGGGGAGGCGCTGGGCATTTATGGACTGACTCAGGGGCTCCTGCAGATTCCATTCGGTCTCTTGTCGGACAGGGTGGGACGCAAGGTCATGATCGTCTTCGGGCTAATCCTGTTCGGCATCGGCAGCGCGGTGGCGGCGGTCTCCACCTCGATTGGCGGCGTGATCGTCGGCCGCGCGCTGCAGGGCACGGGTGCCGTCGGCTCCGTGATCCTGGCGCTGGTGGCCGATCTGACGACGGAGGAAAACCGCACCAAGGCGATGGCAACGGTCGGGATCACCATCGGCGCCTCCTTCATGATCGCGCTCGTGGCTGGACCGATCATTGCGAATTTCGTCGGCGTCAGCGGCATCTTCTGGCTGATGGTGGGGCTGGCGCTGGTCGGTATTGTGATCACCGAGTTCGTCGTCCCCAATCCGCGCCGCGTGCGCGTGCATCGCGATGCCGAGGCGGTGCCGGCATTGATCGGCGCGGTGTTGCGGAACAAGGAGCTGTTGCGACTCGATTTCGGCATATTTGCGCTGCACGCCATGCTGACGGCGAGCTTCCTGGTGGTGCCCGGCCTGCTGCGCCGCACGCTGGACGTGCCGGTCCACGATCAGTGGTTCGTCTACCTGCCGGTGCTTCTCGTTTCCGTGGCCGTGATGGTGCCGGCAATCATCGTGGCCGAGAAGTATCGTCGCATGAAGGGCGTATTCGTGAGCGCGGTCGCCGCGCTCGTCGTCAGCCAGATCATGCTCTATTTCGGCGCCGGCAATTTATTGATCTTGCTGGCTGCGCTTGTCATCTTCTTCTCGGCCTTCAATGTGATGGAGGCGAGCCTGCCGTCGCTCATCACCAAGGCGGCGCCGCCCGACGCCAAGGGCACCGCCATGGGTCTTTATTCGAGCTTGCAGTTCCTCGGCATTTTCGTCGGCGGCGTCGTCGGCGGCTGGGCGCACCAGCACGCGGGCAGTGCCGGCGTTTTTGCCCTGACGGCGGTGATTGCGCTCATCTGGCTCTTGGCGGCGGCCACCATGGCGCAACCGAGCTATCTGACGACGCGGCTGGTCCCGATTGCAGACGGCCGCACCGGCGATGCCGCCGGTCTCGCCGCTAAGCTGCGGCAGGTGCCGGGCGTCGCCGAGGCGGTGGTGATCGCCGATGAAAAGCTCGCCTATCTCAAGGTAGATTCCAAACACTTCGATGCGGCCATGGCGCAGTCGCTGGCCGGCTCGCCCTGATGCGGCATCTTGCCCTAAGCGCTGATGCGTTGCGGCGCCAAAAAAAGCGACGCAAGCCGCTTTAAGGCCGCCAGCTCATGCGATGCACCGGCTTGCCGGAGATCGGATTGACGCCGCCGCCGCTGACGACAAAGCCTTCCTTGCCGTAGAAGCGGATGGCGCGGGTGTTGTCGGTGTTGACGTCGAGATCGAGGCCTGTTGGCGACAGGCGTTTGGCTTCGGCGATCAGCGCGGCGCCGACGCCGGCTCTCCAGCGCGGCGGTGCCACCACGAGCTGGTCGAGATAATGCGTGCGCGGATCGACGGTGACGAAGCCGATCATGTCGCCGTCGACCTCGGCGACGACGATCGCGGCCGCCGGCACCAGCTCGGTGCGCCAGCGTTGCCGCCACCAGTCGAGCCGCGCGGCAAAATCGAGCTGCGGATAGGCCGCCTGCCAGCTGCGCAGCCACAGCGCGATGGCGGCGGCCTCGTCGCGCGGGTCGTAGCGGCGCAGCCGCACGCCTCAGCGCTCCGTCAACTTCAGCTCGATGCGGCGATTGCGGCTGAACGCCTCCTCGGTGGTGCCGGGATCGATCGGCTGGAACTCGCCGAAGCCGGCGGCGACCAGGCGCTGCGGCGAGACGCCCTTGCCGATCAGGTATTGCACCACCGAAATGGCGCGGGCGGCGGACAGCTCCCAGTTGGTCTTGAATGGCGAGGTGGCGGAAAGCTGGCGGGTGTCGGTGTGGCCGTCGACGCGCAGCACCCAATTGATCTCCGAGGGAATCTGCTTTTCCAACTCCAGCACGGCCGTCGCCAGCTTGTCGAGCTCGGCGCGGCCTTCCGGCCGCAGCACCGCGGCGCCGGAATCGAAGAACACTTCCGATTGGAACACGAAGCGGTCGCCGACGACGCGGATGTCCGGGCGGTTGCCGAGGATTTCGCGCAGCTTGCCGAAGAAATCCGAGCGATAGCGCGACAATTCCTGCACCCGCTGCGCCAGCGCGACGTTGAGGCGCTGGCCGAGGTCGGCGATGTGCAGCTGGGCGTTTTTTTCCTTTTTCTCCGAGGCGCCGAGCGCGTCCTCGAGCGCGCCGATCTGCCGGCGCAGCGCGCTGATCTGCTGATTGAGATTTTCGATCTGGGCGATGGCGCGCGCCGTCGCCGCCTTCTGCAGATCGATCTGCGAGTTGAGTTGACTGACCTGGCCCGGCCCTGGGCCGGCGTTCTGGTTTCCCGTGGCGGCGCCGCGCAGCCGGTCGCGTTCGCCCTCGGCCGCCGACAGCGAGGCGCGCAACTGCGCCACCTCGTCCTCGAGGCTGACCTTGCCGGTCCGCTCCAGCGAAAGTAGGTCTGACAGCCGCGAGATCTGCGCGTTGAGGCGCGCCAGCGCGGTATCCTTGCCGGCGACTTCCTGCGACAGAAAGAACTGCGCCACCATGAATACGGTGAGCAAAAAGATGATCGACAGGATCAGCGTCGACAGCGCGTCGACGAAGCCCGGCCAGTAATTCATGCCGCTGTCGCGGCGGCTGCGGGGGAGCGCCATGACTTGCGCCTAACTCCTTGCGCCTATCTCATAGTCCTTCAGTCGACCGATGCGCGCGACAGGATTTCCATGAAACGCCGGATGTCGTTGTTGAGCTTGGCCTGCGCGTCGGCCCAGTCGCGGATCATCTGCTGCTCGGCGCGCATGTGCTGCACCAGGCCCTGGATCGCTTCGGCGAGATTGGCCATCGCCGCGGTGGTCGCCTTGCCCGACCCGGCGTCGCCGATCGAGGCCCGCAGCCGGTCGAGCGTGTCCATGATGCCGGCCGGTAGCGCCGCGGCGGCGCCGCTTCCCTCGGCGCCGAGGTCCTGCACCGTGGTCGCCAGCCAATCCTCGAAATTGGTGTAGAAGCGGTTCTGCGCCTGGCTCGTCTGCAGGTCGAGAAAGCCGAGCACCAGCGAACCGGCCAGCCCGAACAGCGACGACGAGAACGAGATGCCCATGCCGCCGAGCGGCGCCGCGAGACCCTCCTTCAGCGTGTTGAACACCGTATCGGCGTCGCCGCCGACATTGAGGTTGTTGATGATGCCGCCGACCGAGCCGACCGTCTCGATCAGGCCCCAGAACGTGCCGAGCAGCCCGAGGAACACCAGGAGCCCGGTCAGGTAGCGGGAAATATCGCGCGCCTCGTCGAGCCGCGTGCCCAGCGAGTCGAGAAAAGCCCGCATGGTCTGCGCCGAGATGGCGACGCGGCCGACCCGCTCGCCGCCGAGCATGGCGGCGATCGGAGCGAGCAGCGTCGGCTCGCGCGCCACCGCCAGCCCCGGATCGGCGCGGCGGAAGCTGTTGACCCAGGCGACTTCCGGAAACAGCCGGATGACGCGATGGAACGACAGGACGATGCCGACCAACAATACGCCGACGATCAAGCCGTTGAGCCAGGGATTGGCCATGAAGGCGTTGAGGATTTGCCGCTGCAGCACGAACGCGATCAAGCCGCAAAGAATCAGGAACACCAGCATCCGCACCAGAAAGATGCGGGGCGAGCCGAGCTTGACTTGTTCGAGGGCGTTGCTTGCCATCGGCTTTAGCTTAGCGCCTGAGATTCGCGGCAATATGGCATAGCGGGCGCGTAAGAAAAATGTATGATTCGCCGGCCGTTGTTCCCGCTGGATTGCTCCGCGACGAAGCAATCCAGGTGTCGGACCCTGCGGCACGATTTGCGGCAGGGTGATGGCGGAACCTGCGGCCAAACGGCGGGCCAGTCACGACGTTGCGGCCTGCGTGCTGGGTTCCTTGGCGGCTTCCTTTTCGGCCTCTTTGCCGGCCTCCTTGAGCAGCCGAATGAGCTCGCGGTGCATGGTGTCGTTGCCGGCGGCGACTTGGCCCTTTGCCAGAACGGCGTCGCCACCGTCGAGATCGGTGACAAAGCCGCCGGCTTCGCGCACGAGCAGCGTGCCGGCGGCGAGGTCCCAGGGCGACAGATCGCGCTCCCAATAGGCGTCGAGCCGGCCGGCGGCGATCCAGGCCAGATCGAGCGTGGCGGCGCCATAGCGGCGCAGTCCGGCGAAATGCTGCTGCGCGGCGGCGATCTCATGCCGCGCGAGCTTAAGGTCGCCGCGGCCGAGATGCGGCAGGCCGCAGGCCACCACCGCCTCGGCGAGCCGTTTTCGCGCGGCAACGCGGATGCGGCGGTCGTTGAGAAAGGCGCCCTTGCCGCGTTCGGCGACGAACAGCTCGTCGTTTGCCGGGTTGAACGTCAGCGCCGCGACAATGGCGCCGTTCCTTTCCAGCGCGATCGAGACAGCGAAATGCGGGATGCCGTGCAGAAAATTGGTGGTGCCGTCGAGCGGATCGACGATCCAGCGATGGCTCGTATCGGCGCCGGGGCGCGCGCCGCCTTCCTCGCCAAGGAAGCCGTAATCCGGCCGCGCCTTGGCAAGCTCCTCGCGCACGATCTCTTCGGCGCGGCGGTCGGCCGCGGTGACGAAATTGCGCGGCCCCTTCAGCGACACCTGCAGGTTCTCGACCTCGCCGAGATCGCGCTTGAGGCTGCGGCCGGCGCGGTAGGCGGCCTTGATCATGACGTTGAGGATCGCGGAGCGGTGCGGCATGGAGGCCTGCGGTACGGTGCAATCTGCGGCGCCGTCAAGTGCGCGGCGTTTTCATCCTTCCCACGAAAGCGGGGAGGGGGTTGGGGTGACGGCGTTACCTTTCCCCTCTCCCCTTGTGGCAGAGGGTGGCGAGGTCGCGCGAAAGCGCGAGCGAGCCGGGTGAGGGGAATTTCGGGTTGCGCCCTGCACGCAACCCCTCACCCGCTTCGTTCGCTAACGCTCACTCAGCACCCTCTCCCACGCCCGAAGTCGGATGTTTCCGACTTTGGCCACTTAATATTGCCGAACTCGGGAACACCCGAGTTCGGTGGGAGAGGGTAAAAAAAATCTCGTTCTCGCGACGCACTCGACGTCCGAGGTTTGCCTACCACCACGACAACACGACTCTTTTAGACTCGCCCCCGGCTCACGCATGATCCCGAAAAGTGGTGTCCGGTTTTCGGACAAGATCATGCGCAAGAAAGAGGGAGCGGAGCGCCGAAAGGCGCATCCAACCAATGTCCGCGTCCATCGCAGACAAGTGTACGCAGTCTGCGCAACCTATCTGCTTCGCGCGGAAGCGCGCCAAAAGTCGGGGCGCGCTCGCCTTCCGGCGCTCCACTGCGGCACTTCGCCGATTGCTCGGCTCATCTCCGGGCCGCGCTTCCTGGAATTACCGGGTGCGAACGGGAGGACCCTCCCCGGCGCCAGTGCAGCGAGCACCTCGCGGACCGGTCATGGTGCCGGCCGGGACGATGCCCGGAGTCGCCCGGCTGCAGGGTTACGAGCCCCGCTCGCGGGAACCGCATCTCGCTCCGCCGTCGGTACGTCACCGGTGACGCCCCTCGAACGAGCGAGATTCGCATCTTTTAACCGAAACGGAGACACCTTGTCAATAGAACTGTGACAGCCCTTCTCCGGCGATTGTCTGCCTCTTGACAACGGTAGGTCGCCAAGGGTAGGACGATCCGGTGACACGGCCCGCCGGAACGGAGACGAATTAGTCAGCCATGACTGTCACCCTTACCCTCCGCTGGAAAAGGCGGAGGCGGGAGGTGTGCCTAGAGATCAAGCTGGACTTGTGGAAGCTGGCGCTTCTGGCCGTGCTGCTGGCTGGCCTTCTTTATTGAGGAAGCGTCACAGCGGCTTGCGCCAGATATACAGGGTAGGATGGCTACCACTGTTTTCTCTGTACAGCCAGTCTTTGGCTCTGAATACGGCGTCGGGAAAAGCCTTTTTCATAACCTCCGCGAATCCTCCGGTTTCTCCGTCAGGGTCAAAATATTCGATGCCAGACGGGTCTAACTGGCGAACTTGGTCATATACACGGAGGGGTACGAGCGTTATTCGATTGGAGAGTCTGGAATACAATCGGTATGCGAAAAATTCAGCTTCGGTGTCGCCCGTCAAATACGCGACATCAAAAATTGGGAACGGTTTATATCCCGGCGGCGGTAGGTTATGTCGCGTATATCCGGGAAATGAGGCTTCGGTCAGAAGTTTGATTTGCCATTCTTCTGGTTTTCGGTTCGAAATTCTTTCGTGCTCCCGCTCTAAGGCAAGTGCCAACCCAGCGGCTCGTTCATTTGCTTGCGCGGCATCCAAATGAAGCCGCGCCATCTCCTCATCGTGGCGCTGATTAGTGGCTATTTGCTGCTGCTCGGCCAGATGGTCTTTGCGATGCCCGTATTTGTAAGCGACGATTTCCGCCACTACGAGCAACGCCACGAATACAATTCCCGCCATTTCGGCCCAACCATGATAGCGGGTGACTGCGGGCAGGGAATCCCATCCGGGCAAATCAGGAATCATGACATATCTCCCCTTCTTATAGCGTGGCTTGCATCAATTCTTTTGACGATAAAAATCATGCGCCGCCTTGGGAGAAAATCGTAATGGCAACTCCAATTGTTTCGATTCGCTGGCTTCGTTTCCGTTTAGCTGAGACGGATGCCAGTGACCACGCCTCAGCAGCCTGCTATCGCCGTCCCGAACATGTCGGGATTGAAGCGGTTGTTATGGCGGAACTGAAACTCGGCAACGTAAAGCGGCATGTACTTAGCCGACATTTTGTGGAACGTGCCGACCACGCCGCGCTTGAACAGCGACCAGAAGCCTTCAATCGTGTTGGTGTGAACGGCGCCGATCACGTATTGCTTTTTGCTGTGGTCAACCATCGCGTGAGGAAGCGTTGCAGGCAGATCAACGTATCCGGGCCACGAATCCGTAGCGAGCAGGCTAACTTTTTCGGACACGGCTTCTCTGACAAATCTTGCTACGCTCGTACCATCAACGTTTTTCAGGACGCGGGCGACGACATTGCCTTGGCGTTCCACGGCCCCGATAACAGGCGTCTTGTCGGCGGCAACGCCGCGCTTGCCGCTTCTCTTGTTCCAGTGGCGGTTCTTGTCCTTGCCGCCGATCCAAGTCTCGTCAACCTCGACAATGCCACCAAGCTTCGTTTCCGGCGCGATCAATGCTGCTCGGATTTTGTGGCACATAGAATGGGCCGTCTCGTAGCAGCCGAAGCCCATCATGCGTTGGATTTGGAGGGCGCTCATACCCTTCTTGCTGGCGAACATGAAATGGGCGACCCGGAACCAGTCGCGCAGAGGCTTCTTAGTGTTCTCGAAGATCGTCCCGACCAGCAGCGAGAACCGATAGCCGTTCGGATCACAGGCTTTGCAGAGCCAATGAAACGGCTTGTAGCTGGAGGCGTCGTACAGGTCCTTATTGCCACAGCGCGGGCACTGGACGCCTTCCGGCCAGCGGCGGGCGATCAAGTACCGCTGGCAAGCTTCGTCGTCCCCAATCGGGAAACGGGCCTCAAATTGGGCCGTGGTCATCTGCGGGACGGGCTTAGGACGTTTTGCCATGACGGCTACCCCTTGAACCTTAGCGTAGGAGGATATTGCCATGGCTGAGAGGAATTGTCAAGAGGCAGACAATCGCCCCTTCTCCCCTCATCCTGAGGTGCGAGCGGCAGAGCCGCGAGCCTCGAAGGATGAAGGCCCGGCAGCCGCGGCTGTCGCCCTTCGAGGCTCGCCGGCTTCATCGGCGAGCACCTCAGGGTGAGGCACCGTCATTCGTCATGGCCGGGCATAGCCCATTCGAAGAATGGCGTCGCTTCGCTCGCCAACGTCCCGGCCATCCACGTCTTGCTGCCCGGTCGCTTGAAAAAGACGTGGATGCCCGCCACAAGGGCGGGCATGACGGTCAGGAAGCCCATGATTCCCCGCAAAGCGCGCGAGCGGCCTACGATTTAGGTCCCGGTCGTTCTTTTCAGGCACACATTGCTGTGCACACTTCTGAGAGATCATCTGCCCATTCGGCGAGAACGTTTTGTGTTCGGCCCGGCCACTGCAGCATGGTGAACTCATTTGGATGGGAAATGACCATGCCGTAACTTCCCCGAGAAAGATTCTTTACTCTCAAAGCCGTCTCACTTGAGCGATGGGCATAGAAATTTCTGACTGTCGGCAGGTCACGAAATACTGTTGTTGGATAAGAAACAGCGGCGACGATGTTCGGCAGAATGCTCCAACCTAGGGCGCGCCCGAGTCTCAAAATGACAGCAGGCTCAAACCAGTTTGGCTCGTCACGCCTGCGAAGAGACCGTCGAGTGCGGACCATCCTATATTTTCCTGGATCAACAACCTGTAACGCCAAAAGGGTTGCATCACGACCGTTTCGCGGAAGTGCAACTCCGAATGTAGTGCCCTGTCCAGCACTTGTCCGAGCATTCCAGACAGCACAAGACAGAAAGTGCTCTCGAACAAAACAGCTCCACAGGTTTGCAATTTCTATTGCAACGTATGTGGCGGTTTGATCATGATCTCCATCATGTGGATGGGACAAAGACTCGGCTAATAAACGGAGATTGAACAGCTTGCGGAGCGCGCGCCGAGAGGTGGTCCCACTTCCTAAGACAGCCGGTTAAGGTGGATTCGCCGATACAGAGGACGAACCATCATGAGGACGCGGAGACGGTTTTCGGCTGAGTTCAAAGCCAAGGTGGCGCTCGAGGCGATCAAGGGCCACGAAACGGTCGCAGAACTGGCGAGCAAGCACGAACTGCACCCGACCCAGATTGCTGCCTGGAAGCGTGAGGCGGTGGAGAAGCTGGCCAAGGTGTTCGACGAGAAGGGCAGCGCGCGCGAACAGAACCGCGACGCCGAGCTGACGAAGCTTCATGCCAAGATTGGTCAGCTGGTGGTGGAACGGGATTTTTTGTCGAAAGCCTTCGATCGCTGAGCCTGGATCGGAGGAAGACGATGATCGACCCCGGTCATCCACGGCTCTCGATCGTACGCCAGTGCGAGCTGGCGTCGATCAGTCGCTCGACATTCTATCGTAAGCCGACGGCGGAGAACGAAGCGACGCTGGTGTTGATGCGTCTCATCGACGAGCAGTTCCTCGAGACACCGTGGTACGGCTCGCGGCAGATGGTACGGCATCTGCGCCGCAACGGCTGCTGTGTCGGGCGCCATCGTGTCCGTCGACTGATGACCAAGATGGGCTTGGCGCCGATCTACCAACGCCCGAAGACCAGCGAGCGGCATCCGCAGCACCGGACATGGCCATACCTGCTTCGCCATCTGACCATCGACCGGCCCAACCAAGTCTGGTGCGCAGACGTGACCTACATCCCGATGCGCAGAGGCTTCCTATACCTGGTCGCGGTCATGGACTGGTTCAGCCGCAAGGTTCTGGCATGGAGGTTATCGAACACGATGGATGCTGACTTCTGCGTCGCGGCGCTGGCGGAGGCGATGGTCCGCTTCGGCAGACCTGAGATCTTCAATACCGATCAGGGCTCGCAGTTCACCAGCTTTACCTTCACCAACACCTTAAAGGCTGCCGACATCCGCATCTCGATGGACGGCCGTGGCCGCTGGATGGACAACGTCTTCATCGAGCGGTTATGGCGATCGTTGAAGTACGAGTGCGTCTACCTCAATGCCTTCGAGACCGGCAGTGAGGCACGAACAGGGATCGGTCGGTGGATCGGCTACTACAATGCCGATCGACCCCACTCGGTCTTCGGCGGCAGGACGCCCGACGAGGTCTATGCTACGCAGGCAAACGAGGAGAAATTGGCGGCGTAATCGAACCCAGAATCCACCTTAGCCAAGCCGCCATTCTGTCCCGTAAGGTGGGACCACCTCTCCTGCACCTGGTTCCGAAGACACCGAGTTAGGTGTTTTTATGGAACCGGAGGTGAAGTCATGGAGAGACGAAGGTTTACGCGGGAGTTCAAGCTTGAGGCGGTGCGGCTGATCAGGGATCGCGGGGTGTCGTATGCGCAGGCATCCGAAGACCTGAAGGTGCATCCGACGCAGCTGCGCAACTGGGTGAAGGCATTTGCGGACGATCCGCAGCATGCCTTCCCCGGCCAGGGTCAGATGAAGCCCGAGCAGCTGGAGATCGCGCGGCTCACGCGCGAGGTGATCAAGCTGAAGGCCGAACGCGACATCCTAAAAAAAGCCGCGGCCTACTTCGCGAAGGAATCGACGTGAAGTTCGGTTTCATTGCGAAGCACCGGGGGATCTGGCCGGCGGATTGGTTGTGCGGGGCGCTCGGTGTCTCGCGGGGTGGGTTCTATGCCTGGCTGACACGACCGCGCAGTCGGCGCAGCCGTAGCGATGAAGAGCTGGGCGCCAAGGTCCGGACAAGCTTCCTTGCCAGCGATCGAACCTATGGCGCCAGGCGGGTGTGGCACGACCTGCTGGCGGAAGGCTTCTCGTGTGGTCTGCATCGGATCGAGCGATTGATGCGCTTACAGGCTCTCAAAGCCCGTCCGCGACGGCGTCGGCTGCCGCCCGATCTGGGTGAGCGGCAGGTCGCCGCCGTCGCTCCCAACGTACTCGACCGCAGCTTCGCGGCAGCTGCTGCCAACCGCAAATGGATCGCTGACTTCACCTATGTGTGGACCGCGGAAGGTTGGCTCTATGTGGCGGTCGTCATCGATCTGTTCTCACGCCGCGTGGTCGGCTGGTCGATGAGCGCACAGATGACGGCACAGCTCGTCACCGACGCCCTGGTGATGGCGATCTGGCGCCGGGGCAAGCCCGATGCGCTGCTGCATCACTCCGATCGCGGCAGCCAATACACCAGCGAGCAGTTCCAGAAGCTGATGGCCGATCATGGCATCGTCTGCTCGATGAGCCGCTCGGGCAATGTCTGGGACAACGCGGCAATGGAGAGCTTCTTCTCGTCGCTGAAGACCGAGCGTACGGCACGCAAGACCTATCGGACGCGTGATGAAGCCAAGGCTGACGTGTTCGATTACATCGAGTGCTTCTACAATGCTAAACGCCGGCACTCGACAATCGGCTACAGAAGCCCCATGGAGTTCGAGATGCAGTCGGGTTTAGCTTAGGCGGGTGTCAACCGAACCGGGTGCAGGCCATTCATCAAATTTGTGTTGTGAATATTTTTCAATTCGGCAATGAACGCAAAGCCATAGTCCATGTATCTCTGCATTTTGTTCTCATCAGGGAACGACTCGTCAAAATCGCGGTATAGGTGATAAAGGGCCTTCTTGTTCGTCGTTCTGACTCCAAATTTTAGTGCGTGAACGATCTCGCAAAAACTCGGTGAACGAACCACTTGAAAGCTCCTTGAAATTCGGCGTGTCGTTGCTCCTCGGGATTAAGCGGAATCGTGTAAGAGTTCATTCGTCGAAAGGTTTCACGCACTTCCTCGTCAGTAGCAGATACAAACAAATCAGCCGATATCGCGTAAGTTATGAATTTTCGCTGCCATTCGTCGTCTAATTCCGAAAATTTCTTGCCACTGAAATCCTCTGTCTCTAACTTTCGCGACAAAACGAATTTATCGTCAAAAAACTCTTTGATCGCCATGCTACGTTGCTGCCCATCCACGATCTCTTTAACAGTCTTTCTTTTCTTCAAATCCACAACCGAATACAAATACATTTTTGGCATTGGGAAACCAAGAAGCATTGTTTCGATGAGAAAGGATCTGGCGATATCTGGCCAAACACGCTCGCTGCGTTGGTACTCTCGATTTACAATAATTTCGCCACGTTGCATTGCGGCGCAGTAATCGGAAACTGTATAATCAGTGGATACGCGTTCCATTTTCATCCCCTCATGAAGAATAGCGCGTTTTCGACCGGCGGCGCTCCCTTGAAATAAAGCCGCCCGTTAGGATTTAAATGAGTGAAGGATACTCCGACCACAAAACTGCGTTTGTACTGGAGCGTCCAGCCATAATGGAACAACATTTCAGAGATAACCGAACCGAGGTTCAACCGAGCTTCCTTGTAGTAGGAATCCTGAACCACGATGACTGCGTATCCACCTCTTGTTGTCACTCTGGTGATCTCTTCAAGTGAGGCGAATATCTGCGAAAAGTAATTGGTGTAGTTACCGCAGATAATACGTTGCTGAGGCCTTGGAGTGGTGGTTTCGTACAGCGACAAGAAACTCATTGCACGATCGCCCCCATTCACAAGAAGCGATCGCGTCGCTTCCTTATAGTCGTTCCGATTAGTTGCGTTCGTAGTAGCGAAAAATTGAGTGGATAGTTCCGTGATAACAATGCGAGTTCGATCGACGTCGCAACGGCATAATCGATTCTGGTGCAGTAGGGCGGTGACGTAATGGTGAGCTCAATGGCTCCTTGTTTGAGCCCTCTGAGTGCCAATGACGAACCAGTGTTGATTTTAGGGTATTGATAGGTTTCACAATCCATTCTTGATTGGAAATAGTCTGATATCAAATTCGCTTCCAAAAGAAATCCTCGGCGGAATGCATCTTGCGATAGCGGTAATCTTCGCGTTGCGACACCGTGCCGTTACGCGAAACATAATTGAATACAAAAGAGCGCACTCATCGGAATAAGATTGATTGATCCCGATTGAGATTGTCCAGCTTGGCTCCTTGAGCGAAGTAATTCCTCTATACCTCTTATTACACCAACGGACCGTTCACTAGGGTCTGTACCCAGATAGCTTATTGAAAATCAAGGGCGAACGTGATTTACCGTGGTCGGAGGTGGATCATGCGATTTGATTTGAGCGATGACGAATGGGGCTCTTCTGGAGCCGTTGATGCCGAAGAGTTGCAAGAGCGCGCGCGCCGATGATCGCAAGATCATGAACGCGATATTTTACGTGCTGCGCACCGGGATGCCCTGGCGCGATCTGCCGGAACGCTATGGGCCCTACACCACGGTCTATAATCGCTTCAACCGGTGGTCTCGACGCGGCATTTGGAAGCGGATTTTCGATACGCTGGCGGCGAAATCGCGCGACAGTCTGTATCTGATCGACTCCACGATTGTGAAAGCCCATCGTGCGGCCAGCGGCGCAAAAGGGGGGAGCAAAAGCAGGCGATCGGCATCAGCCGCGGCGGCCGCTCGACGAAAATCCACGCCATCGTCGACAGCAAAGGCCGCCCGCTGAACTTCACGGTAACGGGGGGCCAGGTCCATGACAGCCAAGTCGTTGGCGACGTGCTCGACACTCCCAGACCGCCACTGGCCGTTACTGCCGACAAGGCCTACGACAGCGAGAAAGTCCGTCAGCAGATTAAAGATGAAGGCGCCTTGCCGGTCATTCCCAGCCGCAGCACCGCCACCAAGAAAGCCTATTGTCCGAAGCGCTTTTACCGGCGGCGCCACAAGATCGAAAACTACTTCTGCCGCATCAAGGACTGGCGCCGTATCGCCACACGCTACGACAAGCTCGCCCGAAACTTCCTTGCCGCCGCAGCCCTCGTCGGTGCACTCTATTGGATCAAGTTGTGAGTCCAGACCCTAAACCATCGCAATAGTGGATCGCCCGCATCGAGCCCTACCTCAATGTTGTGTTTCGCATTCAAATGTGTGCAGAGTGTCCGCAACAGTTCTCGAGCGCGATTAGGTTCTATAGCGCGCGCTTTAGCAATTACCACGAGAGCGGGATTCAGGTCGTAACCGTAGGCATTGAGTTTTCGTGACGCAGCAACGGTAGTGGTGGTGCCCGCTCCGTTCCAAGGGTCCAAAATTCTTTGTCCAGCTGATGCTCCCAAGAATCTGATCGCGTCTTCAACAAAAGCTTCAGAGTAGCCTGCATAATATTTGTAGAACTGTCGTGAGGGATCATCGGCGCCGAGCTTGGGCGTCGAAATATCGGGGAGACCAATTTCTGTCTTCTGAAGCAAATTCCAACTCGGGTCGGTAGTATTTTTGCAGCATACACGCTTTACCCTAGTAATTACCACCTCCTTCAGAACCTTTGTCCAAACTCATGTCGGCCCAGGCGGTGAAGCGGAAGACAAATCCAGGAGAGATTTTGCAAATCAACTATCCCGCCGCCTTCGGCTCCACATTCTCATCGGCCGGCTTGTCGGAGACGCCGGCCTCGGCGAAGGTCGCCATGCCGGCCCCGCCGCGGGCGTGGAGGAATCATCTCACCCCTTCGGCTTCTGCAGCGCGTCGAGCCAGGGTTTGGCGGCTTTTTCGCCGGCGGCGCGAGTGGTGGGGTCGAGGCTGTTGACGAAATCGTCGAGGAGAAGGTCGGTCTCGCCGCGCGCCTTGGAGATCAGGTGCTAGAGCCAAATCGCTTCAGATTGAATTGATTGATGCTCCAATATCTTGTGGAGCATGATCTTTTCGGAAAACCGGCCTCCACCCTCGGAACAAGTCCGAGGGCAGGCATTTTCCGGATCATGCTCTATTGGTCGCCTCGACCGGATTCTTCGGCGCACCGTTTAGCGCGGTTCGGCGCGTCACCCGCGCGCCGGCTCAGGCGGCCGCGGTCTGCCGCAGCAGGCCCTTTTCCTTCATCTCCATGTGCAGCGCGATGGAGTTGAGATCGAAGCCGTTGGGCCAGGCCAGCACGCCGCACTCGATGAACACGCGGGCGAAGAACGTAGGATCGCGCAGCGGCTCGACCATCTCGCCGCCTTCGGCGACGATGTCGGAAAAATCGCGCTCGCCCTCGCTGCCGTCGGAAAAGCGCAGCCGCAGCCGGTAGCCGCCGAGCTTCTCGACCTTCACCACGTGCATGATCTCGATCATTGGTCCTCATCGGGGCCGGCGACGCGCAGAAACGCTTGGCGGCGGCGGCCGCGCTGCCAGTTATCCATCAGTTCGGTCCGTCGGCGCAACACCCATTCGCGCACGATTCGGGCGGCGTTTCGCGGCAACCGCCCGCCGGCGATCTCGCCGGTCTCGATCTCCACGATGGCTTCAAAACCTTGGTAGAGCACGTGGATGTGCGGCGGCGGATGATCGCGCCAATACATCTGAATGATAATGCCGTAAAAGATCGCGATGGTGGGCATAAACCGTGGCCAAGGAAGGCGGCGCGCAGGACGGCGGGGCGGAACGCGCCCGGATTGGTCTCGCCCTATCGCCATTCAATCGCACGAGCTTTTCCCGCGCAAGCAGCCAAACACCCGCCTTTCTCTCCCACGTCGCGTCGTGCTTTACGACTTCGGCTTCTTCAGCGCGTCGAGCCGGGGCTTGGCGGCTTTCTCGCCGGCGGCGCGGGTCGTCGGGTCGAGGCTGTTGACGAAGTCGTCGAGCGGGATATCGGTCTCGCCGCGCGCCTTGGCCTCGTTCATGCGGCCTCCCGTGCACGCGCATTATATGATAAAAGCGTGGCCGGCTGTCCTGCGCCTCACGGCGGTGCGGTCGCCAACGGAGCGAACATGTCGAAACCGGTGATCTTTACGATTTCCGCCGCCTGGGACGACGAGGCCTCGGTCTGGAGCGGGCATTGCGACGACATTCCCGCCGCGGCCGACGCGCCGACGCTCGACGAACTGTTGGCGAAAATCTCGGCGATGGCGCTCGATTTGTTGCCCGACAATCATCCCGAGGTCGATCCGCGCGAGTTGTTCCTGCAAATCACCGCGCTGCGCGAAGCCGAACCGGCCGCAGCCTGAATGGCGCCGCAGTTCGCTCTTCATCCTCCCCCACGCAAGTGGGGGAGGGGGACCATGCGAAGCATGGTGGAAGGGGCGTTGGCCAAAACGCACGCTTCGCTTCAGACGCCCCCTCCACCACACTGCGTGTGGTCCCCCTCCCCCGCGTTGCGGGGGAGGATGAGACACATCACCGCTTCGGCTTCTTCAGCGCGTCGAGCCAGGGTTTTGCCGCTTTCTCGCCGGCGCCGCGGGTGGCGGGGTCGAGACTGTTGACGAAGTCGTCGAGCGGGATATCGGTCTCGCCGCGCGCCTTAGAGATCAGGTGCCACTTGGTCGCTTCGACCGGATTCTTCGGCGCGCCGCGGCCTTCGGCGAGAATGCGGGCGAGGCGGTCCTGGGCAATGGCGCTGCCGCGCAGAGCCGCCCTGCGGAACCAGGCCGCGGCGGCCTGTTCGTTCCTGGCAACGCCGTCGCCGTTATAGAGCGCGATGGCATATTCGACCTGCGCGTCGCTATCGTCGGCGAGCGCGGCCAAGCCCCACAGTCGCGCCGCTTCGTGCATGTCCTTTTCGACGCCGCGGCCCTCCTTGTAGAAGGTGCCGAGCGCATATTGCGCTTGCGGGTTGCCGGCCTGCGCCGCGATGCGCAGCAGTTCGGCGGCGCGCTTGAAATCCTGCGGAAACAATTGGCCCTCGACATAGAGCAGCGCCAGGTCATAGGCGGCGAGCGGGTGGCCGAGCTTGGCGGCGGCGGCGAGCCATTTGGCGGCGGCGTCGCGGTTGCGCGGGCCGGCGCGGCCGCGCAGGGCGAACATCGCCAGCGCGAACATCGCCTCGCGGTCGCCGCGGCCGGCGGCGAGCCGGTACCATTCGTCCGCCTTGCTATCGTTCTGCGGCACGCCCAAGCCGTTGGCATAAAGTTCGCCAAGGAGCGTCATCGCCTTCATGTCGCCGGCCGCGGCGCGATGCGTCGCCAGGCCGAAGGCGGTGAGGTAATAGCCGCGCTGATACGCGGCATAAGCGAGGTCGGGTTCGGCGCTGCTGGCGGGAGTACGCCACTGCGGGATGAGAATCGCCGCGAGCGCCAGCGTGGCGGCTATGCTGATGGCGCGCTTTTTCCGCATCAGCGCCACCGCTCTAGGCCGGCTGCGCCAAGCGGCTCGCGGCGGCCGCCACCGCGGCGGCGGGTGCTTTCGTCCATATCCAATCACCCAGCGCGACGAAATCGGCGCCGGCTTGCACCAGCGGGCCGACTTCGTCGAGGTTTGCGGCGTAGCCGACGCAAGGGCACTGGAACAGTTCCGCCCACCAGTTAAGCCGCTCCAGCACGGTGTCGAAGGCTGGGCGGAGGTTATCGCGGTCGGGTTCGCCGAACATCACGTAGTCGGCGCCAGCTTCGGCCGCGAGCATGGCATCATGACGGCTGCGCAAGCCGCCGGCGCTGGCGATGCGGTCGGGCTTGAGCGTGCCGAGCGCGGCGGTGAGCGCCGCGATCCCGGTCAGATGCGCGCCGTCGGCGCCGGCGCGGATGGCGATGTCGGCACGGCCGTCGATGAGGAGCGCGATGTCGCGGCGCTGGACGACGGCCGCAATGTCCTTGGCGCGGTTGATCAGCGTGCGTTCGTCGCTTTGTTCGAGGCGCAGCAGCACCGCGGCGACATCGCCGGCCGCGAGCGCCGCGGCAAGCTCGCGCGCCAACGATTGCGCGTCGCCCACGGGCGGCGTGACCAGATAAAGCCGCGGCGGCATCCGCCCCCGCGCAGCGGGGGAGGATTTTTCTTCTGTCACGCGGCTTTCCGTTCCAGGTCGGCCTGCCACTGGCCGAGCGTGGCGAGGCCGTTCATCATGGCGCGGTGGCCGAAGGCGCGTTGCGCCGCGGCGACGTTCTCCGCCTTGCCCGACCACGCCTTTTGCGGCGCCGCCTGCAGCGCGCGGCCGTAGGAGAAGGTCACGCGCCACGGCAGCGGGCCGAGTTTGTTGATGGCGTCGAGATGCGCGGTCGCCTCTTCGTCGGACTGGCCGCCGGAGAGGAAGGCGATGCCCGGCACGGCCGCCGGCACGCAAGCCTTGAGCACGCGCACCGTCTTCTCCGCGACTTCGGCGACGGAGGCGCGCTTGCCCGACTTCTTGCCGGGCACCGCCATGTTCGGCTTGAGCACCATGGCTTCGAGCGCGACGCGGTTGTGGAACAGCTCCTGAAAAGTTTCCTCGAGCACCCAGGCGGTGACCTCGGCGCAGCGCTCGATGTCGTGGCTGCCGTCCATCAGCACTTCGGGCTCGACGATCGGCACGATGTCTTCGTCCTGGCACAGCGCGGCGTAGCGCGCCAGCGCATGGGCGTTGGCCTTGACGCAGGTGTAGCTCGGCATCACGTGGCGCTCGCCGATGTCGATTACCGCCCGCCATTTGGCGAAGCGGGCGCCGAGCCCGCGATATTCCTTAAGCCGCTCGCGCAGGCCGTCGAGGCCGTCGGTGACGACTTCGTTCGCACAAAAGGGCAGCGGTTTGGTGCCTTTGTCGACCTTGATGCCGGGAATGGCGCCGGCCTTCTCGATCAGCTTGACCAAGGGCGTGCCGTCATTGGCGTTCTGCCGGATGGTCTCGTCGAAGAGAATGACGCCGGAAATGTATTTCGCCATCTCGGCGCTGCGGAACAGCATTTCGCGGTAGTCGCGCCGCGTCACCGGCGTCGACTCGACGCCGATGGCGTCGAAGCGCTTCTTGATGGTGCCGGAGGATTCGTCGGCGGCCAAAATGCCGCGGCCGGGAGCGACCATCGCCGCGGCGATCTTGTTCAGTTCGGTGAGGTTCATCGGGGCTCTCCACGATGTCGGGTTATTTGGGGCACGTTTCGGGGCACATTATCACTCATCCGCGCGTCGCGGCGCGAGTGGGGGAGGTTTTCAGCGCCTCGACGCCGGGCAGCGTCTTGCCTTCCAGCCATTCGAGAAAGGCGCCGCCCGCCGTCGAGACGTAGCTCAAGCGCGCGGTCACGCCGGCGGCATTGAGCGCCGCGATGGTGTCGCCGCCGCCGGCGATGCTGACAAGCTTGCCGGCGTCGGTGAGTTCCGCCGCGGCTTCCGCCACCTCGACCGTGCCGTTGTCGAACGGCTCGACTTCGAAGGCGCCGAACGGGCCGTTCCAGACCAGCGTTTTGGTGCGGGCCAGCACCGAGACCACATGCTCGACGCTGCGCGGTCCGATATCGAGGATCATGTCGGCGGCGCCGACCGCGTCCGCCGCGACGACGCGCGAGGGCGTGTGCGCGGCGAGCTTTTCGGCGACGACCGCGTCGACCGGCAGCACGATCTCGCGGCCGGCGGCCTTGGCCTCGGCCAGGATGTCGCGCGCCGTCGGGATAAGGTCGCGCTCGCACAGCGACTTGCCGACCGGTTTGCCCTGCGCCGCCAGGAAGGTGTTCGCCATGCCGCCGCCGATGATCAGCGTCTCGACCTTGCTCAACAGGTTGCCGAGGAGCTCAAGCTTGGTGGAAATCTTGGCGCCGCCGACGATCGCCGTGACCGGGCGCTGCGGCGCCTGCAGCGCCTTCGTGAGCGCCTCGAGCTCGGCCTGCATGGCGCGTCCGGCATAGGCCGGCAGCTGATGCGCCAAGCCTTCGGTGGATGCGTTCGCCCGATGCGCGGCCGAAAACGCATCGTTGACGTAAAGGTCGCCGAGCCGAGCCAGCGCCGCGACGAAAGCCGGATCGTTCGCCGCTTCGCCGTCGTGGAAGCGGGTATTCTCCAAACAAAGAATGTCGCCGGGCTTCAGCGCGGCCACGGCCTGCTCCGCGACCTCGCCGATGCAGTCCTCGGCAAAGCCGACCGGCCGGCCGATGATGCGCGCGGCCGCGGCGGCGACCGGCTTGAGCGAATCCTTCGGATTGCGATTTTTCGGGCGGCCGAAATGCGAGAGCAAAATGACCTTGCCGCCCTTGTCGGCGATCTCCGTCACGGTCGGCGCCGCCGCTTTGATGCGGCTTACGTCCGTCACTTCGCCGTTCTGCATCGGCACGTTGAGGTCGACGCGCACGAGCACGCGTTTGCCTGTCACGTCGGCGTCGTCGAGGGTGCGGAACGAGATCATGAACGCGCTAACGAACGGCTCGGTGCCGGAGCCAAATCAGGAAAGCTTGCCCATCGCCACCGCGGTGTCGATCATACGATTGGAGAAGCCCCATTCGTTGTCGTACCACGCCATCACCCGCACCAAGGTGCCGTCGATCACCTTGGTCTGGTCCATGTGAAAGACGGATGAATGCGGATCGTGGTTGAAGTCGGTGGAGACATTGGGCGCGTCGGTGTAGCCGAGAATGCCCTTGAGCTCTTGCCCGGCGGCGCGTTTGACCGCGGCATTGATCTCGTCCTTTGAGGTTGCGCGCTTGGCGACGAACTTGAAGTCGACGACAGAGACGTTCGGCGTCGGCACGCGCAGCGCCACGCCGTCGAGCCGGCCGGCCAGTTCCGGCAGCACCAGGCCGACCGCTTTGGCCGCGCCGGTCGAGGTCGGGATGATGTTGAGCGCGGCCGCGCGCGCCCGGTACAGGTCCTTGTGCACCTGATCGAGCGTCGGCTGGTCGTTGGTGTAGGCGTGCACCGTGGTCATGAAGCCCTTGTCGATGCCGACGGCGTCGTTGAGCACCTTGACCACCGGCGCCAGGCAATTGGTCGTGCACGAGGCGTTGGAGACGATCGTGTGGGTCTTGCCGAGCTTGTCGTGGTTGACGCCGTAGACCACCGTGAGGTCGACGCCTTCGGCCGGCGCCGAGATCAGAACGCGCTTGGCGCCGGCAGTCAGATGCGCCGACGCCTTGTCCTTGGAAGCGAAGATGCCGGTGCATTCGAGCGCGACGTCGATGCCGAGTTCCTTCCACGGCAATTGCGCTGGGTCCTTCAGCGCCGTGACCTTGATCGGGCCGTTGCCGCAATTGATCGTATCGCCCTTGACCGTGACTTCGCCGGGGAAGCGGCCGTGCACCGAGTTGTAGCGGAGCAGGTGCGCGTTGGTCTCGACCGGGGCGAGATCGTTGATGGCGAGGACTTCCATCTCGTTCTCGCGTCCCGCCTCGACGACGGCGCGCAAGATATTGCGGCCGATGCGGCCGAATCCGTTGATGGCTACGCGAACCGACATTCCCGGCCTCCTACGAACGCTCTAAAGACGCCCCAAGGCCGCCTCGGCGACCTTGTCCGGCGTCAATCCAAAATGTTGGTAAAGCTCCTTATAGGGAGCGCTGGCGCCGAACCCGGTCATGCCGACAAAGGCTCCGGCCGAACCGATGATGGAGTCCCAGCCCTGGCGGATGCCGGCTTCGACCGCGACGTTGACTTTGGCCTTGCCGACGATCGCCGCGCGCTCCGCGTCCGGCGCGGCGAAGAACAGTTCAAAGCACGGCACCGAAACGACCCGCGCCCCGACGCCGCGAGCGGCCAGCAGTTTCTGCGCCGCGACCGCGATGGCGACTTCCGATCCGGAGGCGAACAGCGACACCGTGGCTGCGCCGTCTGCGGCCGCCATCAACTCATAGGCGCCGCCCGCGCAACGATTGCGCTCATCGAACCCTTGCCGTAGTTGCGGCACGTTCTGCCGCGTCAGAGCCAGCATGCTCGGTCCGTGTGTCTCCAGCGCCAGCTGCCAGCATTCGATCGTCTCGACCGCATCGCACGGCCGGAACACTTTGAGGTTGGGGATGGCGCGCAACGCGGCCAGATGCTCGACCGGCTGGTGCGTCGGGCCGTCCTCGCCGAGCCCGATCGAGTCGTGCGTCATCACATGGATGACGCGCTGGCTCATCAGCGCGGCTAGCCGGATGGCCGGCCGGCAATAATCGGAGAACACCAGGAACGTGCCGGAATAAGGAATAATGCCGCCGTGCAGCGCCATGCCGTTGATGGCGGCGGCCATGCCATGCTCGCGCACGCCGTAATGGATGAAGCGGCCGGAATAATCCGCCGCGCTCATCGCCTTCATCGCCTTCGTGCGGGTGTTGTTGGAGCCGGTCAGATCGGCGGAGCCGCCGACCATTTCCGGCAGCGCCGCGCTCAAGGCTTCGAGCGCGAACTCCGACGCGGAACGGGTCGCGATCTCCTTCGGCGCCTCCGCGAGCTGTTCCTTTACTGCGCGCACCGCCGCCGCGAGCCTCTCCGGCGCCAGCGCGCCGCTGATGCGGCGCTCGAACTCGGCGCGCTTTTGCGGCTCGAGGGCGGCGAGGCGGCTTTGCCAGGCGAGCCGCGCCGGCCGGCCGCGCTCGCCGGCGGCGCGCCATTGCGCCAGGATCGCCGGCGGAATCTCAAAGGCCGGCACGCTCCAACCTAAGTTTTTGCGGGCGGCGGCGATCTCGTCAGCGCCGAGCGCGGAGCCGTGGCTCTTCTCGGTGCCGCCCTTGGTCGGCGCGCCGAATCCGATGGTGGTGCGGCAGGCGATCAACGACGGCCGGTCGGATGTCTTCGCCGCTTCGAGCGCGGCGGCGATGGCGGCCGGATCGTGGCCGTCGATGCGCGTCGCCGCCCAGCCGGCCGCCGCGAAGCGCTGCACCTGATCGACGGAATCGGTCAGCGCCAGCGGGCCGTCGATCGAGATGCCGTTGTCGTCGAACAGCACGACGAGCTTTCTGAGCTTCAGGTGCCCGGCGAGCGCGATCGCTTCCTGGCTGATGCCCTCCATCAGGTCGCCGTCGGACGCGAGCACGTAGGTCGCATGATCGACGATGTCGCCGCCGAACTGCGCCGCGAGGTGCCGCTCGGCGATGGCCATGCCGACGGCGTTGGCCAGCCCCTGGCCGAGCGGGCCGGTCGTGGTCTCGATGCCGGGCGTGTGGCCGTATTCCGGGTGGCCGGGCGTCAGCGAGCCAAACTGGCGGAAGCGTTTGATCTCGCCGATCGTCATCTTCTCGTAGCCGGTGAGATGAAGTAGCGCGTAGATCAGCATCGAGCCGTGGCCGGCCGACAGCACGAAGCGGTCGCGATCGGGCCAGGCCGGATCGGCCGGATCGAATTTGAGGAAGCGCGAGAACAGCACGGTCGCGATATCGGCCGCGCCCATCGGCAGGCCCGGATGGCCGGACTTCGCCTGCTCGACGGCGTCCATCGCCAGCGCGCGGATAGCGTTCGCCATGCGGTCGTGTTCGGCGCGCGCGGCCGCAGTCGTGGCTGCCGTGGGAAAACGTGCAGCTTGGGCGAGGGCTGCGCTCGCCGTGGGAAGACGGTCCGGCATCGTCATGAAACGGCCAAGCGCGGCACCAATGCGAGCGGCCGCGGTCACGGGAACAGGCGGCGCACAGATAGCATGCAAGAGCTTGGAGTCAAATGCGCGGCCGGCGGACAGACGGCGTCGTGCACAGGGCAGCGCGGGCATCGCTTTAGGCGTTGACGCTCGTGCTCGATGCGACGTAAGCTTCCATGTATAAATGGTTGCCGGCGCACAATTTTCACCGAGAATGCGACGGCGCGGCTGGCCGCAACGGATGGCCAAATGAGCGAGACCGATTCGATCGAGATCGCGACCCGGCGGCTGGCGCTGGCGCTCGATGCGCTGGAGGCCGCCGCCGAGCGGCGCGGCGAGACCGATCGCAGCGAGGAAGCGTTGGCGACGCAGATCCAGGCGCTCGGCGCTGATCGTGCCCGGCTCGCCAGCGAGCTCGATCATGCAGCGGCGCGCTCGCGCGGACTGGAAGCCGCCAATCGGGAGGTCGCGCGGCGGATCGCCCAATCGATCGAAACGATCCGGGGCATGCTGGCGCAAGACGAGTAAAGAAGAAAAAACCGTCGCGGGGCGAGCCGCGGGTGGGCGAGGCTAGGGAAGGCAGGCAGGGTACGAATGTCCCAAGTCAACGTCACCATCAACGGGCGGCAGTTCCGCATGGCCTGCGAGGATGGCCAGGAAAGCCATCTGACGGATCTCGCCCGCGAGCTCGACGCGCGGATCGAAAGCCTGCGCGCGAAGTTCGGCGAGATCGGCGACACCCGGCTCACCGTGATGGCGGCGCTCACCGTCGCTGACGAGCTCGCCGAGATGGGCACTCGCCTCACGCGCCTGCAAGAGGAAATCGCGGTTGCACAGGAGGCGCGCGTCGCCGCCGCCGATCGCGCGCAGAGCACGCAAGCCGCGGTCGCCGCCGCGCTGACCGCCGCCGCCGAGCGCATCGAAAGCGTCACCGAGAAACTCAATCAGACCATCGGCGGCAACGGCGTCGCGCTGGGGTGATTGCCGGCTGATAAAACGGCCCTCATCGATATCCGCTTCTCTTCTCTAAGCATCGTAGCCGCGCGCAACGGGAGCGTCCGCTGCGGCCACAGGCGGACATGCCTCAATAGCTTTACGGTCGCTGGCGAAGGCCGAATAATCGAACGCACGCGAACCCTAACCCTGCGTTCCGGTCGGTAGAACTTCGCCGCCTGACGCGGCCTGGGTTGCCAGGGCCTTCAACTCCACCAAGGTATGGTTTGCAAGGAACGCGGCAAACTCGTCGGCAGGCACCGGCTTGCTGATCAGATAACCTTGTATCTCATCGCACTTGTGTGCACGCAGGAACGCCTCTTGCTCGGCGGTTTCCACCCCCTCGGCCACCACGGTCAGGTTGAGCGCTCGGCCGAGCGTGATGATAGCGTCGGCGATGGCCTTGTCTTCGTTATCATTGGTAATCTCGCGCACAAAAGAGCGATCAATCTTGAGGGCATCGATCGGAAATTTCTTGACCAGCGACATCGACGAATAGCCGGTGCCAAAATCATCAATTGCGAGCGTGATGCCGATGCTCTTGATCGCCTCCAGCACGCGCACGGCACGCTCGACGTTCTGCATCACCATGCTTTCGGTGATCTCAAGCTCCAGCAGCTGCGGCGGCATACCGGACTTTTCCAGGGCGGCGCCGACATCTGCAAGCAGGTTGGGATCGGCAAACTGCCGTGGCGACAGGTTTACGGCAATCCGTATCGCCGGCAGGCCCTGGCGCTGCCACGCCATGTTCTGGGCGCAGGCGGTCTCAAGCACCCATTTGCCGATCGGCACGATTAGGCCGGTCTCCTCGGCGAGCGGGATGAAGCGACTGGGCTGCAACAGACCAAGATCGGGATGGTTCCAGCGCAACAGAGCCTCGACCCCGGAAATGCCGCCGCGGCCGAGATCTCGCTTGGGCTGGTAGTAGAGCAATAGCTCGTTGCGTTCGAGCGCCCGCCGCAGACTGGTCTCCAGCATCAGCCGCTCGAGCGACTGATTTTTGATCTCTGGGGAGTGGAAACGGAATGCATTGTGACCGTCTTCCTTGGCCGCATACATCGCCGCATCGGCATTCTTGATGAGTGTTTCCCCATCCTGTGCGTCGGACGGGAACAGTGAAATCCCGATGCTTGCCGTTACTCGGCACTCTTGACCATGAATCTTCAATGGCTTGACCACGATGGAGAAAATCTTTCGCGCCACCGTCGCAACCTGGTCGGCATCGGAGACTTCGCGTAACAGAATGACGAATTCGTCGCCGCCGACGCGCGCGACGACGTCGCTTTCGCGCACGCATTGCCTGAGGCGGTTTGCAATCTCGGTGAGCAGGGAATCTCCCGCGGCGTGGCCGAGCGTATCGTTGATGATCTTGAAGCGATCAAGATCGATAAACATGACAACGAATTCCTGACCGTAGCGTCGGCCGGCCTTGACCGCATCGCTGACGGCTTGACCGAACACCAGACGGTTGGGCAGTCCGGTGAGTTCGTCGTGGGTGGCCAGAAACTGCGCGCGCGCCTCGGCTTGCTCGCGCTCGGTCACATCCTCAAAGACCACCACCACTCCACCGTCCGGCATCGGCTGATGGGACAGCGCGATGACCCGGCCATCGGGCAATAGACGTTTGATCTGGCTGACGACGCCGCTGGCCAGCCAAGTCTCAATTTCGGCCACGATCTCGGCCACGGTTCGGTCCGGATGATTGCCGCGGGCGACACTGAGCTCAGCCATCTGCCGCACGGTGATACCGGGTGACAGCACTTCCGCCGCAATCCCGTAGATTTCGCAAAACCGCTTGTTCCAGACCAACAGCCGGTGCTGCGCATCGAACATGCAGAGGCCGTGCGACATATTGGCGAGCGCGGTGTCGAAGCGGAAGTTCTGTTCGGTGAGCGAGTGGGCAAGCTCGCCTTTCTCCCGGGTCGTCAGAAGCAGTCGGAGGCGATGCCCAGCCAGATATCGCACGATCTCGATGGTCGCGAGGTAATACAGGAGCGTGACCACCGACAACACAGCATAGGCAGTATCGCGGCGAAGCGCGCTGCCGATGGTGATCGGCAACAGAATAAGGGAGAGTTGCGCCACCGCGATCCGCGGCCGGCTGGAATTGCGCGCCGTAGCCCCAGCCGTATACCCGACCGAGGTCGCATTGAGCAGGAGATGGCTGACCGGATCGTCGGTGAACGCGAAGGCGACGAAGCAGGCGCCGCCGAGGCATGCCGCGTAGACCGAGGCGCCGATTTCGTACCATCGTTCCCAGCGGCGCAGCGCGACGGCATCGCCGCCGATGGTCGCTTTGTGCTTACGATAGTCGAGCGTGATGACCACGCGCACGGCGGCGACCGCCACCATACTAACCGTTAGGACCGTCAACCAGGCGTTGCCGGTGCGCCAGGCCGTGACCCCGCAGACCGCCGTTGCCGCCGCGGCACCGACCGCGAACGAGCCCAGCGGCGCATACAGATCGTCGATCAGGGCGGCGAAGATATCGGTTGGCGGCGGTTCGACCGATGAGATCCGCTCGAGCAAAGACCGGATGCGTCCAAAAAGTTCCATCGGCGCGGCCTGACCGTGACAAAGATGACGCATCTAGGTCATGAAAATGTAAATTTCGCCTTCACTTGTGCCGCACAAGAATGCGTCCGCTACGTCCAAAATACGCGAGGCGCGGTTGCAAAAGCCGGCCAAACCCCTCGCGCCCGTCTGTCATCTATGGTTAAGCGACTGTATCGATCGACCCAGCTTGTTGACTGACGCCGCTGCCAAGCGCCGGGGCGACCAAACCTTCAGTGACAAACGCCGCCGCGTTCGCCGCGTGATCCGGCGCACGGCCGGCGGGAAGCGGTTTCGCCGCGAGCGGCTTTGCGACGTTGCGGAGTTGCGCCGAGGTCAGGCGTTGCAGACCAAAGTAGCGTCCTGCGTCGTTGCGCATTACATTGCCGGGGCGGGGCTGCGGGGTGCGTAGGAGACAATTCCCCGGGGCCTTACGATCCTGACGGGAGCTGTCCCTGGCCGGACCCCTGGGTTCGGTCACATGGCGCCCACCTACTTATGTAGGTTCCCGGGATCAGCGCTCCTACGGCCAGCGCGGCTCCGCACTCTTTCGTCTTCATCTTAGTTTTGGTTTTGTCCGGGCTTGTCCCGGCCATCCACGTGTTTAGGCTGGCGACAGCAAGATGCGGATGCCCGGCACATAGGCGAGCGAAGCGACGCTGTTGTTGCAACGGCTGTGGCCGGGCATGAGGGTGAATGTCCGACGTAGTTCAAAGTGAGAAAGAGCGTCTGCGCCGCCAGGCGCTGGCGCGGCGTGACGCATTGCCGCCGGAAGCACGGCAAGCGGCCGCAGAGGCGATCGCCGCGCGAAAATTTCCGCTCGTGATCGCGCCGGGCATGATCGTCTCCGGCTTCATGCCGCTCAAGAGCGAGATCAGCCCGCTGCCGCTGCTGCGCAAGCTCGCGGGGCAGGGGGCACGGCTGGCGCTCCCGGTGGTCGCCGGGCGCGGCAAGCCGCTCGTCATGCGCGAGTGGGTTTTTGGCGAGCCGCTGATCGCGGGCGTCTGGGGCATCCGCGAGCCGAAGCCCGAGGCGGTGGAAGTAGACCCAGATATCCTCCTGGTGCCGCTTCTTGCCTTCGACCGCGCCGGGCACCGCATCGGTTATGGCGCCGGCTACTACGATCTGACCATCGCGCAGCTGCGCGCGCGCAAACCTGTTATCGCGGTGGGGCTCGCTTTTGCCGTCCAGGAGGTTGCCGCTATACCTGCCACGCCCCGCGACGCACGCCTTGATCTTGTGCTAACCGAGCGCGAAGTTCTGGATTTGCGAGGCAGTTGAGCATGCGCATTCTGTTCGTCGGCGATGTTGTCGGCCGCAGCGGGCGGACCGTCGTCACCGAGCGCTTGCCCGGCCTCATCCGCGACTGGAAGCTCGATTTCGTCGTGGTCAACGGCGAGAACGCCGCCGGCGGCTTCGGTATCACCGAGGCGATCTACCGCGAATTGATCGACGCCGGCGCCGACGCCATCACGCTCGGCAATCATGCCTGGGATCAGAAGGAGGCGCTGGTGTTCATCGAGCGCGCGCCGCGCCTCATTCGGCCGCTCAACTATCCCGCCGGCACGCCGGGCCGCGGCGCCGCTTTGTGCGACGCCAGGAACGGCGCGCGCGTCCTTGTCGTCAATGCCATGGGTCGCATCTTCATGGACCCACTCGACGATCCCTTCGCCGCGGTCGATCGCGAGTTAACCGCCTGCCCGCTGCGGCAGGGTGCCGATGTCATCGTTATCGACATGCACGCTGAGACGACAAGCGAGAAGCAGTCGATGGGCCATTTCTGCGACGGCCGCGCCAGCCTCGTCGGCGGCACCCACACGCATGCCCCCACGGCCGACCTGCGCATCCTGCCCCGCGGCACCGCCTTTGTGAGCGACGTCGGCATGACCGGCGACTACAATTCGGTGATCGGCATGGCCAAGGACGAGCCGCTGCAGCGCTTCACCCGGCGCATTCCGTCCTCGCGCTTCGAGGCGGCTTCGGGGCCGGCGACGCTCTGCGCGCTCGCGGTCGAAACCGACCCGGCGACCGGGCTGGCGGCGCGCCTCGGCGCGGTGCGGCTGGGCGGCTGCCTCGAACAGGCGGTACCGGCGTTCTGGCCGTAGTTTCCGCCGCCGTCACTTTATTTTTGCCTCACGCCACCCTATAAATCGTTCAATATCAAACCATTGCCACGGCGCGAGCGCGAGAGGGCGCAGCCGCGTAGCTTGTTGTATAGCGGGCGTTGAAAACGGAAGACGAGTCATGGCCGGACATTCGCAGTTCAAGAACATCATGCACCGCAAGGGGCGGCAGGACGCGGCGAAGTCCAAGCTGTTCGGCAAACTGGCGCGCGAAATCACCGTCTCCGCCAAGCTCGGCCTGCCCGATCCGGCGATGAATCCCCGGTTGCGCGCCGCCATGATCACCGCCCGCGCCGAAAACATGCCGAGGGACAATATCGAGCGCGCCATCAAGAAGGCGTCGGGCGGCGATGCCGAGAGCTACGAGGAAATCCGCTACGAGGGCTACGGGCCCGGCGGCGTCGCGGTGATCGTCGAGGTCTTGACCGACAATCGCAATCGCACCGCCGGCGAGGTGCGCTCGACCTTCACCAAAAGCGGCGGCAATTTGGCGGAGACCGGCGCGGTCTCCTTCATGTTCGACCATGTCGGCGTTATCGAATACGACGCCAAGGTCGCCAGCGCCGAGGCGATGTTCGAAGCGGCGCTGGAAGCCGGCGCCGACGATGTCGTCTCCAGCGACAACGGCCATGAGATCTATGCCGCGCAGGACCGCTTCGGCTCCGTCGCCAAGGCGCTGGAACAAAAATTCGGCGAGCCGCGCAAGGCATCGCTGGTATGGCGGCCGCAAAACACCGTGGCGGTCGACGATGAGCAGGGCGAAAAGCTGTTGAAACTCATCGAGAACCTCAACGATCACGACGATGTCCAGAACGTCTACGCCAATTTCGAGATTTCCGACGCCCTGGTCAGCCGGATGAGCGCGTAGCGAAGGCCAGCTCCCGGCCGGGCGTGCTATGAACGAACCGGCATGACGCGCCCGATTCGCATTCTAGGGATCGATCCGGGGCTCCGCCGCACCGGCTGGGGCATGGTCGAGATTGCCGGCAATCGGCTCGGTTTTCTCGGCTGCGGCTCGGTGACGACCAGCGACCGGGACGCGCTCGCGGCGCGGCTTCTCGCCATCCACGACGGGCTGATGCGCATCCTCGAGGAATTCAAGCCCGACGAGGCCGCGGTCGAGGCGACCTTCGTCAACAAGGATGCCAACGCGACGTTGAAACTCGGCCAGGCGCGCGGCATCGCCATGGTGGTGCCGGCGCGCGCCGGCGTGCCGGTCGCCGAATACGCGCCGAATCTGGTGAAGAAGAGCATTGTCGGCGCCGGTCACGGCGACAAGGCGCAAATCCGCATGATGATCGGCGTCTTGCTGCCGAAGGCCGCGCCGTCTTCGGACGACGCCGCTGATGCGCTCGCCATCGCGGTCACGCACGCGCACCATCGGCAGAGTGTCATGCTCAAGGTGGCGGCGCGATGATCGGCAAGCTCAAGGGGGTGATCGACTCCTACGGCGAGGATGCCGTCATCCTCGACGTCAATGGCGTCGGCTATCTGGTGCATTGCTCGGCGCGCACGCTGCAGGAATTGCCGCGCGCCGGCGAGCCCGCGACGCTGGCGATCGAAACCCATGTGCGTGAGGACCAGATCCGCCTGTTCGGCTTTACCAGCGACGTCGAACGCGAATGGTTCCGATTGTTGCAGACCGTGCAAGGGGTCGGCACCAAAGTGGCGCTCGCCGTCCTCGGCACGCTCAAACCCGCCGATCTCGCTTCGGCAATCGCCATGCGCGACAAGGCGATGGTCGCGCGCACCCCGGGCGTCGGGCCGAAAGTCGCCGAGCGCATCGTCACCGAGCTCAAGGACAAGGCGCCGGCTTACACCGATATCGATCCGGCGCTGGTGCGGCTCTCCGGCGCGCTCGACGAGAAGCGGGCGCCGCAGCCGGTGACCGACGCCGTTTCCGCGCTAATCAATCTCGGCTACGCGCAGCCGCAGGCCGCCGCCGCGATCGCTGCGGCGACGCGCAGTGCCGGCGATGGCGCGGAGGTCAAGACGCTCATCCGTCTGGGGTTAAAGGAGCTGGCGAAGTGAAACGGCCCGGCAAACTCGGCAAGGCGGATCGCGAATTGATCGCGGCGGCGACCGCGGCGATCCGGCGCTGCTACCGCGACGACTGGCAGGAGGTCGGCGCGGCGTTGCGCACACGCTCCGGCAAAATCTTCACCGGCGTCAATCTCGATGCCTATCTCGGCCGCATGGCGGTCTGCGCCGAGGCGGTGGCGCTCGGCCGCGCCGTCGTCGACCTTGGCGATGCCGGCATCGACACCATCGTCGCGGTGCGCCACCCGCCGCCTGAGGAGAAGGATCAGACGATTGCCGTGGTGTCGCCCTGCGGCGCCTGCCGCGAATTGATTTTCGACTACGATCGCAAAGCGCGAGTGATCGTGCCCAACGGGGTCGCGCCGGCGGTGGTGCCGATCGGCGAACTCCTGCCCAACAAATACAGCCGGGGGCCGCAGCGGTGAGCTTAAACCCCGGCCGCAAATTGGTTGCGCCCGAGCGCCGCGACGAAGATACGGCGGAAGCGACGCTGCGGCCGCAGCGGCTTGCCGAGTTCATTGGTCAGGAACAGGCGCGGAAGAATCTCGGCGTCTTCATCGAGGCGGCACGCGCCCGGCGCGAGGCGCTCGATCACGTGCTGTTCGTCGGCCCGCCCGGCCTCGGCAAGACGACGCTGGCGCAGATCGTGGCGCGCGAGCTCGGCGTCAATTTTCGCGCCACGTCGGGCCCGGTGATTGCCAAGGCCGGCGATCTGGCGGCGCTGCTCACCAATCTCGAAGAGCGCGATGTCCTGTTCATCGACGAGATTCACCGGCTCAATCCGGCGGTCGAGGAAATCCTCTATCCGGCGATGGAGGATTTTCAGCTCGACCTGATCATCGGCACCGGGCCGGCGGCGCGTTCGGTGAAGATCGATCTCGCCAAGTTCACGCTGATCGGCGCCACTACCCGCGCCGGGCTTCTCACCAATCCGTTGCGCGACCGCTTCGGCATTCCGGTGCGGCTCAACTTTTACGCCGAGGCTGAGCTCGAGCAGATCGTCAACCGCGGCGCGCGCGTGCTCGGCATTGTCGTGACGGCGGACGGCGCCAACGAGATTGCCCGCCGCGCCCGCGGCACGCCGCGTATCGCCGGGCGGCTCCTTCGCCGGCTGCGCGATTTCGCGTCTGTCGCCGGCGCCCAAGCAATCGACCGCGCCGTCGCCGACAAGGCGCTCGCCGCGCTCGAAGTCGACGCCGCCGGCCTCGACGCCATGGACCGGCGCTATCTGACGACCATCGCCGCCAACTATGGCGGCGGCCCGGTCGGCGTCGAGACGCTCGCCGCCGCTCTGTCGGAGCCGCGCGACGCCATCGAGGACATCATCGAGCCCTATCTGATCCAGTGCGGCTTCCTGCAGCGCACCCCGCGCGGCCGGCTGATCACCTGCCATGCTTTCCGCCATCTCGGCCTGCCCGAGCCGCCGCGCGATGCGGCGCAGTTCGGGTTGTTTGGCGAGGATGGCGATGACTGACGCGAAGCAGCAAACCTACGAAGGCGGCTGCCATTGCGG
The DNA here is from genome assembly GCA_963721025.1 of uncultured Alphaproteobacteria bacterium. Classification (GTDB taxonomy): domain Bacteria; phylum Pseudomonadota; class Alphaproteobacteria; order Rhizobiales; family Xanthobacteraceae; genus BOG-931. Next base: position 155,884 of record CAVRHN010000009.1, on the reverse strand, counting down.
CCGGGTACGGTTTTGCGTGACGGCGGACCTTGCGCGCGTCACCGAATGCAACTGCTCGATCTGCACCAAAAAAGGCTTTTTGCATCTGATCGTGCCGCGCGACGCCTTCGAACTCGTCAGCGGCGCGGATGCGCTGACGACCTATCGGTTCAACACCGGCACGGCGCAGCATACGTTCTGCGCGACCTGCGGCATCCACGCCTTCTACATTCCGCGCTCCGACCCCGATAAGATCGATGTCAACGTTCGCTGCCTCGACGGTGTCCATCTCGCAACGGTCAAGCCGCACCCATTCGACGGCAAGAACTGGGAGCACGCGATGACGGAGCGGGTGCCGTGGAGATGACGTCATGACCGGCGTTTCCCTCGACGGCGAAATCCGCGACGGCCGCCATTGGCTGGCCGTTCGCGTCTATTACGAGGACACCGACTTCACCGGCATCGTCTATCACGCCAATTATCTGCGCTACATGGAGCGCGGCCGCACCAATTATCTGCGTCTCATCGGCGCCGACCACCGGGCACTGTTCGAGGCGACGGAAAAGGAGGCGCCGCGATTTGCCTTTGTGGTGCGTTCCATGAGCATCGAGTTTCTCAAGCCCGCGCGCATGGACGACGTGCTCGAAATCATCACCGAGGCCGAGGAGGTAAAGGGCGCCTCGATCACTTTGCATCAGCGCGTCACGCGCGGCGACGAGCTTCTGGTCGAGGCCCGCGTGCGCTTTGCGTTCATCAGCGGCGGCCGCGCGCGCCCGATCCCCAAACCGCTGCGTATCGCCATGAAGGCGGATCAGGATCTGATCGGAGCTGCGAGGGCCCAGGCTGACGGCCGATAGCCAGGCATGGCGCCAGCGCGCCGGGCAAACGCCTTGAACCGCAGCGAGAATCTCGGGTCGACGGATCGGCCGGCTTAATGTAAGAGCTATTTACATGACTTGGTCGAAGGAAGATCGGGACGGCCCGCGCGGCTACCACCACGGTAATCTGAAAGAGGCGCTGCTGCGCGCAGCGCTCGAATTGATCGCGCAAAAGGGACCGGCCGGCTTCACCTTTGCCGAGGCGGCGCGTTGGGCGGGTGTCAGCCCGGCGGCGCCGTATCGTCATTTTCGCGACCGCGACGAGCTGATCGCCAGCATCGCCCTGCGCGGGTTTAAGCAATTCGAGGCAGCTTTGACGCGCGCCTGGGACGACGGCCGCCCCGATGTGTTCGTCGCATTCGACCGGCTGGGAAAGGCGTATCTCGAATTCGCGCGCATGGAGCCCGCTTATTATTCGGCGATGTTCGAGGCCGGTATCCCGCTCGCGACCAATCCCGAATTGCGCGAGGCCGGCGATCGCGCTTTCGCGGTGCTGCGCACGGTGGCGGAGAAGCTTTGCGCGCAAACGCCAGCGCGAACGCGCCCGCCGGCTTTGATGGTGGCTCTGCACATCTGGGCGATGTCGCACGGCATCGCTTCGCTGTTCGGCCGCGGCGATGCGGCGCGGCGCACCTTGCCGATGTCGCCCGAAGAGCTCCTCGAGGCCGAAGTGCTGGTTTATCTTCGCGGCTTGGGGGTGCCTGAGGCCGCCCGACCGGGCTGACGCCACCCGGTGTTCACGAAATCGAGAAGCTCTTGACAGCCTCAAAAGGCGATGTAAATGTTATTTACATTCACACAGGGAGGTCCGTCATGGTCCTCGTTGAAAAGCTCGACGAACTCGGAAGGCCGGCCTGGATTGCGCTCGCGATCCTCGGCTTCCTGGCTTGGTGGCCGCTGGGGCTCGTGACCCTGGCCTTTTTCATTGGGAGTGGACGAATGGGAATGGGATGCTGGAATCACCACGACAGCGGCCGTTGGCAGCACCACATGGGCCGTTGGCAATGGAAGATGGAACGCATGCAGGAAAAGATGGACCGCATGCGCGCCAAGATGGAAGGTCGCGGCGGCAGCCCAGGGTGGAGCTCTGCGCCATCGAGCGGCAACCGCGCCTTTGACGATTACCGCAGCGAGACGCTGCAGCGGCTCGAAGAAGAACAGCGCGAGTTCAAGGAATTTCTGGAGCGGCTCCGCTTTGCCAAGGATAGGGCGGAGTTCGATCAATTCATGACGGAGCGGCGCAATCGTCCGCATGACGAAGGCCCGCAGCCGCAACCGCAAGGCTGAATAATCCGCTCGGCATCGTCGCGCTTTGAGGGCCGTCCAGGGGTAGTGGACGGCCCTTTCCATTTGGTGGGGCCGCCGCTCCCCCGCGGCAGTTCCGCAGCCGGCGTTAACGGCGCATTAAGGACAACCGCGCTTCGTTAGGCACGAACGACCGGCGGTGCGCCCTAGTTTGGACAAGTTTGGCGATGATTTCGGTCCCGCCGGTGGTGGGTCCGGCTCGGGTCCTCGCGAAATTTCGGGTCTGGTAGGCGCGCGATGCGGCTGCCCTTGCCTTCGTCCTGGCGCCAGCGCGCCGCTCCGGTCATTGGCCCCGGTCGGAATCGCCGAAAGGATACGCCCATGCCCGCCGACATCGTCCCGTCGGCCCTGCCGTTGACATCCTCCGATCTCTCGCTGTTCCACCTGTTCTGGCAAGCCCATTGGCTGGTCAAAACGGTGATGGTGGGGCTGATCATCTGCTCAGTCTGGGTCTGGGCGATCGCCATCGACAAGACCATGCTGTTCTCGCGCTTCCGCAAGGCCGCCGATCGCTTCGAGCAGGCCTTCTGGTCGGGCCAGTCGCTCGAGGAGCTCTATACGTCGCTCGCCGCCAAACCGGGCCATTCGACCGGGGCGCTGTTTGTCGCCGCCATGCGGGAATGGAAAAGAAGCTTCGAGGGCCATGCCCGTTCCGTCGCCGGGCTGCAGATGCGCATCGAGAAGGTGATGGATGTCGCCATCGCCCGCGAGGTCGAACATATGGAGCGCCGGCTTCTGGTGCTGGCCACGGTCGGCTCGGCCGGCCCCTTTATCGGTCTGTTCGGCACGATTTGGGGCATCATGACCAGCTTCCAGTCGATCGCGGCGACGAAGAACACTTCGCTGGCGGTGGTCGCGCCCGGCATCGCCGAAGCTTTGTTCGCGACCGCGATTGGCCTTGTTGCCGCCATTCCGGCGACGATTTTCTACAATAAATTCATCACCGAGGTGAACCGGCAGGCGCAGCGCCTCGAAGGCTTCGCCGACGAATTCTCGGCGATCCTGTCGCGGCAGATCGACGAGCGCGGGTGAGGGGACGGGTATGGCGGCGAGCGTGGTCGGCGCGGCATCCGGCGGCAGGCACCGGCGCCGCCGCCGTGCGGTGATGAGCGAGATCAACGTGACGCCGTTCGTCGACGTCATGCTGGTGCTGCTGATCGTCTTCATGGTGTCGGCGCCGCTGATGACGCTGTCGATCGCGGTCGACCTGCCGAACGCCCGCGCCGGCACCGTCAACAACTCGGATAAGGAACCGCTGATTCTGACGCTGAAAAGAAGCGGCGGCAGCTGCACCAGTCAGGCCGACATCTTTCTCGGCCAAAGCCCCATCGCGCTGCCGGAGATCGAGGCCAAGTTGCGCGCGATCAAAGCCAGCAACGGGCAGACTGCGAACGTGATGGTCAATGCCGACAAGGATGTCTGTTATAATGAGGTGATGCGGATATTGGGCAGACTGCGCGAGGCCGGCTTGGGGGCTGCGCTGAACGTCGTGCCCGAGAGGGTGGGGGAATAAGGTTGCGATCCGATTGGATCATATCGGGATGCGCCCACGCCGCAGTTCTCGTCTTCGGACTGGTCACTCTTGCCAGCTCGAAGCCGACCGAAGACTTGTCGACCTTCATGCCGATTGCCATCGCCACCGGCGGCGATGTTTCGCAAGCGCCGCCCGGTCAGCAGAACGCGCCCAAGGCGGAGAAGCCCAAGCCGCTGGCCGACAAAGTCGGAGACCTGAAGCAGGTCAAGCAACTCGCACCCAAGGTCGCCGATAAGCCGGAAATCACCACCGAGACCGCGGCGAAGCGGGAGCCCAAGCCGGAGCTCAAGCCCGAGCCCAAGAAAAAAGCCGAATCGAAACCGGCGGAGAAGGCCAAGCAGCCGGCCTTCAAGCCCGACCTGATCGCCCAGGAACTAAGGAAGGACGAGGCCACGAAGCCGCCGAAGCCGGAGCAGAGGAAAGAGTCGCATTCGTCTCCCAAATTCGACGCCAACCAGGTCGCGGCGCTGCTCGACAAGCGCGAGCCGCGGCGGCAGGTGGCGACCGCGGATACGCTCAACGCCGCCCCTTCACTCGGTGCGGCGAACGGACACGCCGCGCAATTGTCGCAGAGCGAGCTTGACGCATTGCGGGCGCGGCTCAGCCAGTGCTGGAGTTCCGCCGCCGGGCGTCGACGTCTCGTCCGACCTGTTCGTGGTGCTTCATGTTCTGTTCAAGTCCGACGGCTCGCTCGCATCCGAGCCGGCCGTGGTTGAAAGCTCGACGTCGGCGTTAGGGCCCGCCCTTGCCGACAGCGCCAAGCGCGCGCTGTTGCTGTGCCAGCCGTTCACGATGCTCAAGCCGGAGCACTACGACCAGTGGAAAGACATTGAAGTCAAATTCGACCCGCATGAGCTGCTCGGCGGCTGACTGGCGAATTCAAGATCATGATGCCTTCGCACCTGTCTGATCTTTCCATAACCCGCCGACGGGTCCTGACGCTGGGCGCGCTGGCCGGCGGCCTTACCCTGTCGGCCCGTTACGCCGGCGCGGTGGTCCGCCTCGACGTGACCCAGGGCAACTTCCAGCCGCTGCCGATCGCTATCGCGGATTTCATGGGCGGAGCGCCGGCCGACAACGACACCGCCCAAGGCGTCACGCAGATCATCACCGCGGACCTCAAGCGCAGCGGCCTGTTCGCGCCGATCGATCCGGCCGCCTTCCTCGAAAAGATCACCAGCGTCGATAGCGTGCCGCACTTTCCCGATTGGCGCACCATCAACGCGCAGGCGCTCGCCACCGGACGCGTCACACGCCAGAACGACGGGCGGCTGAAGGCCGAATTCCGGCTCTGGGACGTGCTCGCGGGCCAACAACTCGCCGGCCAGCAATATTTCACCACGCCCGATAATTGGCGCCGCATCGCCCATATCATCTCCGATGCCATCTACGAGCGGCTCACCGGCGAAAAGGGCTATTTCGACACCCGCATCGTGTTCGTCGACGAGACCGGGCCGCCGGAGCGCCGCATCAAGCGGCTCGCCATCATGGATCAGGACGGTGCCAATGTGCGTTATCTGACGCGCGGCGAGGACCTGGTGCTGACACCGCGCTTCTCGCCTTCGACGCAGGAGATCACCTACATGGCCTATGGCCAGGGCGATCCGCGCGTCTATCTTCTCAACATCGAGACCGGCCAGCGCGAGATCGTCGGCAACTTTCCCGGCATGAGCTTCGCACCGCGGTTCTCGCCGGACGGCCAGCGGGTCGTCATGAGCCTGCAGGAGGGCTCCAACTCGAACATCTTCGTCATGGACTTGCGCTCCAAGGCGATGACCCGGCTGACCGACACGCCAGCGATCGATACCTCACCCTCCTATTCGCCCGACGGCGCTCAGATTTGCTTTGAGTTCGACCGCGGCGGCCACCCGCAAATCTACGTCATGGCGGCATCCGGCGGCCCGGCGCAGCGCATCAGCTTCGGCGAAGGCACCTACTCGACGCCGGTGTGGTCGCCGCGCGGCGACTACATCGCTTTCACCCGCCAGGCCGAGGGCAAATTCGCGATCGGCGTGATGAAACCGGACGGCACGGGCGAGCGCGTCCTCACCGAAGGCTTCCACAACGAGGGGCCGACCTTCGCGCCCAATGGGCGGGTCATCATGTTCTTCCGCGATCCGGGCGGCAATTCCGGACCTTCGCTGTTCACCATCGACATCGCCGGACGCAACGAACAGCGGGTTCCGACGCCGAGCTTCGCTTCCGATCCCGCCTGGTCCCCGCTCTTGTCATAAATATGCGGCTGCCTCACACCGTTGCCGCATTCACGTCGCATTAACCATTGCAAAAGCTTTCCCGGGGATGGGTGGGTCCGCGGCTTTTTTGCAAGGCTGCATCAAGGTTGACGGAACCTTCGCTTAACGAAGGCGCTGCTAGATCGCTCCAGGGACCAACCATGTCCGGTCACGACGGAACGGAATAATGGAGGCACCGGGAATGAACATGGTGAGCATCGTGCGCGGCATTAAATTCGCAGCCCTTGTCATGGGGGCATTGGCAATCGCGGCTTGCGCCAAGCAGCAACCCGATCAAACGGCAATGGCCGGCGCCGCTACGCCCGGCAGCCAACAGGATTTCGTGGTCAACGTCGGCGACCGCGTGTTCTTCGACACCGATTCCTCGGAGCTGTCCCCGCAGGCGCGGGCGACGCTCGACAAGCAGGCGCAGTGGCTCAACAATTACAACCGCTACGCCTTCACCATCGAAGGCCATGCCGACGAACGCGGCACCCGCGAATACAATATTGCGCTCGGCGCCCGCCGCGCCCAGACGGTGCGCGAATATCTCATCTCGCGCGGCGTCCAAGCCCAGCGCATGCGCACCATCTCCTACGGCAAGGAACGGCCGGTCGCGGTGTGCAACGATATTTCCTGCTGGTCGCAGAACCGCCGCGCGGTGACGGTGCTCAACCAGAGCTCATAGTCATCTGTCATTTCGCGCCCGAGCGCAGCGACCGGCGCGAAGCAATCCACATGTGACATCTGGATTGCTTCGGCCCCGCGGGTCTTCGCGACGACGCCGACGGCGAATTGTCGTAGCCCGCCGATTGGCCCAAAAGTGTCGCCCCATATTTGGCCGACAGTCACAATTTGGACGCAGGCCGAACTATGGTAAGGATCGCCTAACGCACCCCAATGTCGCCGGCGATGAACCGATCCGCCTTCCCGTTCGTGGCTCTTCTCGCGTGCGCGCTGTGCGCCGGCAGCGCGCGCGCCCAAGAATCCGATGCGGATCTGGTGACGCGCATCACGCGTCTCGAGGCGGTGATCCGCCAACTCACCGGCAACATCGAGGAATTGCAGTATCGCAATCAGCAGCTGGAGCAGCAGGTTCAGCGCCTGCAGGCGGACCTTCAGCCGCGGACCGACGGGGTCCGGCCGCAATCCTCCACGCCGCAGCGGCCGACCGCTCAGTATTCGCCGAGCCCATATTCCTCGCCGGCGTCGGCCGCGGCGTCTGCGCCCGGCGTCGCCGCCGTTCCCCAGGCCTCATCCGGGCCGATCGAGTCGCCGGCATCGGCGAGCCGCCGCGGCGACGCCTTCGACCCGACGCTGCATCCCAACGCGCCGGGCGTGCCGCGGCCGATGGGCACCAGTACGGCCGCGACCGAGCCGCCGCCGCCGGTCTCGGACGCACCCGGCCCCCGGCAGCTCGGCGCGCCGCTCGACCTTTCGACGCTCAATCGGCCGCAAGGTGGTGCGGCGCCGGCCGGTGAACTGCCGGCTCCGCCGCCGAACAATCCGAGCGCAACCGGCGCCTTGCAGGCGACGCTGCCGCCCAGCAACACGCCCAGGGACGAATACGACCTCGGTTACGGCTACGTTCTGCATAAGGATTATGCGCTCGCCGCCAACACGTTCCGCACCTTCCTGCGCCTCTATCCGAGCGACCGCTTGGCGCCGGAAGCCCAATACTGGCTCGGCGAAAGTCTTTTCCAGCAGCAGCAATATCGCGACGCCGCCGAATCCTTCCTCGCGGTATCGACCAAATACGAGGCGACGGCGCGGGCACCTGAGGCGCTGTTGCGGCTGGGCCAGTCGCTCGCGGCTTTGGGTGAAAAGGAAGCGGCCTGCGCCTCGCTGGGCGAGGTCCTCCGCAAATATCCGCACGCCTCATCGAGCATAAGGCAGAGCGTGGAGCGGGAACAAAAGCGTGGCCATTGCTGAGGAAGCGGTTGGCGACGAAGAAGCAAGCGCGCTGTTCCGTGGTCTTGAAAATCTGCGCGGGCTTCTCCTCGCCGTCTCCGGCGGCTCTGACTCGACGGCGTTGCTCGTGCTTGCCGCGCGCTGGGCGAAACGGCTGAAACGCCCGCCAAGACTCATCGCCATCACCGTCGACCACGGCCTGCGGCCGGAATCCGCCAGCGAAGCCGCCGCGGTCAAGCGTCTCGCGCGCCGGCTCGGCGTGCCCCATCGCACGCTCCGCTGGCGCGGCGACAAGCCGAAATCCGGCTTGCAGGAGGCGGCCCGCATCGCCCGCTACCAGTTGCTGGCCCAAGCCGCGGCGCGCGCCGGCTGCGAGCACATCCTGACCGCGCACACGCTCGACGATCAGGCGGAAACCGTGCTGTTTCGTCTCGCCCGTGGCAGCGGGCTGACCGGGCTGGCCGGCATGGCGCATGCCTCGGTTCTCCCAGTCGGCGGGGAGACAGTGATTTTTCTCGTGCGGCCGCTGTTGCACGTTTCCAAGGCGCGACTGGTCGCGACGCTGAAGGCTGCCGGTGTCGCTCATAGCGAGGATCCGAGCAACCGCGATCCGCGCTATGCCCGCACGCGGCTGCGCAGCTTGATGCCGGCGCTGGCGCGCGAGGGTCTCGATGCGAAGAGTTCTGGCGCGCTTGGCAGCGCGCATGCGACGCGCCGAAGCGACCATCGAATTCGCCGTCGCCGCTGCGCGCGCGGCGTTGACGCCGGAGCGCTGGCGCGAGCCCGGACCGATCGTCTTCGAAGCGGCGCGTTTCCACGATTTGCCCGCCGAAGTGGCGCTGCGGCTGCTCGGCCGCGCCATCGCCCACGCCGGTAACGAGGGACCGGTCGAACTCGGCAAGCTCGAATTGCTTTACGGTGCACTGCGGCAGACGCGCGCGCCGCTGCGCCGGACGCTGGCTGGCGCGCTCGTCTCGCTGACCGGCGATCGGCTGACGGTCGAGCGCGCTCCCGCCCGCCGCCCCCGCGCTTTTCCCACGATCGGCAACCGCCGCTTTACGAAATGACAGTAGAATAAACAGCTTGCCCATTGCCCGGCTTCCCTTGGCAGGGGACCGGTCGGCGCCTACATTGCCAGGATGCGGGACGTGAAGCCGCCACGATTCGCGGGCACAAGTCAGCCGTCGGGTACCGGCGGAACGCCGGTCAAGGACACGCGATGAACGCCAATCTTCGCAATTTCGCCCTCTGGGTCATCATCGTCCTGCTGTTGCTGGCCCTGTTTACGCTGTTTCAAAACCCGGGCCAGCACACCACCGCGCAAGACGTATCCTTCTCGCAATTGCTCAATGAGGTCGATCAGGGCCGCGTGCGCGATGTGCTGATCCAAGGGCCGGAAATCCACGGCACCTTCACCGACGGCCGCAGCTTCCAGACTTACGCGCCGAGCGACCCGTCGCTGGTGCAGCGGCTCTACAACAAGGGCGTCTCGATCACGGCGCGGCCGCAAACCGAGAACGTGCCCTGGTTTGTGTCGCTGTTGATCTCCTGGCTGCCGTTCGTCGCTTTGATTGGCGTGTGGATCTTCCTCTCGCGGCAGATGCAGGGCGCTGGTGGCAAGGCGCTCGGCTTCGGCAAGAGCCGCGCCAAGCTTTTGACCGAGGCGCACGGCCGTGTCACCTTCGAGGACGTGGCTGGCGTCGACGAGGCCAAGCTCGATTTGCAGGAGATCGTCGAATTCCTGCGCGATCCCGGTAAATTCCAGCGGCTCGGCGGCCGCATCCCGCGCGGCCTGCTGCTGGTCGGTCCGCCCGGCACCGGCAAGACGCTGCTCGCCCGCGCCATCGCCGGCGAGGCCAACGTGCCGTTCTTCACCATTTCCGGCTCCGACTTTGTCGAAATGTTCGTCGGCGTCGGAGCCAGCCGCGTGCGCGACATGTTCGAGCAGGCGAAGAAGAACGCGCCCTGCATCATCTTCATCGACGAGATCGACGCCGTCGGGCGCCATCGCGGCGCGGGACTCGGCGGCGGCAATGACGAACGCGAGCAGACGCTGAACCAACTCCTTGTCGAGATGGATGGCTTCGAAGCCAATGAAGGCATCATTTTGATCGCCGCCACCAACCGGCCCGACGTGCTCGACCCGGCGCTGTTGCGTCCGGGCCGTTTCGACCGCCAGGTGGTGGTGCCCAATCCGGACGTGGTCGGCCGCGAACAGATCCTGAAGGTGCACGTGCGCAAGGTGCCGCTGGCGCCGGATGTCAATCTGCGAACCATCGCCCGCGGCACGCCCGGCTTTTCCGGCGCCGATCTCATGAACTTGGTGAACGAGGCAGCGCTGATGGCCGCCCGGCGCAACAAGCGCATGGTGACCCAGGTCGAGTTCGAGGACGCCAAGGACAAGGTGATGATGGGCGCCGAGCGCAAGTCGCTGGTGATGACGGAGGAAGAGAAGCTTCTCACCGCCTATCACGAAGGCGGTCACGCCATCGTCGCGCTCAACGTCAAAGCGACCGATCCGGTGCACAAGGCGACCATCATCCCGCGCGGCCGCGCGCTCGGCATGGTCATGCAATTGCCGGAGCGCGACAAACTGTCGATGAGTCTCGAGCAGATGACCTCGCGGCTTGCCATCATGATGGGCGGCCGCGTTGCCGAGGAACTGGTGTTCGGCCGCGAGCGGGTGACCTCGGGTGCCGCTTCCGATATCGAGCAGGCGACCAAGCTCGCGCGCATGATGGTGACGCGCTGGGGCCTGTCCGACGCGCTCGGCACCGTCGCCTATGGTGAAAATCAGGAAGAGGTGTTCCTCGGTTACTCGGTGGCGCGGCAGCAGAACATCTCGGAAGCGACCGTGCAGAAAATCGATGCCGAGATCAGGCGACTGGTCGAGGCCGGCTATCAGGAGGCGCAGCAGATTCTCACCGACAAGCGCGCCGATCTGGAAACGCTGGCCAAGGGCCTGCTCGAATTCGAGACCTTGAGCGGCGACGAGATCAAGGACCTGCTCATGGGCAAACGACCGAACCGCGAAGCGATCATCGAGCCGTCAACGCCGCGAAACTCGACCGTTCCGACCGCCGGTGCCGGCCGCAACCGGCCGCGTCCCGAGCCCGGGCCGATGGAGCCGCAGCCGCAGGCGTAAGATTCACGACGGGGGGGCCCGATGCGGCCGATTGCGATCGCGGGCGTCATGCTGGCCCTCGCAGCGGGTCCGGCACCGGGGCAAACCGCCGGCCAGCCGCTGGTTACGGTCAAGCCAAGGGCCTCGTCGGCCAAACCACCCAATCCCGCCAGGCCGCGCCCCGCGGTCAAGCCGGCGTCGACGCCGGAAGGCCGTTCCGCCGCGGCGCTGGCGCTGTCCGCCGAGCCCGTGTTCGACGAGGGCACCTATCAGCGCATCAAAGAGGCGCTGCTCAGCTATTCGGCTATTCAAGTCCGCGGCGGCTGGCCGAGCCTGCCCGCCGACGCGCAACTGGCGCCGGGAGGAAGCGGGCCGCTCGTTGCGCTGCTGCGCCGGCGTCTCGCCATCACCGAAGACCTGGCCGCGGAACACGAGGCCGGCGAGGCCTACGACGCCGCCGTCGCCGCCGCGGTCAAGCACTTCCAATTGCGGCACGGGCTCGAGCCGACCGGCAGCGTCAACAAGCAAACGCTGCGGGCGCTCAATGTCCCGGTCGCCGCGCGCATCAAGCAGCTCGAAGCTTCGCTGGAGCGTCTGCTCGGCATGGATTTCATCTTCGCCGAGCGCTACGTCGTGGTGAATATTCCCGCCGCCTTCGTCGAGGCGGTTGCGCACGACAAGGTCGAGCGGCGCTATCGCGTCATCGTCGGCAAGGTCGACAAGCCGTCGCCGACGCTCACCGCCTACATCACCGCGATCAATCTCAATCCGACCTGGACCGTGCCGCTGTCGATCACCAAGAAGGAGATCTTCGCCCGCATGCGGCGGGATCCGAGTTATCTGAGCCGCATGCACATGCGCGCGCTCGGCGCCCACGATGAGCAAATCGATCCGCGCTCCGTCGACTGGTCGTCGGACCGTTCGCCCAACTTCGTCATCCGCCAGGATTCCGGCAACTGGAATGCGCTCGGCAATCTCAAGATCGACATGCCGAATCCGTATGCGGTGTACATGCACGACACCACGACGCGCAATCTGTTCGCCAACGACTACCGCTTCGATTCGCACGGCTGCACCCGGGTCGACAATGTGCGCGATCTCGCCGCCTGGATTCTCGAAGACGTTCCGGGCTGGAATCGCGCCGCGATCGATGCCGGCATCGCCGCCGGCGTCCTCAAGGTGATCAATCTGCCGCGGCGAATGCCGGTCGCGTGGGTCTATCTCACCGGCTGGATGACCCGTGACGGCACCGTCAACTTCCGCGAGGACGTTTATAAGCACGACGAGGCGCTGGACCGGGACGCGCTCGCCGACGCGGCGGCGGGCGGCTTCGTGATCCCGGCGCGGAGCGAGGTCAAGCAGGTCTCTAATCTGGACAGCCGGTGAGCTATTTTCCGTCACCCGAGGCGCTCGGCGCGGAGCGCCAAGTCTCGAAGGGCGGCGGGTCCGGCCCCGGGAAACTCGACAAGGAGTGACGATGCTCAAGTCTCTCTGCCTTATATCGATCCTGTTCGGCGGCTTCGTCGTGACGCCGGTGCACGCGGCCGACGAGCCGGACCTGATCTTCAAGCGTTCGACGGTGTTCAAATTTCTCACGCCGAACGACAAGCTCGCCACCTATGGCATCGACGATCCCGAGGTCGAAGGCGTCGCCTGCCATTTCACGGTTCCCGAGCGCGGCGGCGTAAAGGGCTGGATCGGCGTCGCCGAGCAGGTCTCGGACATTTCGCTCTCTTGCCGGCAGATCGGCCCGATCCGCTTCAAGGCGAAATTCGCCCAAGGCGAGAACATGTTCCGCCAGCGCCGCTCGCTGTTCTTCAAGAAGATGCAGATCGTGCGCGGCTGTGACACCAAGCGCAACGTGCTGGTCTACATGGTCTATTCCGACCGTCTCATCGAAGGCTCGCCGAAGAATTCGACCTCGTCGGTGCCGATCATGCCGTGGGGAGCAAACGACCAGATCCAGAAGTGCGAGGACTTCGTCGAGAAGTAGCGGCTGAAGCAATGCCGTTGCAAAATCGAGTGAGCCCCTTCGGCGATCTCTGTGCGTCGTCGGCGCGCGGGTTGTTTATGGGCAACCGCGGCGGGCGATTTCATACCGATGCGAAGACCCTGACGGCGCGACGCTGGGCGTCGCGGCAATGGATCTGCTGCGTACTCGATTTCAAGGGCCGCCAGCGCGACGTCTGGGGCCGTTTCTACACCGAGCTATTTTTTCTAGACGAGCCAACCGCACTTGCGGCGGGGCATCGGCCCTGCTTCGAGTGCCGCCGCAACGATGCCGAGGCTTTTGCCGAGAAATGGCGGGAGGCGTACAAGCTCGGCACGCGGCCTTCCGCCGGAGAGATGGACGAAGTGCTGCACGGCGAGCGCCTCCTGGGTCGCGCCAAACACCTGCACCGGCGTAAAATCGACGAACTGCCCGACGGCGCATTCGTCGCGCTGGAGGAGGCAGCCTTCGCGGTTTGCCGCGATGTGCTGCTGCGTTGGACGCCGGAAGGCTACGATGCCCGCACGCTGCGGCCTCGCGGAATCGCTGCCGATGTGCTGACCCCGCCGGCGATCCTTTCGGTTCTGTCAGCCGGCTACAAACCGCGCTGGCATCCGAGCGCGAAAGATTAGCCCTTCATCGCCGCTTGATGGTATCGACCGCGGCGTCGGGGCGCGCGGCGATAGTAAGGCAACTTTGCCGCCAAAGCGGGCACGCCGTTGTCCTGAGGCTCTCTATCAACCCCGCGATCGCTCCCATGCCAAGGCGACGATCGCCGCCATGATCGCCTGCACGACGACGATGACGGCGACGCAGCCGTCCCAGCCGGTGGCGTCCCAAACAAAGCCGACGAGGAAGGCGCCGGCGCTGCCGCCGAAATAAAAGCTCGAGGCGTAAAGCCCGGCGGCCGCCGAGCGTCCCTCCTTGGCGGTGGTGATGACGTAGCCGGTGGAAACCGCCTGGCACAATAGGCCGCAGATGGCGGAGAGCGTCAGTCCGATGACGATGACGGGGATCGGCGGTGCGAGCAGCAAGAGAACGCCGGCGATCCATACCGCGATGGCACCGAGGACGAAGCGGCGGCGTCCGAACAAAGCGATGGCGCGTCCGACCCACGGCACGGCCAAGCTGCCGCCGAGATAGGTGGCAAACAGGGCGCCCAAGAGCGTCGGCGTGAAGAAGTAGGGCGGTGCGGCGAGGTGAAAGCTGACATAGGTGAAAATGGCGATGAAATTGAACAGCACGCCAAAGCCGACGGCATAGATGGCGAGGAGCCGCGGGTTGCGCAGGTGCGCCAGCATTTGCCGCGTCGAGGCAAAAAAGCCGTCGGAGCGGACGAAGCGGCGCTCGCGCGGCAGCACGATGGTGACGATGAGTCCGCCGGCCAGGGTGAGCAGGGCCACCGCGGCGAAAGAAGCGCGCCAGCCGAGCAGATCGGCAACCGCGCCGGTGACGAATTGGCCGCAGAAGCCGCCGACGCTCGATCCGGAAATAAACAGCCCGGCGACGCGCGGCACGTCAGCCGGCGGCCATTCGTCGCCGACATAGGCAACGGCGACGGTGAAGATCGGCGGCAGCAACAGCCCCTGCACGAAGCGCCAGAACACCAGTTGCGGAACGCTGGTCGCCAAAGTCATGATCAGCGTCGGCACCACGACCGCGAACGCGGCGGCGGTGATCAGGCGCTTGCGGCCGAGAACGTCGGCCAGCGCTCCGGTAAACGGCGCGGTCAGCGCGATCGCCGCGGTGCCGGCGGTCATCAGCGCGCTGATCTCGCCGGCGCCGACGCCGAATTCGCGCGCCAGCTCGGGCAACAGCGCCTGCGGCGAATAAAGATTGACGAAGGCGGTGAAGCCCGCCGTGGCAATGGCGAGCGCGCGGAAATCCAAGGCCATGGCGTATTATGCGTGACGTGCGGCGCCAAAGCATCCCTGCGCAGGGAATGCGTTGCGCGCGCCGGTGCATAACAGCGGTGCACTGGCGCACGGTTTCCGCTACAACAATGACGCAACGCGTTCACGCGCTGGAGGCAAATGGGGAGAAGGATCATGCTGTCCAAGTTCGGGCCGCTTACCGTCGCTGGCGTCGCGATTGCGGCACTCGCTGTGGTATTCGGTGCGGGGAATGCACTGGCGGGATCGCACCACCGCAAGCATGTCGTTGTGGTGCATCCGCGCCCGTCTCCCTATGCTCCCTACTACTATTCCCGCTGGAATCCGTACTCGCTCTATTCCATCTATGACCATCTCAGCGGTGGGCGGCAGTTGTGCTATTTGCCCACCGAACCCTGCGACAATGGTCACACCCTGCAAAACTAATATACGGATCGTCGCAGGCGTGGACCGCCGTTGACTGTCGAACGGCCTCCGGCGAAGTCGGACAGGGGCGAACGGGATGCCCAGGCAGCTCAATAGGCCGCCGCACCAGAACAGCGCTTCCAGTTCGGCCGTGAGCGCCAATCGATTCAGTCTGAAACGATTGCGCTCTAAGGCGTCGGCATCGCCGGCGTGGGGGTCTCATCCTTCTCGCGCACGGTGCGAAGTTCGTACCAGAGCGCATTGAGGATGCCGACCGTGCACGCAAGCCCGAGGCCGAGGATCCAGGAAAAGTACCACATCGTTTGGTCTCCGCTGCGCTATTAGCTGTGCATGATCTTGTCGGAAAACCGGTTCCCACTTTTCCGGATCATGCACTAATAGGCCGTCGTGCCGGCGTTCTCGATGGTCGCCTCGCTGACCTTGCCCCACAACACCCGATAGACCCAAGCGGTGTAGGCGAGCACGATCGGCAGGAACACGACGGTCGCAAGCAACATGTTGCGCAGCGTTGCCCGGCTCGACGACGCGTCGAACACGGCGAGCGCATCGTTGGGATGGGTGCTCGACGGCAAAATGATCGGGAACATGGCCAAGCCGACGGTAGCAATGATGCAGGCGACGCCGAGCATGGACATCAGGAACGTCAACCCGGCATGGCGTGAACGGAAGCCTATGGCGGCCACCAGCGGCGCGACAATGCCGAGTGCGGGCACCGCAAACAGCCACGGCGTATGGCGGAAGTTTTGCAGCCATGCTTGCCCGTTGACGACGACGGTTTTGCCGAGCGGATTGGACGGGCCATCCCACACGATCGGGCTCGTCACCTCATAGCCGCCGAACAGGCCGAGCCAGATCAGCGCGCCGCCGCCGGCAAAGAGGATCGCGGCAATCAGCGCCGCTGTGGCGCCGATGGCCGCCGCGCGATCGGCCACCGGACCTGCCGCCTTGAAGGTGAGCCAAGCCGCTCCGTGCATCACCAGCATGGCGAGAGAGACCAATCCGCAATAAAGCGCCAGCGGATTAAGCAGCCCGAACAGCGTGCCTTCGTAGATCGGACGCAGATCGTCGGTGAAATGGAACGGCACGCCCTGCAACGTGTTGCCCACTGCCACGCCGAAGATCAGGGCCGGCACGGCGCCGCCAACGAACAGCGCCCAGTCCCAGTTTCGGCGCCACGTCGCGCTCTCGCGCTTCGACCGGTATTTGAACCCGACCGGCCGCAGGATGAGCGCGAACAACACCAAAAACATGGCGAGATAGAAGCCCGAGAAGCTCAGCGCATAGAGCGCCGGCCAGGCGGCGAAGATCGCGCCGCCGCCGAGAATGAACCACACCTGGTTGCCTTCCCAGACCGGCCCGACGGTGTTGATCGCGACGCGCCGTTGCGTATCCGTCTTGGCGACGAACGGCAGCAGCGCGCCGACACCCATGTCGAAGCCGTCGGTGACGGCAAATCCGATGAGCAGGACGCCGAGCAGCACCCACCAGATCAGGCGCAACGTGGCGTAGGCAAAAAGTGTCTCGATCATGACTTTGTTCCCTTGCCTCTGCGCTCAATGGGTCATTCGGCGGGCGCCGCCGCGCCGGGCCGACTCGCCATCGTGGAGAGAACCCCGAAGCCGCCGGCGCCGGCAACGAACGCGTCAGGTCCCTTTTTGATTGCCTGCAGCATCAACCTCACTTCGATGACGGCGAGAATGGCATAGACCAAGGTGAAGCCGACGATAGTGATCGCCAGGTCATAGACGCCGAGCTCGGATGTCGCCAGGAAGGTCGGCAGCACGCTGTCGATGATCCAGGGCTGGCGGCCGAATTCGGCGACAAACCAGCCCAGTTCCGCGGCCAACCACGGCAACGGCAAGGCGAGCAGTGCCATCCGAAACAGCCAGCGCGGCGCCTCCGCCTCACGCATTGTGTACCACAGCGAGATCACGAACACGGCGAGCAGGATGAAGCCGAACAGCACCATGAAGCGGAAGGTGAAGAACAGCGACGGCACGCTGGGCACGGTCGACCACGCCGCGTCGTCGATCTGCTGCGGCGTCGCCTGCAGCGGATCCGCGACATACTGCTTCAACAGCAGCGCATAGCCCAGATCGTTGCGGGCGTCGTCGAAGGCGCCACGCGCGATGATGTCGGCATGATTGGTCTTCAGCTTCTGCAGCGCCGCGTAGGCGGTCAGGCCGTTTCGAATATGCGCTTTCGACGTCTGCACCAGATCGAGAATTCCGGGGATTTGCTCGTCGAGCGACCGTGTGCCGATGAGGCCTATCACCCACGGAATGCGGATGGCGTAGTTGGTGGCGTGCTCCTGCATGTCCGGCAGGCCGAACGCCGTAAAGGACGCCGGCGCCGGTTCCGTCTTCCACATCGCCTCGATGGCGGCGAGTTTCATTTTCTGGTTGTCGGTGATGGTGTATCCGCTTTCGTCACCCAGCACGATGACCGAGAGAGCGGCGGCGACGCCAAAGGCCGCGGCGATCACGAACGACCGCTTGGCCAGATCGATGTGGCGGCCGCGCAGGATATAGAACGCCGAAACGCCCAGCACGAAGGCGGCGCCGCAGACATAGCCCGCCGAGACCGTGTGCACGAACTTCGCCTGCGCAGTGGGGTTCAGCAGCACGGCCACGAAGTCCGACACCTCCATGCGCATGGTGTCGGGATTGAAGACCGCGCCGACCGGATGCTGCATCCAGCCGTTGGCGATGAGAATCCACAGTGCCGACAGATTGGTGCCGAGCGCCATCAGCCAGGTCACCGCCAGATGCGCCCGCGGCGACATCTTGCCCCAGCCGAAGAAAAAGATGCCGACGAAGGTCGCTTCCAGGAAGAAGGCCATCAACCCTTCGATGGCGAGCGGCGCGCCGAACACGTCGCCGACATAATGGGAATAATAGGCCCAGTTCATGCCGAACTCGAATTCCATGGTGATGCCGGTGGCGACACCGAGAACAAAATTGATGCCGAACAGCAGGCCCCAGAATTTGGTCATGTCGCGCCAAATGGTCCGGCCCGTCATCACGTAGACGGTCTCCATCATCGCCAGGAGTATGGAAAGTCCCAGCGTCAGCGGCACGAACAGGAAGTGATACATCGCCGTCAGCGCGAACTGCAGCCGCGAAAGCTCCACGAGCAACGGGTTGGTCATAAGGGAGCTCCTTTCCCAGGCTCAGTCGAGTAGATCACCCGTGACCGATGCTTCCTTGATCGAGATCAAAAAGCTACCGCCGAGCCCGATGCATGAAGGTCATATGGGTGTGTCGAAGGATGCGAAGTGGCGGCGGCGCCGGCATAATATGGGTCCCGGTGCGCTCGTTGTTGCGCGCGATCTCGCCAGCCCCGGCCTGCGCGCAACGCTGGTATGGCAAATCGCACGGTCGCTGTTTCGTCTCGGCTTCGCGGCATCGATAGCGATCTTCGCCGGGCGAATGATCGAGGACGGAACTTTCGCCGCGGCGGCGCTGGTGGGCGCGATTGGCGGCCTCGGTTTGGCGAGTTGCGCCGGTTACCTCGGCGATCTGCGGGCGGTGCGCGCCGAAATGGATGTCGTCGACGCCTTGCGGACGGCGTTGCGCGGCGCCCTCGCTCAAATGTCGCCGGCGCGCATCCGTTCGCGGCAGGCCGGGGCGCTGATCGCCGGATTACAGCGCCATCCCGAAGCGCTGGCGAGCCTGGTCACCGGATACGCTGCAGCCAGGTCCATGCTCGGCATCGGCCCGCTGCTCGCCGCCGCAGCGGCAGCCTTCGTATCATGGCAGGCGGCACTGACGCTCCTCCTCGCCGTTCCGATCATGATCGTTTTCTTCGCACTGCTTGGTGCGGCGGCGGGCGGCAAGGCCGCGGCGCAGGAACGGGCCTTCGGTCGACTGGCGGCACAGTTTTCCGATCGTATCCGCACCCTGCCGACCATCCTCGCCAATCATGCGCTCAGCCGCGAGCACGACAAGATCGAGCGGCGCATGACGGCCTATGCCGACAGTACAATGAGCGTGCTGAATGTGGTCTTCCTCAACGCCGGGGTTATCGATTTCTTCTCGGCACTGGCGATCGCCGTGCTGGCCGTATTCCTCGGCCTCGGTCATCTCGGGCTTCTGCACGTGCCCGGTTTTACCGGGCTCGCACTGTGGCAGAGTTTGTTCATTCTGATCATTGCCGCCGATTTCTTCGTGCCGTTCCGCCGTTACGCCGAACAGTATCACGCCAAGGCCGAGGGCGAGGCGGCGGCCAACGAGTTGCAATGGTATTTCGAGGAGAGCGATTCGGCATTGATGGATGACGGACGCGGCGAGGCGAAGCCCTTCAGCTTCGCCGGTATCGACACGTTCGACACGGCGGGGCTTTCGGCGACCGGCCTGATCGTGATCTCCGGCCCGAGTGGAGCGGGAAAGTCGACCTTGCTTCGCATGTTGGCGGGAATCGAAACCCCGTCATGCCGAATCACGGCGCTACCGCAGGCGATGAAGCCCGGCTGTGTCTGGATCTCGACGGACACTTACGTTCCGTATGGGACGCTGGCGAATGCGATTGCATGGAATCACGGCGGCGTCGATCGCGCCGTGCTCCAGCGGGCGGCCGAAAGCGTCGGCCTTCTTGATGAAGCATTGCTGCCGGGCGGGCTTGATGCCTGTATTGACGAGAACGGCAGCAATTTGTCGGGCGGACAACGCATGCGCATCGGCATCGCCCGCAGCTTGATTTCCGGCGGCATGGTGTTCGCGGATGAGCCGACGGCGAAACTTGATCCGACGACGGCGAAGCTTGTTCGGCAAGTCCTGGTCGAGATGGCCGAGCGGCGTCTGGTCGTCGTCGCAACCCATGATCCGTGGCTCATCGAAGCGGCCGACCAGCATCACCGTCTGCAACTGCGCAAACAGCGTGAGAAGGCAATTGCCGCATGAATAGCCTCGCAGTGGTTAAATCGACCGCGACGGCGCCGCCGGAACAATCCGTCCGGCATGGCCCCGAGGCTCCCTGGCGCCTGGCCCTTCTGCTCGCCGTAGCGGCGATGGCGTCCGGCATCCTGCTCACGGGCGTCTCGGTCTGGTTTCTTGGCGCCGTGGCGCTCGCCGGCTTGGGGCCGGCAGCGGCAGCGCTGGCGTTCAACTTTCACACCCCTGCGGCCTTTGTACGCCTTTTCGCGCTCTCCAAGACCGTCTGCAAATACGGCGAGCGCATCTTCGGACATCGGGCCGCATTGCTCGATCAGGTGCGACGGCGTTCCGTTCTGTTTGCGGCCATGGCGCAAGCCCCAAGCACCCGTGCCATCGGCTGGCAGCTTGGCAATCAAAATCGTCTCTCCGACTACATGGAGGATGTGGAAGACGTCGATTACGCGCGCTTGCGCGTCGCGATGCCGATGCTGGCGCTGATGGCCGCAACAACCGTGATGGCCGCGGCGACTGCCTGGCTGGCCGTTGCGGCGCTGATCCCGATCGCGGCGTTATCGATCATCGTGACCATGATGCTGCGCCGCGCGATGCAGGTCGTCGCCGGTCAGCGGGCGGCGGTACGATCCTCGCAACGAGCCGCCGGGCGCTTGCTCGGCGCGACCCTTGCCGCGGTTGTTCCGCTCAAGGCCGAGCACGCCTTTTCCAACGTCCTGGCATCGGCCTTTGCGGGTTTCAGCGACGCAGCCCGCGAACAGGCGGCACAGCGTCGCGCGCTTGCCCTGCTCGACATGGTCGTCGGCCTTGCCGGTCCCGTGGCGGCGCTGAGCGTCTTGGTCGCGGCATGGCATGCCGGCAGCCGCGGCAGCGCTCTTCTCGTTCCGGCGTTTCTGGCCTTCGGCTGGCTCGCACTCGGCGAGACCGCGCTGGGCCTCTCGCGCGTCGTGCTCGGGTGGGTCCGCGAACGCGCCGCCAGCAAGGGACTGCAACGCTGGACCGCGGCCTCCGTTGCCGACGGCGCGTCGTCGCTTGCCTTTGCCGCGTTGCCGAGGCTGGTGCTGACAAATGTTCCACGGCAGGCCCCCGACGGCCGCAGGCTCGGTGAACCGGTGAGTCTAACGCTCGAAGCTGGTCGCCCGACCGTGTTTGTCGGCGCAAGCGGCGCAGGAAAAACGACCTTGCTCAAGCAAATTGCCGGCTGGATCGGCGCCGATGAGGTCGGCCGTTACGCCGGCGACGGTGTTGTGTTGCTTGCGGCGCGCCGCCGCGCGATGTCGCACCTGTGTCTGCATGACGCCGCAATTCTTTCCGATACGATCCGCGAGAACCTGTTCGCGCCCAATGCCGCCGATGCGAAATGCTGGGCGGCGCTCGCGGCGGTGGAACTCGACAGGCGCATCGAGGCAGCGGGCGGCCTCGACGGCTGGATCGAACAGGACATGCTGTCGCTCGGCGAGGCGCAGCGGCTTAATCTCGCCCGCGCGCTCCTCAGCGAGGCGCCGCTTGTCCTTCTTGACGAGCCCGTCGAGCACCTGGATTTTGAGCAGGGTGCGCGCATCCTGGACCGGGTTTTGCGTCTGCTGGCCGACCGCATCGTCATCTATTCGAGCCACGACGCGCAAACGGCGCCGCAGAGGCTGCAGCCGGCTTGAGCTGCGCTTAGCCGAACGGCTTGATGCTTTCGGCGACGGAATTGGCGATGTGCTCCTTCGAGACAACGCCGATGATCTCGGAGGGGCGGCCGCGGCCGCGGTCCCTGACTACCACCGCCATGGTGGCGTCGTGGCGCGCCATGCGTTGCACGACGTCGAACATGATATCGTTCTCGCGCGCGATGGTGAAATTGCGTTGCGCCACGTCGCCGAAGCGGATGCCGCTATAGGCCTGCTCGACCCCGCGCCGCAGGCTCGTATTGACGCGCACGACGCCGGCGATGTGATTGCCGCGCGTCACCACCACGTGGCGGAAGCCGCCTTCGCCCGAGCGTTCGCGCAGGAACTCGTCGAAGTCGGCGTCCGCCGGCACGATGGTGAGGTGGTGCTCCATGACCTCGCGGGCGCGGCGCACCAGGAACATATTGGCGTGCAGCGCCTTCGGCACGAAATGGCCGCGGCCGACCAGCTTGATCGTGTAGATGTTCTCCTGCGAGATGAGGCGCCGAATGCCGATGGCGAGCGCCACCGCGATGATGCTCGGCATTACCAGGTCGTAGTCGCGCGTCATTTCGAAAATCATGGTAACGGCGGTCATGGCGGCGCCGGTGCCGCCGCCGACCATGGCGGCCATGCCGATGATGGCGCAGGTGGTGACGCCAAAATCCGACGCCGGCATGACCGTGTTGACGACAAGGCCAAAGGCGCCGCCGATCGTCGCCCCCATGAACAGCGAGGGCGAGAAAATGCCGCCTGAAGCGCCCGAGCCGAGGCTTACCGAGGTGGCGCAGAGTTTGGCGGCAAACAACAGCACCAGCAGCCCCGGAAAGCCGAGATTGCCGTTGAGGATTGCCTGAATTGTCGAGTAGCCGACACCCTCGACATAATAGTGACCGCCGCCGACCAAGAGCGCGTAGATCAGCGCGCCGATGATCAGCATGCCGGCGATGTTCCGCAGATAGGGGTTCTTGATGAGCTCGAATACGTCTTCGGCGAAACTCAAGCCGCGGACGAAACCGGCGGCAGCGAGTCCGATCAGCGCGCCAAGCAAGGCATAGAGCAATAGTACCGTCAGGGAAGCCGGCGCCTGCGATGCCAACAGTGCATTCGGAATGGCGAAGGCCGGATGGATACCGAAAAAGATGCGGCCGATGAAGGTCGCGGTGCCGGTGGCGAGCGCCACCGGCAGGAAAGTGCGCGCGCTCAATTCCGGCATCATCAGCTCGATGGCGAACATCACCCCGCCGATCGGCGTATTGAAAGTGGCGGCGATGCCGGCACCGGCGCCGGCCGCGACCAGCGTAATGCGCTGCCACGGCGCCATGCGGATGACCTGGCCAAGTGTCGAGCCGAGCGCGGCGCCGATCTGGATGATCGGTCCTTCGCGGCCGACTGCGGCGCCGGTGCCGATCGAAAGCGCCGAGGCGAGCGACTTGATCACGGCAACGACCGGCCGGATGACGCCTTCGCCGTAATAGATTGCATCCATGACTTCCGGTACGCCATGGCCGCGCGCTTCCGGAGCGAAATTGGTGATCAGGAAGGTGACGATGAGCCCGCCGGCGACCGGCACCAGGATGATGAGGGCGCCCCAGGGGCTCGCCGGCGTGAACAGACTGGCGTCGTAGTCGATGGAAAACGAACCAAGAAAGGCAATGTTGTGGATCAGACCGATCAGGGCGCGAAAGGCGACGGCGCCAAATCCGGTGACGACGCCGACGATAATCGCCAGAAGCGACAATCGCAGCAGCCCGATCCGCTGGGGCAGCTTGATTTTCATCTTATGTCAACGCGCAGGCGGGCGCGTTTAAAGCTGCCGGATCGAGCCGAAATCCCAGTTTGAGCCGCTTGGATTTTCGCCAATCCTGATCGAGGTATTGCTGAGGAATGTGTAGGGCGGCACCGGCAGATTGTAGGGCGCCGGCACGCCTGAGAAAACGCGCCCCGCCGGGTCGTATTTGGAGCCGTGGCAGGGGCAGAAATAGCCGCCCGGCCAGTCGGCCACGGGCGTCGTCGCATTCGGTTGCGGGTAGAACAGGGGGATACAACCGAGATGCGTACAAATGCCGACCAGGACGCCGAATTCCGGCTTGATCGAGCGATGCCAATTGGTTGCGTAGGGAGCTTGCTGGACCTGCTGGGAATTCGGATCGGCAAGCTCCGACATCAATTTGGGATCCTGCAGCGTTTTTAGCGTTTCCGGCGTCCGGTGGAACACGAAGATCGGACGTTCGCGCCAGCGCACGACCACCTGCTGGCCTGGCGCGATCTTGCTGACGTCTAGCTCGACCGGGCCGCCGGCCGCCAGCGTCGAGGCGTCGGGATTCATCTGGCTGATCAGGGGGACCAAGGCCGCCGCGGCACCGACGACGGCGACCGTGCCGGTTGCGATGAAAAGGAAGTCGCGGCGGTTCGTTTCCGGCGAGTGGAAGCCTGCAGGTGTAGCCGATTTGCTGCTCGCCATGATCGCGCCTTTCTCCGCCTGGGGTCCCCGCGCTTATATTGGCGCCGGCTAGCCTCAGTCAATCAAGGAACCGCCAGCGCCGCCTTGGCGCGTGCCAGGGTGGCTTCGGGTGTTCCGGAAGCGTCGATCCGTGTCCAGTCGAGCGCCCCAAGCTGGTAACGCTCCTGCATCCGCGCCACCGCCGCGTCGGCATCGGAGGCGTCGCGGGCACGGGCGCCGACGCGGCCGAGCCGGGTCGCGAGATCGGCGGTGAGGAATAGTCCGTGCAGGGGACAATGGGTGGATTTCGCGACTTCGGCCATCGCGGCGCGCTCGTGCGGGTGCGCGAAGACTGCATCGACGATCACCGAATGCCCGGCGGCGAGGATGCGGTGCGCCTTGTCGGCGAGCTTGCCATAGACGTGAGCGGTGGCTTCGCCGCCATAGGCCTCGGTGGGCAATTTCTCGGTCTCGCCGACGCCGAACAGGGCCTTGCGCTCGACGTCCGAGCGCAGGACGACCGCGCCCGGCATCGGCGCAAGGGCCGGCGCCAGCGCCCGCGCCAGTTGCGTCTTTCCGCTACCGGACAGGCCGCCGACAGCGACGAACGTCGGCGCCGGCGGCGCTATCGCCTGCAGAGCGAAGGCGAAATAGGTGCGCGCGGCTCGCGCGATCGCCGGGCGCTCGCCCGCTTGCGCGCGCTCCATCCGCGCGATCGTGACCTTGGCGCGGATGGCGGCGCGCAGCGAGAGAAAGAACGGCAGGGCCGCCGGCGCGTCGAGGTTCTCGGCGCGCCGCGTTTCCGCGAGGTAGCGGTTGAGCACGATGTTGGCGGCCTGCGCCAGGCCGCGTTCCAAGAGGTCCATCAGCAGGAAGGCGAGGTCATAGAACACGTCGCCGGAGGCGATGATGTCGCTGAATTCGATGGCGTCGAACAGAACCGGCTTGCCGTCGATCAGCGCGATGTTGCCGAGATGAAGGTCGCCGTGAATGCGGCGGACGAAGCCGCGGTGGCCGCGCTCGCGCAATAGCGGAACAAGGCGCGTATAAGCGGTGCGGCTGGCGCCCGCGAGCGCGTCGATCTCGGCGGCCGGAAAGATATCCGGATAGTGCCGGAAGGCTTTGACGTGTTCGTCGATATAGGAGCCGAGCGCTGCGATGCATGCGTCCGCCTCGACGGCGGGGGCCTTGGCGTGGGCCGCGGCGACGGCGCGGCCGAGCGCCTCGGCCAAGGCTTCGTCAATGTCGGCGGTAAGGTGATCGAGCGTGCGCTTCTCGTCGAAACGCCGCATCTCCACCGCCCACTCGACCGGCGCCCCCGAACCCCCGACGGCAAGGTTGCCGCCGGCTTCGCGCGTGATCGGCACGACGCCGCGGTAGATTTCCGGCGCGAACGGCGCATTGACCGCGAGCTCGGCTTCGCAGGCGCGTCGGCGCCGTTCGAGGGTCGAATAATCGAGAAACGGAAAGCGCACGGCGCGCTTGACCTTGAGCGCGCGGTCGCCGGCGAGAAACACCGACGCCGCGTGAGTGTCGATGCGCTGCACTTTCCGGCCGCCGTGGGTCGCCGGGTCGGCGAGAAAGGCGAACACCTCCTCCTGACTGTCCGATTCGCCGGTCATGCAGCCAAAACCCCGTTGGCGG
Source organism: uncultured Alphaproteobacteria bacterium (assembly GCA_963721025.1). Classification (GTDB taxonomy): domain Bacteria; phylum Pseudomonadota; class Alphaproteobacteria; order Rhizobiales; family Xanthobacteraceae; genus BOG-931. The sequence goes on along the minus strand of CAVRHN010000009.1, from coordinate 129,983 downwards.
TATGCTAGGAAGCGCGCGGCCCCCCGGCCAAAACACTGGACTACCGGCGCCGGTCGCGGCAATCAAAGTTTACAGCGCTGGCGCGGCGAATTGGCCGCGAATTATTCCCTGGAGACGCCGATGCGCGGTAAGGACAATATGCGGACCACCGCCGAGGTTCTGATCGACCAACTGCGCATTCATGGCGTGCGCCACGTCTTCTGCGTGCCGGGCGAGAGCTACCTCGCGGCGCTCGACGCGTTTCACGACAGCGATCTCGCCATCACCGTGTGCCGGCAGGAGGGCGGCGCCGCGATGATGGCGGAGGCGGTCGGCAAGGCGACCGGCCGCCCGGGCGTCTGTTTCGTCGCCCGCGGACCGGGCGCCACCAACGCGTCGCCCGGCATCCACATCGCGCGCCAGGATTCGACGCCGCTCGTCATGTTCGTCGGCCAGGTCGCGCGCGAGATGCGCGAGCGCGAGGCTTTCCAGGAACTCGACTACCGCGCCGTGTTCGGCTCGATGACCAAGTGGACGACGGAGATCGACGATCCGGCGCGCGTGCCGGAGATCGTTTCGCGCGCGTTCTACACCGCGGCAAACGGGCGGCCGGGACCGGTCGTGGTCGGTTTGCCGGAGGATATGCTGATCGAACGCATCGCCGCCTCGGATGCGCCGGCCTTCACGCCGATCGAGACCTCGCCGGGGCCCGCCGAAATGGCGAAATTGGCACAAATGCTCGCTGCGGCCCGCGCGCCGATCTTGATCCTCGGCGGCAGCCGCTGGTCGCAGGCCGCCTCTGACAGCGTCGCGCGCTTCGCGCAAAAATATGCGCTCCCGGTCTACACGACGTTCCGCCGCCTGCACCTCTTCGACGCGCTCAATCCCTGCTACGCCGGCGATCTCGGCATCGGGCCCAACCCCAAACTCGTCGACCGCATCAAGTCCGCCGACCTCGTGGTGCTGATCGGCGGGCGCATGGGGGAATTGCCGTCGCAGAGCTATACCGTGTTCGATATTCCGCGGCCGCAGATGCCGTTCGTCCACGTGCATCCGAGCATCGGAGAACTCGGCCGCGTCTACAGTCCGCATCTGCCGATCCATGCTACGCCGACGGCCTTCGCTGCCGCGCTCGAGCATCTTAAGGTGCCGGGCGGTTTGCACGGCGAGGCCGCGGCCGCACACGCCGATTATCTGGTGTGGACGGAAAAGCCGACCGAGCAGCCGGGCGCGGTCAATCTCGGCGCGATCATGGTATGGTTGCGCGACAACCTTCCCGCCGACGCCATGCTGTGCAACGGCGCCGGGAATTATGCAGCGTGGATTCATCGGTTCTTTCGCTTCCGCCGTTTTGGCCAGCATGTCGCGCCGACATCGGGCTCGATGGGCTACGGCGTACCGGCCGCGGTGGCCATGAAGCGGCTTTATCCCGAGTGTCCGGTGATCTGCTTCGCCGGCGACGGCGATTTCCTCATGAACGGCCAGGAATTCGCGACCGCCGTGCAGTACGGCTTGCCGCTGACGGTCGTTATTGCGGACAACGGCATCTACGGTACCATTCGCATGCACCAGGAACGCGAATATCCTGGTCGCATTGTCGCGACCGAGCTGCGCAATCCGGACTTCCCCGCCTATGCCCGCGCCTTCGGCGGCTTCGGCGTGTCCGTCGAGCGTACCGCGGATTTCCCGGCGGCGTTCAAGGCCGCTCAGGCCTCCGGCCAGCCTGCGATCATCCGGCTGGCGATCGATCCGGAAGCGATCACGCCGGCCACGACGTTGGCCAAGATTCGCGCCAAGTCGCTGGCGGCAAAGGGTGGGTAGGCTAATCGGTTCACGGTGAGGGGCGGAGACGGCGATTCCCCGAATCGGGGTTCAGCCTTTGCTATAGTGGGGGCGCGATTCCCATTCCGCGGTCCCCCCTATGCCTTACCGCCGCACTGAGAATGTCGCCCGCCGCTTGGCGGCGCGCCACGACGCGATCATCGCCGCGGCCCGGCAGATTGCGAGCGAAGGGGGCATGGCTGCGGTGCAGATCGCGGCCGTCGCCGCCCGCGCCGGGATCGCCGCCGGGACGGTCTACCGCTATTTTCCCGCCAAGACCGATCTTGTCGCGGCGCTGCTTACAGAAATTGCCGAGCGCGAAATCGGCGCGCTGCGGCGTGCCGCCGACGCCGCGCCCGGCCCGCTGTCCGCGCTTTCCGCGGCGATCATGACATTCGCCGGGCGAGCGCTGCGCGACCGCCGGCTGGCCTTTGCGGCGATTGCCGAGCCGGTCGATGCCGAGCTCGACGCCGCACAGTTGGCTTTTCGCCAATCGCTTGCGGCCGAATTCGCCTTACGGATCACTGCGGCCATGACCGGCGGGCACTTGCCCAACCAGGATGCGGCGCTTGCCGCGGCGGCGCTCACTGGACTTCTCGTCGAAGGGTTGATCGGTCCGCTGGCGCCCGAAGCGTCCGGCCGCGAGCGCGATATCGTGCAGTCGCTGACGCTCATTGCCTTGCGCGCGCTCGGAGTGGCCGATGCGCGCGCCCGCGGTCTCGTCGTGCAAACGAAAATGGCAGCGGACGAAAATTAGAGCGCCATCACGGTGCTAAGAAGCGGCAGTGGATTGTCTCAACTTATGCTGCTCGAGTGAGCCGAGGAACGCGCGCACCGCACGGCTGGGACTGCGATCGGGATGTCTGAGAAGAACGAAGGGCCGTTGCAACGGCATGAACCGCACGGCGCGCAAAGTTTTCAAGCGCAGCGCAGATCTTACCACGAAGCGTGAAATGGCGGTAACACCCGCGCCGGCTTCGACGGCGGCGCGTATGGCCTCGTTCGACGGCAGCTCAAGCGTGACATTGAGCTGTTCCGGGGCAATGCCCAGCCGCCCGAGCGCCTGCTCGAAAACCGAACGCGTCCCCGATCCCCGTTCGCGCAGGATCCATTCGACTTTGGTGATGCGATCGGCCTTGAGGCGACGCAGCCCGCTCCATCGGTGAGACGCCCCGACGACGATCAGCAGTTCGTCGAGATCGACCTGCGCTGTCACCAGATCGGGCTGATCGATCGTGCCCTCGACGAAACCGATCTCCGCACGGCCGGAACTGACCGCGGCCGCGACTTGATCGGTGTTGCCCAACGCCAGCTTGATGTCGATGTTCGGGTATTTCGCGTGGAACCGCGCCAGACGTTCGGGCAACCAATAGGCGCCGGTGGTCTGACTCGCATGAACGGTCATGACGCCGCGGCCCAGTCCGCGCAATTCGCGCAGCGAAAGCTCCGCGGCATCGGCGATCCGCAGCACGGACCGCGCCTGGTCGAGGAAAATACGTCCGTCCTGGGTCAATTCGATGCGCCGGCCGACCCGGTTGAACAGAGCGATGTCGTGGCGCGCTTCGAGCGCCGCAACGGCGCCGCTGACCGCGGACTGCGTAAGCCGCAAGGCTTCCGCCGCCCGCGTCATGTGCTCGCGTTCGGCAACGGCAACAAAGATGCGCAACTGCTCCAGCGTCATGGCGCCTCCCGGTGGGATTATATCAATCGATAAAAATGATGAAATAAACAGATATAATCGGTTATTCCGATGTATAGGACTCCGCTATGCAAAGCCGTTGCCGCCGAAAATTGAAAAGGAACCTGCCTTGGCCGCGCAAGCATCCCCCTTGGGCTATCGTCACGCCGGCGCCGTGCTCAACGTTGCGCCCGGGATCGCGTTGGCCGGGATCGTCGCCCTCACCGGATACCTCGCAGCGCCCTATGTCGGGCGCGTCGTGCCGATCCCGGCCATGGTGATCGCGCTGCTCGTGGGCATCGCGCTCAACCCGATTGCCGCGCGCCCGCTGCCGCAGCCGGGGATGGCTTTCTGCGTGGGCAAAGTCCTGCGCTGGGCCGTGGCGCTGATGGGATTGCGCGTCGGACTGGCCGATATCGCGGCGCTCGGCGGGACAACGGCGGCCCTCCTCGTCGTCGCCATGGCGGCGACGATCGTCGCCGGTTTCAACTTTGCCCGCTGGAGCGGGCAGCCGCCGGGGTTCGGCGCGCTCGCCGGCGTCGGCACAGGTGTGTGCGGCGCCTCGGCGACCTTGGCGGTTTCCACGGTCGTCCCCGATTACCACGGCAAGGCGGCGGATATCGCCTTCGTCGTGGTGGCGATCAATGCGATCGCCACGCTGTCCATGCTGGTCTATCCGCTGGTTTGCTTGCTGCTCGGCTTCGATCCCCAGACAACCGGCATCATGCTGGGCGGCACCATCCACGATGTGGCGCAAGTGGCCGGCGCCGGCTATGCGATATCCGCGGCGGTCGGCAACACCGCGGTGATCGTCAAGCTGTTCCGCGTTTTCCTGCTGCTGCCGGTGGTTTTGGGCGTGAGCGGCTATTTCACGCGGATCGGCATGAAACACGGCCAGGCGCGGGTGCCGCTGCCGGTATTTGCGTTCGTGTTCCTGGCGCTCTGCGCGCTCAACAGCGCCATGCCGTTGGCGCCGGCGCTGCTGCCGGCCTATGCGCCGATCAAGGGCGCCTTGGTGGACGCCTCAAACTGGGGGCTGCTGCTGGCGATCGGCGCGCTCGGCCTCGCCACGTCGGTGAAGACGATCATCGGCCTCGGCTGGCGCCACATCACCACGGTGCTCGGCACCACCGCCGTCATCTTCGTGATCGTCACCGGCGGCCTAGTGCTGATGCGCGCCGGCTAACTTCAGGCCGGCGCCGATGGCGCTGCCATAATGGCGAATTGCCGGTGCGCCCGGCCACTCGCTTGATTGCAATTGTGGCTCGTCAGCTGCCGGACCCTCCCGAGATCACCTCGCCAAACAGCTGCCAGGTGGTGCCGTCGAACTTCTCCAACTGCATCTGCTTGATTGGGGCGTAATCGGTGGCGCTGGTCGAGATAGTCATGCCCGGCAGCGACATCGGCCCTGTCTCTTGGTGGATGCTGGCAGCCTGCTTCATCACGTTCTCACGGGTGAGATCGTTGCCGCAGGCCTTGAGGACTTCGACCATGAGGTGCGCCACCCCGTAACCGTAGACATTGTTGGCGTCGGCGATGTTGCCTGATGGATTGTATTTTTTCATCCACGTCAGCCATTCCTTGAAGTCGGGCGCGTCCTTCCACTGCGGATCGGTCGGATCTTTGCCGTAGGCCGCCGAGATGATGCCGACGCCCTTCTCCGGTCCGGCGGGCCTAAACACCGCGCCGACCGAGCTCGATACGTTGGTCATAAAGTGCGTCGGCTTCCAGCCGATATCGTAAACCTTGCGGATAGCCTGCGCGGCGAATTTGGGAATGGCTGCCGTCAGCAGAACGTCGGCGCCGCTGCCCTGCAGCGACACGATTTGCGAATCGACGGTCGGATCGCTGGTTTCATAGGTTTTGGTGGCGACGATCATTTTGGCCGCCTTGTCACCAAGCCCTTCCTGCAGGCCGATCAGATAGTCCTTGCCGAAATCGTCGTTCTGATAAAGCACTGCGATCTTGGCGTTCGGCAGGTTCTTGAGGATATAGCGGCCGTAAATGCGCGCTTCGATCCGGTAACTGGGCTGGTAGCCCATGGTCCAGGGAAAGTGCTTCGGGTCGTTCCATTTGTCGGCGCCGGTGGCGACGAACAGTTGCGGCACCTTGTTCTCGTTGAGGTAGCCGCGGATCGCGGTGTTGGGCGGGGTCCCGAGCGGATTGAATATGAAAAGAACCTGGTCTTCCTCGACCAGCTTGCGCACCTGCTCGACGGTCTTCGGCGGGCTGTAACCGTCGTCGCGGCTGATGAAATTGATCTTGCGGCCGTTGATGCCGCCCTGCTCATTGATCATTTTGAAGTAGGCGGTTTCCGCCTTGCCGATGGCGCCATAGGCCGAAGCCGGGCCGCTATAGGGCATCGTGTTGCCGATCTTGATCTCGGTATCGCTGACGCCGGGTCCGTATTGGCCGGCGGCCAGAGCCAATCCGCTCGTGAGCACGAGGCTGGCCGCCGCCAGGCTGGTCAGCAGGGTCTTCTTCACTGTCATAACATCCTCCCTTCAAATTCACTTCCAGCGAAAACCTGCGAAGCGGCCAACTTCGCCGCGTCGATCATGTGAGCAGACGGGTGAGTGGCCGGCGCGCCGGCCACTCGCTTGATTGCAACATGCGGCTCGTCAGCTGCCTGATGCCGAGATTACCTCGCCAAACAGCTTCCAGACCTTGCCGTCGAATTTTGCCAACTGCATCTGTTTGATCGGCGCAAAATCGCTCGGGCTGGTCGAGACAATGATGCCCGGCAGCAGCATCGGCAGCTTCAGATCGTGGATGCTCGCGGCCTGCTTCATCAGGTTCTCGCGGGTGAGATTGTTGCCGCACTGCTTGAGCACGGCCACCATGGTCTCCGACACCGAGTAGCCGTAAACGTTGTTGGCGTCGGCGACATTGGCGCCCGAATTGTACTTCTTCATCCATGCCAGCCAATCCTTGTATTCGGGTGTGCTCTGCCACTGCGGATCGGTGGGATCTTTGAGGTAGCCTGCGCTGATGATGCCGACGGCCTTTTCTGGTCCGGCGGGCTGTATCACCGCCGTGATCGAAATCGCTACGTTGGTCATAAAGAACGCCGGCTTCCAGCCGATGTCGTAAACCTTGCGGATGGCTTGGGCGGCGAATTTCGGGATCGCCGCCACCAGGAGAGTATCGGCGCCGCTGCCCTGCAGCGACACGATTTGCGAATCGACGGTCGGATCGCTGGTCTCATAGGTCTTGGTGGCGACGATCATTTTGGCCGCCTTGGCGCCCAGCCCTTCCTGCAGGCCGATCAGATAGTCCTTGCCGAAATCGTCGTTCTGATAGAGCACGGCGATCTTGGCGTTCGGTTTGTTCTTAAGGATGTAGCGGGCATAAATGCGCGCCTCGATCTGATAGCTAGGCTGCCAGCCCATGGTCCAGGGGAAGTGCTTGGGGTCGTTCCACTTGTTGGCGCCGGTGGCGACGAACATTTGCGGCACCTTGTTTTCGTTCAGATAGCCGCGGATGGCGCTGTTCGGCGGCGTGCCGAGCGTATTGAACAGCGCCAGCACGTGATCCTCCTCGACCAGCTGGCGTACCTGCTCGACCGTCTTCGGCGGGCTGTAGCCGTCGTCGCGGCTGATAAAATCGATCTTGCGACCATTGATGCCGCCCTGCTCATTGATCATTTTGAAGTAGGCGGTTTCCGCCTTGCCGATGGCGCCATAGGCCGAAGCCGGGCCGCTATAGGGCATGGTATTGCCGAGCTTGATCTCGGTGTCGCTGGCGCCGGGTCCGTACTGGCCGGCGGCCAACGCCAGTCCGCCGGCGAGAACGAGGCCGGCTCCTGACAGGGCCATCACGATGGTCCGTTTCATTGTCATGACTTCCTCCCTTTGTGGTCTTCGTCACTTCCTCCCAAATTCGGCCGACGTGCCTGAATGTGGCGCATCGACCGTGCGAGCCAGGACGCGAGTGTACCGACGACGCCGTGCGGCATGGCATACATGAACAGCAGCATCGCCACCCCGTAGAGCGCCGCCGGTGCGGCGTCGGAAATATCGTTGGCAAGATTGGGCACGAATTGGATGAAGAATCCACCGACGATGGCGCCGCCGATTGTCGCAATGCCGCCGATCGCGGAACCGACCAGGAACGAAAGCGACAAGAACAGGGTGAAGCTCTCGGGGGCAACGAAGCCGATGGCAATGGCGGAAAGTGCGCCCGCGACGCCGGTGAACAGCGTGCTGGTGCCGAAGGCAATGGTCTTGTACCGGGCGGTGTCGATGCCCATCGCTGCGGCGGCGATCGGGTGGTCGCGAATCGCGACAAAGGCCCGGCCGGTGCGCCCATGCAGCATGTTGGCGGCGACCCGGATCGCCAGCAGCAGCACCAAGAGAGCGACAAAATACAGCCAGCGGTCGCGGTCGATGGCTATTCCCGGCGGCGGCGATGGCTTGATCAGGTTGATGCCCTGTTGGCCTCCGGTCCAATTGTCGAAATATTTGAGCACCTGCGGCGCAGCGACCGCCATCGCCAGCGTCACAAGTGCGAGATAAGGACCCTCGAAGCGCAACGCCGGTAAGCCGAAAAGAACCCCAAGCACGAAGCAGATCAACGCCGCCGGCGGCAAAGTTGCCCAGTAGGGCACACCGTAGCGAGACATCAGGATGGCGGCGGTGTAGGCGCCGACAGCGAAGAAACCGCCGTGGCCGAGCGAGATTTGTCCGTTGTAGCCGGTCAGGATGTTGAGGCCGAGCACGGCAATGGCGTAGATCATCACCATCGTCAGCTCGAACACGTGATACTTGCTGAGGCCGAAAGGCAGCACCGCCGCCAGCGCGATCAGCGCCAGGGCGCCGAGCCATCGCCAGGCATCGGCGCTCAGGCCGGCGTAGCGGTCAACGTCGAGCCTCTCAGGTGAAGCGACCGTGAAGCCTTTCGTCATCGTCACACCCGCCGCACGATCGCAGTGCCGAATAACCCGTTCGGCCTGAACATCAGCACGAGGATAATCAGCACGAGCGCCAAGGTGAGCTTGAGCTGGGTCGGGATCAGATACGTGCCGACCAGGTTCTCGGTGACGCCGACGATCAGCCCGCCGATCACGGCTCCTATGGGGCTGGAAATTCCGCCGAGCAGGGCGCCGGCGAAGGCGTAGAGCAGCACGCCGGACATCATGTAGGGATCGAGGAACAGCACCGGGGCCACCATGACGCCGGCGGTGGCGCCGATCGTCGCCGCCAAGCCCCAACCGATCGCCAACATGCGTCCCACCGGGATGCCGCATAGCCGCGCCGATTCCGGATTCTGCGCGGCGGCGCGCATCGCCAATCCGGTCTTGGTAAAACGGAAGAACGCGAACAGCAGCAGAAGCATCACGAGCGTGACGCCGATCACGCCGAGGTCTTGCGAGGTGATCAGTGCGCCGAGCAACGGCCGGTCGGGAAACGGGCTCGGGAAATCCTGGACGGTATAGCTGTAGATCCACCCCGCCAGCGAATTGAATATCAGCCCAAGCCCGATCGTCACAATGACTGCGGCGAGAACCGAGGCATTCTCGACCGGCCGCACAAGCACCCGTTCGATCGCCAAGCCACCCAGGAAGGAAACCACCAGGGTGATCACAAACGCAGCCCAGAACGGCAGTCCGGCGGTCACCAGGCTCCAGGCAATATAAGTGGAGAACATCGCCATCTCGCCCTGGGCGAAGTTTACCAGTTCGGTGGCCCGGTAGATCATCACCAGCGCCAAGGCGAGGCTCGCATAAACGGCGCCCGCGGCGATGCCCGAGAAGATCTGCTGGGAGAATTGGTGCATGGAACGCCCGTCAATATCCGAGATAGGAACGCCGAATCTGCGGATCGTCGGCCAGCGCTTTGGCGGTTCCCGAAGCGACGACATAGCCGGTTTCGATCAGATAGGCGTGATCCGCCAGTTCCAATGCCAGGCTGGCGTTCTGCTCGACTAACAGCACGCTGACGCGCTCCTCCCGCTGTATCCGCTCGACAATCGTGAAAATGTCCTCGACAATTCGGGGCGCAAGGCCGAACGACGGCTCGTCGAGCACCAAGAGCCGTGGCGCCATCATCAAGGCGCGGGCGATGGCCAGCATCTGCTGCTCGCCGCCGGACAAGGAGCCGGCTTGTTGCCGGCGGCGGGTGGCGAGAATCGGAAAATATCCGTACATGCGCTGCATGTTCGCGTCGGGCCGGCCGGTGCGGCTATAGCCGCCAAGCCGCAGATTTTCCTCGACCGTCAGGCCGACGAAGGTTCCTCGTCCTTCCGGCACATGGGCCACGCCTAGCGCCGCGATCTGTTCGGTGGTGCGCCGATCCAGCCGCTCGCCGGCGAACAGGATTTCGCCTTCGCTGCGCACCATGCCGCAGATGGCGCGCAGTGTCGTCGTCTTGCCGGCGCCGTTGGCGCCGAGCAGCACCGTCATGCCGCCTTCCTCGACCGCAACGTCGATCCCGTGCACGACCTCGGACTGGCCGTAGAACGCCTTGACCGCGCGCAGCTGCAGGATTGGCGCCATCAGTGCCGCTTCCCCAGATAAGCCTCGGAAACGGCCGGATTGCTCTGAACTTCCGCAGGCGGCCCATTGGCGATCACGCGGCCGAAATTCAGCACCACCACCTGATCTGAAAGGCCCATCACCAAGCCCATATGATGCTCGACCAGGAGCACGGTGATGCCGAGCTGATCACGGATGGAGCGGATCAGCGTGCCAAGCTCCGCCACCTCGTCGTGATTGAGGCCGCTGGCCGGTTCGTCGAGCAGCAGCAGTAGCGGCTTGGCGGCGAGTGCGCGGGCCAATTCCACGCGCTTGCGCGCGCCCAAGGAGAGACTTGCAGCCGGCTGCCCTGCCAGGTTCGCCAGCCCGACGAAGGCCAGCATGGCGCGCGAAGTCTGGTCGAACTCGTGCTCCTCGCGCCGGGTGGCCGGCAGCGTCAAGGCGTCGGTCAGAGGGCTGCTGCGACCGCGCGCATGAGCGCCGACCTTGACATTGTCCAAAACCGACATCGAGGCAAACAGAGCCGGGCTCTGGAAGGTCCGGCTGATACCGAGCGCGGCAATTGCGGACGCAGCACATCGGCCTAAGGACCTTCCCTTCAACCGGATGTCGCCGCGCACCGGCCGATAGAGCTTGCTCAGGCAATTGAACAAGGTGGTCTTGCCGGCGCCGTTAGGCCCAATCAATCCGACGATGCGGCCTTCGCCCACCGAGAAGGTGACTGCTTCGAGCGCGACGATGCCGCCGAAGCGCATGGTCACATCGGCGATTTCCAGCAACGGCGGGGTCGAGCCGTCGCGCGGGCCGATCGACACTGTCAGCGGGATTTCGGTCATGCGGGCCGAGCGGCCATTTTGGACTCTTCCTCCTCCGACCCTGCCTGCCCGAATTTCTTGCGCTTGGATTTGGCTTCCGGCGGGCCGAAATCCGGCGGGCATGACGAGGGTCGTTCGAAAACGTGGCATGCCGCATGTCGGCGCGTCAACAATAGGCGCCAACTATTTGCGAGCGAAATGGTTACGCCGCCGCGGCACCGTGGCGCAGCGGCGTCTCCGTGCGGTTGTCATTACACGCTGTGCGGGAATTTCTACCGAGCTCAGTGCGACATCAGCACCGGGGCCGTCATCGAGCGCAGGATGCTGCGGGTCACGCCGCCGAGCACAAATTCGCGCAAGCGCGAGTGGCCGTAGCCGCCCATCACGATGAAATCGGTGCCGGCGTCGGCGGCATGGGACAGCAGCACGTCGGCGACATCGACGTCGCCAGCGACGGTGCGCTTGACATCGACGTTTAGCCCGTGGCGGGCGAGATGCTGGGCCATGTCGGCGCCTTCGATCTCGTCCTGCTTACCGCGTTCGTTGGCGATGATGACCACCTCGACGCGTCCCGCCCGTCGCAACAGCGGCATGGCGTCGGCGATCGCGCGCGCGGCTGCCCGGCCGCCGTCCCAGGCCACTAGGACGCGATCGAGCTTGAGCGGCGACCTTTGGATATAGGGCACGACGACGACCGGCCGGCCCGATCCGAACAGCGCCCCTTCGATAATCACCTCTTCGACCGCACTGGTCTCCGGCTCGGCTTGGCCGACGATGGCAAGATCGAAGCGCCGCGCGATACGGCCGAACTGGTCGCCGACGCCGGCGAAGCTGGCGCTGAGCGTGAGCGGCTCGGCGGCGACGCCGGCGCGGCTGGCCGCCGTGACGAAGCGGTCGATGGCGGCATTGGCCGCGGCGGTGTTGTCACGCTCCTGCGTCTCGACTACTTCGGCGGGGATATAGCCGGCGCCCGACACCGGAACGATCGGGTCGTAGCGGAAAGCGATGCCGGCGAGGTGCGCGTTGAACGCGGCGGCGATGGACACGGCGTAATCGCCGGCGGGCCTTGCTCCTTCGCCAACGCTAAGATTGACAACGATATCCTTGATCATGACGGCATCTCCTCGGATCGGCGGCGGTCGGTCAATAACTTATGTCATGCTTCAACTTATGTCATGCTTCGCGCCGCCGACGTTTGAGCGAGATCAACGCATTGGGCTCCCGTGTCCGGTTACTTCTTGATGTTGCCGTTGGCGTCGAACTGCTTGAGGTAAGCCCACAGGTCGCTGACTTCCTGCTCGTTCTTGATGCCGGCGAAGATCATTTTGGTACCGGGGACCTTGGCCCGGGGGTCCTTGATGTATTCTTTGAAGGTCGCCTCGTTCCAGACGAGGCCGGAATTCTTGTTGGCGTCGGAATAGTTGAAGCCAGGGACGGCGCCGGCCTTGCGGCCGTCGAGGCCGTTGAGTTCCGGGCCGATCTTATTCTTCGCACCGGGGCCGATGTTATGGCAAACCATGCAAATCCTGAACGCGGCCTGGCCCTTTGCCACATCTTGCGCCAGTCCGGTCCCCGTCGAAGCGGCGATCAATGCGGCGGTCACGATTAGCGTCCTCGTCATCACGTCTTCCCTTTCGCGGTTGGCCCGGCCGCGCTCCGCGACCGTGACATGGGTATGTTCCTTTTGGGTTTTGCGCGTCAAGGCCTAGTGGTCGCAACGGATCAATGGCGTGCCGGACGTTCATGAACGGCGAAAAAATGGCAACCTCCCGACCGACCGTAGTCCGGAAGGTATTGTGCAGGACCAGCAAGGTTGCTGCCTCGCGTTACCAGTCGCGCCGCGCCGCCCAAGGCAGCGCATTCAGCGCGATCAGCGTTGCGGCGTTCGGGCAATATTCTTTCCATGCTTCGCTGGCGGGATCGTGCGCAAAGTCCCGCGCGCATCGCCTGTGATGTTCGCACATGACGCAAACCCGCTGCAGATCCTGGAAGGTTTGCGGTTCGATCCGGGCGATCTCATTGCGGTCGAGATCAAGCGCCGCCATCCGGCGCAGCAAAAGGTCGGCCGCTTCGGGACCAAACATCGCCAGCGTGCGCAGTTCGGAAGCGGACACTCCGACATCCTTGGCGATGCGCTCAACTTCCGCATCGCCGAAGCATTTCAGCTCCGGTTCAGGGCCGCTTGTGGCCCAGTCTCGCCACCATTGCAGAATGGCGCCGAAAGGAGACCAGCTTTTATGTCCACTAGGCAGGGCTGACATTTCACCCTCCTCTCGCTGATTCTAAAAATAAAATCGATCGCTTGTCGGACTTTGACTTAGGTCAACTCGCAGCGGATTGGGGCGGCATTATTTGCGGCGCGAAAGGGGTTGGGCAAAGCGCTTGGCAAGCAGCGTTCGCGCGGCGCATCTCCGGGACCGGATTTGACCTATGTCAATATCGTGCGCGCAGAACGGTTGAAAATATAGCCTCGGAGCCGTTGAGGTTGACAATGGGCTCTCAAGAAGAACCAAAATCGGTTTTCACCGCGGCGCTAAAATGGTGCCACGACCGCTGCCGGGCGCTATCCGGCCAAACCATCACGGGCGTCGGCGAGCAATCCGAAACATGCCGCGGTTTCGATACTCCGCCGCCGCGCTATTTCTTCGACGCCAGCCTGCTATTTCGCTGCATGGATCTGCTTGAGGTCGATCGCAGCGACCTTGAACGGGATGACCCGCTACTGTTCCGCGAACTGCAAGGCGTGTGCACGTTGTGCCGCAGCAAGTAGGAGTGCTGGCGGGACCTGGCGCACGATTTCGACGACGGCGGTTGTAATAAGTGGTGGCTGTACTGCCCGAATTCGGCAAGGCTCTTCCAGATCGGCGCGGTGCACGCGGCCGCGCACGTCCTACGCCTCGATATGCGGCGGTCCAGCGGTTTGCCGCTTACTTGACAAAACTGAGGTAGGACGCCAGCGCCGCAATTTTTTTCGGCGACAATTTGCTGGCAATGTGCGGCATCGGCGGCCCTGCGGCTGCATGATATCCCTCGCCCCACTGCTCGAGTCTTCTTCTCAGGTAAGTGTATGCCAGTCCCCCCAAACGCGGGATTGCGCCAACGCCCTGAGCCTTCGGGCCATGGCAAGCAATGCAGGCCACAACGTTGGCATCCGGTATCCCCTCCTGATAAATCGTTCTTCCGGAGGCGACCAGCTCCTTATCCCCGTCGTCGGCGGCTCGCGGCGATATCGTCGAAAAATAAATGGCCAAATTACGCGCGGCGTGCGGACTGAGATTGGCTGCGGCGCCCCACATGTATAGTTTGGAAAAAGGATTGTTTCGCGTGTGCGCACGGAAATCCATGAGTTGCTTCTCGACGTATTGGGGTCGCTGTCCGGCCAAACGCGGCGCCGGCGTATAGCCTTGCGCCGATCCGCCGTGGCACCAGGTGCAATTGCGGACAGCGAGGCTCTCGGCGTGACCTGCAGACGATGAAATGGCGGCGGCGATAATCGCCAGGATCGCTGTTTTTGACCGAATGTATTTCATGATCCGAATTCCACGCTTGCGGCCTTTCGTGAGCGGCGAGCGCCCCAACGGCTTATTTCAGATTGCTGACGTACGCCGCGACAGCTTCGATTTGCGGTTTGGTCAAGCTGTGCGCAACCGGCGCCATGATGAACGACGTGTCCGGATGTGCCGGTTGTTGTCCCCGCTCCTTGCCCCAGTTCGTCAACTCCTTGATGACGTAGGGATAGAGCTGGCCTGCCAAACGCGGAATTTCCTCGTGACCCAGAGCTTGCGGGCCGTGACAGGCGGCGCAAGCCGCAATGTTGTCTTCGGGGACGCCGTCTTGAAAGATCTTTTCCCCTTTGGCCGCGAGCCCCTTTGGCCCGCCGCTGAGCGGCTTCGGATTGAATTCCCTGAATTTCGCGGCAAGAGCCGCGATCATCGCCGGGCTGAGCACATGCGCCACGTTGGACATGATGGGATTCGGCCGCCGGCGCTCGACAAAGGCGCGTAACTGATTCTCCAAGTACTCGGTTTGCTGTCCCGCCAGCCGCGGTATGGCAAAAAATCCGCGATAGCCTTGTCCCATTGGCCCGTGGCAGTCCTGGCAGTACGCGAGCTTGGCTTCAACGGCGCCCTTGGAAACGTCGGCGCGGCTTGGCGCCGCGAACGCGATTGTCAGAACCGCCAATGGCAATGCGAATTGCAGGCCGACGACCTTCAAAATCCGGCATTCACCTCCGTTGATGAGTGGCAAGGTCTGAGCACGCCGAAGACTTAGGTCCATCGTTTCCTCACCATTTTGGCGCGGTCCTCGCCTGGGCGAAAGCTCCGATATGAGTTGACGAGCTTCATGATCCGGACCGAAGGCAAGGCGTTACTCCAGATTACTGACATAGGCCGCGACCGCTTTGACTTGCGCCTCGGTCAAGCTATGCGCAATCGGCTGCATGATGGCTGAGGTGTCCGGCTTTGCCGGGTTTTGACCCCGCTCTTGGCTGAAGTTCCCCAATTCCCGCACGAGGTAGGGATAGAGCTGGCCGGCCAAACGAGGAAACTCGCCGTTGCCTTTGGCATCCGCACCGTGACAGGACGCGCAGGGGGGAACATCGCTCTTGGGAATTCCCTCTTCGAAGATCTTTTTGCCCGCCGCTACGAGGTCCTTTGGACCGCGCCCGGCCGGTTTGGGATTGAGCTCATTAAAATTCTTCGCCAGAGCCGTCTGCATCGCCGGGCTCAGCACATGCGCCACATTGGCCATGATGGGGTTGACCCGGCCGCGGTCGATAAACGCCTGCAACTGGTTCTTGATGTACTCGGGCTGCTGTCCCGCCAGGCGCGGGATCGGAAAATAACCAACAAAGCCTTGCGCCGATGACCCGTGGCAGACTTCGCAATATTTCATCTTGGCTTCGACGGCCTGCTTCGAAGCGCCGGCTGTGTCCGTGTCCTTCGCGCCAGCTGCCGTGGCGAAAACAATGACCAGGATTGCCGATGGCAACACCAAACCTAAGCTGGCGGCCATCATCGACCGGCGTCCACGGCCTTCGTTGAATGGTCCGGTCTGAGTACGCCGAAGACCTAGGTCCATCTCTCGTTTCCTCACCACTTTGCAGGGCTCCCACCGGCGTGGCCGCGGGCGAAGGTCCGACGACATAGCTGCTATGGGGCGGCACCCGGCCCGGCCCAAACGTGGAAATTGAGACCGAGCTTAACGACTTGAATGCTCTGGTTGATGTTCAGGGGACCGACGGTGCCGCTGACATTGTCGATGAACGTCACGCCGGAGCTGCCGAAGCCGTAATAATCGTATTCGAGCCGGATCGACCAATCATTCGACAGCGCCCATTCAATGCCGGCGCCGGCGGTCCAGCCGAAGCGGGTCTCCAACCCTTCGAAATCATACGTCGCTAGGACGTCGAACGTGCTGTATCTGTCGCCCGCCCAGGCAGCGCCGCCCTTGGCGTACAGCAACCAATGATCCCATGCGTATCCCACACGCGCGGTGGCGCTGGTCAGGAGATCCGTCGTTTCCTTGAAGGTTGCGTTATCGCCGGGCACTGCGACCGTGGTGCTGCCTCCGATATTGCCCCCGGCCGCCGCACCTTCGATGCCAAGTATCCAATTGGAAGGGAACTGATAGTCGCAGCCGATTTGCCCGCCGAGCATATATCCGCTGGTGGTGAGGTTGACGGAAGTAAATCCGGTTATCGGCGACAGGATGCCGGCGGTGTCGGTGGCATCCTTCTGGCCCCAGCCGCCGCCGGCTTGTGCGCCGGCATAGCAGCCGGTCCAGGCGAAGGGTCGCGGCGCCGGAGGCGCCTTGAATTGCATCTCCGGTCCGAGATCGGCGCCGAATGCAGAGACGGTCAACACCGATAAGGCGGCGGCTCCGAGCAGTATCGCTTTCATCGATAGCCTCCCAGGATGGCGAGACATCCATCCCGCTACATTGCCACCCACAGATAGAGGAACAGCGTATTATTGGCGCTGGCGCCGACGGTGGTGCCGTTGAATTCGTTGTACCAGGTGTATTGCAGCCCGATCCGAGCGTTGAACCACGGCCATCCGGGCGAAAAGCTGCTGATAAACGGGATATAAGCGATCTCGGCGATCCAACCGTTGGTGTCCGGACTTCCCCCGTACAACAGCGTATCCGGGCTCCCCCAACTGGTGAAATATTGGCCGGTGAGCACGACGCGGTTGTCGTTACCGTAGGCCAGCGAGGCATACGCCCGCGCCTCGTTGAGAGTGTTGGTCGGATTGGCGGAAAACCCATTGAGGAAGCTTGCATTCAGGTCTTGGTATTCATGAATGTAGCTACCGCGCAGCGTGAGCCAGAAATTGCTGCCCTGATACTGATATTGCGTATCGAAGCCGACGTCGGTGTAGTTGTCGGTCTGCGGGAAGGTCGTGGTCGTCGGCGTTCCCGGCATCATCCAGGGATGCACGCTGGCGTACATGCCGAAAGTTCCGACCTCGAGCCAATTATTGCCCCAGTGCGGTTCATAGGCCGCGCGCCAATAGGGCGCCGCGCCGACCAGCCCGGGCGCGCCAAATGGATCGGTGCCGAGATTGTTCTGCGTGTTCGGACTAAGGGTGGTATAGACCGTCGCCTCCAAGTAGACCGCGTCGTTGACGAAGACGTAACCGCCAACGCTGCCGACATGCGCCGCAAACGCGCCGTCGATGATCGGCGTGGGTCCGAACCCGTTGCCAAGGGTCGACGCCGCGTAAGGGAATACCCAGGCCGGCGTGGTATTCCAAGGATCCTGGACGGTGGGATTATTGTTTGCCGTGACGCCGTAGGTGACGTTGAGGCTGCCAAACCTGGTCGAGTCGGCATAACGGAAGTCGGTGTTATCCCAGGTCCAAGTATGAGCGGCGAATGGATCCGAGCCAAATCCTCCGGCCGGCGGCGCGTTGTAGGTGACCTGCGCAAAAGCCCCGATATGATCGGTGATGGCGCCGCCCCAAAAAAAGCTTACCGGAGAGACCACGACATTGTTGTTGGCGCTGTACGGCGCCGTCGGCGGCGAAAGAGGTGCCTGCGTGTTGGTAAATCCGACGATGGCCATCATTGCCACCGGCGGCACCCATTGTTTCTTCTGGCTGTCGGCGGAGTCGTCAGACGGGAACAACGTGGTGCGGTACTTGCCGCCGCCCAGCGTGTACCCCATTATCTTGAAACGGCGGCCGTACGGGGTAAGGCCGGCAAAATCGGTGTGGCAGGTGCCGCAAGGCTGTCCGGTCTGCCGGGCGAAACTCGGCAGCGCGTGCGCCGGCGGCGCGTAACCAATTGTCAGAAAACCAGCAAGCAGGAGCGCCGCAGCTGCGAATACAAGTCCGCAATGCCGCGGCATGACGGCAAAACGACCAGAATCCCCCCTCATCATCGACCCGTTCAATTTTGTCGCAGTGCTCCTGCGGGACACACGAGTACCGACAAGTACGAAATCAGAGCTTCACGCGCGGGGGCACTGACCTATAAAAACAAACAAATGCCTGCGGTGCTAATCCAAATCCGGCGACCCTTCAGATTTCATGTAATTGATGTATTTTGGCAACAGCGCACCTAGCCCCGGCGCGTGCCGTTGCAGCGCACCACGGCTGCCGTTTCCCGCTATAATGATCGGGAAAGAGCAACTGCGAAAACGACGAAGAGGTTCTGATGCCTGTTGTCATGCCGCAATCCGATGAGGCGGTACTGGCCCGTCGCGCCGAGATCGTGGCGGCGCTGCAGCGCATCGTGCCGGGCGAGAGCGTCATCGCGCTCGAGCACGCCATGCGGCCCTACGAGAGCGATGGACTCACCGCCTATCGTCAGCTTCCCATGGTGGTAGTGCTGCCGGAAACGACCGATCAGGTCGCCGCGGCGCTCAGCTACTGCCACCGCGAAGGCATCAAGGTGGTGCCGCGCGGGGCGGGGACCTCGCTATCGGGCGGCGCGCTGCCGCTTGGCGACGGCGTGCTCCTCGGCATGGCCAAGTTCAATCGCATCCGCGAGATCGATTTTGCCAATCGTGTCGCCGTCGTCGAGCCCGGTGTCACCAACCTCGCGGTCAGCCAGGCGGTGGAGCACGCGGGCTTCTATTATGCGCCCGATCCGTCCTCGCAGATCGCCTGCACCATCGGCGGCAACGTGGCGGAGAATTCCGGCGGCGTGCACTGCCTCAAATACGGCGTCACCACCAACAACCTGCTCGGTTGCGAGCTGGTGCTGATGACCGGCGAGATCGTGGGGCTCGGCGGCCGGTATCTCGATTCCGGCGGCTACGATCTCTTGGGCATCGTCACCGGCTCGGAAGGCATGCTCGGCGTCGTCACCGAAGTGACTGTGCGCATCCTCAAAAAACCGGAATGCGCGCGCGCCGCGCTGATCGGCTTCGCCACCTCGGAGGATGCTGGCGACTGCGTCGGACGCATTATCGGCGCCGGCATCATTCCCGGCGGCATGGAGATGATGGACCGTCCCGCCATCCACGCCGCTGAGGAATTTGTCCATGCCGGTTATCCGCTCGATGTCGAGGCACTGTTGATCGTCGAACTCGACGGCCCGCGCGCCGAGGTCGATCATCTGCTCGAGCGCGTCGAGGAGATCGCCCGGCAATGTCGGGCGGTGACATACCGCGTTTCGAATTCGGAAGACGAGCGGCTGTTGTTCTGGGCCGGCCGCAAAGCCGCTTTCCCTGCCGTCGGCCGCATCTCGCCAGACTATTATTGCATGGATGGTACCATTCCGCGCGGGCAGTTGCCGCTGGTGCTCCGCCGCATGCAGGAGATGTCGGCGAAATACGGCTTGCGCGTCGCCAATGTGTTCCATGCCGGCGACGGCAACCTGCATCCGCTGATCCTCTATGATGCCAACAAGCCGGGCGAGCTCGAGCGTGCGGAAAATTTCGGCGCCGATATCCTGCGGCTTTGCGTCGAAGTCGGCGGCGTGCTCACCGGCGAGCATGGCGTCGGCGTCGAAAAGCGCGATCTGATGCCGGCGATGTTTTCCGAGAGCGATCTCAACCAGCAACAGCGGGTGAAATGCGCCTTCGACGACAGAGGCCTATTGAACCCGGGGAAGGTCTTCCCGACGCTGCATCGCTGCGCCGAACTCGGCCGCATGCACGTTCATGCCGGCAAAGTCGCATTCCCGGACTTGCCGCGGTTCTGATGAACCACGCGCTCAAACCGCGCGACGCGGCCGAAGTCGAGCAGGCGATCCAATGGGCGCTCGCCGGCGGCAAGACGCTCGAACTCGTCGGCCGCGGCAGCAAGCGCGCGATTGGCCGGGCGGCGCAATGGGACGCCACACTCGATCTGTCCGGGCTGTCCGGCGTCACGCTTTACGAGCCGGCCGAGCTGGTGCTCTCGGCCAAAGCCGGCACGCCGCTTGCCGAGATCGAGGCCCTGGTCGCGGCGCGCGGGCAAGAGCTGGCTTTCGAGCCGATGGACTATGGCCCGCTGCTCGGGACTACGGCGGCAGGCGGTACGATCGGCGGCGCGCTGGCGACGAACCTTTCCGGCCCGCGGCGCGTCAAGGCAGGCGCGGCGCGCGACCACTTCCTCGGCGTCTGCGCCGTTTCCGGCCGCGGCGAGACGTTCAAATCCGGCGGCCGCGTCGTGAAGAATGTCACCGGCTATGATCTGTGCAAGCTGCTCGCCGGTTCCTGGGGGACGCTGGCAGCGATGACCGAGGTGACGCTCAAGACGCCGCCGCGGGCGGAGACTGAGGAGTCTCTCTTCGTGCTCAACCTCGACGATGCAACGGCGGGCAAGCTGATGACGGCGACTGTCGGCTCGGCCGCCGATGTCTCGGCGGCCGCGCATTTGCCGGCTGCGGTCGCCGTGCGCATCGCCGCCATCACGGCCGCTGGCGGCGCCGTCACCGTATTCCGCCTCGAAGGCGTCGCGCCTTCGATCGCGCATCGCAAGGCGGTTCTGGAGAAGCTCGCGGCGCCGTTTGGCACGCTCGGCACGCTGGGGGAGGGCCCTTCGCGCGCGCTGTGGCGGGCGGTCCGCGACGCGGCGCCGTTCGCCACGGCCGGGCCCGCCGGCGAGCGCTATGTGTGGCGGATTTCGACGGCGCCATCGCGTGGCGCCGAAATCGGGCGCGTGCTGATCGAACGCGCCGAGGCCGAGATCATCTACGATTGGGCGGGCGGACTGATCTGGGCGGCGTTGCCGCCCGCCGAAGATGCCGGCGCGCCAATCGTGCGTTCCACCGTGGCGGCGGCCGGCGGCCACGCGACATTGATCCGCGCGCCGGCCGCCGTGCGCGCCGCGGTCGACGTCTTCGAGCCGGAGCCTGCCGCGCTTGCCGCATTGACGAAACGCGTGCGGGAGAGTTTCGATCCACGAGGCGTGCTCAATGCCGGGCGCATGTGGGCGGGCGTGTAACCATGCAGACTTCCTTTACCCTCGCGCAGCTTGCCGACCCGGACGTGGCGGAATTGGAAAAGATCCTGCGCGCCTGCGTGCATTGCGGCTTCTGCACCGCAACGTGCCCGACCTACGTGCTCGACGGCAACGAGCTCGATTCGCCGCGCGGGCGCATCTACCTGATCAAGGACATGCTGGAGAACGAGCGGCCGGCTACGGCCGAGGTTGTCCTGCATGTCGATCGCTGCCTGTCGTGCCTCGCCTGCATGACGACCTGTCCCTCCGGGGTGCATTACATGCACCTCGTCGACCACGCCCGCGCGCATATCGAGCGCACCTATCGTAGGCCGCTGACCGAGCGCATCCTGCGCGCCGCGCTCGTCAAGCTCTTGCCCTACCCGCAACGCTTCCGTCTTGCGCTCGATGTTGCGCGTCTCGGCAAGCCGTTGGCGCCGCTTGCACAAGCCATCGGGCTCAAGCGGCTTGCCGCCATGCTCCGTCTTTCACCCTGGAACGGGGCGCAGCGCCCGCTCGCCCCGCAGGTTTTCAAGGCCGTCGGACCACGGAACGGCCGCGTCGCGCTGCTTGCGGGTTGCGTCAACGACGTCTTGGCGCCGCAGATCAATGCCGCCGCGATTCGCGCGCTGACGCGCCTCGGCATCGAAGTGGTGCTGGCCGAAGGCGCCGGCTGCTGCGGCTCGCTGGTCCATCACATGGGCCGCGAGCCCGAGGCGCTGGCCCAGGTGCGGGCCAACATCGACGCTTGGACTGCGCTTGAGGGACTCGACGCGATCGTGATCACCGCCTCGGGCTGCGGCACCACGGTGAAGGATTACGGCTTCATGCTGCGCACCGATTCGGCCTATGCCGACCGTGCCCGCAAGGTGGCAAGCCTCGCCAGGGACATCACCGAATATCTCCTGGCGCTGCCGATCGAGGCTGGCCGAAACGCCGATGGACTTGTCGTCGCCTATCACGCGGCGTGCTCGCTGCAGCACGGACAGCGGATTACCCGGCAGCCGAAAGAGCTGCTGCTCAAGCTCGGCTTCGCGGTGAAGGACGTGCCGGAGGGCCATTTGTGCTGCGGCTCGGCCGGAACATACAATATTCTGCAGCCCGAGATCGCAAGACGGTTGCGCGACCGCAAAGTCGGGACTATCGAGAGATTGCGACCTGATGTGATTGCAGCGGGCAATATTGGCTGCATGACGCAGATCGCCGCGGGCACGAGACTGCCGGTCGTCCATACGGTCGAGTTGATCGACTGGGCTACCGGGGGGCCATGTCCGCCAGCGCTTCGGGAGTATCGGCCGCGTTCGGCCATGCGCCCGCCCGTCACCGCGGGCTGAACGGGGGCTCGGTCGGTTATCTGTCGCGTAAACCCGGTCTCCCATTGGGGGCCGACGGGATATTGTCCGCAGCATGGATCGGGAGGACGATCATGGCAAAGAAGTCGAAGGCGAAGAAGAAATCCACGAAGAAGGCGGCTCCGGCGCGCAAGAAGAAGAAAACAATGAAGTCGGCCGCGAAGAAGGCGCCGAAGAAGGCCGCAAAGAAGACCGTAAAGAAGGCGGCGAAGGTCACGAAGAAGGCGGGCCCCAAGCGTAAGGCCCCGGCGAAGAAACCGGTACCGATGTCCGCGGCGGAACCGGCCCCGGCTCCGTCCTCGCCATCGCTCCTGGGTTCGCTCGTCAGCGGCGGCGGCTCGGAAAGCGGCAGCACCTGAGCCCTTCTCGTCCGGCTGGACGGGACCGCGACCGCGCACCCGATACATCGTCCGCGCATCCGAGCGATTGCGTATCAGCTGCAATCGCTCGAATGTCGCGTTTTGCCGCCTCGCGCAGCGTCGCGGCGTTTGGCGTCGGGCAGGTAGCGCATATTGTTGCGCGCGATGGTCTCGGCGCGCATTGCGCCGACCCAGGAACGCCCATACATAAAAGCGCGCGAATGATCGCCGGTCCGCTGCCGGCCGTCTCATCCTTTAGGAGGCGCGCGATGGCTGCAACCTACAACATCCTCATCATGGGCGCGTCCTATGGCTCGCTGCTTGCGTCCAAGCTCTTGTTCGGCGGCCACAACGTTAAGCTGGTCTGCCTGCCGGCGGAAGCCGGCCTGATCAACGCCGAAGGTTTTCGGGTCCGCCTGCCGGTGCGGAGCCGCAAGGCACCGGTCGAGATCGATTCGCGCAAGCTGCCGGGCAAGGTCAGCGCCAGCGGAACGGCCGACGTCGATCCGAAGGACTACGATCTCGTTGGCTTGGCGATGCAGGAGCCGCAATATCGCTCGCCGGGCGTGCGCGAACTGCTCGATGCCGTGGCCCGTGCCAAAGTCCCGTGCATGTCGATCATGAACATGCCGCCGCTCGCCTATCTGCGGCGCATCCCGGGGATTAACGCCGATGCGCTTAAGCCCGCCTATACCGACGCAAGCGTCTGGAACAACTTCGATCCGGACTTCATCACGCTGTGCAGCCCGGACCCCCAGGCGATCAGGCCGCCGGAAGAGAAGGTCAACGTGCTCCAGGTGACCTTGCCGACCAATTTCAAGGTCGCGCGCTTTCCTTCCGCTCAGCACACCGCCATGCTGCGCCGGTTGCAGGACGAGATTGAGGCGATCCGTTTCGACACGCCGGAAGGCAAGATCGAGCTGCCGGTCAAGCTCAAGGTCTACGATTTGATTTTCGTGCCGCTCGCCAAATGGGCGATGCTGCTCGCCGGCAATTATCGCTGCGTGACCAAGGACGGCATGCGCACCGCGCGAGAGGCCGTGCACGACGATATCGAGACCTCGCGCTCGGTCTACAACTTCGTCAACGAGCTCTGCGTCAGGTTCGGCGCCAAGCCCGAGGACATGGTGCCGTTCGAGAAATATGCCGCGGCCGCGCAATCGCTGACGCGTCCGGCTTCGGCGGCGCGCGCGCTGCAGAACGGCGCGCCGAACATCGAACGCGCCGACAAGCTGGTGCAACTGATCGCCAAGCAGAAGGGAATGAGCCATCCCGTCATCGACGCGACCGTGGCTCTGGTCGACGCGCGGCTCGAGGCCAATCGGAAAAAGGTGGCGGCGTAACGGCGCGCCGCGCGTCAGCCGACCTCGACATCCTCCCAGAAGCCGAACCGGCCGGCGACTTGCGCCATCTCCGGCCGCGGCGCTTCGTATGACCAGGCCGCACGCTGGTGCCGCCTGCCGTCAACGACGACGTCGTAGAACCGCACGCCGTGGGGACATTTCAGATCGTTCGCGGTCTTCTCGGCCTTCTCCAGCCAATCTATACGCACCGCCGCGTGCGGAAAATATTGGTAACCGTCGCATGTGACGATGTCGTCGCTTTGCGCGACGACGTGGCCGTCAACACTGGCCTTCATGGGACCCACTCCTTGCCGACCTTGGCGGCGCCGTGCCGGCCTCATGCCCCGCAGCCAAAGGCGGCACTACCGCAAATGCCGCAGCAGTGACAAGATCAGTGCCAGCGCGAGCAACCCGGCGACACCCTGCCAGAACCGGAGCGGATCGCGTTCGTAGAGCGTCTGCGGCCGAGGCTTCGGCGCTGGCGTACGCGCCGGTCCCGCCTCCATCTCGACCGCAAATTCCATCACGTCCTGAAAGCGTTCGGCCGGGTCGACGGCGATCGCTTGGGCGATGACGGCCTGCAGCCAAGCCGGTAGGTCGGGACGGAGCGCCGAAAGCGCCTGCGGCCGGTCACGGCGCGGCGGGCTGGTGGCGTCAGGGTTGCCATACGGGAATTCCCCGGTGAAGGCGCGGAACATGGTGATGCCCAGGGCATAAATGTCGGTGGCTTCGTTGCCGCCTTCGCCGGCAAACATTTCGGGTGCCATATAGGCCGGCGTACCCGGAATATGCTCGCTCGGAAAATCCTCCAGTCCGAGCACCCGCACCACTCCGAGATCGATCAGCTTGAGCGATCCGCCGTCCTCGAGAATCACGTTGTCGGGTTTGATGTCGCGATGGATGATGCCGGCGCGGTGCAGCGCCGCAACACCGCGCGCCAGCTTGATCGCGATATTGCGGCCTTCCTCCAGGCCCAGCAACGGCCGGCGCGTGAGCCGCGTCTCCAGCAGTTCGCCCTGGTAGAGCGGCATGACCGTGTAAAGGCAAGTCTGCCGCTCGGGCGGCAGTTCGATGATGCGGCCGACCCAGGGGCTGTGCACGCGCGCGCCCACCCAGGCCTCGCGGGCGAATGCCGCACGGTAGGTGGCCACGCTTGCGACCTGCGGCTTGGGAAATTTCAACACCACCTCGCCGCCCTCGATCTCGTCGAGCGCGCCGAACAGGCGGGTGTAGCGTCCGTCGGACACCACGACTTTGAGCAAAAAGCCGTCGATCGTCGCGCCGCCGAACGGCACCGGGATCAGCGGCAGTTGCATGATGGCGGTGCCGATCTCGGCCGATTCAGCGGTCGGCAGTTCGACCACGTCGAGCACCAAGGCGGTGCAATTATCGGTGCTGCCGGACTGCAGCGCGGCCGTGACCAGCGCGCGGGCGGAATCCTCGGACGCAGAGCGCTCGCGCAGAATGTCAGCGATGGCCGGGGCGCTGAGGAAGCCGTACACCCCGTCGCTGCACAGAAGGAAGCGGTCGTGCCGCGCCATCGGCTGGGTGGCATAATCCAGCCGCAACTCCGTCTCGACGCCCAGCGCGCGGGTGAGGACGTTCGACCGACCGGTGCCGTCATCCCGCACATGGTCGGTGGTCAGGCAGGTGAGCCGGTCCCCGCTGAGCCGATAGGCGCGGGTATCGCCGACGTGAAGCACGTGGGCGACGCGCCCGCGCAGCACCAGCGCGGTGAAAGTACATCCCATCCCCGCCAACTTGCTGTCCCGCTGCGCTTGCGAATAGATCCAGCCATTGAGTGCGTTGAGAACTCTGGCCGCCGCCCGCCGCACTTCCATGGTCTCGGGCAGGTCGCAAAATCCGTCCAGAAAACCGCGCACCGCGGTTTCGGCTGCGACGCGGCCGCCCTTGGCGCCGCCAATTCCATCGGCGATCGCCGCCACCACGTCGCGACGTGGCTCCGGCAGCTCCGAGCCGAAAACCGCGCCTGCGAAATCCTCGTTGCGTTTGCGCGGTCCGGTCTCCGAGGCGAACCCCACGCTGGCCTTAACGCCGGAAATCCGCTCAACCATCACCTACTCCGATTGCGACGGGGCCGCGGGCGGCGTGGATCGCGACGCGGCGATGGCGCGGCTTCATTTCTCCAACTTGCAACGATCATGAAGGAAATTGCCGCCGGTGGCTGACGCAAGCACGACCGTAAGTTCTCCGGATTTGCGGTCAAGCCTGTAGTTCCAGCCATTCGCGTCGCGCCAGGAAATCTCGGCGTCTCTGATACGGGCCGGATAGGAATCCACGGTGCTCCGGTCGTAGTCGATCCTGATCTGCCAGCTCGCGCCGCTGACCGGGTTGGTGCAGGTGATCGCGGTTCCGCTGTGCGGCGCTTCGCCGCCTATGGCGGGAACTGCAATGCCGGCAGCCAACGCGGCAATTGCCGCCGCCGCCAATGGCTTGGTCAGCACCATGGTTGCGCCGGCTTCGCCCGATCGGCAGCGAGCAAAGTTGTAAACGGCAATCCGCCAATGACCGTAGCCTTATTCTTATTTGCTGCGCGCCAATTGGGCTGTTTGATTATTTTATATTCACGTGTCGTCTTTTTAGTCATCTTGTTTGATTTCCAGCCTCTGATGGTGGACAAAAGACATATCGATCAATCGGATACTGATTGGCACAGTTTTTGCCGCCTTTCCCCATGCTGTTCAGCAGATTTGGCTTCGGCGAAACAGGGGGAAGCTAATGGCACTCGTCCCATCACCACAATGGCTAGATACCGGAGATAATGCCTGGCAGCTAGCGGCTGCGACTTTCGTCGGCTTGCAAAGCATTCCCGGGCTCACGGTTCTTTACGGCGGCATCGTCAAGAAGAAATGGGCGATCAACTCCGCCTTCATGTCGATTTATGCTTTCGCTTCGGTGCTCGTCGTCTGGGTTTTGTTCGACTACAACATGGCGTTCGGGCCGCAGCTATGGCCCTTCCTCGGTAAGCCTGGCTTGGCGACGTCCGCCCTCTTTACCACCGGCCAAGCAACAATTCCCGCTGCAGCGGCGGGCATGCCGCCGCTGGCCTTTCCGATGGCGACCCTGATTTTCTTCCAGTTTGTGTTCGCCGCCATCACCGTCATCATCCTTGCCGGTTCTTTGCTTGGGCGCATGAACTTCACGGCGTGGATGATCTTCTGTCCGGTATGGATGACCCTGGTCTATACCGTGGGGGCGTTCAGCCTGTGGGGCGGCGGCTGGCTCGCCGGCATGGGCGTGGCCGACTTTTCCGGCGGCTATGTCATCCATCTCGCCGCCGGCACATCGGGTTTCGTCGCCGCATGGATGATTGGTCCGCGCCTGCTGCAGGATCGCGAACATTTCCCGCCCAATAGTTTGCTGATGACGCTGGTCGGTGCCGGCATCCTGTGGCTGGGGTGGAACGGCTTCAACGGCGGCGATCCGTATTTTGCCAACGCCGACGCCGGCGCGGCGGTGCTCAATACCAACACCGCCACCGCCGTGGCGCTATTGGTCTGGACGCTGATGGACAAGTTTGCCTATGGCAAGCCGTCGGTGCTCGGCGCGGTCAACGGCATGATCGCCGGCCTGGTCGCCATTACGCCCGGTGCCGGCTACGTCGATGGCTGGGGCGCAATCATCATCGGCATTTGCGCCGGCATCATCCCGTGGCTTGCGATGAACAAGCTGCAAAAGACCAGCTTCATGATGAAAGTGGACGATACGCTGAGCGTGTTCTCCACCCATGGTGTCGCCGGCCTGACGGGCGGGCTGCTGGTGGGCATCCTCGCCAACCCGGCCATGCTGCAATACATCGGCACCGACAAAGAGGCGCCCGGCATCAACGTGACCGGCTGGCTCTACGGCAACGCCCCGCAGCTGTTGCTGCAGGCTGAGGGTGCGGTGTTTATCATCGTGTACAACGTCATCGCAACCATCATCATCCTCAAGGTTATCTCGTTCATCGTGCCGCTGCGGATGGATGAAGCGACCCTGAAAGTGGGAGACGACGCGGTTCACGGCGAGACAGCCTATGCGATCGGCGTAGAGGGCGAGTAATCGATCCCGCCGGCCGGCTGCAGGCTCTGTTTGTGGAAGCACAAACAGAGCCTGACAGCTTGCGCCTAGCAGCCGCAGGAGAGTTCGACCGGCTTCAAGAAGCACCCGGGAAGTAGTGTGTCCCTCGCAACACACCTCCAATAAATCCGCTTAAGGCGCATAAAAAGGCAGCATTTGACGTATGTTTCATCTTGGCGCCGCGCGACATAGCAATGAAAAATATCTCTAATCCTGGTTGCGCCCGCGCGCGACGAGAATGGGGTCTGTCTGTACCCGGCCTGACGAAAACGTTGTCCGGAGAGAGGCAGAGAAAGAGGGGGCCGACTATGAAGAGATTTGCTTTTTCAATCGTTGCTGCCATCAGCCTGGCATCCTCTGCCGCCATGGCCGCCGATATGGCGGTCAAGGCGGCGCCACCGGCGCCGGCACCGTCGCCATGGGATGTTGCCATCACCGCCGCTTTGATGTCGGACTACAATTTCCGCGGCATTACTCAGTCGAACCACCAGCCGTCAACCCAAGCCGGTTTCGAACCGCGCTACAACTTCAGCAAGGATTGGCAGGGCTACGTCGGCGTATCTGGCGAAAGCATCGACTTCCCCAATCGCGCCGCCGCCGAGGTCGACTTCTACGGCGGTATTCGTCCGACGTTCGATAAGCTCGCGCTGGATTTCGGCGTTTGGTACTACTGGTATCCGGGCGGCACCTGCTACAACTCGATTGTTCCTGGGTGCCAGACGTCGTTGCTGAACGGAAATGTCATCAAGTCGGACCTGAGCTTTATCGAGGGGTACGCCAAGGCGACCTACACGGTGAACGATAATCTCTCGTTGGGCCTGCAGGAGTGGTATTCACCGTCGGTCCTCAATTCCGGTGCCGATGGCTGGTTTACGACCGGCAACGTGACATTGACGGCCCCTTCGAATTTGCTGCCGAAAGGGATTGGTGCCGCTTTGTCCGGTGACGTTGGCTACTGGGCGCTAGGCACGAGCGACTCCTTCTATTGCACGGGCGCTGGGGTTGCTTGCGTCGCTCCTTATCCGAACGGCATCCCGTATAAGAGCTATTTGACCTGGGACGTCGGCCTCGACATCACCTACAAGATCTTCACCCTCGACCTGCGCTACTACGACACCAACCTGAGCAAGGGTGATTGCAACGCCTTTACCAGCGATCAGACAGCGTCGGGTGTGGCCAGCACCCCGATCAATCCGGGCGGTCCCGGCTCCAATTGGTGCGGCGCGGCCTTCATCGCGAAACTGTCGGCCGCCATCAACCTCAGCTCGATCAAGTAGACTCGCGAGGCCGGTGAGCGCTCAAAGTTGCGGGCGGCGGCGCGAAGCTGCTGCCCGCTTCGTTTTTGAGCGCTTCGCAATTGGCCGGATTACTCGGCCGCCGAAACCAGCGGCACCTCCCGCACCCGATAGCGATCCTCGTCCGGCACCAGCACGACACGGCGGCGGTGGAAGGCGCCGAGCGTCGAGCGATGGCCGATGGAGATGATGGTGGTGCCCTTGAGCCGGTCCTGCAGCAGGCGGTACAGCGCCGCCTCGGCGGCTTCGTCGAGCGAAGCGGTGGCTTCGTCAAGGAAGAGGTAGTCGGGCGCCTGCAGCAGCGCTCGCGCAATGCCAAGCCGCTGCTGCTCGCCGAGCGAGAGCATGCGGTTCCAGTGCGCCTCTTCGTGGAGCCGTTCGACCAATTTCGGCAATCCGACCGCGACCAGCGCTTCGCCGACCCGGGCATCGTCGAAAGTTCCGGCCTTCGCCGGGTAGCCGACCGCCGCCGCCAGCATCGCCAGCGGAAAATACGGCCGCTGCGGCAGCAGCATGGCCTTGGCGCCCTTTGGCACCATGACGCGGCCCGACCCGAACGGCCAGATGCCGGCGATGGCGCGGAATAACGTCGACTTGCCCGACCCGGAAGGCCCGGTCACCAGAACACGTTCGCCGGCTGGAAAGGCGACGTGTTCGGCGGCGACGATCCGCTCGCCGCTGGGCAGGCGCACGTCGAGGCGATCGACCGCGAACACGCTGCCGCTGTCGCGCGGCACCACTTGGATCGCCGGCGTCGCGACGGCCGCGGCGCGGCCGAGCGCGATCGCGGCTTCGAAGCCGCTTAAGCGCTCGACCACCGCGCGGAATTCCGCGATTTCGCGATACGCGCTGACAAAATAGGACAACGCCTCCTGCAACTTGTTGAAGGCGGAGGCCGTCTGCATCAAGCCGCCGAGCTGCATGACGCCGGAAAAGTAGGCCGGGCTCACCATGATATAGGGAAAGATCACCGAGGCCTGTGAATAACTCTGGGTGAAGAAAGTGACCTGCTTCTGCCGCTGCATGAGCGCCAGCCAGTTGGCGACCACGAAGCCGAAGCGACCGAGGTGGCGCTCACGCTCGGCAGCCTCGCCGCCGAGCGCGGCGATTTGCTCGGCGTTCTCACGCGTGCGCACCAGATTGAAGCGGAAGTCGGCTTCGAAGCGCTGCTGCTGGAAATTGAGCGGAATGAGCCGCCAGCCGATCAGATGCGTGAGCGTGGTGCCGATCACCGCGTAGATCAGCGCCGCCCATACCAGATAACCGGGAATAGCGAGATTGACGCCGAACACATGCAGCGGCGCATGCGCAGACAGGGTCCACAGAATGACGATGAACGAAGACAGCGTCACGATGGAACTGAGCAGACCGGTGCCGAGCGCCAGCGCGTACCGCACGAACAACTGCAGGTCATCGGCGATGCGCTGGTCCGGGTTGTCGGCGCTGTCGCCGAGAAGCTGCATGCGGTAGTGGTTGGCGGCGTTGAGCCATTGATGCAGGTACGTCTGCGTCATCCAGCGCCGCCACCGGATCTGCAGCCACTGATTGAGATAGAGCTGATACACCGCGAGCACGGTATAGACAGCTGCCAGCCCGCAGAAGAACAGGATGGCGCTGACGAAGGCGTTCCAGTTGTGATCTTGCAGGGTATTGTAGAAACGATTGTACCACTCGTTGAGGATCACCTGCATCGCGACGAGCGAGAGCTCGATGACAATCACCGCGCCAAGCAGGATGCGGCCTGGCCAGCGGTCATCCGAGCGGAAGTAAGGAATGGACAATCGCCAGATCGTGGCTATCGTCGAGGCGAGCTTTTTCACAAATGATCTCCGGTCTAGGGGCGATGGACCTGGGTCAACGCCAAGCGATCAACAAACATGCGCGGTGCCGGGGGCGCCGCTGTCGGCGCCGGTATCGGACAATTCTCGATGGTGCACTGCACGATGATGGCGGTCTCCTGTGGGCATATCCTGTCCCTTGCGATGACCGCCCCAATAGCGTTTGTCGGGGGACTCGCCTAGTCTGTGCGGGGGTGACAAAAAATCTCGTTCTCTTGATGTCGCCGGGGGCGTTGTTTCCGCCGAGCCATCGGTCATGGAAAACGACATTATCGTCACGCCGGGGGGCCGCTTGTCGGCGTAATTGGGGGGACTGCTATGTTTACGCAAATCCTAGATCCGACTGGAAACCTATTCGTGACCTGGCTGGTTGCGCTGGTTCCGGTCGTCCTGCTGCTTTTTTTGCTTGCGGGCTTGCGCATGTCGGCGTGGCTCGCGGTCCTGATCGGCTCGATTGTCACCTTTCTGCTTGCTCTCTGGGTCTGGAAGATGCCGTTCGGCGACGGGGTGCGCGCCTATCTTTACGGTTCGGCCACCGGCGTATGGTACGTCGATTGGATCACTTTTTGGGGAGTGATGCTGTTCAACACGCTGGTTACCACCGGCACCTTCGACAAATTGCGGCGCTGGCTCATCCAGCAGGGAACCCGTGACGTCCGGGTGCAGACCATCCTGTTTGCCTGGGCTTTCGGCGCGTTGCTCGAAGGCCTGGTGGGCTTCGGCTATCCTTGGGCCTTCGTGGCTCCGATCCTGATTGCGCTCGGCATACCGGATCTCGATGCCATCCGGGTCGCCGCCATCGCCAATAACGCGCCGGTCTCCTACGGCGCCCTGGGAGCGCCGATCATCGCGCTCGCTACGGTAACCGCCGGCACGCTCGGCGTGAGTTTCGTGGATCTGCTGCCGATCTACTCGGCCTCGGTCGGTAAAATCGTCGCCATCCTCGCTCTGCTGCCGCCTTGGATTCTGCTCTATCTGGTCTCGGGCAGCAAAGGCATGTGGTCAGCGTGGCCGCTGGCCATCGTCGGCTCGCTCGGCTACATCGCCGGGCAGTTGCCGACCGCCGTTTTTCTTGGCCCCTACTTGCCGGACGTGCTCGGCTCGATCGTCTGCTTCATCGTTCTGTTACTGCTGCTGCAGGTCTGGCGGCCGGCGCAGGTTTTGGCCTATGGCGGCGCTCCCGTTGTCGGCGATACGCAGGCCGAGGCGCACGGCCTGTCCGGCCGCGACGTCGGTCTTGCCTGGTTGCCGATCGCGGTCTTGGTCGCGGTGGTCGTCGCCTGGACCGGACCCTGGTCTAGCTTGCCGAAGATCATTCTGCTGCATCTGACCGTGGCCGCCCATTCGGCGATCACGCCCGGCGCGACGATCAGCGCGACGTTCAACTGGACGCCGTTCGTCGGCGGCTCGGCGATCTTGGCGTCCTGGATCATCACAACAATCCTGCTACGCGTCAGTCTTTCGCAGATCGGCGCCATCTTCGCCAAGACCTGGTCGCAAATGTGGGGTGCCTGCCTGGTCGGCGTGTTCATCTTCGGTCTCGCCTTCGTTTTCAACTACTCCGGCATGGCGGGCTCGCTCGCCAGCGCCTTCTCCAAGCTCGGCGCTGGCTTCATCATCGTCGCACCCGTGCTTGGGTTCATCGGCGTGGCGCTGTCGGGAAGCAATACCTCGACCAATGCCATGTTCGGCACGTTCCAGGCCTTGGTCGGCAAGGTGCTGGGATTCCCGCTGCTGCTGCTGCCGACGCTGAACTCGGTCGGCGCCGAGATCGGCAAGCCGATCGCGCCGCAGACGGCAAGCGTCGGCGTCTCCACCAGCCGGTTCGTCCGCAATGAAGGCGAAGTGATCCGCCACAATTTCGGGTGGACGCTGGTGCTTCTGGCCTATCTCGTCATCATCGGGGTGGCCTGCTATCTGTTCTTCCCCAGCATCGTCACGCTGCCTAGCCACGCTTGACGTATGAGATGGGGGCCGCCCTCGGCGGCCCCCATCCGCGTTCACAGGACGGCAAAGTGCGGCCGATGGCCGCAACGCTTAGCGGAGATCACGATGACCAACTTTCGCCGGCGCTTCGCCGGCTATCTCGTTTGCGCTCTTGTTGCGGGTCCGATTTGGCCGGCTGTCGCCAGCGAGCGTGCCTTCCCGTTCGACCACGAGCTGATGCTCGACGCGGCGCCGATGCCGGGATCCAAACGCGTGCCGATCTTGCAGATCACCGAGAACGGCGCGGCGTCGATCGATCTCTGGTGCGCCAGGGCGCGCGGTCAGGCCAGTATCGGCGGAGATTCGATCACCATCGTTGCCGGACCGATCGAGCCGGCGCAATGCGCGCCGGAGCGGCAAAGCAGCGACGAGAATCTGCTGGCTGCGCTGGCGCAGGTCACGAACTGGCGGCGCCGCGGCGACGTCATCGAATTCCAAGGCGCCACCACGTTGCGGTTTCGCTTGATGACGAACTGACGCGCCGGTGCTTACGATTTGGTCGCCCGCGTCATCAGGAAGTGCAGATGCACGGCATTTTCCTCGAAGATCTCGCCGATCATCGCCTCGTATTCGGCGCGCAGCTGAGCAAGCTTTGCCGGATCGTTCTGCAAGGAATTGATGATCTTCGTCAGCGGCCCGATGGTCTTTTCTTGCGCTTCGCGGAAGTGCTGCGGACTTAACGCCGGGATGATGGTGGTGTCGCGCTCGAACTGAAGATTATTCACGAACTTGCCGAGCCGCTCGCGAATGACAGTCGGCTCGCCCCACAAGCCCGGCGGCGGCGGTTGCTCTGTGCCTGGCGGCGGCGGCGGCAGGTAGCGAGCGATGAACGAAAATTGGCGGCCTGTAAACAATTCAGGCGGCCACGTCGAAAACGCCACGTGGCCGCCGGTCTTGAGCACTCGTACCATCTCCTGCATTGCGACCAGAGGACGCGGGGCAAACATGTGGCCGAACTGGCTGAGGACGACGTCGAACGATGCGTCCGGGTAAGGCAGCGCCTCGGCATCACCCTCGGTGAAATCGATGTCGACGGCTGCCGTTCTCGCGTTTTTGCGCCCGCGCTCAAGCAGATCCGGCGACAGATCAAGCCCGGACACCTTGGCACCGCGGCGCGCCGCCGTCACCGCGACCACTCCGGTACCGCACCCAACATCGAGCACGCGTTGTCCCGGAGCGACCTGCGCGAATTTCACCAACTTCGCTGCCGCTATGGTGTTGAAAATCGCCGCCGGCGCGAACACCGCCCAAGCTTCGCGCTGGGCGGCCTTGAATTTTCCAAACGGATCGGCGGTTTCGGTCGTCATCGTCTGCTCCCACGCAACGCCGGATGACGTCGAGCCTAACCCGTAAGGGGAGACAACAGAAGAAAAAAAGGGCGCGGCTTGCACCGCGTCCTTGTTCCTTCAATGAGCAAAAATCAGAAGCCCATCCCGCCCATTCCGCCGCCGGGCGGCATCGCCGGCATCGCCGGCTGCTCCTTCGGCGTTTCGGCGACCATAGCTTCGGTCGTAACCAGAAGGCCGGCGACCGAGGCGGCGTCCTGCAGCGCGGCGCGCACCACCTTGGCCGGATCGACGATACCCTTCTCGACCATGTCGACATACTCCTCGCGCTGCGCGTCGAAGCCGAACGTCTCCGACTTGTTCTCCAGGATCTTGTTGACCACGATCGAGCCTTCGTGCCCGGAATTCTCGGCGATCTGGCGCAGCGGGGCCTCCAACGCCTTGAGCACGATGTTGATGCCGGCCTGGACATCGGCATTGTCGTTGTGCAGCTTGCCGATCGCCTTCTTGGCGCGCAGCAGCGCGACGCCGCCGCCCGGCACGATGCCTTCCTCGACCGCGGCCCGGGTGGCGTTGAGCGCGTCCTCGACGCGATCCTTCTTCTCCTTGACCTCGACCTCGGTGGCGCCGCCGACGCGGATCACCGCGACGCCGCCGGCGAGCTTGGCCAGCCGCTCCTGCAGCTTCTCGCGATCATAATCGGAGGTGGTCTCCTCGATCTGCGACTTGATCTGGCCGACGCGTGCCTCGATCTCCTTCTTCTTGCCGGCGCCGTCGATGATCGTGGTCTTCTCCTTCTCGATCACCACCTTCTTGGCGCGGCCGAGCATGGCGATCGTGACGTTCTCCAGCTTGATGCCGAGGTCCTCGGAGATCAGCTGACCGCCGGTGAGAACCGCGATGTCCTCGAGCATGGCCTTGCGGCGATCACCAAAGCCCGGGGCCTTCACCGCCGCGACCTTCAAGCCGCCGCGCAGCTTGTTGACCACGAGCGTCGCTAGCGCTTCGCCCTCGACATCTTCGGCGACGATGAGCAGCGGCTTGCCCGACTGCACCACGGCCTCGAGCACGGGCAGCAGCGTCTGCAGCCCGGGGAGCTTCTTCTCGTGCAGCAGCACGTAGGCATCCTCCAGCTCGGCAAGCATCTTTTCGGCGTTGGTGATGAAGTAGGGCGACAGATAGCCGCGGTCGAACTGCATGCCCTCGACGATCTCGACGTCGGTCTCCAGCGCCTTGGCCTCCTCGACCGTGATCACGCCCTCGTTGCCGACCTTCTGCATCGCCTCGGCGATCATCTTGCCGATCGTCGCATCGCCGTTGGAGGAGATGGTGCCGACCTGCGCCACTTCCGACGACGAGCCGACCTTTTTCGCGCGCTTCTTGATGTCGGCAACGACGGCGGTCACGGCGAGGTCGATGCCGCGTTTGAGATCCATCGGGTTCATCCCGGCCGCCACCGCCTTGGCGCCTTCTTTGACGATCGCATGGGCGAGCACCGTCGCCGTCGTGGTGCCGTCGCCGGCCTCGTCATTGGTCTTCTGCGCAACTTCGCGCACCATTTGCGCGCCCATGTTCTCGAACTTGTCTTCGAGCTCGATCTCCTTGGCGACGGTGACGCCGTCCTTGGTGATGCGCGGGGCGCCGAAGCTCTTCTCGATCACGACGTTGCGGCCCTTGGGGCCAAGCGTCACTTTCACGGCATTGGCAAGGGTTTCGACCCCGCGCAGCATGCGGTCGCGGGCGTCGACCGAAAATCTTACGTCTTTCGCAGCCATTGTTTTGTTCCTTTGGATGTCAGATGTCGGAGATCAGATGACGGACGCGCTTCAGGCGA
This sequence comes from uncultured Alphaproteobacteria bacterium, assembly GCA_963721025.1. Lineage (GTDB taxonomy): Bacteria > Pseudomonadota > Alphaproteobacteria > Rhizobiales > Xanthobacteraceae > BOG-931. The sequence goes on along the minus strand of CAVRHN010000009.1, from coordinate 93,463 downwards.
CCACGCCCATGATGTCGGACTCCTTCATGATCAGGAGTTCATCGCCATCGAGCTTGACCTCGGTACCGGACCATTTGCCGAACAGCACGCGGTCGCCGGCCTTGACGTCCATGGCGATGAGCTTGCCGTTCTCATCGCGGCCGCCGGGGCCGACGGCGACGATCTCACCCTCCTGCGGCTTCTCCCTAGCGGTATCGGGAATGATGATGCCGCCCTTGCTCTTTTCCTCGGCTTCGATTCGCTTGACGACAACCCGGTCATGCAACGGACGGAACTTGAGCTTCGCCATGATCACCTCATCGCCGCTGGCCCAGCGGCTTCCATGTGAAATAGGGAAAGGCTTGGTATTACAGATATTTGGCACTCTTGCCAGATGAGTGCCAGGAACAGGCACATAAGGTCTGGCCGAGAGGCTGTCAAGCCACGCCACCGGCCGCGCGCCGGCCCGAGACATCCTGCTTTCGTGCGGCGCGGATAAGGGCGAGATCGCACCGGGCCTAGCTCTCAGCGCGAAAACTGGCCACCATGCCGGCTAAATGTTTGCCCATAGGGCCAGGGGCTGCGGCCGTGCTACTTTGAGACGGCCATTCCGGTTCCACGGTTTTGGAGGAGAGTTTGCATGAGCGCGTCGCTGCGCGATGTCCGGTTGCTTGCGTGTGTCGCTGCGGCGGCGTTTGTGCTCTCCGCCTGCACAACAAATCCGTTTTCATCTGCTGAGCCCACGCCGGCGCCGACACCCTCCCTGGCGCCGGAGATCCCGTCCTCGATCCGCCCCGAGGAGATCGTCGGCCGCTGGGGCTATGGCGCCTATCACAACGAAGCCGATCGGGCACGCACGGAAGTCGCCGCCCGCGGCCAGTGCGGCCAGCCGGTGGTGATCAATCGTGGGCCGAACGGCGGCGCCTTGATGTACCTCGCCGACAGCGCGCAACTGCAAGAACTCAATCTCAAGGGCAGCCAAAGCGGCAAGAACTATATCGGTCCGCCCGGGCCGGCCGGCGGCCCGCAAGATCGCGAAATTGTTTCGTTCGACGGCCGCACCATGGTCTTGCGTTGGATGAATCCCGAAGTCGCGACCCGCTATGGCACCGGTGTCTACGTGCGCTGCGCGCCGGAAGGCGCGCGTTCGGGCCGCTCGGCCCGCTAACTTTCGGATTCCGAAGTTCGCAAAACCATCCAACACCGGCAAGCCGGGGCGTTGTCGCCTATTTCGGCTCGGTGCTTTCAGCCCGACTGACCGCCGCGGCGGAACAGCAAGTCGATGTCGCTCTGCGAGGCATGGCCGCGGTCGCTCTCCAATCGCGGGCCACGCGCGGACGGTGCGGCGTCGATATGCGCGAGCTCATCGAGCGCGCCGCAGATTTGCTCGGCGATCCGACCGAGGGTCGCCCATCACCTTGGCGACGCGTTGGCTGGTGAGATCGTGAAAATTGCAAGCCTCGAAGATCTGGATCACGCGATCACGGATGTCCTGGGCCAGCTCCTGCTCGGTCTCGTCCTTGAGCGCGGCCGATAGGTTGTTCGCCGCCTGATCGATCTCTTCGACCGCCGCCAGAATTTTCTCGGTCGCCTGCTCGCTGCCTTGCATCACCGCTTCGAGCTCGTTGGCGATGAATATCGCTGGTGCCGCCGGCAGGCGCGTGCCATTGCACTGGGCATGCTGGCGTGTCGTTCCGCCTAGCGCGGCGTGGATGACGTGCAGCTCGGATATGAGGCGTTCGATTTCGGCGTCCCGCAGCCCGTTGGCTCTGGTTCCCTGCCAGGCAGGTGCCGCCGCGAGCATGGCGCGCAGCGCGCCCAGTTCCTGCATGATCTCGGCGTGGCGCACCGCCTGCGAGTCGTCGCTGTGCAGGTCGGTGAGCACGGTGGCCGTTTGTTCGATGCGGAAGATCTTGCGCGGCTTGCCCATAAGGTCACCACCGGAGCCCGTCGGTTCCGAGGCGAACCAAAAACAGGCTCCACAATTTTGCCTGAGCATAATCTCTTGCGATAGTCGGCGACCGCCGCGGATCGAACTGGCTGCGGCCGTTTCGGGATCATGCTCCCGCGTCAAATTAGATGGCGGCCGCTTAATACGGCGTTCATGGCATCCGTCGTCGCGGCGGCGAGCGGGCGATCACAACCTGCTAACCATGACGCCGCGCGATACACACAATATAAACCATATGTTGATGAACAATGTACGAAGACGGCGCGCGCCGAACCGCGCTGCGCGAAATTTACCAAACAGTCGAGGTTTGCGTCTGTACTCGTGGCGCGAGCGAACGCGGAGTTCGGCTCGGCGAAAGTCAATGCAAGAGTGCAGAGTTCAGCAATGCGGCGTATCTTCGTTTCTTCATCCCTGGCGACCGCGCTTTGTCTCGGGGTCGGCGCGGGCTCCCTGCTGATCGCTTCCGACGCCGACGCCGATCAGGCCAGTTACGGCGGCGGCTTTTTCGAGTACCTGCTCGACGGAGGCCGGCAGCCCGTCGCGCGCGCCTCCCAGGTGCCTCAATCCAGCCAACCGGCATCGGCGGCGCAGCCGCGCGGCTTGTTTCAGTCTTTCCAGTGGACGCCGGCGCCAGCAGCGCCCGCCGACCAGGCCGCGGCTCAGGACCAGCAGCCCACCGCGCCGCGACAGAGCGCTGCCAATGACCCCGCGGCGGGCTACGCCTCTTCCGGGATCGGGCACATGGCGCATGCGGTCGATCCGCAATTCGACCGCCAGGTCATCGATTACCATGGCGGCGAAAAGCCTGGCACGATCATCATCGATACCCCGCATTACTTTCTCTATTTGGTCGAGGAGGGCGGCAAGGCGCTCCGCTACGGCATCGGCGTCGGCCGTCCCGGTTTCACTTGGTCGGGGTCGAAGGCGATTTCGGCCATGCGCGAATGGCCGGATTGGCGGCCGCCGGACGAGATGCTCAAGCGGCGGCCCGACCTGCCGCGCTACATGGCCGGCGGGCCGGATAATCCGCTCGGCGCGCGCGCTCTCTATCTCGGCTCGACGCTCTATCGTATCCACGGCTCGAACGAGCCCTGGACCATCGGCACCCAGGTGTCGTCCGGCTGCATCCGCATGCGCAACGACGACGTCACAGATCTTTACGGGCGTGTGAAAGTCGGCACCAAGGTCGTGGTGATGTGACGAGGCGCGTATCCTCGCCGGCTTCGCGCGGCAGGATCGAGGCTTATTCGGCGGCGGTGCGGTTATCGCTCTCCGACTCCTTGGCGTCTTCGCGCGGCTTCAGCGCATGCTCGGCGACGAAATAAACCGGCCGTCCTTTGATCTCATAGAGGATCTTGCCGATGTATTCGCCGACCACGCCGAGCATGATGAGCTGCACGCCGCCGAGCACCATGACGCCGACGAACAGCGACGGATAGCCGGGAACTCGTTCGCCATAGACCAAGGTCTCGTAGATGATCTGTCCGCCGTAGATGAACGCGGTCAGCGCCAGCAGCAGGCCGAGCATGGTGGCGATCCGCAGCGGCGCCACGGAAAATGCGGTCAAGCCGTCGATCGATAATCCGATCAGCGACCGCAAATTCCAGGTGGTGCGGCCGCCGGCACGCTCGTCCGGCTGATAATCGATGCGGATTTGGCGGAAGCCGATCCAGCTCGACAGACCCTTGAAGAAGCGATTGCGCTCCGGCAGGTTGCGCACGGCGTCGGCGGCGCGCGGCGACAGCAGCCGAAAGTCGCTGGCGTCTTCGGGAATCTTGGTGCGGGCGCCCCAATTGACCAGGGCGTAGAACATCTTCACGGCGAGGCGGCGGGTCAGCGATTCATTGGCGCGATGCGCCTTGGCCGTGAAGACCACGTCGTAGCCGCCGTCGAGCCAATGGCCCACCAGCGTTTCGATCATTGCGGTCGGATGCTGGCCGTCGCCGTCGATGAACAGCACCGCGCCGAGCCGCGCGTGATCGAGGCCGGCAAGCAGCGCCGCCTCCTTGCCGAAATTGCGCGACAGCGACACCACCTGAACGTCGAGCCCCGTCGCCGGCAACGCGCGGACGACCGCGAGCGTATCGTCGCGGCTGCCGTCATCGACATAGACCACCTCGCAGGCCAGCGAGCGGTTGGCGCCCAGAGCGCGCGCCACCTCGACGAGCCGCGCGTGCAGGCGCGCGATCGAAGCCGCTTCATTGTGCAGCGGAACCACGATGGAAAGTCCGTGTGCCGCTCCCGAGCCGCGCTCGGCGGCACTCCGCTCGCGCCCGGTCGTTGGCGTAAGACCGCGCAGCGGGTGCGGCGAGGAGCCCTCGCGCGCCGGCGCCGCCGATGTCGGTTCGCTCGTTGAGTTAGCCACTGGGCCTTTCCTTCAGCGGCCGATCTATAGCGCAATCGGCCCTGCCTGTCGCGCAGGGTCGCGTGGCGCCTATCCCGGCGGGCGCGTCCCAGGCTGGCGGACGGCGTCGAACGTGATATGCGAACGGCAATGACTCGCATCTCTCACTATGAGCGGGCTCGCATCAGGCTCCTGGCTGGCTGGCACAGTCGTGCGCTCGGCCTGAAGGCGATCGTCTTCGCCCTCATCGGCCTGGTTAACGCGATGGTGGATTACGGTGTCTTTCTGCTGGCGCGTGCGCTGTTGGATCGGTCGCCGCCGGCGCTGTCGGCGTTCCATTCGCTGGCCGATTTCTGCCATTGCGGCACTGCCGCGAGCATTTCTTTGGTTGCCGCCAACACCATGTCGTGGCTTGTCGCCGTCAGCGGTTCCTACATCATGAATTCGTCGATCACCTTTGCCCACGAATCGGGGCGAAAATTGCGCTGGCGCGCGTATGCCACGTTCGTCATCTCCGGCATGGCCGGCTGGCTGGCCAACACTGCCACACTGCTTGTTGCCGCGCAGGTTTTTCTGCTGCCGGTGTGGCTGGCCAAGGTCGCCGCCATCTTCGCGAGCTTCGTGGTGAACTTCTCGCTGTCGCACTTTGTCGTGTTCCGGGCGCGCGGCGGGACGTCTCACTGATACCGATGTCAAATTATTGCGCGGCGGACTAAGCGGTCGGCTTGCGCGCCTTTTGCGTCGCGAGAAACTCGCGCATGGCGACAGCCGGCTCGTCGGTCTCGTAGGCGCGGGCGAAGGCTTCGACGCCGGCCTCGACGGCCGCCGCGAGCGGCAGGCCCTCCCATTGCCGGATCAAGCGCTTTTGCAGCCGCACCGCGCGAGGCTTGGAGGTCAACAGCCGGCCGATCCAGGCCTCGATTGCCGCGTCGAGAGCGGCGGCGGGCACGACGCGCTCGACCAGTCCCCATGTGAGCGCCTCGTTGGCGGTGAACGTCTCGCCCAACAACATGATCTCGCGGGCGCGACCCCAACCGACCAGCATCGGCAGCAGCGCCGCCTCGATGACCGACGGAATACCGAGCTTGACCTCGGGCATGCCGAACAGGGCCGCGTCCGCGGCCATGCGGACGTCGCAGGCCGCCGCGATCTCCAGGCCGCCGCCAAAGCAATAGCCCTGGATGCGGGCGATCACCGGCACCGGCAGGTCGCGAATCGCCTGGCAGCAGCGGTGCAGGCGCCTGATAAACGCCGTGGCCTGGGCGGCGCTTTCGATCGCCGCCATCTCGTTGATGTCGGCGCCGACAATGAACGCTTTGCGCCCGGCGCCCGTTAGCACCACCGCCCGCAAACGCTCGTCGGGCGCAAGCTGTGCCATGGCGTCGACCAACGCCTCCATCAGCGCGCTATTCATCGCGTTGAGATGACTGGCATTGTTGATCGTCGCATGGGCGACGATGCCCTGCTTGTGTTCCTCGAGACGGACGTGGACCAGCCGGTCGTCGGAGCTTTCCAACTCGTGCTTCCTTAAGTCTCTTCCCGCGATCGATAGGCGTGCGCTCGGCCGGGACGGCCATCCAACATGATAGTACAATGGCGCAATGGCACCGAGTTGACGTTCTCACGCCACATGGAGCAAGGATGGCCATGGCGACGCGCAACGAGGGCACGAGAATTCTAGACTGCGACGCCGGCGGCCAGGGCCATGACCGGGCGGGTCACACCGAGATGACGGCAATCCTATGAATTGGCCTCGAGGACCAGCGCTAACCAAAGCCGAGCTGCGGGCGCAAGGCAATCAGGCCATGGCTGCGGCGACCAAGCCCATTGTGAAGCTGCCGACCAAGCTGGTGCGGCAATGCGGTCGCTGCGGCGAGTTTAGCTCGGTGATGGTGGAGCCCGGCCACGCGCCGCCCGCGTTCAAGTGCAAGGTCTGCGACAAGGGCCGCGGTTGATCGGGCTCTTCGCGGCGATCCACCGCCCAAGGCCGATCAGACACTTGTGCCGCCAAGGGCCGGGGGCAAGGTCTCTTCGTCGTCGGCGATGGTGCTGATTTGGCGAAGGGGCTCCGTCGCCAAGGTAATTTTGCGCCGGCCGTTGGCGCGGACATCAGGAAATGACTGCGGAGCTTCCCGCGACCGTTCGAACAGGGCGGCACCGGCGTTGCCTCCCAACCAGATCAGATCGTCTTTGTCGCAGGTCGCCGCGATCGCCAATCCGATCGAAGCAAGGTGGGCGCGGCGGTAGCAATAAACGGCCAGCAGCGCCCTTGCCGTCGGCGCGACCGTTGCAATCAGTTCGCTCAACCCGTGCGCACTGGCGCGATACAGCTCGCCCAGCATTTGATCGGACACAGGGCACGGCTCGTCTTCAAGACGGACTCGGTGTTCCGGCAGCATCGTGAAGCCTCCGAAGCGGTTTTCCCCATGGCGACCATCCGACGCAATGTGTTAACGGGGCGTTAACTGAGCGGGCTTGCGGCGTGCGCGATCGGCAGGGGCAGGTGCCGCAACATTCGACTCGCTTCAGGACCGCAAATCGGTCAATTTTCAACTGAAACTGCATGCTTTAATGGCTTTTGAAAGAGACTTCGACATTGCTGAAGCTGCGGGGCCGGACGGTCGTGGTGACGGGAGCTGCGGGGGGAATTGGCCGGGCGATTGCCATGTCGCTGGCGCGCCGCGGCTGCCATCTTGCGCTCGCCGATATTGACGATGCGGCGCTTGAGCGCACAGCGGCCGAACTCGCCATGCCGGGCGTGCGGGTCAGCCGGCATCATCTCGATGGGTCGGATGCCGAGGCGATCGCCGCTTTTCCGGCGCGGGTGACGGCCGAACATGAAGGCGTCGATGTTTTGGTCAACAATGCCGGCGTGGCGCTGGGCGGCACCTTCGAACAGGTCTCCGCCGCCGATTTCGAGTGGCTGTTCGGGATCAATTTCTGGGGCGTCGTGCGGATGACCCGGGCGTTCCTGCCGCTCTTGCATAAGAGTGACGACGCGCGTCTGGTCAACATTTCGAGCCTGTTCGGGCTGATCGCCCTGCCTGGGCAGACGGCTTATGTCGCCAGCAAATTCGCCGTGCGCGGCTTTTCCGAATCCTTGCGGCACGAGCTTAACGGGACGCGCATCGGCGTGACCGTCGTTCATCCCGGCGGCGTCGCCACCTCGATCGCCAGGAATGCGCGGTTGGCGAAAGGCATGCCCCTAGGCGAAGCTATCGAGCGGCGCAGGTCGTTCGACGCCTTCCTGAGAATGCCGCCGGAAGTCGCTGGAGAAACGATCGTTCGCGGCGTCGAAAACCGGGCGGCGCGCATTCTCGTCGGCGCCGACGCCAAGCGGGCCGCGATCATCGAGCGGCTGATGCCCGTCACTTACTGGAATGTGCTTGGCCGGAGGTTCAAGAAATGAGCAAATTCGCATTCTTTGCCGGGGCGCTGGTGCGCAGTGCGGCGCGTGAGACAGGCCAATGATTACCGTCGCGTGGATTGTCGGCGTCGCACTCCTGTTGCTCGCCCTTGCCATTAGCGGGCTTGTCGTTTTCTCCGCGCGGACCGCGCGGCGGGTCGAGCATGCCGTGCCGCCGCTCGGGCGTTTCATCGACGTCGATGGCACGCGCATCCACTATCTCGACGAAGGGTCGGGGCCGCCGCTCTTGCTCATTCATGGACTTGCCGGCCAGATGCGCCACTTTACGCACTCCCTGCTCGACCGGCTCAAGAGCGACTACCGGGTGGTCATTCTGGATCGGCCCGGCAGCGGCTACTCCACGCGCCCGCCGCAGGTATCGGCCGCGATCCACGCCCAGGCGAGCACGATCGCGCACTTTGCCAAGGCTCTGGGCCTTGAGCGGCCCTTGGTCGTCGGCCATTCGTTGGGCGGGGCGATCGCGCTGTCGCTGGCATTGAATCATCCGGAGCAGGTCGCCGGCCTGGCGCTGATTGCGCCGGCGACGCACCCGCAGGACCACGTGCCGCGGGTTTTTCGCGGGCTCGAGATCAGATCGCGGCTGCTGCGCCGGCTGGTGGCCTGGACCTTGGCGATTCCCATGTCGATCGCCTACCGCGACCTCGTACTCGGCGTCGTGTTCGGCCCGCAACCGGTACCGGCCGACTTCGCAACGAAGGGCGGCGGCTTGTTGGTGCTGCGGCCGGGCAGTTTCATCGTCGCCTCGCGCGACCTTGTTGCGGCCACCGACGATTTCGCCGACATGCCGGCGCGCTATCAAAGCCTCGCGGTACCGGTGGGCATTCTGTTCGGCGCGAGCGATGGCGTCCTTGACCCGGCGGCGCACGGCGAAGCGCTGGCTAAAAAGCTGCCCGGCGCCGATTTCGAACTGATCGAAGGCGGCGGACATATGATACCCCTGACCTCCGCTGATCGCTGCGCCACTTTCATCGCGCGGGTGGCGCAACGCGTGGCGGCGGTCGGCGCCAAGCCCGCATCGGTTGCCTAGGAGGCCGTGAGAAAGTTGCCGCCCGATCTAGACAGAGATTGCTGAACCATGACGCAGGAACATTTTGACATCATCATCGTCGGCAGCGGACTTTCCGGCATCGACGCCGCCTATCATGTGCAGACCTACTGCCGGAACAAATCCTACGTCATCCTCGAGAGCCGCGACGCCATCGGCGGCACCTGGGACCTGTTCCGCTATCCCGGCATCCGCTCCGATTCGGATATGTACACCTTCGGCTATTCATTTCGTCCCTGGCAGTCGGATGCCTCTATTGCGGAGGGTGGATTGATCCGCAGCTATATTCGCGAGACCGCGGCAGCTTATGGCATCGATCGCAAGATCCGCTTTCGGCATCGGGTGAAGCGCGCCTCGTGGTCCTCCGCCGACGCGCTGTGGACGATCGAGGCGGAACGCGGACCCGAAAGAAAGCCCGTTCGTTTCACCTGCAACTTCCTCTTCGGCTGCACCGGCTATTACGACTATGCGGGCGGTTACGCGCCCGAATTTGCCGGCACAGCGAATTTTCGCGGCCGCATCATTCATCCGCAGCAATGGCCGGAGGATCTCGACTATGCGGGCAAGCGCGTGGTGGTCATCGGCAGCGGCGCCACTGCGGTGACGATTATCCCCGCCATGGCCGAGACCGCCGCGCAAGTCACCATGCTGCAACGTTCCCCGACCTACATCGTTGCCCGGCCGTCGCAGGATCCGTTCGTCATCTGGCTGCGCCGCCATTTGCCGGTCAAGCTCGCCCACGACATCGCGCGCTGGCGCAACGCGCTGCTCGGGCTTTATTTGTACAACCGCTGCCGCCGCAAACCGGAGGCGGTCAAGCACGCAATCGTGGAGCTGGCGCGTCAAGAGCTCGGCGCCGATTATGACGTCGAAACCCATTTCACGCCGCGCTACAATCCCTGGGATCAGCGCCTGTGTCTGGCGCCCGACGCCGATTTCTTCCGCGCCATCAAGGCTGGCAAGGCGGACATCGTGACCGACGAGATCGAAACCTTCACCGCAACCGGGATTCGCCTGCGCTCGGGCTGTGAGCTATTGGCCGATATCATCGTCACCGCGACTGGGCTGAAGATGCAATTGCTCGGCGGCATCGAAGTCGTAGTCGACGGCAAGCCGGTCAAGTTTGCCGAAACGATGAATTTTAAGGGCGTCATGCTGAGCGACGTGCCGAACCTCGCCAACATATTCGGCTACACCAACGCCTCCTGGACGCTGAAGTGCGATCTAATTTGTGCCTATATCGCCCGGCTGATCAACTACATGGACCGGCACGGTTATGTTCAGTGCACGCCGCGCCGGCGCGATGCCTCGGTCACGCCGGAGCCGTTGATCGACTTCTCGTCCGGTTACATCCGGCGCACCATCGATCAATTCCCGCGGCAAGGCTCCAAGAAGCCTTGGAAGCTCTACCAGAATTACCTGCTGGACCTGGTCAGCCTGCGTTTCGGGCCCGTCAACGACAAAGCCTTGGAATTCTCGCGGCCGCACCAGGGCGCGAAGGCCGCGTAAGTCGGTTGAGCTAAAGCATGATCCGGAAAAGTGGAAGCCGATTTTCCGAAAAGAACATGCTCTACTAAGCCAATCGCTTCAGCGATTGCGCTCTAATGCCGCGCGGCGGAGCCGGGCCGGCCCAATTCGTCTTGCTGCCGGTATTCGGCGTCGTAATTCATGATTTCACGCATCAGCTGTTCGATCATATTTTGCCGGCCGGCGGCATCTTGCCCGTAGGTCAGTTCTGCCACCGTTTTGGCGATGGCGGTAATGACTTCATCGGTGTCGATCGCGTCCGGCTCCTCGCTCGAAACCGGATATTCCGCAAAAAAGCCGTCGATCACGTCGACCATCAGGCAATGCAGGCACGGCCGTTCCTCGTCTTCATTTTGATCATCTGCCATGGCCGTTATCCGCTTCGTTGGGGGGTGAGCGCAAGCCGATTGCGCTGGCGCCGAGCTAATAGCTATTTCCCGCCTGAGCAAGATTACGTAAGCAGCACCAACGCAAATGTCGAGAGTGGGGCAATCCGCCCGGGCCCGGGCCGCTCCCGTTAAGGCTCGGGACGACGGCCTCCGCAGGACGACCGACTTCAGTTGCCGCGCGGCGCGCGGGCATCGAGCTCGGCGGCGAGTCTGGCGAACAGCGGATTGTCGCGCGCATAGACGTATTCGAGCGTGGCGACGGAGACCGCCTCGGCGCCGTGCTCGCGCAGGAAGCTTGCGAGCGCATGCACGTACTTGGGCGGGCAGTGCAGGGTGAGCATGCCGGAGGAAGTGGGGCCACCGAACGGCGCGGCGACGCCGAAGTGGTCGCGCGCGATGTTGAGCAGTGTCTCATTCAAGCCGGGGAAGCGCGTGCGCACTTCGCGGTACGCATGCGCGCGCTCTTGCGCCGCGATGCGGTCGAGCAGCAGCCGCGCCGTTTCGCGCTGCGCGGCGTCCCAGGATGCAGCGCGCGCGGCGACGAGGTTTGCCTGCGAGCGCAGGATCACCCCGTCCTCGATCACCTTGAGGCCGTTCGCCGTGAGCGTGGCGCCGGTCGTGGTGATGTCGACGATCATTTCCGCGGTGCCGGCCGCGGGCGCGGCTTCGGTCGCGCCCGAGCTTTCGACGATGCGGTAATCGACGACGCCGTGTTCGGCAAAGAAGGCGCGCGTGAGATTGGCGTATTTGGTGGCGAGCCGCATCTTGCGCTCGTGCTTGAGCCGGAAAGCGGTGGCGACATCGTCGACATCGGCCATGCTGCGGACGTCGATCCAGGCCTGCGGCACGGCGACGACGACATTGGCGAAACCGAAGCCGAGCGGGTCGATGAACACGACCTGCCGGTCGGTGTCGGGGATCATCTCGCGCACCAGATCCTCGCCGGTGACGCCGAGATGGACGGCGCCTTGCGCGAGTTGCGCGGTGATTTCCGCCGCCGAGAGATAGGCGATCTCGACGCCGTCGAATCCGGCGATGGTGCCGCGATAATCGCGCGCCCCGCGCGGCTTGACCAATTCCAGTCCCGAGCGCGCGAAAAAGGCTTCGGCGTTCTGCTGCAGGCGGCCTTTCGACGGGATGGCGAGAAGAAGCGGGGCGCTCATGCGACGCCTCCGCAAGCCACGAGTTCCTCGATCGAAGCGGCAAAGCCGACCGCCGGGATCGGCTCGCGGGCGCCGAGCCGCGACAACAGGCCATCATAGCGGCCGCCGGCGATCAGCGGGCCCTTGGCCCGGACATCGTGCAGCTCGAACACGAAGCCGGTGTAGTAATCGAAACCGCGGCCGAACGCGGTGGAGAAATGGATGGCGCGCACGTCGATGCCGCGCGCCGCGAGAAAGCCGCTGCGGGTTTCGAACAGATCGAGTGCCGGACCGAGCGAAAGCTGGGCATCGGCGGCGAGCACGCGCAGCTCGCCGGCGGCTTTGTCCGGATCGCCGCGCACGGCGAGGAAGCGTTCGATCAGCGCCCGGGTCTCGCGCGGCAGCCGCGGCCCGGCGCCGAGCGCGGCTTGTTCGAGAAAGCGCTCGGCGATCTCGGCGACGGAACGGCCGCCGACCGCTTCAATGCCGGCGATGGACAAAAGATCGGTGACGAGGTGATGCGCGGCCTTGGGATCGGAGCCGGCCAGCGCCGCGAGCACGCCCTGGTACTCCGGCGGCCCGCTGGCGGCGGCGAGCGCGAGCTGGTCGAGATCGTGCGCCAGCGACCATTTTCTGTTGAAATCCTTGACCAGGCGGCGCTTCCAGGCCGGCGCCAGATCGAGCGCGGCGACGAAGGCGGAAAACAGCCCGACATCGCCGACCCGGATTTCCGGTGCGGCCAAGCCATACAGCGTGGTCGCTTCCAGCCCTAGCGCCAGCATTTCGGCGTCGGCCGCCGCCTTGTCCTGGCGGGCGAAGGATTCGATGCCGGCCTGCAGAAACTCCGCGGCCAATCCCTCGCGGTGGCGAAAGACGGCGCCGAGATAGCAGAACGCGGCCGCCTTGCCGGCCGCCGGCGATTGCAGATAGGCGCGCGAGACCGGAATGGTGAGGTCGGGCCGCAGGCATAATTCGCGCCCCTGCGGATCGCTGGTGAGAAACATGCGCCGGCGGATATCCTCGCCGGACAGGTCGAGGAACGGCTCCGCCGGCTGCACGACCGGCGGTTCGATCGGGGTGTAGCCGGCGCGCACATAGGAGGCGACGAGCTGTTGCGCGCGCTGGTCCGAGCCGTTCATTGCCATGCTCGACATGATGGTCATATCCACGCCGGCGTATGGTTAATCGTTTCCATGCGCGACGCTCAGGCTAATTCCGCGGCCCTTTAGCACGACAAGCGTCGCTATTCGATGAAGATTGGCGGCAGCCGTTAATGCTGCGGGCCGCGCACCGCCGCGACGATCGCTGGAACCGCGCGGGGGTCCGTGGTCATCTCGATATGACTGAGCCCGGGGACGATTGTCACCGGAATGTCGGTCCTGACCGCGGCGATGGTGGGGGCAAACTTGGCGGCATCGAACAGCTCGTCCTTTTCCCCGACCAGCACGGCGACCGGGCAAGCCGCATTGCGCAGATCGGCGGCGTAATCCTTCGTCGCAAAGTCGCGCATCAGCAGCCACGAATAGTGGTCGGTGAGGATGTCGGCGCGTTTCGGGTCAATGGCAAAGGCCAGCACCGTGAGATGGTCGAATACGTGAATCCCGACGCGATTGAGCAAAGCGAGCGCAATGATCCGCGGGATGTAAGGCGCGGCCCACGCTTGCGTCTGCCGATAGGTCGGCACGCGCGCGCCGAGCATCGGCGACAGCAGCACTGCCCGCGTGAAGGATTTTCCGACCGGCGCGGCTGCCGCATGCAGGGCATAGCCACCGCCGGCCGAGAAGCCGAGCAAAACCAGCTTCGCATGCGGATGACGGGCCGAGACGGCGGCGACAAGATCGGCAAGGTCGTCGTCGAGTTGACCGGCATAGTCGACATCGCCGCGCACCCCGGTCTCGCCGTGGCCGCGAATGTCCGGGGCGTAGACCGGAATGCCTTGGGCGCTGAGCGCCTTTGCCAGCGGATGCAGGCTGGAGCTCGCTGCCGACGAGCCGTGGATCGCGATGACAACCAGCGCCGGATCGGCCGCAGGCGGGGTTTCCCGCCAGACGCGGAAGGCGATCGGCGTGCCGTGGCGCGCCGGAATTCTTTCGACCGGCGGCAGATCGCTGAAGTCAACGCTCTCGAACGGCTCGCCGATCGACGCCAGCGGCGGCGCGGGCTTGCTGGTCCCGAATGCAAGCATCGCGCCCAGTGCGACCACCACCGCGATCACCAGGCCGCATACGACAATCACAAACATCCGCAACATCCGCGTGCCTGTCTTTGTCACTTTTACCGATCGAAAGCGTCACCTGGATGAAGCCCGTGGCGGGCGAGCACCTCGCGCACGGCCTTGACGAGATCTTTTCGCGGCACCGGGACCTGCGCTAAGCGCTGCTGCAAATACTCCCGGCGCGATGGATCGAATGCCCCTTGAGCTATGGCCGCGTCGGTGCCGGAAATGAGATCCTTGATTTGTATCTTATCGTCGGCCTTTTCATCCGGACCTTGGATGACAACGCACGGCGCGTTGCGCCTGTCGGCGTATTTGAATTGGTTTGCAATGTTTTTTGGATTTCCCAAATAGACTTCGGCGCGTATGCCGGCCTTGCGCAGTTCATTCGCCATTCGCTGTGCGCTAATAAGGTTATCGCGCGCTATTTCGGGATCACGATCCGAGAATACAGCGACGACGACGGGGCCGGCCTCGGGTTTGGTGTCAAACTTGGGGAGATGTTGCAGCGCGGCGGCAAGCCGCGACACGCCGATGGAAAAGCCGGTCGCCGGCACCACCTCGCCGCGAAAGCGCGAGACGAGGCCGTCATAGCGTCCGCCGCCGCCGACCGAGCCGAAACGCGGCGAGCCGTCTTTGCCGTCGGTTGAGAACGTCAGCTCAACTTCGAAGACCGGACCGGTGTAATATTCGAGACCGCGAACGACGGAGGGATCAAACATTATTCGTCCGGGACCATAATCGGCCGATCTACAAAGATCAGCAATTCGCTTAAGTTCATCTACCCCTTGAAGCCCGATTGCGGAATTCGCGACGGAGTTGCGCCAAGCTAAAAAGGACATCTCCTCATTTGGAAATTGCTCCTCACCGGGCAAGTTCCAAATAGGAGATTTTTCGCCCCGTCGCTTCGCCGCGGCACTTTCTTCAATCGATCCTGACCCATACGACGTGGTCAGATACAAAATGACTTGACGAATCTGATCGTCATTGAGACCTGCACCTTTTGTAAAATCGCCGCTCTCGTCTTTGCGTCCGGGCCCTAATAGCTGACGTACGCCTTCTACACGTAGCCGATCTAACTTATCGATTGCGCGCAAGACGGTGAGGCGCTTTTCAGCATTGGATTCACCGCTAAGCTCAATGGATTCAAGAATTCCATCCAACACCTTCCGGTTATTCACCTTCACCAAATACGAGCCACGCGGAATGCCGAGCGCCTCCATCGTGTCCGCCGCCATCATGCACATCTCGGCGTCGGCGGCGGGCGAGGCGGAGCCCACCGTGTCGGCGTCGAATTGCATGAACTGGCGGAAGCGTCCCGGCCCCGGCTTCTCGTTCCTAAACACCCAGCCGAAGCGGTAGCTGCGATAGGGCTTCGGCAGCGTGTCGAAATTCTCCGCCACGTAGCGCGCCAGCGGCGCGGTCAAATCGTAGCGCAGCGACAGCCATTGCTCGTCGTCGTCCTGGAAGGAGAACACGCCCTCGTTGGGCCGGTCCTGGTCGGGCAGGAACTTGCCGAGCGCGTCGGTATATTCGATCGCCGGCGTCTCCACCGGCTCAAAACCGTAGCGCTCGTAGACTTGGCGGATCGTCTCCATCATCCGCCGCGTGGCGGCGATCTCCGCCGGCCCGCGATCGGCGAGCCCGCGCGGCAGGCGGGCCTTGAGTTTGTTGGTTTTGGGTTTGTCGGCCATTCGCCAATGCCCTAGCTAACTCACATCCGGATGGCTAGTACTTGCGAGGGTATTTTTAGCGAGGATTTGCCATGATTTCCCGACGTCAAGCCATCGCGATGGCCATCACGGCTCTGATCGGGGCGGCGACCCCGGCCCGGGCGAAGGATTCCAGTTTGGTCGGTCAATTCGATACCGACCACGACGGCACCGTCGACCTGGCCGAAGCCAAGAAGGCCGGCAGCGACCTGTTCGATAAGCTCGATGTCGACCATGACGGCACGCTCACCGTCAAGGAACTGCGCGGCCGCATGAGCCGCAGGCAATTCGCCGCCGCCGATCCCGACCATGACGGCACCCTGACCAGGGAAGAATACCTTGCCGTGGTCGAACAGCGCTTCAAGGCGGCCGATAAGGACCATGACGGGACGTTGAGCAATTGGGAGTTTCAGACGCCCAAGGGCCGTGCCCTGGTGCGGCTGTTGCGCTAGAGTCCGCCAGCGGCAGGCGATGCGACAGCAAAACCGTTACGGTTCCGAGCGAACGGCCGCAGGACAGCAGTCATGACAGACACCAACGTATTGGCGCGGCAGACCAACGATCTCGACGCATTTTGGCTGCCGTTTACGCCAAACCGCGCGTTCAAGCGTGCACCGCGGCTGATCTCGCGCGCCAAGGACATGCATTACTTCACGCCCGACGGCCGCGCGGTGCTCGACGGCCTCGCCGGGCTGTGGTGCAGCAATGCCGGCCATAACCGCGACCCGATCGTCGCCGCCGTCCAGCGCCAGGCGGCGGAACTCGACTTCTCGCCGGCCTTCCAGTTTGCCCACCCCAAGGCCTTCGCGCTGGCGAGCCGGATCGCCGCGCTGGCGCCGGGCGATCTCAATCGCGTGTTCTTCTGCAATTCAGGCTCGGAGGCGTGCGATACCGCGCTTAAGATCGCGCTCGCCTACCATCATGTGCGCGGGGAGGGTGCCCGCACGCGGTTGATCGGCCGCGAGCGCGGTTATCACGGCGTCGGCTTCGGCGGCATTTCGGTCGGTGGCATGGTCAATAACCGCAAATTCTTCGGCACGCTGTTGGCCGGCGTCGACCATCTGCCGGCGACCTATAACCGCGAGCACCAGGCGTTCACCAAGGGCGAACCGCAATGGGGCGCCCATCTTGCCGACGAACTTGAACGTATCGTCGCGTTGCACGACGCCTCGACGATCGCCGCCGTCATCGTCGAGCCGATGGCCGGATCGACCGGCGTGCTGCCACCGCCCAAGGGTTACCTGCAACGCCTGCGCGCGATCTGCGACAAATACGGCATCCTGCTGATTTTTGACGAGGTCATTACCGGCTTCGGCCGTCTCGGTCATGCCTTCGCCGCCGAGCGCTATGGCGTGACGCCCGATCTGATCTGCTTTGCCAAAGGCGTCACCTCCGGCGCGGTGCCGATGGGCGGGGTGATCGCCCGCGAGAGCCTCTACGATACCTTCATGCGCGGTCCCGAGTACGTCATCGAGCTGTTCCACGGCTATACTTATTCGGCGCATCCGCTCGCCTGCGCCGCCGGCCTCGCTGCGCTCGATCTCTACCGCGACGAAGGCCTGTTCGAACGGGCAAAGAAGCTGGAACCGGTCATGGCCGACGCGGCGATGACGCTCAAGGGTCTGCCGGGCGTGCTCGACGTGCGCACCGTCGGGGTCGCCGCCGGCATCGATCTCGCCTCGCGCCCCGGCGCCGTCGGCTTGCGCGCCTACGAGGCCATGGAGCGCGCGTTCCATGACGAAGACCTGGTGATCCGCGTCGGCGGCGATACCATCGCGATCGCTCCACCGTTGATCGTCAGCGAGGCGCAGATCGCCGAGATTTTCGACAAAGTCGCGCGCGTCATCCGGGCGGTTAACTGATCTCTAGTGTCCCGATTCCGAAGTTCGCATCATTGAGCGGCACCCTCGTTTGCGAACTTCGAAATCGAAGGACACTAGCAACGTATTGATCTAGTGTGGCTTTGGTTCAGAAGTCCGCATGACAAGTTCGCGGCAAAAATGATGCGGACTTCTGAACCGCCACACTAGGTGCCCGAGTTTTAAGCAAAAACCGCATTTGCGGGTGCGCGGCGCCTGTGGACACTGATACCCTCGGCGAGCGAATTGTTCCGAGTCCTGGGAATCCCACAGTTCCGAGAAGGCGCTTCGGGGCTTCGGGAAATTGCTCCGGCGCAAGCGATAAGGTCCGCAGCGTGCGCATCCGCGTCATCTTTATTGCCGTCTGCATCGTGGCCATCGCCGCCGCGCTCGGCGCTGTGCTCTATCTTCGCTTGGGGTTCTCCGCCGACGACTCGGCGCTGGTCGCGCTCGGCTTGCTGGCGGCGGTCGCGGTCTATAACGCCGTCGCCGCCGACAAGCGCGAGCGCGCGGCGGTGAGCGATCAGGTGTCCAAGCTGGTGCGCGGCTCGGGCGATCTCGCGCGCCAGCTCGCGGACCTCGACCGCCGGCTTGGCGCCGCGGAGGGCAAGGTCGAAGCGGTCCTTGACAAGGCGCTGGCGGCGACCGCGCCGCTTGCCGGCGAGCTCGAGGAGCTTTCGCGGCTGGTCAAGCAGCTTGCCGACTTGGTTGCCGCGCACGACGTCATGCTCGCGCGTTCCGGCGGGAACGATGAGGAGGCTGCGCATGCGGCCGCCGAGGCCGCACCGGCCGCGGCGCTCGCCAGCGCCAAGCCAACCGATCCGGCCGGTGCGTCTGCCTTTCTCGAAGTCGCCGCCTTCAAGGGGCTCGACCGTGACGCTATCATCGCCGCCGTCAGCGGCGCCATCGAGGGCGGCAGAATCGATCTCTACCTGCAGCCCATCGTCACTTTGCCGCAGCGTAAGGTGCGCTATTACGAGGCGCTGTCGCGGCTCAATGCCGGCAACGGCGAGATCGTTGCGGCGGCCGATTTCCTGCCCTATGCCGAAGCGGGTTCGCTCCTTCCGAAGCTCGACGGCGTTGCCGTGTCGCGATGCGTGCAGGTGGTGCGGCGGCTGTTGCTCAAGAGCCCCGACATCGGTTTGTTCTGCAATCTTGCCGCCGCGACGCTGACCGATGCGGGATTCCCGCAATTGCTGGAATTCATCGGGGCCAACCGCGCGATCGCGCCGTCGCTGATCTTCGAGTTCGCCCAGAGCGCGGTCCGCGCCATGGGAGCCGCCGAGCACGCCGGCCTTGCGGCGCTGGCCGCGCGGGGATTTCATTTCTCCATGGATAAACTCACCGATCTTCGCATCGAGCCGCGCGAATTGACCGAACGCGGGTTCCGCTTCATCAAGGTGCCGGCGGCGCTGTTGCTCAACCGGGCCGCCGCCGCTGCGACCGACGTCCAGCCCGCCGAAATCTCCGACCTGCTCGGCCGCTTCGGCATCGATCTCATCGCCGAACGGATCGAGAGCGAGCCCATCGTGGTCGATCTCCTTGATTACGATGTCCGTTTCGGTCAGGGGTTTCTATTCTCGCCGCCACGCCCGCTGCGTCCGGATGCACGGCAAGGCGTTGCCGGCGACGCCGCTGCTGCCGCGCCGGGCGGCGGCTCCGCCCAACTCGTTCACGCCGGCAGCGGACGCGACTGACGGCACGTGACCTTGCCCGCTATCATCGAACGATTTGCCCCGTTGGCGCGCGACTATGACGTGCTCCTGTGCGACGTCTGGGGCGTGATTTACAACGGTGCCACGGCCTTCGCCGCCACCTGCGAGGCGCTCACGCGCTATCGCGCCGGAGGCGGCACCGTGATCCTCATCACCAACGCGCCGCGGCCGGGCACCTCCGTGCAGAGAATTCTCGACCGCTTCGGCGTGCCGCATGACGCCTATGATGCGATCACGACGTCCGGCGACGTCACCCGCGGCATCGTCGAGAGCCGGGTCGGCGAGCGCGTGTTCCATCTCGGACCGCCGCGCGACCTGCCGATCTTTGCCGGGCTCGATATCAGCTTGGCGCCGCCCGACACCGCCGATTACGTGGTGTGCTCCGGCCTGTTCGACGACGCCACGGAGACGCCGGAGAACTATCGCGAGCTGCTGGCGGCACTGCGCGCCCGTTCGCTGTTCATGGTCTGCGCCAATCCCGACATCGTCGTCGAGCGCGGCGACACGCTTCTGTACTGCGCCGGCGTGCTGGCCGATGCCTATATGGAGCTCGGCGGCGAGGTGCTGTATTGCGGCAAGCCGCACGCGCCGATCTATGAGGCGGCGTTGGGCAAAGCCGCCGCTTGTCGCGGCGGCGAGGTACCGCCGCTCAACCGCGTGCTGGCGATCGGCGATTTGGTCAGAACCGACCTTAAGGGCGCGGCGGCGTTCGGCGTGGATTGCCTGTTCGTCATCTCCGGCATCCATGCCGAGGACTTCGGCGGCCGCGAGGCGCCGGATCTATCCGGTCTCGACGCGATGTTTGCTGCCGCCGGCGTGGTACCGAAAGCGGTCGCGCGCCGGCTCGAATGGTGAGCCGGTCCTGTCTATTCGGCTTCGGCGAATACCGCCTCGATCTTGGTCTTCAGGGTCTGCGCGTTGAACGGCTTGACGATATAGTTGTTGACGCCGGCCTTGCGCGCCGCGATCACGTTCTCGGTTCTCGATTCCGCGGTCACCATGATGAAGGGCGTGTTTTCCAGCTCCGGATCGCCGCGCACTTGGCGGAGCAGGTCGAAGCCGGTCATCGGCTCCATATTCCAGTCGGAAATCACCAGGCCGTAGCGTTTGGCGTGCATCTTGGCGAGCGCGGCGGCGCCGTCGGGCGCATCGTCGATGTCGCCGAAGCCGAGTTGCCGCAACAGGTTGCGGATGATGCGAACCATGGTGCTGTAGTCATCGACCACCAGCACGGGCATCGAGGGATCGAGAGCCATAGCTCTGCTCCTTGGCGCGGGTAATTTGCGTGGAGTTCGAGCTTGGTCGGCTCGTTCCGAGGGTGGCAGCTGCCCCGAAGCCGTCTCCCAAATGGGTGCTGATTTACCACTGCGAATTTGAATATCGGGTTAATCGCGATAATCGCTGCAACCACGGCGCACAACTCCTGCGGGGCCACGTGCCGGGTCATGTGCTTGACTTGGCGCCGCGGCGACGGCACCAACGGCGCGCAGTTTCTTTAACCATTGAGCCCGATGGCGCCGAAACGCTTCCTGGTCGTGCGCGATACTGGGCCCGCTGGCGCGCTGCGCGGCGCCGTCCTCGCTATCGGCAATTTCGACGGGGTGCACCGCGGCCATCGGGCGGTGATCGCCGCCGCGCGCGCGCGCGCCCAAAGCCTCGGCAAGACCGCCGCGGTGCTGACCTTCGAGCCGCATCCGCGCGCCTTCTTCCGGCCCGGCGAAAAGCTGTTTCGGCTGACCGACGAGGCCACCAAATTACGGCTTCTGGCTTCGAACGGGCTCGATGGGGCGATCGTGCTGACCTTCAATGCCGCTCTGGCAAACGTCACAGCGGCGGAGTTCGTCTCGCGCATCCTGGTCGGGCGGTTTGCCATCAGCGGCGCCGTCATCGGCTTTAACTTCCACTTCGGTAAGAATCGCGCGGGCTCACCCGATTTTCTCGCCGCCGAAGGCCGGAAGTACGGCTTCGCCGTCGACATGGTGCCCGCCTTCGAGGTCAACGGCCGTCCGGTCTCCTCCGGCCCGATCCGCGAGGCGCTCGCCGCGGGGCGGCTCGACGAGGCGGCGGCGTTTCTCGGCTTTCCCTGGTTCGTCTCCGGGGAGGTCATTCACGGCGACAAGCGCGGCCGCGAACTCGGCTTTCCGACCGCGAACCTGCGGCTCGACGCCGCCTGCGGGCTGCGCCACGGCGTTTATGCGGTGCGCGCCGCGGTCGGCGGCCGGCGTTACGATGGCGTCGCCAACTTCGGCCGGCGGCCGATGTTCGATACTGGCGCAGTGCTGCTGGAAGTCTTCTTGTTCGATTTCGCCGGCGACCTTTACGGCCAGCGCATCGATGTCGCCTTTATCGACCGGATCCGCGACGAAGAGGTGTTCGGTTCGGTCGACGAGCTTGTGGTCAGGATGAAGGAGGACAGCCGCTTTGCGCGCGCCGCCCTGCTGCGGGCCGGAGACGCTTTTCCGCCGATTTAGCGCATGATCCGGAAAATGCCTGCCCTCGGACTTGTTCCGAGGGTGGAAGCCGGTTTTCCGAAACGATCATGCTCCACTCAGATATTAGAGCGCCAATCGCTTCAATTTGAAGCGATTGCGCTCCAGGCTAGGCCTCGTCCTCGGGCGGGCGCCCACGATGCTCGCGCGCCCATTGCGCCGCCATGAAGGCTAGCAACGCAATCGGCACGAGGCGTTGCCAGCCGAGCGTGCGGCCGGCTTGCAGGGCGGCGCCAAGAATTTTTGGGTCGAGCAGCCACGACGACGATGCCTGCGCGCGCGCGGCGCGTTCGAGGATGGCGCGTTCCCTGGTGCGGCGGCGGGTCACGGCGAAAATGATGACGCCGATCAGGGCAATCAGTACAAAGACGCCGGCCATCACCAGGCCGGCGAACATGGCGCCCAATTGCGGCGCAAGCCAATCGTAAGCGGCGACGCAAAGGAACGCGAAAGCCGTCATCGAGGCGACCGCGCTGATTGCGGCCCAGACGAGAAGGGCAGGGGTCACACCGCTGCGCGCCTGGATCGCAAGCGTGATGTCGTGCATCCAGCTCTTGAGCATAGGCCCCCTCGCGTCCGCGCGGCACCGCCGCGTCAGCGGCGCCGGATCCTTGTCGACGCTATCAGCGGCGCCAAGGTTACCTGCGCCATGTCGCCCCGAACAGGAAGGCCAGACCGGCGACAATCGCCAGCGTCGTGTAGGGCCTGGTCTTGATCGATTCGTCGATCGCCTCGACGAAATGATCCGACACCTCGCGCACGGCGTCGACCGCCTCGCGTCCCTTGTCCTCAGCTTCCGATACCGCTCCTTCCATGCTGGCCTTCGCCCGGCGCCATGCCGCGTTACCGGTGCCGGCGACGATGTTGGCGACCTGTTCCGCAAGCCGGGCGAATTCCTCGCGCAACGCCTGTAGATCGCGCTCGATGTCGCCCGCGGACTCCGCTGCCGCCTTGCGAACCTCGCGCACGGCCTCGCGCGCGTCTTTGGCCGTCTCGCGAATGTTCTGTGAAGCCGTTGACGCGGTGTTCATGCTTCTTCTCCGCTTATTGGATGAGCCAGGGTACCCGCACAAGTATATAGGCGCGGAAAAGTTCCGTTCAATTGCGTGCTTTGAGGCGAGGTCAGGCGACAAGTCCCCTGGGCGTTGATAGCGCTCCGCAGCAGAGCCCTTTGCGCCGCGTCATGGGCTTGTTAGAAGGCCCGTCATGAACGAAACGCCGACGAAAGCCCGCGATTACAGCGAAACGCTGTTCCTGCCCAAGACCGATTTCCCGATGCGCGCCGGCCTGCCGCAGCGGGAGCCGGAAATCCTGGCGCGCTGGAAGAGCCTCGACCTCTACGGCCGCCTGCGCGCGGCCGCGAAGGGCCGGCCCCGATTCATCCTCCACGACGGCCCGCCCTATGCCAACGGCAACATCCATATCGGGCATGCGCTCAACAAGATCCTCAAGGACGTGGTGATCAAGAGCCAGCAGATGCTCGGCTTCGATTCGAACTACGTGCCGGGCTGGGACTGCCACGGCCTGCCGATCGAATGGAAGATCGAGGAGGAGAACTACCGCGCCAAGGGCAAGCCGAAGCCGGACTTGTCAAATCCGGCCGCGCTCATCGAATTCCGCCAGGAGTGCCGGGCCTTCGCCGCGCACTGGATCAATGTGCAGCGCCAGGAGTTCGAGCGCCTCGGCGTCATCGGCGACTGGGCGCATCCCTACACCACGATGGATTTCTTCGCCGAGGCGCAGATCGCGCGCGAACTGATGAAGTTCGCCGCCAACGGCACGCTCTATCGCGGCAGTAAGCCGGTGATGTGGTCGGTGGTGGAGAAGACCGCACTCGCCGAGGCCGAGGTCGAGTACGAGGATTATGTCAGCGACACGGTGTGGGTGAAGTTTCCGATTGTTGGGACGAAAAGCGGATTTCCCGTCATAGGGACCGGCGCGACCCCTGAGGAGGCTGCTAGAGTGCGAGATGCATGGAGAAATGCATCGGTTGTAATTTGGACTACGACCCCGTGGACCCTGCCGGGCAACCGGGCAATCGCCTACTCAGAGAAGTTGAAGTACGTCTTGTTGGTGCCCGGGCGAGATCTCGCGCAACCAGAAAATCTTGGAGAGGCCGCGAGAATAGCTGGCTTAACAGTCGAGCAATACGAAACCGCACGCAAAGAGATCAATGCGGCTAGGAGATCGCACATCGAAAAATATGGTTCGGGCTCTTTTTTGGTAGCTTCCAATCTTAGTCTTTCATTTCAAGCGAGCGTCCGGTTCGCTCCGTTGGTTTTTGACGCCATAGAAATCGACAACGCCGTGCTAGAGCGATTGGTCTGTGCACATCCGCTGCGCGGCAAAGGCTACGATTTCGACGTGCCGTTGCTGGTTGGCGAGCACGTGACCGGGGACACCGGCACGGGCTTCGTCCACACCGCGCCGGGCCACGGACGCGAAGACTTCGACATTTGGACGGCGAATGCGCGTGCGCTCGCGGCGCGCGGCATCAACACGACGATCCCCTATACCGTCGACGCCGACGGCCGCTTCACCGAGCAGGCGCCGGGGTTCACCGGCAAGCGCGTGCTCACGGAGAAAGGCGAGAAGGGCGACGCCAACGAGGCGGTGATCAAGGCGTTGATCGACGCCGGCATGCTGATTGCGCGCGGGCGCCTGAAACATCAGTACCCTCATAGCTGGCGATCGAAAAAGCCGGTGATTTTCCGCAACACGCCGCAATGGTTCATCGCGATGGATACGCCCATCACGCTGTTGAGCCGCAGCGGCAAACACGGCCTGACGCTGCGCCAGCTGGCGCAGCGGGCGATCGAAGACGACGCGCTGGGTGCCGGAGCAGGGCGAAAACCGCATTACCGGCATGATCGAGAGCCGCCCCGACTGGGTGATCTCGCGGCAACGCGCCTGGGGCGTGCCGATCACGCTCTTCATCAGGGAGAAGCCGGACGGTGCGGTCGAGATTCTCAACGATCCCGACGTCAATGTCCGCATCATCGACGCCTTCGAGGAGGAGGGCGCCGACGCCTGGTACAAGCCGGGCGCGCGCGAGCGTTTCCTCGGCAAGCGCGCCAACCAAGGCTGGCAGAAAGTCGACGACATTCTCGACGTCTGGTTCGATTCCGGCTCGACGCACGCCTTCGTTCTGGAAGACCCCAAACACTTTCCGGCGCTCGCCGGCATCCGCCGCAAGCACGACGGCGGCGACGAAGCGGTGATGTATCTCGAAGGCTCCGACCAGCACCGCGGCTGGTTTCAGTCATCGCTCTTGGAATCCTGCGGCACGCGCGGGGTGGCGCCGTTCGACATCGTGGTCACTCACGGCTTCACGCTCGACGAGCACGGCCGCAAAATGTCGAAGTCGCTCGGCAATACGGTGGCGCCGCAAGACGTGATCGCGCAATCGGGCGCCGATATCCTGCGGCTGTGGACGTGCGCGACCGACTACTGGGACGACCAGCGCATCGGCCCGGAAATCCTGAAAACGTCCGTCGAGACCTACCGCAAGCTGCGCAACACGCTGCGCTGGATGCTAGGCAACCTCGCGCATCTGCACGGCGAGGAGCATGTGGTGTTGGCGGACATGCCGGAGCTCGAGCGACTGATGCTGCATCGGCTGGCCGAGCTCGATCCGCTGGTTCGCGGCGCCTACGCCGATTTCGACTTTAAGCGCATCTTCGCCGCGCTCAACGCCTTCATGACCGTCGACCTCTCGGCGTTCTATTTCGATATCCGCAAGGACGCGCTCTATTGCGATCCGTATTCCTCGCTCAAGCGCCGCGCCTGCCTTGCCGTGCTCGACCATCTGTTCCGCGCCACGGTGACCTGGCTGGCGCCGATGCTCTCGTTCACCGCGGAGGAGGCGTGGCTCGCGCGCGATCCGGCCGCGGCGTCCGTGCACCTGGAATCCTTTCCCGCCGTGCCGGCATCCTGGCGCGACGACGCCTTGGCGGAGAAATGGCGGAAGCTGCGCAAGCTGCGCCGCGTTGTCACCGGCGCGCTCGAGGTCGAACGGGCAGCCAAGCGCGTCGGCTCTTCGCTCGAGGCGGCGCCGATCGTCTATGTCGCCGACCCGGAGCTTTTCGCGCTGGCGGCCGATATAGACCTTGCCGAATTGTGCATCACCTCGGCCGCGACCCTGGTCGAAGGCGAGGGGCCGGCTTCGGCATTCCGGCTCGATGACGTGCCTGCGGTCGCGGTCGAGCCGCGTCACGCCGAAGGCCGGAAGTGCGCTCGTTCGTGGAAGATTTCGCCGGCCATCGGCCTCGATCCGCAATTCCCCGACGTGACGCCGCGTGACGCGCAGGCGCTGCGCGAATGGGATGCCATGCGCAAGGCGGCGGAGTAGGGGGGCGTGACGGATGCATCACAAGGAAAGGCGGACCGCTCCTATATCTGGGGACCGTTGAGTGCGCTTGGCCTTGCCGTGGCCGCGGCAACCGGCATCATCGATCAAGCGTCAAAGCTTTGGCTTTTGCACGTGTTCGATCTGGCGGACCGGGGGCGGGTGGCGGTCACGTCCTTTATCGATCTTGTCGTCACCTGGAACACCGGCATCAGCTATGGGCTCCTCCAGCAAAACGGGTTGTTCGGCCTGTGGGCGTTGCTCGCGTTCAAAGCGGCGGCGGTGGTGTTTCTTTGGATTTGGCTCGCCCGGGCGTCTTCTCGGCTGACCGCGGCGGCGCTCGGGCTTATAATCGGTGGGGCGCTCGGTAACGCGATCGACCGGCTGCACTGGCCCGGCGTCATGGATTTTGTGCTTTTTCACATCGAAACCGCCGGCTGGAGCTTCCGCTGGTACGTTTTCAATTTGGCCGATGCGGCGATCGTCGCGGGCGTGGTGGGCCTGCTTTACGATTCGCTGCGGGCGGGGACGCCGCAAAAGCGCCCTGATCGCGGATAAAGAAACGAGCTAGACGGTTAGGGCAACTCCTCAGGGACGATTGTCTAAGGATGTGCCGTACCGGCACCTCGGGTGAGGGTATGCCGCAGGATCATGGTCGGGGCCGCCAGGTCGATCGCAGGGCGCGCGTGCGCGCCATGCTTTTGCGTGCTGCTTTGGGTATGGCTTTCGTCGGCCTTGTCGTAGGCCTCGATACGTCCGCGGCGCAAGCCGGCGACGACGACACCAATGCATCCGCCTGGTCCAAGTTCATGCAGACGCTCGGCCTGAAGAAGGGCCCCAACGCGGTCTCTGACGTTGACGTCACGGAACGGTCGCCGCTTGTCGTGCCGCCGACCCGCGACCTGCCGCCCCCGGTGGCTGACGCGGCGGTACCCGCCCCGGACTGGCCCAAGGACCCCAAAGTCAAACCGCGCAAACACCACAAGGCCGACGTCGTACTTGCAGCGCCGAATGGCACCGCCGTCCAGACGGTCGCGCCCCCGCCATATCAGAAGAAAGCCTGGTACAATCCCGCCACCTGGTTCAACAAGGAAGAATACGCGACGTTTACCGGCGAGCCGGCGCGCGACAGCCTGACGGATCCGCCGGCCGGCTATCGCACCCCGTCGCCGACCGAGCCGTATGGCATCGGCCCGGACAAGAAGACGAAGCCGAAAACTGCCAACGCCACAGCTACCCCGCCCGCGACCCAAGCTGCGCCCTCGGCGGCGCCGCAGCCAGTGGCGCCCTCGGCGGCGCCGCAGCCGTTGACGCCAGCGGCGACCCAACCGGCGCCGACCGGGAAATAACGGCGATCCGGCGACGCTCCGAGGCGACGAGGAGCGTTCTTTGCCTGACTTAGTTGCGCGTGTCGGACCGGCAAATCTGAGCGGGCAGGGCAGACTTTTTGCCGTTCCGCGTGGGAGCCCCTCGATCAAACTTGTGGAGGCTGTATTCTTGTCGAAAGCGCTTTTTCTCCTACTCGCGCTCGTTGCCGCCGCGGGCGTCGCGCGTGCCGGGGCGGAGCCCAAGGTTACGGACTTCACCCTCGGCAACGGTCTTGAAGTCGTGGTGGTGCCGGATCATCGCGCGCCGGTCGTCACCCATATGATCTGGTACAAGGTCGGCGCCGCCGATGAGACCCCGGGCAAATCCGGCCTCGCCCACTTCCTCGAACATCTGATGTTCAAGGGTACGGCACGGAACCCCGGCAATCGGTTCTCCCAGGAGGTCGCCGCGATCGGCGGTCAGGAGAATGCGTTCACCGCCAGCGATTATACCGGGTTTTACCAGCGTGTTCCGCGCGAGCACCTCAAGGAGATGATGGCGTTCGAGGCCGATCGCATCACCGGCTTGGTGCTCACCGACGCGGTCGTGCGTCCCGAGCTGAATGTCGTGCTCGAAGAGCAGAACATGCGGGTCGCCAACAATCCGAGCGGCCGTCTGGCCGAGCAGATGGGCGCCGCGCTCTATCTCAACCATCCCTACGGCCGGCCGGTGATCGGCTGGCGGCCGGAGATCGAAAGCCTCGACCGCGACGATGCGCTGGCGTTCTACCGTCGCTTCTACACGCCGAACAACGCCATCGTCGTCGTCGCCGGGGACGTCACGCCGGAGGAAGTCAGGGCCGATGCCGAGGAAACCTACGGCAAAGTTGCGCCGCGCGCCGAAATCGGTCCGCGCCGGCGGCCGCGCGAACCGGTCCAGGAGGCGCCGCGCACCGTGACGCTCGCCGATGCTCGCGTCGAGCAGCCGAGCCTCACCCGCTATTATCTGGTGCCCTCGCGGACCACCGCCAAACCCGGTGAGAGCCAGGCGCTGGAAGTGCTGGCCCATGTGCTCGGCAGCGGCGCCAACAGCCGTCTCTACCGCACGCTCGTGGTCGAGCAGGGCATCGCGATCAGCGCCGGCGCCTATTATTCGGATACGGCGCTCGATTACGGCAAGTTCGGCGTCTACGGCGCGCCGAAGCCGGGCAAGACCCTGCACGACGTCGAGGTGGCGATCGACGCCGTCCTTGCCGATGTCAGCGAACATGGCATCACCGCCGACGAGCTCGATCTCGCCAAAAACCGCCTGATCGCGGACGCCATCTACGCGCAGGACAACCAGGCGACGCTAGCGCGCTGGTACGGCGCCGCGCTGGCGACCGGCCAGACCGTTGACATGGTCCGCAACTGGCCCGAGGCCATCCGCGCCGTGGCCGCCGATGCGGTGCATCAGGCCGCGCGAACCTGGCTCAACCGCCGCGCCTCGGTGACCGGCTATCTCGTCAACAGCCTCCAGTCCGAGGAGAAGCACTCGTGAACGCGATGACGCCGGCCTTTGGCCGCTCCCTGCTGTGCCGCGCCGCCGTCGCCATCGCTGCGCTCGTTATTGTCGCGGCGCCGGCATGCGCCACGACGATCGAGCGCGTGGTGAGTCCCGGCGGCATCGAAGCCTGGCTGGTGCGCGAGCCGGCGGTTCCGCTCATCGCCGTCAGTTTCGCTTTCGTCGGCGGTGCCGCCCAGGATCCGGCCGGCAAAGCCGGCACCGCAAACCTGGTCGCTTCGCTGCTCGACGAAGGCGCCGGCGATTTCGATTCCAGCACCTTTCACGATCGCCTGGAGCGTAAGGCCATCGAGCTCGGCTTTGAGGCGGAGCACGACACGTTGCGCGGCTCGCTGCGCACGCTGGTGGAGAATCGGGACGAGGCGTTCGACGATCTGCGCCTGTCGCTCACCGCGCCGCGCTTCGATCCGCCCGCCGTCGAGATCATCCGCGCGCAGATCCTGTCGGTGCTGCGGCGTACTGCGACCAGCCCGACCGACATCGCTTCGCGGCGCTGGTGGGGCACCGCGTTCGCCGGCCATCCCTATGGCCGCCCGGTGAGCGGCACGCTGGAATCGGTCCCCGGCATCACCATCGACGATCTCAAAGCCTATACGCGGCGGGCGCTGGCGCGGGCCAATCTGAAAGTCGCCGTCGTCGGCGACATCGACGCCGAGGCGGTCAAATCGATGCTCGACCGCGTGTTCGGCGCGCTTCCGGCGCAGCCGGATCTTGCCCCGGTCGCCACCGTGGCGCCGCAAGGGCTTGGTCAGCGCATCATGGTCAAGCTCGACGTGCCGCAGACGGTGATCGCGTTCGGTGGTACCGGCATCGCGCGCAAGGACCCGGATTTCATGGCCGCCTACATCGTCAACCAAATTCTCGGCGGCGGGACGTTTTCCTCGCGGCTCTATCGGGAAGTTCGCGAGAAGCGTGGCTTGGCTTATTCGGTCAACGATGACCTCGTGCTGCTCGATCACGCCGCTTTGTTCCTCGGCGCCACCGCCACGCGCGCCGATCGCAGCGGCGAAACCGTCGATCTCGTCGAAAAGGAAATCCGCCGGCTGGCCGAAGGCGGGCCGACCCCGGAGGAACTCGCCAAGGCCAAGGCCTATGTCAAGGCCGCGTTTGCGCTCAATCTCGATACGTCGAGCAAGATCGCGGCACTGCTGGTGCAGCTGCAGCGCGAGGACCTCGGCATCGATTACATCACCCGGCGATCGCAATTGATCGATGCGGTGACGCTCGACGACGCCAAGCGCGTGGCCAAACGCCTGCTCGACGGCGGACTCCTGGTTACCGTCGTCGGCCGGCCGGAGGGGCTCGCTTCGACCAGCGCCGACTTTTCCACCCCCGCGAAGTGAAACGTAGCGGGGAAGGATAAGTTTCTTCATTGCGCGAGCCCGCCGTGATCCGCGTTACCGCCCATATCAGCATCGACGAGCGCGAGATCGAGGAAAGCTTTGTGCGCGCCTCGGGACCGGGCGGGCAGAACGTCAACAAGCTCGCCACCGCGGTTCAGCTTCGCTTCGACGTGCGGCACTCGCCGTCGCTCACCGACGACGTGCGCAACCGGCTCGAGCGGCTCGCCGGTGCGCGGCTCACCCGCGACGGCGTTCTGGTCATCATCGCGCAGCGGCATCGCACCCAGGCGCGCAACCGGCAGGACGCGCTCGATCGCCTCATCGATCTCATTCGCCGCGCGGCGATCCCGCCGCGGCCGCGGCGGCCGACCCGGCCGACACGGGCATCGCGCGAGCGCCGGATCGAAGGCAAGAAGCATCGCGCCGGACTCAAAGAGCTGCGCCGCGCCAAACCGTCGTTCGATTGATCCAACCCCTCCCGCCGGAGCACGGGTGCCGCTAGAGTCGGCGCCGCTTGATCGAGTCGCCCATGCCCGTTCGCCAGCTTTCCGAAGCCGTCATCAACCGCATCGCCGCCGGCGAGGTGGTCGAGCGCCCGGCGAGCGTGGTCAAGGAGCTCATCGAGAACGCGCTCGATGCCGGCGCAACGCGCATCGACGTGCTCACCGACGGTGGCGGCCGCCGGCTCATTTGCGTGACTGACGACGGCGAGGGCATGACCCGCGCCGACTTGGCGCTGGCGGTCGAGCGTCACGCCACGTCCAAGCTCGCCGACGATGACCTCGTCTCGATCCGCACGCTCGGCTTTCGCGGCGAGGCGCTGCCATCGATCGGCGCCGTGGCGCGGCTGGCGATCGCGACGCGCCACAAAAGCGAGTTGCACGCCTGGTCGATCGATGTCGAAGCCGGCGCCAAGTCTGAGCTGAAACCTGCCGCGCTCGGCGCCGGCACCCGGGTCGAAGTGCGCGATCTGTTCTACGCGACGCCGGCGCGATTGAAGTTTCTCAAGCTCGATCGCACCGAGGCCGAGGCCGTGCGCGAAGTGGTGCGCCGGCTGGCCATGAGCCGGCCGGATGTCGCATTTACGCTCGCCGGAGAGGAGCGCGCGCCGGTGACCTTTGCGGCGACGTTGCCCGGCGCCAGCGGACGTCTCGCCCGCCTCGGCGACGTGCTCGGCGCCGACTTCCGCGCCAATGCCGTCGAGATCGCGGCCGAACGCGACGGCGTCGCGATCGAGGGTTTTGCCGTGCTGCCGACGCTGACGCGGGCCAATGCGCTCGGCCAATATCTTTTCGTCAACGGCCGGCCGGTGCGCGATAAGCTCCTGATCGGCGCGGTGCGCGCGGCTTACGCCGATTATCTGCCGCGCGACCGCCACCCGCTGGTCGCGCTGTTTGTGACGCTTCCGGCGCGTGAGGTCGATGTCAACGTGCATCCGGCCAAGGCCGAAGTGCGCTTTCGCAATGCTGGCCTGGTCCGCGCCTTGATCGTGCACGCGCTCAAGGGAGCGCTCGTCCGCGAGGCCAGCCGCGCGGCGACGACCGGCGGCAGCGCCACCATCGCGGCGTTCCGGCCGGCGGCCTCGCCGCCGCGGCGCAGCTGGGACTGGCGGCGGTCGCCGGCGCGGCCAGGCGAGCCGAGCCGCTGGCGTGCCGGCAGCGGTTTGGCCGAGCCGGCGCAGGCTTCCTTCGACACTGGCACGCCGGCAGTCGATCTCGGCGTTGCCGCTGATGCGGGCCCCGGCGCGGACATCGCCGCCGATGCGCTCAATCATCCGCTCGGCGCGGCGCGCGCGCAGGTCCACGACGCCTACATCTTGGCGCAGACCAGCGATGCGCTGATCATCGTCGATCAGCACGCCGCCCACGAACGGATCATCTATGAGAGACTCAAGGCCGCGATCGACAACAGCGGTGTCGCCCGCCAAATTCTGCTCATCCCGGAGATCGTCGAGCTCGACGAAGC
Source organism: uncultured Alphaproteobacteria bacterium (assembly GCA_963721025.1). Taxonomy (GTDB): domain Bacteria; phylum Pseudomonadota; class Alphaproteobacteria; order Rhizobiales; family Xanthobacteraceae; genus BOG-931. Next base: position 61,142 of record CAVRHN010000009.1, on the reverse strand, counting down.
CGACGTCGAGCGGCTCATTGCCCGCGGTGAGGAACTTACGCGTTACGGGCTCGTGCTCGAATCCTTCGGCCCCGGCGCGGTGGCGCTGCGCGAGACGCCGGCGCTGCTTGGCGAGATTGACGGCGCCGGATTGGTGCGCGACTTGGCCGAGCACATGAGCGAATGGGACGAGGCCTTGCCGCTGGAACGCCGGCTGATGCAGGTCGCCTCGTCGATGGCCTGTCACGGCTCGGTGCGCGCCGGGCGCAGGCTCAAGCCGGCCGAGATGAACGCGCTGTTGCGCGAGATGGAAATCACGCCCAATTCCGGCCAGTGCAATCACGGCCGCCCCACCTATGTGGAATTGAAGCTTACCGATATCGAGCGGCTGTTTGGGCGGCGCTAGCTATTTGTTAGATCGGCCGCAGAAAAATAAATTCGGTGTCGTCGTAGCGGCGCCGCTCGAGTTCGGCAAAGCCCTCGGGCGCGGCGAAAGCGGGCTTCGCCGCCTCCTCGACGACGATGAGCGCCGCGGGCGTGAACCATGCGCCTGCACGGGCTGAGGCAAGCGCCGCTGCCGCAAGCCCCTGCCCATAGGGCGGATCGAGGAACACAAGTGAGAATGGCGCCAGCGGATGGGCGGGACCAAGCTTGGTGGCGTCCCGGCGAAAGATGCGCGAGACGCCGCCGAGGCCGAGCGCGGTGATGTTCTCGCGCAGGAGCGCGCGCGCTTCCGCGCTCTCGTCGATGAACAGCGTAAACGCGGCGCCGCGCGAGGCCGCCTCGATGCCAAGCGCACCGGTGCCGGCAAAGAGATCGAGCACGCGCGCGCCGCTGATGGGATCACCGTAGGCGTGCGTAAGAATATTGAACAGCGATTCGCGCAGTCGGTCGGCGGTCGGCCGGATCGCTTGCGACTTCGGCGGCGCAAGCGCACGCCCGCGCAGCCGTCCGCCCACGACCCGCATCAGAGCATGATCCGGAAAAGTGGATTCCGGTTTTCCGACAAGATCATGCTCCACTAAATACTTGGAGCCAGAATCGATTCAAGTGAAGAGATGCGCTCTATTTTCCCTGCCGCGGTCGCGGGCCGGAGGAGCGATCGGGCGCGCCACGGCGTCCCGGCCGGCCGCGCTTTGGCGCCTCGCTCTTAGGCTGTTCCGGCGATTTGTTCTGGCCAAAGCGTTCGACCAGCACATTGCGGCCCTTGCGGTCGGTGAGCAACCCCGCGCGCGGCTTTTCCGACGGCCGTTCACGCCCTTTGTCGTTGTCGCGGCGCGAGCCGCGGAACGTGCGCCGCAGCTTTTTTGCCGGGCGATCCTCCTCGTGCCGGCGCCAGGAGTGCGCGGGTGATGTCGGTCGAGGCCGAACCGTGCGCCACGATTCCGATCGATCTCCACTGTCAGGCCGAGGCGTAGGCCCACGGGTCCGGCTCCGTTCATCCTTCGAGGGCCGCGTCGCGGCCGGCTCCGGCTGACGATGCAAGTCCCGCGACGTGTCGGCTTGCTTTACGATCGGCGCGGAAAAATCTGCGCCGGCGAGCGTCACGAGGCGCTCGCCGAGCTGAGCACGCAGCACCCGCGTGGGCACTTCCTCGACTGCGCCCTCAGCCAGGTCGCCGAGTTGAAACGGGCCGAACGAAATACGGATGAGCCGCGTCACCATCAAGGCGAGATGGCCGAGCACATTACGCACCTCGCGGTTCTTGCCCTCGCGGATGGCGAAAGTCAGCCACAGGTTCGAGCCCTGCACCCGGTCGAGCGTGGCCTCGATTGCCTCGTGACGGATGCCGTCGACCGTCACGCCGGCGCGCAATTCGTCGAGCTGCGCCTGCGTCACCGCGCCGTGCGCGCGCACGCGGTAGCGCCGCAGCCAGCCGGTCGCGGGCAGTTCGAGGACGCGGGCGAGCGCGCCGTCATTGGTGAGGAGGAGCAGGCCTTCGGTATTGAAATCGAGCCGGCCGACGCTGATCAGCCGGGGCAGGTGCTTGGGCAGACGCTGGAACACGGTCGGCCGGCCTTGCGGGTCGGCGTGCGCGGTCAAAAGCCCACGCGGCTTGTGATAGAGGAACAGCCGCGTGCGCTCGCGCGCCGGCAGTGGTTCGCCGTCGACCTCGATGCGGTCACGCGCGGTGACATTGCGCGCGGGTGAGCGGATCACTTCGCCGTTGACGGCGACGCGCCCGGCGGCGATCCAGGCCTCGGCCTCGCGGCGTGAGGCGAGCCCGGCGCGGGCAATCACCTTGGCGACGCGCTCGCCGCCATTGTCGAATTTGCTGTTGTCGTCCATGACTGTCTCGGCAATAGACCGGGGCGGTCGTTCAGGCAATCGGCGATGACATCGTTCATGGCTATGGCGCTAAAAGAAGCCCGCGCCGCCGGCGAAAGCGGCGACGTGCCGATCGGCTGCGTCGTCGTGCATGGCGGCGCCGTCGTAGCGCGGGCCGGCAATCGCACGGTGGCGGATCGCGATCCGACCGCACATGCCGAGCTCGTCGCTATCCGTGCTGCCGCCGCCACGCTCGGCTCCGAGCGGCTGGCCGATTGCGACCTCTATGTCACGCTTGAGCCCTGTGCGATGTGCGCGGGGGCGATTGCGTTCGCTCGCATCCGCCGGCTCTATTACGGCGCCGCCGACCCAAAGGGCGGCGCCGTCGATAACGGCGTGAAATTCTTCGCTTCGCCATCTTGCCATCATCGGCCCGAAGTCTATGGCGGACTGGCGGAAGCTGAAGCTTCGGCGCTGCTCAAGCGCTTCTTCGAGCAACGGCGCTAGCCGGAGGGAAAGACCATGAGTGCGGAAGCGCGATTGAAAGAGCTCGGTTTAGTGCTGCCGGTGCTGGCGAAACCGGTCGCCAATTATCTGCCATACCGGCTCGCCGGGGACCTCTTGTTCCTGTCTGGCCAGGGCCCGCGTGACGAGAAGGGGGATATGTTGACCGGCAAACTCGGCGCCGACATCAGCGTCGAGGAAGGCTATCGGCGCGCACGGCTCATCGGCCTCGGGCTTCTTGCCGCCATGCGCGACGCGCTCGGTTCGGTCGACCGCGTCGACTTCATCGTCAAGTTGCTCGGCATGGTCAACGCGGCGCCGAATTTCAACGATTCGCCGAAAGTCATCAACGGCTGCTCCGATCTGTTTATCGAGGTATTCGGCGACGCCGGCCGCCATGCTCGCTCGGCTGTCGGCAATGTCATGTTGCCCAACCAGATCTCGGTCGAGATTGAGGGCATCGTCGCGGTCAAGCCATGAGCGGGTCGCCGTCGCGCGACGCGGGCCGCGTCAGCGCCTTTTCAGCCGACGCAGCCTATCGCGCTTTTTGCCGCCGCTTAAATTCCGCCCGGCGCGCGTGCAGGATGGGCTCGGTGTAGCCGTTCGGCTGTGTCGCGCCCTTGAATACCAGATCGCAGGCCGCGGCAAACGCGATCGACTTTTCAAAATGCGGCGCCATCGGCGAATAGTGCGGATCGCCGGTATTCTGCTTATCGACGACGGCCGCCATGCGCTGCATCGTATCCATCACCTGCTGCTCGGACGCGATGCCGTGCCGGAGCCAATTGGCGATGTGCTGGCTGGAAATGCGCAAGGTCGCGCGATCCTCCATCAGCGCCACATTGTTGATGTCGGGAACTTTCGAACAACCGATTCCCTGCTCGACCCAGCGTACGACATAGCCGAGGATTCCCTGCGCGTTGTTGTCGAGCTCCTGCTGGACTTCCTCCGGCGACCAGTTGACGCCGCGGGCGACCGGAACGGTCAAAATGTCGTCGAGGCTGGCGCGCGGCCGCGACGCCAGCTGCTGCTGCCGTCGGAAGACGTTGACCTTGTGATAGTGGGTCGCATGCAGCGTTGCCGCAGTGGGCGAGGGAACCCAAGCGGTATTGGCGCCGGCCTCGACCTGGGCGATTTTCTGCTCGAGCATCGCGGCCATCAGATCGGGCATCGCCCACATGCCTTTGCCGATCTGGGCGTGTCCGGGCAGGCTGCAAGCAAGGCCGATATCGACGTTCCAGTCCTCGTAGGCCTTGAGCCATGGTTGATTGCGCATTTCGCCCTTGCGCACCATCGGCCCGGCTTCCATCGACGTGTGAATCTCGTCGCCGGTGCGATCGAGGAAGCCGGTATTTATGAAAAACACCCGCGATTGCACGGCGCGAATGCATTCCATGAGATTGACCGTTGTCCGCCGTTCCTCATCCATGAGACCGAGCTTGAGTGTGTGGCGCGGCAAACCGAGCATGTCCTCCACCGCGGCGAAGAGCTCGTTGGCGAACCTAACCTCATCCGGTCCGTGCATCTTCGGCTTGACGATGTAGATCGAACCGCTTCGGCTGTTGCGGAATGGACCCCGGCCCTTGAGATCGTGGAGCGCGATCAGGCTAGTGATCGCCGCATCAAGAATGCCTTCGGGAGCGGGCTTGTCGTCGCGGTCCAGCACGCTCTCGTCCATCATCAAATGGCCGGCGTTGCGAATGAGCATCAGGCTGCGGCCCGGCAGCACCAGCGCGCTGCCGTCGGGCCGGGTGTAGTGTCGGTCAGCGGCGAGCCGACGGGTCAGCGACTTGCCGTCCTTTTGAAAGGTCTCGACCAGTGTTCCCTGGCATAGACCGAGCCAGTTGCGATAGGCCGCCACCTTGTCGTCAGGATCGACCGCGGCGATCGAGTCCTCCAGATCCATGATGGTCGTGAGCGCCGCTTCAAGCACGACATCGGCAACGCCGGCGGCATCGTCGCGGCCGACCGGGTGCGCGCGGTCGATGACCAGCTCGATATGCAGGCCGTTGTTCACCAGCAGGATGGCCGCGGGTGCGTCCGGACGGCCATGATAGCCGCGCAACTGCTTCGCGTCGGCGAGCCCGACAATCCTGCGGTCGTTGAAGATAGCAGCCAACGTCCCGTCGTTGACCGAGTAAGCCTTGACCTGGGCATGGGAGCCGGAAGCGAGTGGCACGGCCTCATCCAGAAAACGCCGCGCCCAGGCGATGACGCGCTTGCCGCGCTCGGGGTCGTAGCCTTTGCTCGGCGCCGCCTGGCCATCCCGTGGAATCGCGTCCGAGCCATAAAGCGCGTCGTAGAGCGAGCCCCATCGCGCATTGGCGGCATTGAGCGCATAGCGCGCGTTACTGATCGGCACCACCAGCTGCGGTCCGGCAACGGCAGCGATTTCGTCGTCGACATTGGCGGTGTCGACTTTGAAGGGCGGCCCTTCGGGAACGAGATAACCGATCTCCTCAAGCAAGGTCTTGTGCGCGGCCTCGTCGAACGGGCGGCCGCGCTGGCCTCTATACCAATCGTCTATCTTTGCCTGGCAGGACGTCCCGGCGCTGCAACAGCGCGCGGTTCACAGGGGCAAAGTGCGCAATGATGCGATCGAGCCCCAGCCAAAACGCCGAGGCCTCGATGCCGGTGCCGGGAAGGACCTCATGGACGACGAAGTCGTGGAGGATCTGGGCAACCTTCAGGCCGTGGACTGCCACGCGTTGGGTCTCGGGCATCTGAGCGTTTCCATATCGTTCGTTGGCGCGGCAATGGGCCCGCGGCGCTTACAATAGCGGATTGGCCTTCACATCAACACGTGCACCGCAAAAAGCGTTCGTGCTGGTCTTAGGCCGCGAGCAAGGCGCCGAGCCGTTCCTTGACCTCGGCCTTCGCCGCATCGGCGGCGCGCAAGATGGCGGTCGCTTGATAGAAATCCAGGGTGCGGAAGATGCCAACGTTGGGGCGGATCACCAGGTCAGGCGCGCCGTGCGCGAGCTTGGCGGCGATAATGGCGCTGCCCATGATGTTGAGCGTGGCGTACATGCATTCCCAGGCGCGCGGGATGTCGGTGCGCTCGGCGGGCGGAACGCTCAACACGTCGACGGCGACGATGCAATCGGCATGCCCGTGCAGGCGGTCGAACGGCAGCGGATTGGTGGCGCCGCCATCGATGAGAACGCAACCGTCGAGGGCGACCGGCCGCAACAGGCCGGGGATGGCGATCGAGGCGGCGAGAGCCGCCCGCAGCGGCCCCGATGTCAGCGGCGCCTCGCGTCGGCGATGCAGATCGGTCGCCATCACCGTAAGTGGAATTTGCAGCTCGGCAAAATCCGCCGGGATCATTTCGGGCAGAAACTGCGCGCAGAATTTCTCGGCGTCGATCTGCGTGGCGTGACCGAAGGCTCCGGCGAACAAGTCGGCGAGTTTACCGGCGCGCGCCAGAATAAGGCGCCGCATGGTTTCAGCCCGGTTGTGCGCGAAGGCGATGACATGGTGGCGAATATCCTTGCCGCGCAGCCCCGCCGCATAGGCGGCACCAACGAGGGCGCCGATCGAGGTGCCGGCGATGGCGATCGGCTTGACGCCCATCTCGTCGAGCGCCTCGATGACGGCGATGTGCGCCAGCCCCCTCGCACCACCGCCGCCGAGCGCGAGCGCGAAGGTCTTCATCGCCCCCGCCGCCTCAACTTGCCCCAGCCTGGCGGGCGAATTCCCAGGCCTTGGCGGCGAGCGGCCGCACAAGCTCGGCCCGCGCCGCCGCGTGGGCGCTGGTCGCGGTACCGTCACGCACGCGGCCGACGATGCCCTGCAGGATCGCCGCGATGCGGAAGAAATTATAAGCGGAGTAGGTCGACAGATAGGGTCGCGGGTCGAGACCGGTGCGCTTCACATAAGCATCGACATACGCGTCACGGGTGGGAATGCCGAGCGCGGCCAGATCGCAACCGACCAGCGAGCCGGTGCTGGCCTCCGCCGGCGGCATGTCCCACTGCATCAGGTGATAAGCAAAATCCGCTAGCGGATCGCCGAGTGTCGATAGCTCCCAATCGAGCACGGCCAATATCCGCGGGGCGTCGGGCGCGAGGATCATGTTGTCGAGGCGATAATCGCCGTGCACGAGCCGCGTCGGCTGCTCGGGCGGCAGATGCGCCGGCAGCCACGCCATCAGCCGCTCCATGTCCTCGATCTTCTCCGTCTCCGAGGCGCGGTATTGCTTCGACCAGCGCTCGATCTGCCTGGCCACGTAATTTTCGCCACGCCCATAATCGGCCAATCCGATTGCCGCTGGATCGTAGCTATGCAGCCGCGCAATCGTCGCGTTCATCGCGTCGTAGACCTTCGCCCGCTCGGTCGGATTCGACGACGGCATCTGCGAGTCCCAGATGACGCGGCCATCGACGTGGGACATGACGAAGAACGCCGTGCCGATGACATTCTCGTCGGCGCAATAGAGGATGGGCTCGGCCACCGGGAAACCCTGAGGGTAAAGCGCGCCAATGACGCGGTACTCGCGGTCGACCGCATGCGCTGAGGGCAAGAGCTTGCCCGGGGGCTTGCGCCTGAGCACATAGCGCCGCGACGGCGTCTCGACGAGATACGTCGGGTTCGACTGGCCGCCCTTGAACTGGTGGAGCGTGATCGGGCCGGCAAAGCCTTTGACATGCTCCCGCATATACGTTTCGAGCCGACCGGCGTCGAACCGCAGCCGCTCGGAGACTTCCTTGGTACCGGAGAAGGTAGTCTGACGGTCGGTGCCGCTCATGTTTCCTCCGATGTTTGTTGTCTCCCCGATATCGCTAATCAAGCCGCGGCGCCAGTCCGCCGCACTTACGTTTCCCGCTCCACGGCCCGCCAACCGATGTCGTGTCGGTAGAATCCGTCGGGCCAGCGGATGCGGGAGATCGCCTCGTAGGCGCGCGTGCGCGCCTCGCGCACGGTGCCACCGAGCGCCGAAACGTTGAGCACGCGTCCGCCGTTGGCGAGGATGCGCCCGCCCTCCGCTCTAGTGCCGGCATGGAAGATCTCCACGCCCTTGACGGTGGCGGCGTCGTCGAGGCCGTCGATGACCGAGCCTTTGGCGTAAGGGCCGGGATAGCCCCGGGCGGCCATGACCACGGTCAGCGCGGCGTCCGGGTACCAGCGCAGATCGAGCGATTTGAGCACGCCGTCGCGGCTGGCGAGCAATGCCGGAACGAGGTCCGACATCAGACGCAGCATCAGCACCTGGCATTCCGGATCGCCGAAGCGCACGTTGTATTCGATGAGCTTCGGCCCGGCGGCGGTGATCATCAGGCCGGCATAGAGCACGCCTTTGAAGGGGGTGCCCATCGCCTTCATGGCGGCCAAGGTCGGCAGCATGATCTCACCCATGACCCGCGTGCTCATGGCGGCATCGACGATGGGAGCCGGCGAATAGGCCCCCATGCCGCCGGTGTTCGGCCCGGTATCGCCGTCGAAGGCGCGCTTGTGATCCTGCGCCGACGCCAGCGGGATCGCGATGTCGCCGTCGCAGAGCGCGAAAAACGATGCCTCTTCGCCGTCGAGAAATTCCTCGACGACGACTTCGGCGCCGGCGTCGCCCAGGCCGCCGCCGAGCATCATGTCGATCGCGGCTTCGGCCTCGGTGAGGTTTTGCGCGACAATGACGCCTTTGCCGGCGGCCAGCCCGTCGGCCTTGACGACGATTGGCGCGCCGCGGGCGCGGACATAGGCCTTGGCCGGTTCCGCCGCGCGGAAACGCTCATAAGCCGCGGTCGGAATGCGGTTCGACCGGCACAGGTCCTTGGTGAACCCTTTGGAGCCTTCAAGCTGCGCGGCGGCGCGGCTCGGGCCGAAGGCCTTGATCCCGGCGGCCTCCAGGTCGTCGACGAGGCCGGCGCAGAGCGGTCCTTCCGGACCGACCACGACAAAATCGATGGCGTTGGCGCGGCAAAATCCGATCACCGCCGCATGATCGGCGATGTCGAGCGCAACGCACTCCGCTTCGCGCGCGATGCCGGCATTGCCGGGGGCGCAGACGAGCCGATCCGTGAGCAGGCTTGCCGCCATCTTCCAGGCCAGCGCATGCTCGCGTCCACCGGAGCCGAGGAGCAGAATGTTCATACGCTAAAACACATGGGCTAAAACACTCGGCCGGCGCCCCTGTAGCACGGGTAATCACCGGCGCAAGATGGACCTGGGAGTTGTCCTGGGTCTTGACCAGGGGCGATGCGCGGTCCTAACAGCGTTTTATGCCAATCACAGCATCAGGATGATGAACGAACCCCGCCTCAATCTGCCGGAACTGACGGTGTCCGAGCTCTCGGCGGCGCTCAAGCGCACGATCGAGGACGCCTACGGCTACGTGCGCGTGCGCGGCGAGCTCGGCAAGGTGAGCTATCATGCGAACGGCCACGTTTACTTCGATCTCAAGGACGAGCGGGCCACCGTCGCCGGCGTGATCTGGCGCAGCGCCGCCCCGCGCATCAAGCTCAAGCTCGAAGCCGGACTAGAAGTGGTGATCACCGGGCGATTGACCACCTATCCCGGCCGCTCGCAATATCAGATCGTGGTCGAGACGCTGGAGCCGGCCGGTCTCGGCGCGCTGATGGCGCTGCTCGAGGAGCGCAAAAGACGGCTGAGTGCCGAGGGATTGTTCGACGAAGCGAGAAAGCAGCTGCTGCCTTACCTGCCGGCGGTGATCGGCGTCATCACCTCGCCGAGCGGCGCTGTGATTCGCGACATTCTGCATCGGCTTTCCGACCGCTTCCCGCGCCGTGTGCTGGTCTGGCCGGTGAAGGTGCAGGGCGACGGTTCCGCCGCCGAGGTCGCCGCCGCCATCGCCGGCTTCAACGCGCTGCCGGAACGAGGGGCGATGCCGCGGCCCGATCTCCTTATTGTCGCGCGCGGCGGCGGCTCGCTGGAAGATTTATGGTCGTTCAACGAGGAGATCGTGGTCCGCGCGGCGGCTGAGAGCCTCATTCCGCTCATCTCCGCGGTCGGCCACGAGACCGACGTGACGCTGATCGATTTTGCCGCCGATCGCCGGGCGCCGACGCCGACCGCGGCCGCCGAAATGGCGGTGCCGGTGCGCGCCGAGCTCATGGTCGACGTCGAGAGATTGGAGCGGCGGGCGCTCGCCGGCTGGCTGCGCAGTCAGGAGGCGCGGAGCAACGCCGTGCGCTCCGCCGCCCGCGCGCTGCCGGATGCCGACGAAGTGCTGGCCGTGCCGCGGCAGCGGCTCGATCACGCCGCCGCAGGGCTCGGCCGCGCGCTGCGTGCCAATGCGCACATCCATCACGTCAGCTTCTCGCGCATCGGCGGCAGGCTGAGCGCGCACCTCTTACGCACGCATGTCGAGCGCCGCCGGGAACGCTATGCCGGCATTGCGCTGCGGCTGCGCGCCGGCGTCGGCGCCAATGTCGCGGCGCATCGAATGAGAATTGCACGTGAAGCGGAGCGCGTCGGCGTGTTAGCCGAGCGGGCCGCACGCGCCATGGACAATCTTCTCGACGCGCGCTGGGCCCGCTGCGAACGCGATGCGCAGTTGCTGGCAGCATTGTCCTATCGCGGCATCCTGGCGCGGGGTTTTGCGCTGGTGCGAGATCGCGCCGGCCGGCCGTTGCGTACGGCCGCGTCGGTGACGGTCGGTACGCCAATGGACATCGAATTTTCCGACGGCCATGTCGGTGCCCGCGCCGAAGTGGTGCACGCTTCAACCACGCCGCGCGCCGAGTCGGCGCGACGACGGCGACGGCGCGACGGCGATCCGGGGCAAGGCAAACTCTTCTAGGTGGTACTGGGTGAGAATCTTCTTTTGATGGCTAGCTGACTGTTCGTTCATATCTGCGAATAATTTTTCTGAGGTGAAATCAAGCTGATTGTTTGTTCATGTGTGAAAAAATTTACTGAGATGGAATCTGACTGTTTGTTCATTGAACAAATAAATGCAATGCCGTGGAACTGCCATGATGCATTCGTATTATTTGTTCGACGGCATCAGTTCACGTCCAAGGAGAACAGCATGATTCGAATAGCGTTTGCGGTTGCGATCGGAGCTTTGGCTTTGACGGCCGTGTCGGGAATTTCGCAAGCGGCTCCGGCGGCGCCGCTTCCGGCGAGGGTCGCGAGCGACGCAGCTGCCGGAAACCTCACTCAAGTTTGGTGGCATCATCATCATCATCATCATTGGCATCATCATCACTGCTGGTGGCGTCATGGCTACCGGCATTGCTGGTAGTATTTAAGCCCTGCCGACGCGGGATTCGCCCAGTAGGGCAGAGCCGCCAGTTGCCGAGTTGCGATCTGGCGCCGCGCCGCCGGCAAATCGGCGCGGCGCTTTTTTCGTCGGCAAAGCGGGTTTCGTCTGCCAAGGGGAGTGATTATGTTGCTGGAGGTGCGGGCTATGGGAAGCCATGGCCCGCCGCGACGGAGGTGCGTTTGCTTAATCGTACCGATCGACCATCCCCGATGCCCGGCGAGGCCGAGGTCAAATATCTCGATGGCGATTTCCGTATCGTGCGGCCGGGAGCGTTCGTGCGCTGCGCCGTAACCGGCGCGGCAATTCCGCTTGAGGAGCTCAGATATTGGAGCGTCGACCTGCAGGAAGCCTATGCCACCCCGGAGGCGGTCCTGCAGCGGCATGCCGCCGACTATGCGCAGAAATCTTAAGTGCCCATCGCCCTTCACTCATTCTGAGCTCGCCGCCCTCATCACGCTAAGGATCAGCTCCCGGAACGCATCGGCTTCTTCGATCGCAAGACGCACCGGTAACGCGCTGGCGCGCGCCGCCAGCGCGGCGACGAGCGGATTGCCGGCAAGCCGGGCGAGATCCTTCTCGGTGGTGAGGAGCACAAGGTCCGCGGCCTCGGCGCGCGCGATCAGCGCCTGCGCCTCCGCCGCCGTGTAGCGATGGTGGTCGGGAAAGCTTGCGCGCTCGGCGACGGCGATGCCGGCGTCGGCGAGCGTAGCGAAGAATTTCTCCGGATCGCCGATGCCGGCGAAGGCCAGAACTTTGCGCTTGCCGAGCGCGGCGAGGGTGCGGCGCCCGGGTTCGAGATGGCCATGGAAGATCGCAACACCGTGACGGCGCGCGAGCTGCGCGACGGCGGCGGCGCCGGCGGGCGGTCCGACGATGACAAGCGCCTGCGCCTGCGCGATCTGGGTTTCCAGCGGCGCCCGCAACGGACCGGCGGGGATGACGCGGCCGTTGCCGACGCCGCGGCGGCCGTCCACCAGCAGGATCGCGAGATTCTTTGAAAGCGCCGGGTTCTGGAACCCATCGTCCATCACGATCACGTTCGCGCCGCCAAGCCGCGCAGCTTTGGCGCCCGCCAGGCGGTCACGCGCGACGATAGTCGGCGCAAGCCGTGCCAACAGCAGCGGCTCGTCACCGACGGCGGCGGCGGAATGGGCCGCAGGATCGACGCGCACTGGGCCGGCCAGTCGCCCGCCGTAACCGCGGCTCAAAAAGAACGGCCGCTGGTGCGCGCCGAGGAGGAGCTCTCCCACTGCCAGCGCCGCCGGCGTCTTGCCGGCGCCGCCCACCGTGAGATTGCCGAAGCAGATCACCGGAACGCCGACGCTCTGGCCTGGAAACTGCATGCGCAGCGCGGCCACGGCGCCATAAATAGCGGCGAACGGGCTGAGCAGGCCGCCGCTACCGGACCGCCACCAAAAGTCGGGCGCACGCATTGGCGCATCCCCGCTCTAGGACACCCGTTGTTCGAGCCGAAGCTGCATCAGGTAGGGATCGAGGGCGGCGAGTGTGCGCTCAAGCGCGCCGCCGAGCTTTCCCACTGTGACAACGGCTGCATGGGCTACAGCCATACGTGCTGCCGGCTTGGCAAGCCAGCCGGCGAGGCACGCCACCAAGGCCTCCTCATCGGCGACACGTTCGGCGCCGTGTGCCGCATCGAGCGCGGCGTAAATCTCGGCGAAGTTCCATACATGCGGACCATGAACAATCGCCGCGCCGAGCCTGATGGCCTCGATCGGATTCTGGCCGCCATGACTCGCCAGCGAGCCGCCCATAAAGACAATTGGCGCGAGCCGGTAGACCAGACCGAGCTCGCCGAGCGTATCGGCAATGAAGACATCGACATCCGGCTTCGGCAACTCGCCGCGCGAGCGCAGTGCGACCGAAACGTCGGCCTCTTTTGCCATCTCCGCGATGCCAGTGCCGCGTTCGGGATGGCGCGGCGCGATGACCGTCAGCAGCGACGGATATTTTGCGCGCAGTCGCCGATGGGCGGCCATGATGGTGGCCTCTTCGCCCGCATGGGTGGAAGCGGCCGCGATCACAATACGCGCGCCGATCATCGATCTGAGTTTGCGGAAGGTCGATTCGTCGACGGGCGGAGCGGGCACGTCGAGCTTGAGGTTGCCGACGCCGCTGATGCGCGGTGCGCCGAGTTGAGCGAAGCGTTGCGCGTCGGCGTTCGACTGCGCCAAGCACAGATCGAAGCGCTCGAGCAGGGCCGCGATCGCGCCCGGCAGCAGTCGCCAGCGGCGAAACGAACGCTCCGATACGCGGCCGTTGACGAGCATCATCGGAGTTCCGCGGTCCGCACACGCCATGATGAAGTTGGGCCACAAGTCGGATTCGACGAACAGCGCCAGATCGGGCTGCCAATGATCGAGAAACCGTCCGACAAATCGCGGCGCATCGAGCGGAATAAACTGGTGGACGGCGCCCGCCGGCAGACGCTGCGCGGCGAGCGCTGCAGAGGTGACCGTACCGGAGGTGACCAGCACGGCGAAATTCTGCGCACGGATGCGCTCGATGAGAGGAATGACGGCGAGCAGTTCGCCGACGCTCGCGCAGTGCAGCCAAACCAGCGGACCGCTCGGCCGCGGCAGGCTTGCTTCACCGTAACGCTCCGCGATTCGAGCCGGGTGTTCCTTGCCGCGTTTAAGGCGCCACGCCAATAGCCGCGGCGCCAACGCCGGTGCCGCCGCGTTGAACGCCAGCCGATACAGTCGTAGCGCGAGCGGCGGGCGATCACGCACGCTCAGTCTCCCTCCCGTAGCCGATCGGCAGACGTCTTGATGTCGATCTCCGCCGGATCGTCACGCTCGCCGCCGCAGACGCGGCGCAGCCATTGCGTGGATGTTGGTTCGGAAATCCTGTCCGACATGCTGCTCGATCCGCCTGCTCATCCGCAATTTATGAAAATGCGACCCGCCGTTTTCTCAGGAGATCGATGAGCGTCGCATGCCTGTCCCGGCCGGCCGCGACGAGCATCCCGTGCCGCGACAGGGGAAGATTATAAGTGATAAGCTCACCCCCGACGGGCGTTAGCGCGCCGCCGGCTTCGTGCACCAAAAGATCGGCCGCCGCAAGGTCCCAGTCGTGGCTGTTGGCGCCGGCAAATGCGATGTCGAATGCGCCTTGCGCCACGCGGGCGAACCGCAGCGCCAGCGAGTGAACGCGCGGGACGACGGTGAAGGGCGGCGCCACCGGAGCCAATCGCTCAAGAAAGCTCTTCGGACCGGCGATCCGCGCGTCCGTCAGCGAAGCGCCGGTCGTGGTCTCAATAGAGGCGTCGTTGCAGGTGGCGCCCTCACCGGCGATCGCCGTGAAGAACTCCTCGGTGACCGGCGCGTACAGGCAAGCTGCGATCGGCCGCCCCTTCGCCACTAGGGCGGCGGAAATTGCCCAATCGGGCAGCCCGGCAAGATAGGCGCGCGTGCCATCGATCGGATCGACGATCCAGACGTACCGCGCGGCGAGCCGGCTCGGGTCGTCGATGCTTTCCTCGGACAGCCAACCGAAGGCGCCGCCCTCGGTCAGTCGTGCGTGCAGCAATCGATCGACCGCAATATCGGCTTCGCAGACCGGCGAAGACCCCGCTTTGGTCCAATTTTCGATCGGCGTCCCAAACATGGAGAGCGCAAGCGCGCCAGCTTCGCGGACGGAAGTGGCAAGCCGTGTGGCTGCTTGGGCGGGGTCGACGACCTCAATGGCCGGCAACGGTCAGACCCTCAACGCGCAAAGTCGGTGCATTGGTGCCGTAGCGGAACGTGAGGTCGTTCGCCGGCGTCAAGCTCGCGAACATGTCGAAGAGGTGCCCGGCGATCGTGACCTCGCTGACCGGATAGGTGTGCTGGCCGCTCTCGATCCAGAACCCCGACGCGCCGCGGCTGTAGTCCCCCGTCACCAGGTTGACGCCCATCCCGATCATGTCGGTGACGTAGAAACCGTCGGCGATGTCGGCGATGAGCTGGTCCGGGCTTTGGCTGCCGGGGGCGAGATGAAGATTGCTCGGGCCGGGCGACGGGGTCGAGGAAACGCCGCGCTGCGCATGACCGGTCGTTTCAAGATCAAGCTCGCGCGCGGTGGCGCAATCGAGCAGCCAAGTCATCAGCACGCCGTCGTCGACCAGTTTGCGGCGGCGGCCGGCGACGCCTTCGGCGTCGAATGGCCGGGAACGCAGGCCGCGCGGCCGCAGCGGATCGTCGATGATGTCGATGCCGGAGGCAAAAATCTTCTGGCCGAGTTTTTCCCGCAAAAAGCTGGTTTTACGGGCGATGGCGGCACCGTTGGCGGCGCTCGCCAGATGGCCAACCAGCGAGCCGGAAATGCGGGAATCGAACACCACCGGCACGCGGCGGGTTGCCACCTTGCGCGGGTTGAGGCGCTTGACCGCCCGTTCGCCGGCGCGCCGTCCGATGGCTTCGGCGCTGTCGAGGTCGGCGGCGTGCAGCGTTGAGGAGAAATCGTAGTCTTGCTCCATGCCGGTGCCGCTGCCCGCGATCGCCGACATGGAGATCGAATGCCGCGAGCCGATGGTAGCACCGTGGAAGCCGTGGCTTGTCACCAGCACCATGCCGCCAATGCCGGCCGAGGCCGAGGCGCCTGCCGATTTGGAGACGCCGGCAACGGCGAGCGCGGCTGCCTCGGCTGCGCGCGCGCGCGCTTCGAGCACATCGACGCCCGGCATCTCCGGATCGAGCAGATCGAGTGCCGGGAACGTGCTGGCAAGCAAGGCCGCGTCCGCCAACCCGGCAAACCGATCTTCGGGTGCCGCGCGCGCCATGGCGACCGCGCGCTCCGCCAGCGCGTCAAAGCCGCTGCCCTTGAGATCATTGGTCGAAACGACCGCCTGCTTGCGGCCGACCAGGACGCGCAGCCCAAGATCGTCGCCCTCGGAGCGCTGCGATTCCTCGACCGCGCCGTCGCGCAGCTCGACCGAAAGCGATACCGAGCGAACGACCACTGCGTCGGCCTGATCGGCGCCGGCGCGCCGTGCGGCGGTGACGAGACGTTGGGCGAGAACGGTGAGGTCGGATTGATCGAGAAAGGAGGACATGGAGCGGCCGGTTTATGCGGGGACCCAAGCGAACACAAGGCCAAGATGTGGCGTCGGCGGCGCGATTCAACCCAGAGACTGCGCTGTTGGCGGGCCGGACAATTACCGGGGGACCGGCAACCGCTCGTCAATCATGCGATTGGTTCGCGGCCTCAATACCAGCAGTTAACCAGGGTTCTTAAGCTGATTGCGACGGGGTTCTGGCATTCTCGCGGCAACCGGGCGGCAACAGTCCGGCGGGAGCCGAGTTTTTCGGGGCGTCAAATGGAAGCCGGCAGGATCGCTGCCGGGTCGAGCCGCGCCGGGGCGCCCCATCGCGTAAGCGCGATGGGGACCCCACAGCGGCTCGACCCCTTCTCCTTGCCCGTGCGTTTCGAAGCCGCGGACGAAGCGGCTGACGAACGCCTGCGCGTCGTCGATCTGCATCGCGAGCGCGTCGTGGTGCGCCGCTCGGTGCGCGGCATGCGCATGGCGCTGAATTTGCCGCTCTCCGCGTTCCGCGGCGTCGCCATCCGCCTCACCGGAAAGGTGGACGAGCCGACCGCCGTTGCCGTTGTGCTCGAGCACGGCGACCCGGCGCTGTCGCTGCCGCTGTTTTGCTCAAGCGCCAGCGATGACATCGTGGCCGAATGGCAGTCTTGGGGCCGTGTCCTCGGGCTGCCGTTGCTGGTCGCCGAGCGCGACGGCAGCTTGCACGAGCCCTTCGCGCGGCTTGGCGCGTTGCGCATCGAAGCGCCGACATGGCGCCGCCGCCGCCGAACCGCGATTGCGCGCCGGCGTGCCTCCGCCTTGCAGCGGCGCCGGGCGGGAGTGCCGTCAAACACGCCGGCGATCCATCGCGGCGAGCGCGAGATCATCGCGCGAAACTGAGCCGCAGATCAGACCAGGCGGGGCAGCGCCGCGTCGAGCAGCAATCCGGCAAACAGAATCAGGCCGGCATCGCGGTCGGACCTGAACAGCGCCAGGCAGCGATCCGGATCGGCAATATCGAGCCGGATAATCTGCCAGGCCAAGTGTGCGGCAAAGCCGAAAAGTCCCAGCGCAAACACCAAGCCGGCCCCGGCGGCCATTCCCGCGGCGCCGAGCAGAATAACGGCGAGAGTGTAAAACAACGCGAGCATCGGCTTGGTGCGGGCGCCGAACAGGAGCGCCGTCGACTTGATGCCGATCAGCGCATCGTCGTCGCGATCCTGATGGGCATAGATCGTGTCGTAGCCGATCACCCAGGCGATGGAGCCGGCATAGAGCAGCAATGCCGGCACGCCGAGCCGGCCGAACGCGGCCGCCCAGCCCATGAGCGCCCCCCAGGAAAACGCCAAGCCGAGCACGATTTGCGGCCAGTAGGTGATGCGCTTCATGAACGGGTACACCGCCACGATGGCGAGCGAGGCGATGCCGAGCGCGACGGTAAACGCATTGAATGAGAGGAGTACCGCGAGGCCCACCAGCGCTTGCACGACCAGGAAGAAAGCGGCCTGGAAAACGCTGACCTGCCCGGAGGGGATCGGCCGCGAGCGCGTACGCTCGACCCGCCGATCGAGGTCGCGATCGACAATGTCGTTCCAGGTACAGCCGGCGCCGCGCATCGCAAAGGCACCGACCAAGAACAGCGCAAGGTGCGTGAGGCTCGGCGCGGCCCTGTGGGCGGCGACCGCGGCAAGGGCAGACGACCACCAGCAGGGTAACAGCAAAAGCCAGGAGCCGATCGGGCGGTCGAGCCGCGCGAGCCGCAGATAGGGACGTGACCAGGCCGGTGCGAGAGAATCGACCCAATTGCCGGTCGCATCGGCGACCGAACCGGTCACCGGACTCATTTTGCCAGCGGGTTACCGGTGAGCGAATCGAGGGTACCTCGGCCCGTTTTTGTATTGGCCGCCGAGTCTACGGACGGCGTGCCGATGGCGTCGCTGAGCGTCGGCGCCTTCGGCTTGGCGGCGGGGGCTTCGCTGCAGGCCATGGTGCGAAACTTCAGCGTCCGTTCGTGACCCGTCTTGGCCGCCTTGATCGCCTCTTCGGGGATGCCGCACCAGGTCTTGTTATCTTCGAGGAATTTCACCACGGCTGCCTCGGCGGCGGTGAAGCGCGTCACCAAAATGCAAATCTCCTTGCGTTCGGCCTTGTGCTCGGTCGCGGTGCGCACGGCCAAAGCCTTTTGCTGCGCATCGTTCCTCAGCGGTATGAACGCATTGCATTGCGCCGGAGCCTGCGCCGCAATGCGGCGAACCGGCAATAAGGGCGAAGGCGGCCAGCACAATGGCGCAACTCCACTTCATGCGACGTCCCTTTCCCGTGACGGCGACCAAGTCTGCGTGGTGATCCCAGTCTTTGCGGCCATTAAAGGCTCGTTGATTTCGGCGACAAGGCGGCAGAACGTCGGCAAAGGTGATACACGCTAGCAGTGCCTCGGCGCAATGTCGCTCATATTGCTCAGATTCCCCTATGCCCGGCTATGATTTTCGCAGCCCGCGTCTGCGCGTCGAGGCGCCACTCGAGGAGGGTGCAGATGTGGCGCTCAACGGCGCCCAGGCCCATTATCTTGGTACGGTCCTGCGGCTGAAATCAGGCGGTCGGGTTCTCGTCTTTAACGGCCGGGACGGCGAGTGGAGCGCAACCCTGGCCATGCACCGGCGGGGCGCCGCCCTGGTCGTCGGCGGCAAGACGCGCGATCAGACCTCGCCGGCGGATCTGCATTACCTCTTCGCGCCGCTAAAAGCGGCGCGGCTGGACTACATGGTACAGAAGGCGGTCGAGATGGGCGTCTCCCGTCTGCAGCCGGTCCTCACCCGCCATGGTCAGGTCACGCGCGTCAACACCGAGCGGATGCGCGCCAACGCCATCGAGGCTGCGGAGCAATGCGGCATTCTCTCGCTGCCGGACATCGTGCCGCCGGTTCCGTTCGCTCGCCTCGTTGCCGAGCGCGACCCGGCGCGCCGCCTGGTGTTTTGCGATGAAGATGCCGAGCTGGCGAACCCGATTGCCGCGCTCACCGGCATGGCGTCGTCGCCGCTCGCAGTGCTGATCGGCCCGGAAGGCGGGTTTGCCGAGGACGAGCGCGCGGCATTGCTCAGGCTGCCGAACGTGGTGCGGCTTTCACTCGGCCCCCGCATTCTGCGCGCGGATACCGCAGCGGTGGCGGCACTCGCGCTCGTTCAAGCGGTGATCGGCGATTGGCGTTGAATTTTTCGCTGGTCGTTCAGGCACCGCGGCACGATGGGGCGTCAGTGGATCACGCCTGGACGATCCATGCAGACGAAGCTGATGTAATCGCCGTATCTCCGATGCTCGCTGGTCACATGGGAAAGGCGATGCCAGCGCGCGCACCAGTCAGCGGCCATCTCGCGGTAGGCGCCCCTCTCCAGGTCAGGTCGGTAGACAATGATGCCGCCGGTATCGTTGCCGGTGAGCCCCGGACCGGGCCCGAGAAAGACGGCGCCGGCAAACGCCGGGCTGGCCGCGCCGGGCAGCAAGAGAGCGAGCGCCATAACGACCCACAGATTCCGACCCATTGCCCAGTTCTCCGCGCCTTGAACCGACGGATGCAAGCTTAGAAGCTTGCAGTGGGGATGGGAAGCCGGGCACGACTTCCTCGCGCCAGCGCCGAGAGTGGCCCCGTGATCACCTGGTCCGCTAGCCTATCGCTTCGGCTTCCTATCGCCCTTGACCGGCCAACGCCGGCGCGGCACGGTTGCGCGGTTCTATGCCAGAAGGGGCAGAGGGGGCAGCAGGGCCATGTCCGGTCGGATCGCATGCGTTGCGCTTGGGTTGGCGCTCAGCCTCGTGTCAGTTTCCCAGCCGCAAGCGGCGAGTTGGCTCGAGAAGAATTTCTGGTTGTCCGGCCCGCGCTACGATCGCGTGATGCCGTCTTGCGATTACCCGCCGGCGCTGGACCGCATCATCGGTAACTTCCACAGCAAAGAGGCTCGGTTCTGGAACTCCGAACTCCAGATCGTCGGCATCGAGAATATCCGCGAGACCGCGGTGCTGCCGTGGGCGGCGCAATCCATTCCGCGTCGCTTCTGTCGCGGCACGGCGCTGATCAGCGACGGGGTGAGACACCCGATCTATTACTCGATCGCCGAAGATACCGGCGTGATCGGCCTGGACTGGGGCGTCAATTTCTGCGTCATCGGCCTCGACCGCAACTGGGCCTACGGTCCGGCGTGCCGCGCCGCGCGACCCTGACCGCGCGTCGTTCAAGCAAGCGTGCGGTGCCGAGATCGAACGACGTCGGCAGAGTGCGGTACGTCGCCGTCTCACCGCATTTTTGCATTGAGGAACCGGAGTGCCGATGGGTGCCGAGGGGGCAGGACTTTTTCGACTCCCGTCAAAGCGATTTGAGCTCAAACGCTTACCGTCGTGTCCGGCTCGGAATATACAGGCAGTCTGAGCCGGGCGGCCTTGACCGGGCCGGTTCTCCGCTATTGCCATTGCCTGCCACGGTCGAGCTCCGAACCGTCACGACGTCGCGCCCCAAGCGGCACGAAATTGGCAACGTGTTTTTGATTTGGATCAATGCAGGCCGCAAATCCCTGTCACCAAATTGCAACCAAAGCAATAAGACGCGGATGCCGCAACCCTGAAATTTGGGGGCGAGCCGGTTCCTAAACTGCGGTGTCGGGCTTCCGCGCGGGCAAGAGAGCCTAGGGAGAGGTCCGATGACTGTACCTAGCGAATATCGCGGCTATCAAGCGGACAGCTTAGTCGAGCGGCTGGCACGGGTGGCCATCGTCATATCCGGCATAGCGGTTATTGTTCTCTGGTTATATCTGCTTTGGTAATCAAAGATTCCCGCGCAGCCCTGGTCTGCCAACGCGCGGCTGAATGGGCTAAACTTCCCGCCATGGCGTTTCGGATCGCCAATGGTACAGGGAGGCGATTGAATCAAAAACGAGCTACCTGTTGCGGGAATCGACTTGCAGCGGTCCCACCCGGCGTCACCTAGCCTCTGTCCATCATGCAATCACCGATCAACCGTGGCCTTCAAACGAGCAACCCGATTCCAGCTCGTGCGCCTTCTCCATCAGTTCCGCGCCAAGGCCCTCGAGCTCTTGGGCTACGGCCAGATCAGAACAACGCCTCGCTAGGCGCGTACATCGATGCGCCAAGTCCCGAAGATAACCAGCCATTTCCCGCACAATCCTGATATTGCAAGAGATTTTTCGATTACTTAGGAAGGCCCGTTTTACGCTGCAATGCGGCATTTCGGCTGTCCATTGCCGGCATAGGCAAAGACGCCGCCAACCGACGCGGCCTAAAACCCGATCGACACTTGATATTTGTCAAAGCCCGGCGCCGCGTTTGGCTGCATTCATGCCGTCACCCCCTAGCGGGGGCGAGTGAGTCCAATCGGTCTTGGCCGAGCCTCAAGTGCTTCGAGGTTGCAGCCTTGGCCGATCCCGCCAAAGGTCAACTTCGGCCCCGGTCGATCCGGCTTGGGGCCGTTTCTTTTGCCAAACCCGCAGCCGGAAGTGGAACCGAGAGGATTGCACGTTTCGCTTGACGTTGGCCGATCGGTCGACGAGCGATGCGCACGCGACCGCCGTTCTCTTACTGGAAATAAAACCACCCGATCGCTATCAGCATGATCACCGCTGTCGCCAGCAATGCGAGCTGTGCGGCCGGGTTGTCGCTCAGGCGATGGGCGTGATGATCGCTCGGCATTGTCATGGGGCATCTCCGCGCGAAGGCCGTGACCAAAGCTGAGGCGCCGATAGGCGCCCACGCAGGCTCATCAAAATTTGGTGGTAGGGAATCGCCGGCCGCATTGATCAAAATCAAAAGCGCGCTGTTCCGTGATCGCGACAAAGGGGCTTGGAATTGAATGAGCAAGATGAGGCCGCCAAGGCGGCCTCATGCACATTTAGTCTCGGGAATCTTGTTGGTTGCCCTTGCGGTCATAGTCACCAATAGGTGCCATTCGATCGCCAGGGCTTCCTTTCTTTTTTGGCCGCCGGATCAGAAGCTTCGCGCGCGCTCTCTTCGCTTGCGAGGGCCCTCAACAGCGCGAAATTATCCATTTCTGCATAATGCGCAGATAAAGGACGGTTGTATCTTTGATCTAAATCGCAACGCTTTGGAAATTAAGATACCTCGCGCCGCGAATTAGGACAGAAGCCTCGGAATTAGGACAGCTACGGATCTGGGGGTAGTCCTTTTGATGTTACGTATTTGCACGTAGTGAAGCGTTATACGACTCTTAATCGTCCCGACTCCATATTCGCTACTGTGTGGTCCTATGTGGCGAATGCCCCCCGATCGGCTAAGGCAAGATGCTTCCTGACCGATCGGGGTAGGACCGCGTAAGATGCTCAGGTACTGTCGGTGAAGCTACATCAAAACCCATACTTTCAATGCAATAGGTTTTGTCTCGAACAGGTTGTCTCCTGTTGGAAGCTGGCACGGTTGAATATCGGCCCGCAACATCATCGCATGTTTATTCAAATGGCGGATGACTGGAAGCATTACGCCAAAAGGTGCGCTGGTCGCGCGGATTTATGTGCCATGGTTTCAGAGTGATTCTGCAGAGCAGGCCGCCTCAGTTGGCGGTCTCCTGAAGGTCAGAAGTAATTTCGTGCTCCATAGTCGCTATCCATGGCGCTTCTGAAGTTTTCAGGCCTTCTTTTCCGTCGCAGGTAAACGTCGTAGCGGCCCATGCGCGTCCCCCATCCAGGCTAAAAGCAAATCGGCGAACTGGCCAAAATAGGACAAGGGCTTTGGAATTAGGACAGCGCCGCTCCCCTCCTGCTTATTCATTCCGTTCTTGATTTGTTCAACAAGGGTGCCTAGGATTCTTGATACGTGAGGGGGGTGATCATGGCCAAGACGGTTGTTGGCGCCGCGGTCGCGGCGTTCGTTCTTCTTGCGGCCGCATCGCATGCGTCGGCGCAAGAGTTGCGGCAGAACGAGGCCGGGCAGTTTGATTTCTACGTTCTCTCGCTGTCCTGGTCGCCGTCCTTCTGTGCGGCCGCCGCCGAGCGAGACCGCGTGCGCGGCGCGCGGCTGCAATGCGGCGCGCGGCCGTATTCGTTCGTCGTGCACGGGCTGTGGCCGCAATACGAGAAGGGCTTTCCGGAATATTGCCAGGTCCCGGCGCCGCGGCTCTACCGCGGTATTGTTTCTTCGATGCTCGATCTGATGCCGGCACCGCATCTGATTTTCAACGAATGGGACAAGCACGGCACCTGTGCGGGACTTTCGCCGCGCGCCTACTTCGAGACCGTGCGCAAAGCCCGCGCGGTGGTGAAGATCCCGCCCGACTATGTCGATCTGCAAGAGCCGCTCGACGTCACGCCGGCGGCGGTGGAGGATGCTTTCATCAAAGCGAATCCCGGGCTTCCGCCGGACGGCATTGCGATCGGTTGCGACAAGAAGCGGTTGACCGAGGTCAGAATCTGCTTGTCCAAGGAGCTGCAATTCCGCGACTGCCCCAACGTCGCGCGGCGGAGCTGCAAGCGCGGGCAAGTGGTGATGCCGCCGCTGCGCGGCGGCTGAGCATGATCCGGAAAAGTGGGGACCGGTTTTCCGAAAAGATAATGCTCTACCAAGAGCTGAGCATGATCCGGAAAAGTGGGGACCGGTTTTCCGAAAAGATCATGCTCCACCAAGATGTGAGCGCGCCAATCGGTTCAATCTGAGGCGATTGCGCTGGAGGCCGCGGCGGGTGAATCATTGAACGCAGGCGGGTGGCGTTGCTACTGCTGTAGCGATGAATTATCGCCACGCGTTCCATGCCGGCAATTTTGCCGATGTGCATAAGCACAGCGTGCTGGCGCGCATCCTCCTGCATCTGCGCCGGAAGCCGGCTGCGTTTCGCGTCATCGACACCCACGCCGGCGCCGGCCGTTATGATCTGTTTGCGCCGGAGCCGAGCCGCAGCGGCGAATGGCACGACGGCATCGAGCGGGTCTGGGAGGCGAAGCGGCAGCAAGGGCCCGATGCATTCCTGGCGCCCTATCTCGACGCCGTCGCCGCACTCAATCCCGACGGCCGACTGCGCGCCTATCCCGGTTCTCCGCTGATCGTGAAACATCTGCTCCGGCCGCAGGACCGCCTGATCGCCTGCGAACTCGAGCCGCGTTCCGCGGCTACGCTCGCCGCGGCGCTGCGCGGCGACGCCCGCGCCAAGGCGGTGACGATCGACGGCTGGACTGCGCTCGGCGCCTACGTGCCGCCCAAGGAGCGCCGCGGCCTCGTCCTGATCGATCCGCCCTTCGAAGACGCAGGCGAGTTCATGCGCCTGTCCGGCGCGCTCGCCGCCGCCCATCGCAAATGGCCGAGCGGCATCTACCTCGTGTGGTATCCGATCAAGGATCGCGGCGCGCCCGACGCGCTGGCGCGGCGGCTGCAGAAGCTTGCCGTGCCGAGCGTCTTGCGCTGCGAGCTGACGCTCGGTCCGCCGCGGGCAGAAGCCGGCTTGGTCGGCTCCGGGCTGATCGTAGTCAATCCGCCCTTCAGGCTCGAACCGGATTTGCGAATTTTCATGCCCGCGCTGGCTGCCGCATTGTCATCGCGGGCGGCCTGCCGGATCGACCGGCTGGCACAACAAGGTCAGGCGGATCGGTAGCCCGACGGTAGTCGGCCACTTTTCCACACGCAAAAATTGGGCTAATTAAGCTGTTGCTGGCTTAGACGTTCCGCCTCCAGTGGGGGCCGGCGGAGTGACTGAGGCCGTCCGCGGCTGAAGCCTTGCCCGTGTGGATGTCCGGCCAAGCCGTCGCGCCGTGCGGCTGGCGGCGAAGCAACCACGGGGGAAGGAGCTTCTCGATGGCAATGACCGGTACGGTCAAGTTTTTCAATGGCGAGCGGGGTTACGGCTTCATCAAGCCCGACGACGGCGGCCGCGACGTGTTCGTGCACATCACCGCGGTGGAGCGCGCCGGGTTGAAATCGCTGATGGAGGGGCAGCGCATCAGCTTCGATGTCGAGCCCGACAAGAAGGGCAAGGGCCCGAAAGCGGTCAATCTGGTCGTCACCGGCTAGAATATGACCCGAAAAAAGTCTGCCCTCGGACGTGATCCGAGGGTGGAAACCGGTTTCCCGCCGCCGCAAAGCCCGCTTCGGCGGGCGAAGGAAGGTCCGGCAAGATCATGTTCCGCTAGGAGGATGCCGCCGCGGCGCTGCGCGCGAACACGGCGCCGCGCCGATCCCGCGCCGCGGCATGCCGCCGCCGGAAGTTCTCATCTTGCCGTCTTCGTCGTTGCAAATTTGCGGATTAACCGCTGCTGCCAATGATCATGCCATGATGATCCTGCGTTCCGCCCCACCGTCTCCGTTCGGCCGCAAGGTGCAGATTGCACTCGCCGTGCTCGGCTTCGACGACGTCCGTGTCGTGTCGGCCGACACCGCCGATCCGCACGACACCGTGCGTGAGCAGAATCCGCTCGGCAAGATTCCCGTGCTGATCGCCGAGGACGGCACCGCCTATTACGATTCGCGTGTGATCCTCGAATATCTCGATCATCGTGCCGGCGGCGGCAAAATCATCCCGCGTGATGCCGGCCCGCGCTTTGCCGCGCTGCGCTTGCAGGCGATCTGCGACGGCATCCTCGATGCGTCGATCCTGACGGTCTACGAGGGCCGTTGGCGCGCGGTCAAAAACCACGAACCAAAATGGCTCGATCACCAGGCCGGCAAGGTGGGACGCGCGCTTGCCGTGCTCGAAGCAGCCCCGCCGGCATTCGACGCTGGAGCCGCGATCCCCCATGTCGGCCTGATCGCGCTCGCCTGCGCGCTCGGTTATCGCGATCTCCGCTTTGGCGGCGATTGGCGCGGCGATTGCCCGCGTCTCGTCGCCTGGCTCGGGGACTTCGCCGCGCGCGTGCCCGCATTCGCCGCGACGGCGGTGAAGGTCTAGCCCCCGTATTCACCGGACGACGCCGCTGGCGGCTCGCGCGCCGCCCGCGTGAGCGCGCCGACGGGTCTCAGGGCGTGCTGCCACGCATGGAAGCGGGATGGCCCGGCAGTTTGAGTACTTTGCCGGTGTCGCGCACGGTGGCGCCGTCAATCCTGTAGACTTGCAAGTCGCTGTCCGTGAAGTTGGCGACGTAGAGATATCGGCCCTCCGGGCTGAAGGCTATTCCTTCGGCGAGCCGGCCGGCTTTTGCGGTCCCCACCTTGCGGACGCTGCCACCCTCGGTCGATAGCACGTCGAGAATCGAGTTTGGCGCGGCAAACCATGCGTCTTGGGGGACTCCGCCGCTGCCGTTTATCGACACCGCGATGGCAAGCGGCGCCGTCGGGCTCACCGCCAAGCCCTCCGGCACCGGTGCCACGCCGACGTAATCCACCAGGTGCGGCGGATTGGCCTTAAGGTCGATGACGCTGACCGAGCCCGCGCCGCCGTCCGGCGCGCCGCCGTTCCCCTGGTTGGCAGTCAGGGCGAAGCGGCCGTCGGCGGTAATCTGCACGTTATAGGGCCAGACGCCGACAGCGATGTCTTTCTTGCCATAGGACACTTTCTGACCGTCGATATCGAGCCACGCCACCTTGTTCGCCGCGTGTTTGGTGACGAGGGCATGCCGGCCATCGGGAGTCAGGGCGACCGCCGAAACGGTATCGCCAAGCAAAATCGTGTCGACGGGTTTCACCTCCTTGCCGTTGATCGTCAATACGGTGAGCGAATTGTCGGCGCGATTGGCGATCAGCGCCAAATCGCCGCGCCGATTGATCGCTATTCCCGACGGCTGCTTGCCGACTTCCAGCGTGGAGATGAGCTTGGGCGGCGTCGCCTTCAAATCAATGACGTACACCTTGTTGTCGGGTGCCGGCTTCCAGCCGTTGCCGTTTGGCTGATAGCTCAGCGAATTGGCGACCAAGGCCAAGCTCTCGTCCGGTGTGACGGCGAGATTGGTCGGCGGCCCAATCACGGTATTGGCGAGCGGCAGTGATCCGGCAATGGTTGGCGACTCGCGGTTCCTGATATCGACGATCACGACCTCGTCTTTGCCAGGTTCACTAAAAACCGGCTTGCCGGCATCGTTCCATTCCAGCTTGTTGTCGTCGCCGATGACCAGGAATTGCGCGTCTGCGGAGGCGGCAAATCCAAGCAGCAGCCCGGCCGCCATCCCTGCCTGGGCAGATAGTCTGGCATGTCGTCGCATGATCGATTCCTCCTTGTCCCGAGCTCGCCACCTGCCCCTTATTCTGCCGGCCTGACCACGCATGATCGTACGATGTTTGGCGGCGAGCCGACGTGACTGCAATGCCGACCGCGCAGTCAACAACGAAAGCGCATTGCGGGCAAACAAAAAGCCCCGCGACGATGTCGCGGGGCGTTTTGCAGTGGTTGTGCTTGACGTCTGTTGGAAGATCAGAACCGGTAGTTGAAGCCGCCGCGCAGGATATTGTCGCTGAACGATACATGATTTACCGCGGCCGCGCCGCAGCCGAGGCCGCAGTTGAAATTGCCAAGGTCGACGTAGAGATATTCCGCCTTGGCGGTCCAGTGGCCGGCGAGGGCGAATTCGATGCCGGCGCCCACAGTCCAGCCGACATTACTCGTGCTGCTGCCGGCAAAACCGGGCGTCGAGGCGCGGATGTCGCCAAACGCGGCGCCGCCGGTGACATAGGGTAGGAACCGGTCCGCCGCATAACCGAGGCGGCCACGCACGGTCGAAAGCCAGCTGTCGCTGGTCTGGCAGCCGGCGGCGCAGCCAGCAGTGGTCGACCCCTTCATGCCGCTCCAATCCACGTCGCCTTCGGCGCCGATCACCGCGCGGCCGATCTGGTAATTGTAGCCGAGCGTGCCGCCGGCAAGCGCGCCGGTGAGATTAAAGCTGCCGGCTGAATCCCAGGTCGAGCTTCCAAAGCCGCCGCCGCCGTTTACGCCGAGATAGATGCCGGTCCAGTTGTAATAGGGCGGCGCGTACGTCGGCGCTTTATAGTAAGGCGCCGGGGCCATATCGGCCGCCGCAGCCGCGCCGGTCAGCGCCATCAGCGCAACACCTGCAAGAAACACACGCTTCATTTTGTGGACCTCCGGTCGTGTTCAGGTCCCCAGACAGTATTCGCTATCGGTTTTTCGTCTAGTGTAGAAAGGACACAGGTCTTTTCTCTTTATGGACAATATTGTGGCGATATTCGTCCTTATTGCGTCACGATTATAGCTAATTATGTTTTAAACACAGACATAATAACGGTTAAATTACTGTAAATCTTTGCAAGAAGTCTGCTCACGGCCCAGAGCGCGGTGCACAGGGCCCGAGCCGCGCCATTCGGCGGCAATCCCATCCCGTGGATGAGCGCGGGGATCGGGCCGTGATCGCCGACCCTGGCCCTATGCCGGTGCAAACCTTACGTTCGCGCCAAGTCCTTGGCGTTAAGTCCTTCCGGCAAGTCAGGCATGAGCGTTCCAAAGAAAGACATCGAGCCCGAGATCGAGATCGTTGAGGAAGACGAGGAGTCTTCGCTTCCTGAAACGGAGGCGAACGACGCCGCCGCGGCCGACGATCAAGTCGAAGACTCGCTTGCCGCGGGCCGCGCCGCCATCCTGCGTTACGCCAAGCTGGCGCCGTCGCAGCCCGGCGTCTATCGCATGATCGACGCACGGGGAGACGTGCTCTATGTCGGCAAGGCGAAAAACGTCAGGAACCGCATTCGTACCTACGCGCGGCCGGCCGGTCTCGATAGCCGCATCGAGCGCATGATCGCGGCGACCCGGGCGCTCGAATTCGTCATCACCCGCACCGAGACCGAGGCGCTGCTGCTCGAGGCCAACCTGATCAAGCGCCTGCGGCCGCGCTTTAATGTCCTGCTGCGCGACGATAAATCCTTTCCCTACATCGTGATCACGTCCGATCATTGGGCTCCGCAAATCCTCAAGCATCGCGGAGCGCGGACGCGGCCGGGCCATTATTACGGGCCGTTCGCTTCGATTTGGGCGGTCAACCGCACCATCAACGCGCTGCAACGGGCGTTCCTGCTGCGCTCGTGCAGCGATCCGTTCTTCGAGAGCCGCACCCGGCCGTGCTTGCTGCATCAGATCAAGCGCTGCTCGGCGCCGTGCACCAACGAGATCGGCTTCGGCGATTACGCGGTGCTGGTGCGCGAAGCCAACGCGTTCCTTTCCGGCCGCAGCAAAGCGGTGAAGGACGAGCTTGCCGCCGAGATGGAAAAGGCCGCGCTGGCGCTCGATTTCGAGCGCGCCGCCGTTTACCGCGACCGTTTGGCGGCGCTCTCGGCCATTCAGGCGCAGCAGGGCGTCAACCCGCGTGGCGTGGAGGAGGCCGATGTCTTTGCCCTGCATCAGCAGGGTGGCTTCACTTGTGTCGAGGTGTTCTTCTTTCGCACCGGGCAGAACTGGGGCAACCGCGCCTATTTTCCCAAGGCCGACCGCTCGATCTCGCCCGGTGAAATTCTCGCCGCCTTTCTCGCCCAGTTCTACGACGATAAGCCGTCGCCGCGCCTGATCCTGATTTCGCACGACATCGAGGATCGTGCGCTGCTGGCGGAAGCGCTCAGCACCAAGAGCGGGCACCGGATCGAGGTCGTGGTGCCACGGCGCGGCGAAAAGAAAGATTTGATCGAGTACGCGCTGGCCAACGCCCGCGAGGCGCTCGGCCGCAAGCTCGCCGAGAGCTCCTCGCAGGAGAGGCTTCTTCGCCAACTCGCCAAGACTTTCAGCTTACCGCACGTGCCGCGCCGCATCGAGGTCTACGACAACAGCCACATTCAGGGCTCGAACGCGGTCGGCGCCATGATCGTCGCCGGGCCGGAGGGTTTTCGCAAGAAAGATTACCGCAAGTTCAACATCCGCTCCGCCGAGCTTGCTCCCGGCGATGATTTTGCCATGATGCGCGAGGTCCTGACGCGCCGGTTCAAGCGGCTGCTCGCCGAGGCACCGCTATCCCCTCCCGTTGCGGGAGAGGGCAGCGATCAGCGCAGCTGCGTGCCGGGTGAGCGGGCGGCGCGCCTTGCGCAGCAAGCGGATTTCGAGGAGCAAGATGAATCCCCTTGGCCGGACCTCGTGCTGATCGATGGCGGGCAGGGGCAGCTCAACGCGGCGCGGCAGGTGCTGACGCCGCTCGGCGTCGAGGTTCCGCTGGTCGCCATCGCCAAGGGGCCCGACCGCGACGCCGGCCGTGAGACGTTCTTTATTCCCGGCCGCGACTCGTTCAAGCTGCCGCCGCGCGATCCGGTGCTCTATTTTGTCGAGCGGCTGCGCGACGAGGCGCATCGTTTCGCGGTCGGTTCGCACCGGGTGCGGCGGATGCGCGATCTGCGCGAGGCCGGCTTGCAGGAGATCGCGGGCATCGGGCCGGGCCGAAAGCGCGCCCTGCTACACCATTTCGGCACGCTCAAAGCCATCGAGCGCGCCTCGGTCACGGACTTGATGCAAGTCGATGGTATCAGCGCCGAAACGGCCCGGCGTATCTATGAATTCTTTCATGAGGGAGCGGCGTGATCGGACTTCGCAGTGACAGGCGAGCAGCAGGCTTCGCCGCGCATGTCATACACTGGCATGCATAACAAGGCACTGTCGGCGGTGACGCGGCGGCGCTATGGTGCAGCCATGAATTCTACAACCACGACCACAGGCCGGCCGCGTGCGCATCCGTTCGCGCTTCCCAATGTTCTGACCTACGGCCGTATCGTCGCCGTGCCGATCGTGGTCGGCTGCATGTTCTGGCAAAGCATTCTTGGCGGCGGGCTTTGGCTGCGCTGGGTCGCGCTCGCCTTCTTTGTCGCCGCCGCCATCAGCGATTTCCTCGACGGCTATTTCGCTCGTATCTGGGCCCAGCAGTCCTCGCTCGGCCGCATGCTCGATCCGATCGCCGACAAGCTCCTGGTCTCATCGTGTCTCTTGATGCTTGCGGCGGAAGACACCATCCACGGCTGGTCGCTGTTCGCAGCGATCGTCATCCTGTGCCGGGAAATCCTGGTCTCGGGCTTGCGCGAATATCTCGCCGAACTGCGCGTCAGCGTGCCGGTGACGCGGCTCGCCAAATGGAAGACGACGCTGCAGCTTATCGCCGTCGGTTTTCTCATTGCCGGCGATGCCGGTGATGCTGTCATCCCCATCATCACCAAGATCGGCATCATGTTGTTATGGCTGTCGGCGCTGCTGACGCTTTATACCGGCTGGGATTATCTGCAGGCTGGACTGCACCACCTGAACCGGGAGGACGCGTGAAGCTTTTATATTTCGCCTGGGTGCGCGAACGCGTCGGCAAGGCGGAGGAACAGATCGATCCGCCCGCCGGTGTTGCGACGGTCGGCGAGCTGATGGCCTGGCTGGCCCGGCGCGACGAGCAATACGCCTACGCTTTCGAGAACCCGAGGGTGATCCGTGCGGCAATCGATCGCAGCCATGTACGCGCCGATGCCGCGATCGCGGGCGCCAGCGAAATCGCGTTCTTCCCGCCGATGACCGGCGGCTGAGTTTTTGATGGCGTGCTTAGAAACCGTCATGACCGCGACCATACGTTTGCAGCGCGAGGCCTTCGACGTCGTCGCCGAAACGGCGCGGATGACGCGGGGGCGAACCGATATCGGCGCGGTCGTGACCTTCACCGGTCTGTGTCGTGCCGATGAGAACGGCGAGCCGATTGCGGCGCTGACGCTCGAGCATTACCCGGGCATGGCGGAAACGGAGATCGCCCGGCATGTCGAGGAAGCGCGCGCGCGCTGGCCGCTCATCGGCGTGACGGTGATTCACCGCTACGGACGCATCGTGCCCGGCGAGATCATCGTCTTGGTCGCGACGGCATCGAGCCATCGCGAGGCGGCATTCGCGGCGGCTTCGTTTCTCATGGATTATCTGAAAACGCGCGCGCCGTTCTGGAAGCAGGTCGAGAAGGCCACCGGACCGGCTTGGGTCGACGCCAAGGTGACCGATGAGGCCGCCGCCGAGCGCTGGTCGGCGCCGCCGCCGCCCCAGCACGAAGCCGCGAAGTAGCTCAATTCGTCAGTTTCCGCAGCCACACCTTGTTGTCATGGAAGGCGGCGCCGCCGAAGGGCGCGATCGGGTCGGCGCCGGTCAGCGTGTTGATGCCGCGGCCGTCGGCATAGGCCTTGTTGGGCCACAACGATTCGGCGATCAGCACGCCGCGGCGTAGGCCCTCGAACAGCCGCGCGTGCAGCCGTACCGTGC
The DNA here is from genome assembly GCA_963721025.1 of uncultured Alphaproteobacteria bacterium. GTDB lineage: Bacteria > Pseudomonadota > Alphaproteobacteria > Rhizobiales > Xanthobacteraceae > BOG-931. Next base: position 29,021 of record CAVRHN010000009.1, on the reverse strand, counting down.
CGCGGCGGTTGCCGAGCGTCACCGCGTCGCCGTCGGCGATCGCCAGCGGCGCCGCGTCATCAGGATGGATCATCACCTCGGGCCGTCCTTCCTTGGCAAGCGAGGTCGGCGTTTCGGTAAAGCTGGAATTGAGAAAGCCGCGCGCCGGCGACGTCGCCAGGCGGAACGGATGCTCAATATCCGCCTCCTCGATCACCTTCCAGTGGTCGGGCAATGACGGCATGGCGGAACGGACGGTGGCGTGCGCGCGATTGAATGGCACGGTGGTCCAGTCCGGCTTGAAGCGGAACTTGCCGTCCGGATAGGCGAAGCCGTCGAGATAGTGCGCGGTGGTAAAATCCGGCTGGCAATCGATCCAGCGGTTGGCCTCGAGCTCCGTCAGCGTGCCCCAGCCGGATTTTTGCAGTGTGGCGTCGATCAACTGGCGCGGCGTCATGGCGAAGCCGGGATGCTCAGCGCCGAGCCGCCGGGCGAGCGCGCAGATCACGTCGTGGTTCGATCGGCATTCGCCGGGCGGCTCGATCAGCTTCGGTCCAAGCAGCAGGTATTGGCTGCCGCCGGACAGATAGAGGTCGTCGTGTTCGACGAACATGGTAGCGGGCAATACCACGTCGGCAACTTGCGCCGTGTCGGTCATGAACTGCTCGTGCACGCACGTGAACAAATCGTCGCGGGAAAAGCCGTGCTTGACCGCGTCCTGTTCGGGGGCGACCGAGAGCGGATTGGTGTTCTGGATGAGCAGCGCCGTGACCGGCGGCCCGCCGCGCAGTGCGTCCTTGTCGCCGGTCAGGATTGCACCGAGGCGCGACTGATCGAGCAGGCGGATGTTTGGATCGACCGCGTCCTTGCCTTCGATCAAACTCTTGTCGAGATGAAAGATCGCGTCGTTGTGGTGAAAGGCGCCGCCGCCTTCATGGCGCCAGGCGCCGGTGACCGCGGCGACGCAGCTTGCGGCATGCATGTTGGCGGCGCCGTTGCGCGAGCGCGAGAAGCCGTAGCCGAGCCGGAAATAGGCGCGCTTGGTCTCGCCGACGAGGCGGGCGAAGCTTTCGATCGTCGCAGTGGGACAGCCGGTGATCGACGACGCCCATTCCGGATCGCGCGTGCGCAAATGCTCGGCGAGCTCGCGCGGCGCATCGGTGTAGCGATCCAGATAGTCCCAGTCGGCCTTGCCGTCGCGGAACAGGCAATGCATCACCGCGCAGGCGAGCGCGCCGTCGGTACCCGGCCGGATCAGCACCGGCAGATCCGCCTGCCGCATCGTCCCGTTCATGTAAATGTCGACGGCGACGATCTTGGCGCCGCGCTCCTTGCGGGCGCGGGTCGCGTGAGTCATCACATTGACCTGGGTGTTCACCGCATTGGTGCCCCAGATCACCACCAGATCGGACTTCGCCATTTCGCGCGGATCGGCGCCGGCGAGCTTGCCGGTGCCGGCGATAAAACCGGTCCAGGCCGGATTGACACAGATGGTGGAGTGGAAGCCGGAATATTTCTTGGCATGCCGCAGCCGGTTGATGCCGTCGCGCATGACGAAGCCCATGGTGCCGGCATAATAGTAGGGCCACACCGCCTCGGAGCCGTGCGCCTGTTCGGCGCGTAGGAACTGCTCGGCGACGAGGTCGAGGGCATCGTCCCACGAGAGCGGAGCGAATTGGCCGCTGCCTTTAGGGCCAACGCGCCGGAGCGGCTGCATTAGCCGGTCGGGATGATGAACACGCTCGGCGTAACGCGCCACCTTGGCGCAAATCACGCCGGCCGTGTAGGCATTGTCCTCCGCCCCGCGGACGCGGCCGATCGTGTGTTGGTCGAAGACCTCGACCTCGAGCGCGCAAGTCGAAGGGCAATCGTGCGGACAGGCCGAAGCGACGATGCGGGGGCGGACGGTCTGGTTCATCGTTTATCGTACCTTAGCGCGACAGCGACGCGGACGTTAGCATATGGCACGCCGAACGCTATGTGCCGGGAAGCGCTTTGCTGCATGCCTGGCAGTTTTCCGCTCAGGCGTATTTGAGCGTGATGCCGCCGTCGACCACGAGCTCGATGCCGGTGACGTAGCGGCTCTCGTCGCTCGCCAGATAAACCGCCGCCCAGGCGACGTCCCAGGCGTCGCCACAGAATCCCATCGGCACCTGGCGGTCGCGGACGCGCCACATTTCCTCGGCGTCGCCGCCGGCATAGCTCTTGGCCAGGGCGGCGCTGTTTTCAACCATCGGCGTCCTCATCAGTCCCGGCAGGATCGCGTTCACCCGGATGCGCTGCTTGGCATATTCGGCCGCGGTGGTCCGGGTGAGGTGGTTGAGCGCCGCCTTCGTGGCGTAATAGGTGGCGTAGGGCACCCCGGTGTAGCGGATCGAGGCGATCGAGGAGATGTTGATGATGGAACCGCCGCCTTGCCGATTCATGATCGGGATCACGTACTTCATCGTCAGATAGGCGCTCTTGAGATTGACAGCGAACACCCGATCCCAGTCGGCCTCGGGCAGCTCGACCACGCCGCCGACCTCGGCAATGCCGACGTTGTTGTCGAGCACGTCGATGCGGCCATAACCGGCGGCGCACGCGTCGACCATCGCCGCGACATCGGCGGCCTTGCTGACGTCGGCGCGGTGCGCCACTGCATCGCCGCCTTCGCGCTTGATGATGCCGGCGGTTTCCTCGGCGGCGGGCAAATTGATGTCGGCGCAGAACACGCGCGCGCCCTCGCGCGCGAACGTAACCGCCGCCGCCTTGCCGTTGCCCCAGCCGGGCCCGATCGAGCCCGCGCCGACGACGAGTGCCACCTTACCCTTGAGCCGATCGGCCATCGCGGATCATTTGTTTGGCGTCGCGTTCGCGCAGTTCGGTCTTGAGAATCTTGCCGTAATTGTTCTTCGGCAGCGCGCTGACGAACACGTAGTCCTTGGGGCGCTTGAATTGGGCGATGCCGTCGAGGCACAGCGCATCGAGCTCGCCGCGGTCGGCTTCGCCGACCACATAGGCGACGACGACTTCGCCCCATTCCGGATCCGGCCTTCCGATTACCGAGACCTCGCGCACTTGGGTGTGCTGCAGCAGCACCTCCTCAACCTCGCGCGGATAGATGTTGGACCCGCCGGAAATGATAACGTCCTTGGAGCGGTCTTTGAGGGTGAGATAGCCGTCGGCATCGAACGCACCGACGTCGCCGGTGTGCAGCCAGCCGCCGCGCAACGTTGCCGCCGACGCCTCGGGGTTGCGCCAGTAACCGGTCATGATCACCCCGCGGCACAGCACCTCGCCCGCCTCGCCGGTAGGCAACGGCCGGTCGTCGCCGTCGGCGACCATGACCTCGACGCAGGCATAAGGCCGGCCCGCCGAAGCCAGCCGGTCGAGCCAGCGCGGATGATCGCGGTCGGCGATCTCCTGCTTCGACAAGGTGGTGATGGTCATCGGGCCTTCGCCCTGGCCGTAAATCTGGGCGAAGCGCGGGCCGAACCGCTTGAGCGCCTCGAGCGCGTCGGCAACGTACATCGGCGCGCCGCCCCAAATGATGGTTCTGACATGATCCGGATTGCAGGACGCGCGGCATTCGACGAGACGCTTCACCATGGTCGGTGCGGCGAACATCGAGCTGCGCGGCCAGGCGTCGAACAGGCCGAGCACCTCCTCGGCATCGAACGAGCGCGATTCCGGCACCACGTTGACGCCAAGCCGCGCGACATTCGCCATCATGTACATTCCCGAGCCGTGGCTCATGGGCGCTGCGTGCAGCAGCGGATCGCCCGGGGCAATCGGATCGACTTCGGCGGCGTAAGCCTGGCTCGCCGCGGCGAGCACGTGATGGCTGAGCATGGCGCCCTTCGGCCGGCCGGTTGTTCCGGAGGTGTAGAACAGCCAGGCGAGATCGTCGCCGCGGCTCGGCCAGACGCTGACCGGATCGGCGGCGAACAGCGCATCGTAAGCCGGGCTGCCGATCGCGATCAGGTGCTCGAGGCTCGCTGGAGCGTGCGGCGCGATCTCGGCATCGAGCCCGTCAGACGCGAAGCAGACGCGGGCACCGGAGTGTTCGAGGATATAGCCGAGTTCGCGGCCGTGGAGTTTGGCATTGGCCGGCACTGCCGCCAGCCCGGCATGCCAGATGCCAAACATCAACTCGACATAGTCCGGACAATTCTTCGCGGCGATGGCAACGCGCTCGCCGGGCCGCAAGCCGAAGCGCTGCCGCAGCGACGCCGCGAGCCTTGCCGCACGGCCGGCGACCTCGCCGTAATTTCGTACGACGCGCGAGCCCAAGCCGAGCGCCGGCCAATCCCCATGGCTCAGTCCCGCGCGTTCGAGCCAGAGCGCCAGGTTCATGGCAGCGGCCCGCCCCGAGGTTATGCCGCCGCGGCCTTGCCCTTCGGTTGCACCTCGGCGGTGTAGTCGTTCATCAATTGCTGGGTGATGCGGCCGGGCGTGAACGTCCAGTCGGCGATCTGGGATACCGCGGTCACCTCGGCGGCGGTCCCGGTGATGAAGCACTCGGAGAAGCTCGCCAGCTCCTCCGGCATGATGCGGCGCTCGATCACGTCGATATTGTGCCGCCGCGCCAAGGCGATCGCCGTTGCGCGCGTAATGCCGGCGAGGAAGCAATCGGCGATCGGCGTGTGGATCTTGCCGTCCTTGATGAAGAAGATGTTGGCGCCGGTGCATTCGGCGACGCGGCCCTGCCAGTCGAGCATCATGGCATCGGCAAAGCCCCGCTTTTCGGCGCGATGCTTGGAGATGGTGCAGATCATGTAGAGGCCAGCGGCCTTGGCGAGCGCCGGCGTGGTTCTCGGGTCGGGGCGGCGGTACTCGGCGAGATCGAGCCGGATGCCCTTGAGCCGCTGCGCTGGGTCGAAATAGCTCGGCCACTCCCAGGTGGCGATGGCGAGATGGATCTTGTTGTTCTGCGCCGAGACGCCGAGCTGCTCGGAGCCGCGCCAGGCGAATGGTCGCACATAGGCGTCTTTCTGATTATTCTTCTCGAGAACCAGGCGCTTGGCGGCGTCGATCTCGGCAACGCTGTAGGGAATGTCGAAATCCATCAGCTGCGCCGAGCGCTTGAGACGCTCGGAATGCTCGGTGCCCCGGAAAATCTCCCCGCCATAGGCGCGTTCGCCCTCGAACACGCAGCTTGCATAGTGGAGGCCGTGCGTCAGCACGCTGATCTTGCACTCGGCGGTAGGAATGAGCGTGCCATCGAACCAGATCAGGTCGGGACGTTGGTCGAAGGGCACCGCCATGATATGCCTCCCTGGCATTGATGGCCCAATCGCGCAGGGACTGAGTCCATGAAACAGTGGGCCGTTGCGCCGGACCTTGGGCTTTTGCGTCGGGAACAAACCCCCGGTATGTTCGCGGCTGCCCTATGAGAGCGCCTTTCGGCGCCCAGGCAATGTCGTGCTGGGGGTAGGCCAAGCGCGATGCTGCCATGACAACGCGCTTTTGGGGTAACAATCAAACGGAAATATGTCAATATAGCTGACATAATGGCCGACATCAGCATAACGACACCGAGTAAAACCCGCTCCGCCGCCGCGCCGATCGAGCCTGCGGCGCCGGTGCGCGAACCGTACTGGGACCTGATCGAACTTCTGTTCTTCGCCTATCGCGATTTCGTCGGCGATCCGGACCAGGTTCTGGACAAGCTCGGCTTCGGCCGCGCCCACCACCGCGTCCTTCACTTCGTCAACCGCAATCCCGGGATCAAGGTCGCCGACCTGCTCGATGTGCTGAAAATCACCAAGCAATCTCTCGGTCGCGTCCTCAAGCAGCTGATCGATGAAGGCTATGTCGTGCAAAAGGAAGGAGCCGACGATCGCCGCCAGCGGCTGCTCTACGCGAGTCCCGCCGGTGAAGCGCTGGCGATGAAGCTCGCCGGGCTGCAGACCGCGCGCATCGGACGCGTGCTTGACGAGCTCGGGCCCGGCGCCCGCGAGGTGGTGCGGCGCTTTCTCGCCGGCATGATCGGCGCCGAGGATCGTGAAAACGTCCTGCATCTGATCGCGCGCGCTGACCGCGTGCGGCTGCATGGCCGAGATGGAGTTCATGACGACGCCGAACGCGAATCCGGCCGATGACGCGCCGCACCTGCTCGTCGTCGATGATGATCGTCGCATCCGCGCGCTGCTGTTGCGTTTCCTGGTCGCCGAGGGCTACCGCGTCACCACCGCCGAGACGGCGCGCGAGGCGCGGGCCAAGCTGGAAAGCCTCAACTTCGATCTTCTGGTCCTCGATGTCATGATGCCGGGCGAAAACGGCTTTGATCTTGCCCGCGCGATCCGCGCCGGATCGGCCGTGCCGATCCTCATGCTCACGGCGCGGGACGAGAAGGAAAGCCGCATCAAGGGGCTGGAAATCGGAGCCGACGATTATCTGGCGAAACCGTTCGAGCCGCGCGAGCTGTCGCTGCGCGTCGCCAGCATCCTGCGGCGCGTCCGGCCGCCGAGTGCGCAGCCAGCCGAATCGGTGCGCTTCGGTCCGTTCGTGTTCCACTTCGCGCGCGGCGAGCTGCGCCGGGGCGAAGAGGTGATCCGCCTCACCGAGCGCGAGCGCGAGATGCTGCGCGTCCTTGCCGCGAGCGTCGGCGAGACCGTGCCGCGCCAAGCGCTCGCCGGCAACGGCGAGAGCGTCAGTGAGCGCACCGTGGACGTGCAGGTCAACCGGCTTCGCCGCAAGATCGAAGACGATCCGACCAATCCGCTGAGTCGTCCAGACCGTGCGCGGCTTCGGCTACCGGCTGGTCGCGGCGCCGTGAGCGGCACCATGAGCACTTTAGACGACGGCATCGGACGGCTGCGCAGCGCGGCAAGCCACCTGCTGGCCGCCGCGAACGCCGCGGCCACCGCCGCCGGCTCGGTCGCCACCCCCATCACCGGCCCGTGGAGCCGCTTCGGCCACTGGCTCAAACTGGGGCTGCCCAAAGGGCTTTATGCCCGCGCGCTCCTGATCATCATCATGCCGATGGTGGTGCTGCAATCGGTGGTCGCTTTCCTGTTCGTGGAGCGGCAGCGGAGTCTGGTCACCTATTACCTGTCTTCGGCGGTGACGCAGGAGATCGCGACGCTGATCGACGTCTACAAGACCTATCCGCAGGGCGCCGACCGCGCGCAGCTGCGCCGCATCGCGCAGGATCGGCTCGGCCTAGTGGTCGATTTTCTGCCGGAGACGCAATTGCCGCCGCCCGGACCGAAGCCGTTCTTCTCGCAGCTCGACGTGGCGCTCTCGGACCAGATCCGCAAACAGATCGGGTTGCCGTTCTGGATCGACACCGTCGGCCGCTCTTCGATCCTGGAAGTGCGCATCAAGCTCGACGACACGGTGATGCGGGTGTTTGTGCGCCGTGCCGACGCTTACGATTTCAATTCGTGGATATTCCTGTTGTGGATGGTGGCGACCTCGCTGGTGGTGCTGACCATCGCCATCCTGTTCCTGCGCAACCAGATCCGGCCGATCGTGCGGCTGGCCGACGCCGCCGAGGCGTTCGGCAAGGGCCGTGAAGCGCCGAATTTCCGGCCCCGCGGCGCCCGCGAAGTGCGGCGCGCGGCGGCCGCCTTCCTGGAAATGAAGACCCGCGTCGAGCGCGCGATCGAACAGCGCACCACCATGCTGGCCGGCGTGTCGCACGATCTGCGCACCGTGCTGACGCGCTTCAAGCTCGAACTGGCCTTGCTCGGCGACGGCCCGGAATTGGAGGCGATCAAGAAGGACGTCGACGAAATGGCGGGTATGCTCGAAGCCTACCTGGCCTTTGCGCGCGGCGATCTGGGCGAGCAATCGGCGCCGACCGATATGGCCGCCATGCTCGAGGAGCTCAAGCTCGATACCGAGCGCCACGGCCAGCGCGCCAGCGCCGCCTTCCACGGCCAGCCGGAAGTCACGGTGCGGCCGGCGGCGTTCAAGCGTTGTCTCGCCAATCTCGTTTCCAACGCGACGCGATATGCGTCGACGGTGGCGATCACCGGGCATCGCGACCACCGCTGGCTCACGGTGACGGTGGACGATGACGGGCCGGGCATCCCGCCGTCGCTGCGCGAGGACGTGTTCAAGCCGTTCCTGCGCCTCGACGACGCGCGCAATCAGGATGAAGGCGGCACCGGCCTGGGCCTCGCCATCGCCCGCGACATCGCGCGCTCCCACGGCGGCGACATCACGCTCGGCGACTCGCCGCTCGGCGGCTTGCGCGCGACCGTCAGGGTCCCGGTTTGATCGGAGCGCGTCCAGGAAAATGGGAACCGGTTTTCCGTCCGGACGCGCGACAAAACAAAAACTTTAGAGCGCGTCCAAGAAAAGTGGAAACCGGTTTTCCGTCCGGACGCGCGACAAAACAAAAACTTTAGAGCGGGATGGCGATTTCGTCCCGCTCTATGAGCGTTACTTCCGCTGCAGATCGGCCGACGCGCGCGCCAAAATCTCGACCAAGTGGGCTTCGGCTTCGGCGTCGCCTTCAAGCCGCTTGCCGACGGTTTCGCGCAAATGATCGAAGGCCGCCTCCGGCAGCGGCGGCAAGGTGCGGCGATTGTCGCGCTCGCCGCGCGCGGCGCGCCGCCAGCGGTTCACCCGTTCGCCGAGCGCGGTCAGCCGGTCGAGCACCACGTCGACGAGATCGCGATTGGCCGTGAGATAGGCGCGGCCGTCCTCGGTGATGGTGTAGAGCTTCTTGCTGCCTTCGGTCGACGGCGGTGACGTAGCCCGCTTCCTCGAGATAGGTCAGCGTCGGATAGACGATGCCGGGGCTCGGGCTGTACCAGTCGGCGGTTTTTTCCTCGACCAGCTTGATGATTTCGTAGCCGTGGCGCGGCGCTTCGGCGATCAAGGCGAGCGCGATCAGCCGCAGGTCGCCCTGCGCCAGCATGCGCCCGGCGCGCATGTCGTCGGGATCCATGCCGCCCCGTCCGCCCATGCCATGACGCCCGCCGAAACCGTAGAAGCGGCCGCGGCGATGGCGGCCGGCGCCCCATTTGCCGCCGTAGGATTCGCAATTTCCGTGCATTTTCGTTCTCCAGTGAGAGTTAGATATATCTTTAGATAGATCATATTGAGCTATAACGCAAGATATATCTTTTGACTATCTTCGCGTTGGGAAAATCGAGCCACGGATCAATGGTTTGTGGTCAAACTGCAGCGATGACATCCGGGCGCGTGGACGCCGTAGCCTGATCGCGCGCGTCAGGATTACAATGCCGCGATGTTTGCCACCTTCTTCCATGAGCTGAAGCAAGCCGGCGTCCCGGTGACGCTGCGCGAATACCTCACGCTGATGGAAGCGATGGAGAAGGACCTCGCCGGCCGGCGCATCGAGGAGTTCTACTATCTGTCGCGCTCGGCGCTGGTGAAGGACGAGCGCAATCTCGACCGCTTCGATCGCGTCTTCGGCCACGTGTTCAAGGGCCTCGATTTCATCGCCGACGCGCTGACCGCGGAAATTCCGCTCGAGTGGCTCAAGAAGCTGACGGAAAAACACCTCACCGAGGAGGAGAAGAAGCTGATCGAGGCGATGGGCGGCCTCGACAAGCTCCTGGAGACGCTGCGCCAGCGCCTCGCCGAGCAGAAGGGCCGCCACCAGGGCGGCAAGAAATGGATCGGCACCGCCGGCACCTCGCCGTTCGGCGCCTACGGCTACAATCCCGAAGGCGTGCGCATCGGCCAGGACGGCAACCGCAATTTCCGCGCCGTCAAGGTGTGGGACAAACGCGAGTTCAAGGATCTCGCCGGCGACGTCGAGCTCGGCACCCGCAACATCAAGGTGGCGCTGCGGCGCTTGCGCAAATTCGCGCGCACCGGCGCGCCGGACGAGCTCGATCTCGACGGCACCATCAAGGGCACCGCGCACAAGGGCTATCTCGATATCCTGATGCGGCCGGAGCGCCACAACACCATCAAGGTGCTGTTGTTCTTCGACGTCGGCGGCTCGATGGACTGGCACGTCAAGGCGACCGAGGAATTGTTCTCCGCCGCCAAGTCCGAGTTCAAGCACATGGTGCATCTCTACTTCCACAACTGCCTCTATGAGAAAGTGTGGAAGCAGAACGCGCGGCGCTGGACCGAGACGACGCCGACCTGGGACATCCTGCACACCTATCCGCACGACTATAAGGTGATCTTCGTCGGCGACGCCGCGATGTCGCCGTACGAGATCGCCGCGCCCGGCGGCTCGGTCGAGCATTACAACGAGGAGGCCGGCAGCACGTGGATGCAGCGCGTGATTGCGACCTATCCGTCCTGCGTCTGGCTCAATCCGGTCGCCGAGCGCGAGTGGGACATGACCGCCTCGATCCCGATGCTGCGCCAGCTCCTCGGCGGCCGCATGTTTCCGCTGACGCTGGAAGGCCTCGACGCGGCGATGCGGGAGCTGGGGAGGTAGGCCCTCACTCATTTCGATGAGCAATGTGCCTGTAGGTCAGCCGCCAAACATGCGCAGGAGGAGCCCATGCCCGTCGAACGCTCCGATGTTGGCAATGCCGACGGCACAGCGCCCGGCACCGTGATCGTGCGCGAAACGCGGCGCGGACTGTTCCAGCAGGAAATCATCGCCGGCACCCATCGGCTGCTCGCGGACGAGCCGGCGGATGTCGGCGGGCTCGACAGCGGGCCGGGTCCGTACGATCTGCTGCTTGCCGCGCTCGGCGCCTGCACGGCGATGACGCTGCGGCTCTACGCCGATCGCAAGAAGCTGCCGCTGACGCGGACGATAGTGCGGCTTCGGCACAACCGGATTTACGCCACCGATTGCGCCGAGTGCGAGACCAAGGAAGGGATGATCGACCGCATCGAGCGCGTCATCACGCTCGAAGGCGATCTCGATGCCGGGCAGCGCGCGCAGCTCATCGACATCGCCAACAAGTGCCCGGTGCATCGCACGCTGAAATCGGAAATCGACATCCGCACGGTGGAGGAGCCGGTTGGAGCATGATCCGGAAAAGTGGAAGCCGGTTTTCCGATAAGATCATGCTCCACCAAGAAAGCTCTAGACGGCAGCTTTGTGAACGCGCGCCCGCGCCGCCTTGATCACTTCCGGGATCGCCGCGTCGTTGCCCGGCGCCATGATGTGCACGCCGGCGATGCCGGGTATGGTGGCAAGCTCCTCGATCAGTTCGACGCAAATGCGCACGCCTTCGCGCGCCGGCTCGGCGGCTTGCTCCATGCGCGCGATCAGCGCCTCGGGGATGATGGTGCCGTAGAGGTGGTTTTTCATCCAATGCGCCGACTTGGCCGAGCGCAGCGGATTGACGCCGATCAGGATGGCGAGCTGCCGCGTGAGGCCCGGCGTCGGCGAGCGCTCCGACATAGCGGCGCACGATCGCGGCATCCATGCAGAACTGGGTCTGCACGAACTGGGCGCCGGCCTCGGCCTTGGCGGCAAGCGCGCTCGGCTCCCAGCCCGCCGGCGGGTCGATCGGCAGGTCGGCGGCGCCGAGGAAGAAGTTGGCCTTGCCCGCGACCGTGCGGCCGGTCGGCAGCACCGCCTCGTCGCGCAGTCGGCGCGCGGTCTCGATCAGCGTCTTGGAATCGAGATCGAACACCGGCTTGGTTTCCGGCTGGTCGCCCGCTTTCGGGTCGTCGCCGCCGAGCAGGAGCAGGTTGCGGATGCCGAGCGCGGCGGCGCCCATCAAGTTCGCCCTGCAGCGCGATGCGGTTCCGGTCGCGGCAGGTGATTTGCAGGATCGGCTCGATGTCGGCGCCGATCAGGATCGCCGCGGCCGCCAGCGCCCCCATATGGGCGCGGGCGCCGGCGCCGTCGGTGACGTTGACCGCGTCGGCGAGCCCGCGGAGCGGCGCCGCCTTGCGGATGAGGTCCTGCGCGTCGCAGGACAGCGGCGGGGTGACCTCCGCGGTCATGACGAAGCGGCCTGCCCGCAGCCGGTCTTCGAACGTGCGGGGGAGTAAGGCGCTTTGGTCGTTCATTGCAGGCTCGCTCACCGGCGCGCGGCGGAGACAGAGCGCTTATATGCTTTGCGGCGTCACTGCAATTGCGGCTTTCCTGGACAGGAAACACCAGTGTCGCTAGAGAGTTGCGGCAAATGAGCGGCGTCAACGAAATCAGGTCGAACTTCCTCGGCTTTTTTGCGCGCGAGGGGCACGTGGTCGTGCCGAGCTCGCCGCTCGTGCCGCGCAACGACCCCACCCTGATGTTCACCAATGCCGGCATGGTGCAGTTCAAGAACGTCTTCACCGGCCTGGAAAAGCGGCCCTATACGCGGGCGGTCTCGGCGCAGAAATGCGTCCGCGCCGGCGGCAAGCACAACGACCTCGACAATGTCGGCTACACCGCGCGCCATCACACCTTCTTCGAGATGCTCGGCAATTTCTCGTTCGGCGATTATTTCAAGGAACGCGCCATCGAGCTCGCCTGGAACCTGGTGACCAAGGAGTTCGGCGTGCCGGCCGAGCGCCTGACGATCACGGTCTATATCGACGACGACGAGGCGTTCGCGCTTTGGCGGAAGATCGCCGGCCTGCCGGAGCGGAAGATCATCCGCATCGCCGGCTCCGATAATTTCTGGGCCATGGGCGAAACCGGGCCGTGCGGGCCGTGCTCGGAGATTTTCTACGATCACGGCGAGCACATCCCGGGCGGGCCGCCGGGCAGCGCCGACGCCGAGGGCGACCGTTTCGTCGAAATCTGGAATCTCGTGTTCATGCAGTACGAGCAGCTGGCGGGCGGCAAGCGCGTCGACCTGCCGCGGCCCTCGATCGACACCGGCATGGGGCTCGAGCGCATGGCCGCGGTGCTGCAAGGCACCCACGACGATTACAAGATCGACATGTTCGCCGCGCTGATCGAGGCGATCGCCGACCTCACCGGCGTCGACCCCGAGGGCGAGCGCAAGGCCTCGCACCGCGTCATCGCCGACCATTTGCGGGCGAGTTCGTTCCTGATCGCCGACGGCGTGCTGCCGTCGAACGAGGGCCGCGGCTACGTGCTTCGCCGCATCATGCGCCGCGCCATGCGCCACGCCGAACTGCTCGGCGCCAAGGAGCCGCTGATGTGGCGGCTCGTTCCGGTGCTGGTGCGCGAGATGGGCCAGGCCTATGCGGAATTGCATCGCGCCGAGGCGCTGATCACCGAGACGCTGAAACTCGAGGAAACCCGCTTCCGCAACACGCTCGAGCGCGGCCTGGCCATCCTCGATGAGGCGAGCAAGACGCTCAAGAAGGGCGACATGTTCGACGGCGTCACCGCGTTTACGCTTTACGACACCTATGGCTTCCCGCTCGATCTCACCCAAGACGCGCTGCGCGCCGCGCGGCATCGGCGTCGATATTGCGTCCTTCACCGATGCGATGGAGCGCCAGCGCGAGAAGGCCCGCGCCTCCTGGACCGGCTCGGGCGAGGCGGCCGACGAAGCGGTCTGGTTTTCGTTGCGCGACAAGGCCGGCGCTACCGACTTCCTCGGCTACGAGACCGAAAGTGCGGCCGGCGTGGTCGTCGCCCTGGTGCGCGACGGCAAAGAGGTTGCAGAGCTGAAACAGGGGGAGAGCGGCGCCGTCGTGCTCAACCAGACGCCGTTCTATGCCGAATCCGGCGGTCAGGTCGGCGACACCGGCGTGATGACCGGCGAGGGCGTCCGCTTTGCCGTCAGCGACACGCAAAAGCGTGCTGGCGATCTCTATGTGCACTTCGGCACCGTCGCGCAGGGCACGCTGCGAGCGGGCGCCGCGCTCGATCTCGAGGTCGATCACGTGCGGCGCAGCGCCATTCGGCAAAATCACTCGGCCACGCATCTCTTGCACGAGGCGCTGCGGCAGGTGCTCGGCGATCACGTGGCGCAGAAAGGCTCGCTGGTCGCGCCCGATCGGCTGCGTTTCGATTTCTCGCATCCCAAGCCGATGAGCAGCGATGAGATCGAGCGCGTCGAGGATATCGCCAACGACATCGTGCTGCAGAATGCGCCGGTAATCACCCGGCTGTTGAGCCGCGACGACGCCATCGCCTCCGGCGCGCGTGCGCTGTTCGGCGAAAAATACGGCGACGAGGTGCGCGTCGTCGCCATGGGGGAGGGCGGCGGCAACACGCTGGGCTGGTCGGTCGAATTGTGCGGCGGCACGCATGTGCGGCGTACCGGCGACATCGGCCTGATTTCGGTGGTGGGGGAAGCGGCGTTGCCGCCGGCGTGCGCCGCATCGAGGCGCTGACCGCGAAAGCCGCGCGCGCCAATGCCAATAACCTCGCGCGTCTCGCCAAGGCCACCGCCGCCGAATTGCGCGTGCCGATCGAGGAAATGCCGAACCGCGTCGCCGCTCTGCTCGACGAGCGCAAGCGCGTCGAGCGCGAACTGTCGGAGGCGAAGAAGAAGCTCGCCATGGGCGGCGGAACTCAAGCCGACGGCGCCGACGGCGTCCGCGTCATAGGCGACATCAAACTCATGGCGCGCGCGGTCGAGGGCATCGATCTGAAGGACCTCCGCAGCCTCGCCGATGAAGGCAAGAAGAAGGTCGGCTCCGGGGTTGTCGCTATTGTCGGTGTTACCGAGGATGGCAAAGCCGGCATCGTCGTCGGAGTCACCAACGATCTCGTCAGCCGCTTCAACGCCGTCGATTTGGTGCGCAAGGGCGCCGAGGCGCTCGGCGGCAAAGGCGGCGGCGGCCGGCCGGACATGGCGCAGGCCGGCGGTCCCGACGGATCGAAAGCGGACGCGGCGCTCGCCGCCATCGAAGCCGCGCTCGGCGGATAACGCCTCCCGCTTGAGCGCGCCTCACAGTTCGACGATCATTCCATCCTCGGCGGTTTCGAACGCAGTCTCGGCGCGCCGCGCCAGCATGTCGTTACCCATATGCGTGAGAACGAGGCGCTTAGGACGGATCTGGCCGAGATGGCGTTCGAGCGACGACAACGCCATGTGAGTGGGGATCGGCTTGTCCCGGGTAAACGCCTCGCAAATGAAAAGGTCGGCGTCACGCCCGATGTCGATCAGCGCGTCGGTCCACTCGGTGTCGCCGGAATAGGCAATCACCTTGCCTTCGGCCTCGAAGCGCAATCCGACGCAAGGTCCGGCACGATCGTCGTGCACGACATGAAACGGCGTAACCCGCAGGCCGCCGACCTCGTTGCGCGCGCCGATCTCCAGTTCCCTGAGCGTCAGCGGAAATCGCAAGTCCAACGCCTTCGTTCCGGGAAACTCGCCCTCCATGATCTCCGGATAGCGCGATTTGAGACTGGGCGGCCCGGCGATGGTGAGCGGTCGCTCTCGCTTGAGCACGTAGTTCGCCTCGAGGATGAAGAACGGCACGCCGCCGACATGATCGCCGTGAAAGTGCGTGAGGAAGATGACATCGATCTCGTTGCGGTCGATCTCAAGCTTGTTCATCGCAACGAGCGAGGTGGCGCCGCAATCGATCAGAGCGTTGATGCCGCGTCCGACGAGATGGAAGCAGGTATTGAATCGTCCGCCCGAGCCGAAGGCATCGCCGCAGCCGACGAATTGCAAGTGCATGGATTGTCCCCAGGGAGTTGTGAGCTTTGTGAAATGGCTTGGCCAAGCGATGCGGCAGTCGATGCCAAGTATGCCGTCAGGCGGCCGCCAAGTCCGTGACCGGGGTCACACCGGCGGGGCTTCCGCGCCGCGTCCACCAAGCGGGCCCAAGCGCTTGTCCTCTCATCGTTTTTTTACCTTTGCGCGATTCAGTCTATAACCTCCCGCGTCGCCGCGAAAGCTTCGGGGCCGGCGGTTTGCGCTTTGCGCCACGATCACAACACAAATCGGCGCATGCTGCCACGGCGGCCGGTCGCGCTGAAGGGGATGGTGAGGTGTTAGCTGGATCAAGTCGCTCCGCGGGGTTGGTGACGCTGGCGATGGCGGTGACGCTGGCCGGCTGCGGCAGTATGAATTTCGACACCAGCGGCTGGTTTTCGCGGCCGCTCGACGTGTTCGGCCGCAATGCCGGCTACACCTACTCTCAACTCGACCAGTCGAAGCAGGAGCGTCCCATTACCGCCAATGACCTCGTCGATGCAAACGGCGCCTGCCCAACGGCGGCGGCGCCGGACTCGCTCGGCGGCGGCATCGCCATCGGCATGAGCGAATGCGATGTGGTCGCCAGGGTCGGTCCGCCCAGCGCGATAAACCTCGGGCGCAATCCAAACGGCGATCGCACCGCGATCCTGACCTTCAATAGCGGTGCGCGTCCCGGGGTCTATCGCTTCGTTGCCGGCCGGCTCAAGGAAATGGACCGCGTGGAAGAACCGCCGCAGCCTCAGTCGGCCAAGAAACACACCGAGAAGAAGATTGCGAAGAAGCGGCCGGCGAAGACCGAAAAGCCGCCGAAAACCGACAACAAGACCTGAGCGGCATTGCCTGCGCTATCGAGGTCCGCTCGACGGCCGCCATGCGCCTAGAGCGTAATCGCTTCAGGCTGAATTGATTGGCGCTCTGGATTCCTGGGCCGAGTATGATCTTTTCGGAAAACCGGCTTCCACTTTTCCGGATCATGCTCTGGCGCGCCGCTTGCCGCGATCATGAGCGAAGGCTATAAGCCGCGCGGTTCCGCACTGCATTTGCAATTCCCAAAAGGACGATGTGATGGCGATCGAGCGTACGTTTTCGATCATCAAACCCGATGCAACCAGCCGCAATCTGACGGGCGCCATCAATGCGATGATCGAAAAAGCGGGACTGCGCATCGTGGCGCAGAAACGCGTGTTGATAAGCCGGGCGCAGGCCGAAAGGTTTTATTCCGTCCACCGCGCGCGGCCGTTCTTTCGTGAACTCGTCGACTTCATGACGTCAGGCCCCGTTGTCGTGCAGGTGCTGGAGGGAGAAAACGCAATTGCAGCCTATCGCGATCTGATGGGCGCGACGGATCCCGCCAAGGCCGCACCCGACACCATCCGCAAGGTGTTTGCGCGATCGATCGGCGAGAATTCAGTGCACGGCTCCGATGCCGCCGACACCGCCGAGAAGGAAATCGCGCAGTTCTTTGCCGAAAACGAGATCGTCGGCTGAACGCGTCGGTAAGCTTGTTGCGTTTCCTCGATCGGAACGCGGGCTGCGGCTTTGCAACAGCCCGGCCGCGCGCCGCATAATCGGACCTTCGCGGCCCGGATGAAACCGCGAACGGCCAGCTATGGAAGGCGACGGTGGGTTCGATCGCTCAATACCTGAATCCGTCGCTTTGGGGCGACTGGCTCAAGGCAAGCGCCGCCGGTTTGGAACATGCGGCATTCTGGGTCGGCGTTCTGCAGATTCTTTTGATTGACTTCCTGCTCTCGGGCGACAACGCCGTGGTCATCGCCATGGCCTGCCGCGGACTGGCGCCGCGTCAACGATTCTGGGGGGTGGTGATCGGCGTCAGTCTCGCCGTATTGCTGCGCATTATTTTCGCCGCCGTCGCCACGCAGCTCATGGAGCTTCCATACCTCAAGCTGGTCGGCGGTTTGGCGCTGCTTTATATCGCGGCCAAGCTGCTCAAGCCCGAGGAGCCCGACAAGGACCAGGTGAAAGCTGCTGCACATTTGTGGGGTGCGATACGGATCGTCGTCACCGCTGACGCGATCATGAGCCTCGATAATATTCTTCCCGTTGCGGCAGTGGCGCGGGGCAACCTCGCTTTGCTGTTGATCGGCCTCGCCGGCGCGATTCCGCTGATCATCATCGGCGCCACTTTCATCATCGGGCTGCTCGATCGTTTCCCGGTTCTTGTTTGGGCGGGTGCCGCCTTGCTCGGCTGGATTGCCGGCGACATCATGGCGGTCGACCCGGCAGTCGCCGGTTTGACCGCACAGCTTGGCAAGAACGCTGCATGGGGGATCGAAATGGCCGCAGCGGGCGCCGGGGCGCTGTTGGTCATTGCAGTGGGCGCTTTCCTACGGCGCAGAAACAAGTCCGAACGACGCACTTCGGATTAACTCGCGCTAAACCATTGCAGCGGGTCGCTCGCCAACCGACGCGATGCACGGCTCATAGGAGCCATGCTTGCGCCGCATTTCTCGGTTTGTTTTTTGCTCGCAATCGGATTTTGGCCTTCCGGCCGGTGCTGTCGTGCCGACGCGATCGTTTCGGACCTTCCCCCAAAATCTGGCTTGTGGCGCGGTGCGCGGCACCTGCACGCGGCGTGCGGCGGCTGCTGCTGCGCTGACGTTTGACTGACTTTAGGAGACAGACGATGGAGAAGGGTACCGTCAAGTGGTTCAATTCGACCAAAGGCTATGGCTTCATTAAGCCGGCGAGCGGCGACAAGGACGTGTTTGTCCACATTTCGGCCGTCGAGCGTGCCGGTTTGCGCTCGCTGAATGAGGGCCAAGAGGTCGAATATGAGCTGGTGACAAATCGCGGCCGGACTTCGGCGGAGAACCTCAAGGTCGCATAACGGGAAAATTCCGGTACTTGTAGCCCCCGGGCTCGCACCGGGGGTTTTGCTTTCAGGGCGTGAGGAGATCACGCGCCGCTCTTGCCGGGGCCGTTTCGTTCGCCGGAGGAGGTCAATGTTGCCCGGCCTTCGGCCAACGCACGCAAAGCTTGTGGGTAGATGCGGTGCTCGACCTCCAGCACGCGCGCGGCCAACGTCGCTTCCGTGTCGTCCTCGCGCACGGCGACGAAATCCTGGGCGACGATCGGTCCCGCATCCACTTCCGGCACGACGAAGTGGACGGTCGCGCCGTGCTGTTTGACGCCGGCTTCGAGCGCTCGGCGATGCGTATCGAGCCCTTTGAATTGCGGCAACAGGGCCGGATGAATGTTGAGCATCCGGCCGCTCCAGCGGGTGACGAACCACGGCGTCAACAGCCGCATAAATCCAGCAAGGCACACCAAATCGATCCGCTGCGCTCGAAGCTCTGCATCGAGCGCGCGTTCGAACCCCTCGCGGTCTTCGCCAAACGGTCGGTGATCGATGATCGCGGTGGCGACGCCGGCTTCGCGCGCCCGGACGAGGCCCGCCGCCTCGGGTCGATTCGACAGGACGAGCACGATTTCGGCCGGATAGTCTTCCGCCCTGGCCGCCTCGATCAGCGCCGTCATATTCGATCCGCGGCCGGAAATGAGCACGGCGACGCGCTTCTTGCCCATGCGCCTCACCAGGAAAGGTCGAGCCGTCCGCGAAAGTCGACGCGAGCATCGCCATCCGCGGCGACGATTTCACCGAGCCGCACCACCGTTTCGCCGTTGGCCGCGAACTGCTCGCACGCCGCGGCCGCTGCGCCGGCGTCCAGCACGGCGACCATGCCGATGCCGCAGTTGAAGGTCCGCAACATCTCGCGCTCGCTGACGTCGCCCGACGCCGCGAGCCATTTGAACACCGGCGGAACGGGTACGCGGTCCAAATCCAATGCAACCGAAAGCCCGCGCGGCAGCACCCGCGGAATGTTTTCGACAAAGCCGCCGCCGGTGATGTGAGCCAGCGCCTTGACCGCTTTGCTGCCGCGGATCGCGGCGAGGCACGATCGCACATAGAGCCGCGTTGGCGTCAGCAGGGCTTCGCCCAGGCTTCGCGCCGGCGCGAAGGGGGCCGGCGCGTCCCAGGCCAGCCTGGAGGCGGCGACGATGCGGCGCACCAAGGAAAAGCCGTTGGCATGCACGCCCGACGAAGCCAGCCCGATCACCGCGTCGCCCGGTCTGATATCGATCCGCGGCAACAGCTCTGCGCGCGCCACCGCGCCGACCGCAAATCCGGCAAGATCATAGTCGCCGAGGTGATAGATGCCCGGCATTTCCGCGGTCTCGCCGCCGATCAGGGCACAGCGCGCCTCCCGGCAGGCGGCGGCGATGCCCCTGACCACCATCGCCCCGACTTCCGGATCGAGCTTGCTGCAGGCAAAATAGTCGAGGAAGAAAAGCGGCTCGGCCCCCTGCACCACGAGGTCGTTTACCGACATCGCTACAAGATCGATGCCGATCGTGTCGTGACGGGAGGTCTCGACTGCGATCTTGACCTTGGTGCCGACACCATCGGTCGCCGCAACCAGGATGGGGTCGGAGAAGCCGGCGGCCTTGAGGTCGAACAGGCCGCCGAAGCCGCCGATTTCGGCGTCCGCGCCCGCCCGAGCGGTCCCGCGCACCAGCGGCTTGATCAAATCGACCATGCGATTGCCGGCATCGATATCGACGCCGGCGGCCGCGTAGCGTGCCTTGTCCACGGAACCACCAATCGGCAATGACGCCCGCCCCGGCGGGAAGGCACTCCGCGGCGCCTCCTACGTCGGAATCGACGGGTGCGCAAGCGCGCGGGCGCCGCTATATAGTGAGGACAAGGACGGCGTGCGAAGCCAGCATACGCGTTCGGAATGAGCGCGCCGGGAGCCGGGGGCACGCGTTTGAGTATTCCAAACCTCATCACGTTGGGGCGCATCATCTTGGTGCCGGTCGTGGTCTGGGCGATCATGTCGGGAGAGATGCGGGCCGCCTTCTTTCTCTTTCTAGCAGCCGGGATCAGCGATGCGGTCGACGGCTTCCTCGCCAAGCGCTTTCATATGGCGAGCGAACTGGGCGCTTATCTCGATCCGCTCGCCGACAAGGCGCTGATCGTGTCGATCTACGTGGCGCTCGGCATCGCCGGCGCCTTGCCGATCTCGCTGGTCATTCTTGTCGTCTCGCGCGACATCATGATCATCAGCGGATTTATGCTGGCCTGGCTGGTCGGAAAGCCGATGCCGGTCAGGCCGCTGCCGGTCTCAAAAGCCAATACGGTGGCGCAAATCCTACTCGCCACACTGGTGCTGGCCGAGCAAGCCTTCGGGTTCGACGCTATGCTGGCTTCGAAGATCGTCGTCGGGCTGGTCGCCATCTTGACCTTGCTCTCGATCGCCTTCTATCTCGCCGAGTGGCTCCGTCACATGAACTCGTTCGGGGCCGGGCACTAAGCGGCCAGAGCATGATCCGGAAAAGGCAAGCCGGTTTTCCGAAAAGATCATGCTCCACTAAGATATTAGAGTGCCAATCGTTTCAATCTGAAGCGCTTGCGCTCTAATGCGGTGGATTTGAAGTTTCCGCAATCCAGCGGCAAACTCGCACGGGAGTTGCAAATCCAAAAGCCGCGCTGAGGTAGCGCCATGCGGGTCGAGCGGCACATCGCGTTCTGGATCGTCGCCCTCGCGCTCGGTGTCGGCCTGTTATGGTTGTTGCACCATATTCTTTTGCCCTTCGTGGTCGGGGCGGGCATTGCCTATCTGCTCGATCCGCTGGCCAGCCGGCTCACCAGGCACGGCCTGAGCCGGCTCGTCGCGGCGCTCCTCATGCTCGCTGCCTTCGTGGTTGTATTCGTGGGCCTGTTTCTCCTCATCGTGCCGGTGCTCGTGGACCAGCTTTCATCCTTCATCGATCACATCCCGGCCTACGTGCAGCGGTTGCAATCTCTGGCAACCGATCCGAGCCATCCGTGGCTGAAAGGCCTTGTCGGCGGCACGTCCGGCGGCGGTGAATTCGTCGGCGCGCTGATGAACAAGTCCATCGGCTATCTGACGGAAGTCCTTCCTTCGTTGTGGACCAAGGGCGAGGCGATCCTCTCAGTGTTCTCACTGCTCGTCATCACGCCGGTCGTGGCGTTCTACCTGCTGTGCGACTGGAACCGGGTCGTGAGCGCATTCGATGACCTGATTCCGCGGCGCCAGCGCGACACCGTGCGAGGCCTCGCGCGCGAGATCAACAAGGCCCTATCCGGGTATTTGCACGGCCAGTTCCTGGTATGCGTTATCCTCGGCGCTTATTATGCGATCGGACTGACCGTGGCGGGATTGAGTTTCGGGGCGCTGATCGGTGTAGTGTCCGGGTTTCTCACCTTCATTCCCTATGTCGGTTCGCTGACTGCTCTGGTGGTTTCGTCCGGCGTGGCGCTGGCGCAATTCTTTCCGGACTGGACGCGGATTCTGATTGTCGTCGGCATTGTCCTGGTCGGTCAATTCCTCGAAGGCAATGCGCTGTCGCCGAAGCTGGTCGGCGAGAGTGTCGGGCTGCATCCGGTTTGGCTGATTTTTGCGCTGCTTGCCTGCGGCTATTTGTTCGGCTTTGTCGGTCTGCTGCTTGCGGTACCGCTTGCCGCCGCGGCTGGCGTGTTGACGCGGTTTGCCCTGCAGCGTTACCGGGCGAGCCCGCTCTACACCGGGAAACGGTCGAGTTGAGCGCCATGCCATCCCGCCCGCGCCAGCTCGCGCTCGCGCTCGATCACGCCGAAAGCTATGCCCGCGAGGATTTTCTGTCCGGACCGTGCAACGAGGGCGCGCTCCGACTCATCGACTGCTGGCCGGATTGGCCGGCCAATGCCGTCGCCCTGATCGGGCCTGAAGGCTCCGGCAAGACGCATCTGGCGATGATCTGGGCGGCGGCGGCGGGCGCGCGTGTCATTGCCGCGCATGCGCTCGGCGAAGCGGAGCTTCCAGTTGCGCTCGTGACCGGAGCGTTGGTCGTCGAGGACGCCGCGGCGGCGGATGACCGCGTGCTGTTCCATCTCATCAACCTCGCCCGCGAGGAAAAGGCCTCGCTGCTGCTCACCGCGACGACGGCGCCGGCAACCTGGCCGGCCGCCATCCCCGACCTCATCTCACGGCTGCGCGCCTTGCCGGTGGCGACGCTGCAGGCGCCGGACGATGCGATGCTGCGCGCGGTGATCGTCAAGCTCGCCGGTGATCGCCAGCTGGCGCTAGACGAGACCGTGGTGCGCTATCTGTCGACCCATATCGAGCGCTCGTTTGCCGCCGCACGCGCGGCGGTAATCGCGCTCGACAACGAGGCGCTACGGCAACGCCGCCCGGCTACGCGCGCGCTCGCGGCGGAGATTTTTCGTGGTGAAAGCTCTGCGGGCGGATAGGCCGAGCGTTGCAACCACGATCTCACCCAGCGCCGCGAAATCCTGCTTGCGCGGCGAGGTGCGCCGCCACGCCAGCCCGATCGTGCGCGCCGGCTCGGGTTCGACAAAACGCAGAAGCTTGACCCGGCTGTCGCGAACCTCGACGCCGGCGGCGACCGCCGGCACCAGCGTCACCCCATAACCGTTCGCCACCATCTGCATCACGGTCGCCAGCGAGGTAGCGCCGAGTGTGGCCGGGGCGTCCCCGCGCGCAGCGGCGCAGAAGGCGAGCGCCTGGTCGCGCAGGCAGTGTCCCTCCTCGAGCAGAATGAGCAGCCGGCGGTCCACATCCTCGGCCGCGACGCGTCCGTGCAGCGGATCGGTGGCCGGTAGTGCGAGCAAGAACGGATCGTCGAACAGCCGCAGTATCTCCACGTCGGCGCCGTCCGTCGGCAGCGCCAACATCACCGCATCGAGATCGCCGCCCGCAAGTTCTTCGAGCAACGTCTTGGTCTGGGTCTCGCGCACCTCCAAACGCAGTTGCGGATAGGCCGTCTGCAGCCGCGGCAGCACGCGCGGCAAAATGTAGGGCGCTAGCGTCGGGATGATGCCGAGGCGAAGCTTGCCGTTGAGCACGCCGCGGTGGCGGGCGAAGTCGATGAGATCGCGGGTGGCGGCAAGAATGCGCTCGGCGCGTTGCGCGACTTCGGCGCCGGTCTCGGTGAGGACGATCGCGCCCGGCCGCCGCTCCACCAGTTCAGTGCCGATTTCCCGTTCGAGCTCGCGCACCTGCATGGACAAAGCCGGCTGGGTGACCGCGCAGTCCGCCGCCGCTCGCCCGAAATGGCGGTGATGGGCGAGCGCAGCCAAATAACGAAGCTGCCGCAAAGTGATCATCACGATAAGCTATGCTTATCGAAGACCCCTAAGCAATACGATTAGACGTGATGGCAGCGGCTACCTATATACGGCGCAGCCCCCGCCATACGGAATAACTCGAAGAAAATTACCGAACACGATCGGAGACAGACATGGACGCCAAGACAGACAAGAGCGCGGGCAAGTGCCCGGTCATGCACACGACTGTTGGAGCCAGGTCCAACCGGGACTGGTGGCCGAACCAGTTGAACCTCGACATGCTCCACCGGAACTCTTCCTTGTCCAATCCCATGGGCGAGACGTTCGACTATGCGGAGGAGTTCAAGAAGCTCGACCTCAAGGCGCTGAAGAAGGACCTCTACGCGCTGATGACGGACTCGCAGGACTGGTGGCCGGCGGATTTCGGCCACTACGGGCCGCTCTTCATCCGGATGGCGTGGCACAGCGCCGGCACCTATCGCATCGGCGACGGCCGCGGCGGCGCCGGAGCCGGCCAGCAGCGCTTCGCGCCTCTCAACTCTTGGCCGGACAACGTGAACCTCGACAAGGCGCGCCGGCTGCTGTGGCCGGTCAAGCAGAAATACGGCGACAAGATTTCCTGGGCCGACCTGATGATCCTCGCCGGCAACTGTGCGCTCGAGTTCGATGGGCTTCAAGACCTTCGGCTTTGGCGGTGGGCGCGCGGACGTCTGGGAGCCTGACGAAGACACCTACTGGGGCGCCGAGGACACCTGGCTGGGCGACAAGCGCTACAGCGGGGACCGGGAACTCGAGAATCCTCTCGCCGCCGTGCAGATGGGTCTCATCTACGTGAACCCGGAAGGGCCGAACGGCAAGCCGGATCCGCTCGCTGCCGCCAAGGACATCCGCGAGACCTTTGCGCGCATGGCCATGAACGACGAGGAGACCGTCGCGCTCATTGCCGGCGGACACACCTTCGGCAAAACCCATGGCGCTGGCGATGTGTCACTGGTCGGCCCAGCGCCGGAAGCCGCCGGCATCGAGGAGCAGGGCCTCGGCTGGAAGAGCAAATTTGGCACGGGCAAAGGCGATGACACGATCGGCGGCGGCCCGGAAGTCACCTGGACCACGACGCCGACGAAGTGGAGCAACAACTTCTTCGAGAACCTGTTCGGCTACGAATGGGAACTGACCAAAAGCCCGGCCGGTGCGTATCAGTGGGTGGCGAAGGATGCCCCGGAATCGATGCCGTATGCGCGTGATCCGTCCAAGCATCGCCGGCCAACCATGCTGACCACCGACCTCTCGTTGCGGTTCGATCCTGCTTACGAAAAGATTTCGAGGCGCTTTCACGAGAATCCGGATCAGCTCGCAGACGCGTTTGCCCGGGCGTGGTTCAAGCTGACGCACCGCGACATGGGTCCGCGCGCCCGCTATCTCGGCCCGGAGGTTCCGGCCGAGGAACTGCTTTGGCAGGATCCCGTCCCCGCAGTCGATCACAAGCTGATCGACGCGAAGGATATCGCTGCACTCAAGGGAAAGATCCTCGCATCGGGGCTGTCGATCTCCGAACTGGTCTCGACCGCTTGGGCCTCGGCGGCAACCTTCCGCGGCTCCGACAAGCGCGGTGGCGCGAACGGGGCGCGCATCCGCCTCGCGCCGCAGAAGGACTGGGAGGTCAACCAGCCTGCCCAACTAGCGAAGGTGCTCAAAACCCTCCAGGGCATCCAGAAGGAGTTCAACGCCGCGCAGTCCGGCGGGAAGAAAGTTTCGCTTGCCGACCTGATCGTCCTCGGCGGTTGCGCGGCCGTCGAGAAAGCGGCGAAGAAGCGCCGGGCACGACGTGAAGGTTCCCTTCACGCCGGGCCGAACGGACGCGTCGCAGGAGCAAACCGATGTGGAGTCCTTTGCCGTGCTCGAACCGGCTAGCAGACGGGTTCCGCAACTACCTCAAGACCAAATACGCCGTATCGGCAGAGGAGCTTCTGCTCGACAAGGCGCAATTGCTGACGCTGACCGCGCCCGAGATGACGGTTCTCGTCGGCGGCATGCGCGTCCTCAATGCGAACTTCGGGCAGTCCCAACACGGCGTCTTCACGAAGCGGCCAGAGACGCTGACCAACGACTTCTTCGTCAACCTGCTCGACATGAGCACCGAGTGGAAGGCGGCCTCGGGAGCCGAAGACGTGTTCGAGGGCCGCGACCGCGCAACGGGCAAACTGAAGTGGACCGGCACCCGTGTCGACCTCGTCTTCGGTTCGAACTCGCAGCTCCGCGCCCTCGCCGAAGTCTATGCGTGCGCGGACTCGAAGGAGAAGTTCGTGCGTGACTTTGTGGCGGCGTGGAACAAAGTGATGAACGCCGATCGCTTCGACCTTGCCTGATCTCAGCTGAACGGTCTTCTTCGAGAGAAGCGGCCGGGGAACTTCCCCGGCCGTTTTTGCTTTCAGGCTGCGCGTTCTTCTTCCGTCACTTGGTGCGGGCTGCGGCGGGCCCGCACCGTCGAATGACGATCTCGCGCTCTAGGACTTCGGCAGCTTCTCCGCGATCCCGAGACTGTCGGCGCGGCGGCGCATCTCGGACCAGATGTCGGCAGGACCGATCCCGGCGCGGCGCCACAGCACGGCGAGATGGTAGAGCAGGTCGGCGCTCTCGCGTACGATCGCCCGGTTGTTGTGCTTGACGGCGGCGAGCGCGACCTCGCCCGCCTCCTCGATGACTTTTTGCGCCACTTTGCGGTTGCTCGACCCCAATAGCCTCGCCGTGCGCGGATGGTTGTCCGGCGTGACCGCTTCGAGCGAGGCGTAGAGCCGCTCGAGCTCATTGCCGAGCGCCTCGGTGCTCGGCGCATCGCCGAGCAAAAGCGAAGCTTCGGCCGGCGCCATGAGCACCGCGCGGACTTCCGCCACTGCGAGCTCGTCGAGTTCTTCCTGGATCGGTCCGACCGGCACGGCGCGCCGGCGGTCACCATTCGACCTTTTTGCGAGTCTTGCGATCATCGCTCACCTCCTTTACCGCGCTCCGCGGGTTCGGCGTGAGCGTTGGCAAGAGATCGCTATCCGCGGTCTTTTGCCATCGCGCAGCCGTCGATGCCGCGCACGGTCGTGATGCTGACCGGTAAGACCGACACCAAGTCTCGAGTGCCGGCCGTACCAGCGTTGGTACTGCCCATGGCTTAATTGCCGAGTTTAGAAGTCGTTCAGTTTGCTTTTCTGACCGACCAGGCGCAGATAGGCCTCGTTGCTCATGCCGTCAAGCATTAAAAGGCCGTAACTCTTTGATCTATCAGGCCGAGACCGGCGGCCGCCGTGGCCGTCGCCGGTCGCCGCTCCTGGGAAGGCTTGACGGCGCGCCGCCGCGCCGCCTTATCTCGGTGGTGGAAGTCATGGAATCGTTACCGAGGACGGCGAGGGTGAGGCTCGAGGACCAAGGAGTAGCCATGGTCGACCGCGGCCAAGCGACCGCCGTTGCGCTCGAATCCGGCCCTGCGGCGGCGCTGGAAGCGCCGTCGCGGCTCGCCGAACCGGCGGAGCGGCACGCTGCGTCGGCTTTGGCCTCCAACCCGGACCGCTTCATCAACCGTGAGCTGTCGTGGCTCAATTTCAACCGCCGCGTCCTCGAGGAATCCGCCAATCGCGGTCATCCGCTGCTTGAGCGATTGAAATTCCTGTCGATCTCGGCGAACAACCTCGACGAGTTCTTCATGGTGCGCGTGGCCGGCCTGCGCGCCCAGGTGCGCGCCGGCATCGGCAGCAAGAGCCCCGAGGGACTGACCCCGGCCGAGCAGCTCGTGCGTATTGCCGAGGCCGTGGTGCTGCTGGTGCAAGACCAGCAGACGCAGTGGCGCGAGCTGCGCGCGGCGCTCGCGCAGGCCGGGATCGTGCTGGTCGACGGTCCCGATGTGGGCAAGGCGGAGAAGGCTTGGCTCGAGGACCATTTTCTTGCCCACGTGTTCCCGTTGCTGACGCCGCTCGCCGTCGATCCGGCGCATCCGTTCCCGTTCATCCCCAATCTCGGCTTCTCGATCGCGCTGCAGCTGTCGCGCGCCAAGGACGGCAAGGCGATGAACGCGCTGATCCGCATGCCGAACCGCATCGAACGGTTCGTGCGGTTGCCGCAGGCCGGGGAGGGCGGCGAGGTGCGGCTGATCTCGATCGAGGCCGAGACCAGCCTGTTCATCGGCAAGCTGTTCCCGGGCTATGCGGTGAAGGGGGTCGGCGCCTTCCGCGTCATCCGCGACTCGGAACTGGAAGTCCTCGAAGAGGCGGAAGATCTGGTGCGGCTGTTCGAAACCGCGCTGAAGCGGCGCCGCCGCGGTTCGGTGATCAGGCTCGATATCGAGGCGATGATGCCGGCGGAGCTGCAGCGGTTCGTGCTCCGCGCGCTCGACGCCACCGATGACAGCGTGTTCAAGGTCGACGGCGTGCTGGCGCTCAACGAGATGGCGCAGATCGCCAGCCTCGACCGGCCGGACCTCGAATTCGTGCCCTATACGCCGCGCTATCCCGGCCGCATCCGCGACCATGGCGGCGATTGCTTCGCCGCCATCCGGCAGAAGGATCTCATCGTCCACCACCCCTACGAGTCCTTCGACGTGGTGGTGGATTTTCTGCATCAGGCGACGCGCGACCCGGACGTCGTCGCCATCAAGCAGACGCTCTACCGCACCTCGGCCGACTCGCCGATCGTCAAGACACTCGCCGAAGCCGCCGAAGCCGGCAAATCGGTCACCGCGGTCGTCGAGCTCAAGGCGCGCTTCGACGAGGAGGCCAATATCCGCTGGGCGCGCGATCTCGAACGCGCCGGCGTGCAGGTGGTGTACGGGTTCCTCGAGCTCAAGACCCATGCCAAGCTTTCGCTGGTGGTCCGCCGCGAGGGTGCCGCGCTGGCCTCCTATGTGCATGTCGGCACCGGCAATTATCATCCGGTGACCGCGCGCATCTATACCGACCTGTCGTTCTTCACCGCCGATCCCGCCATCGCCCGCGATGTCACGCGCGTGTTCAATTACGTCACCGGCTATGCGGAGCCCGCCGAGCTCGAGCGCATGGCGGTCTCGCCGCTGACGTTGCGCAAGCGCATCCACGCCCACATCGAAGAGGAGATCGCCCACGCCAAGGCCGGCCGTCCGGCCGCCATCTGGATGAAGATGAATGCGCTGGTCGATGCCGATATCATCGATGCGCTCTATCGCGCTTCGAGCGCGGGCGTGGCGATCGAACTGGTGGTGCGCGGCATCTGCTGCCTGCGGCCGGGGGTTCCCGGCCTGTCCGAGAATATCCGCGTCAAGTCCATCGTCGGCCGCTTCCTCGAACACGGCCGCATCTATTGCTTCGGCTCCGGCCACAGTCTGCCGCATCCGAAGGCCGCGCTTTATATCTCGTCCGCCGACATCATGCCGCGCAACCTCGACCGTCGCGTCGAAGTGCTCTGCCCGATCCTCAATCCCACCGTGCACGAGCAGGTGCTCGATCAGATCATGA